>DBFRVO010000048.1:0-25927 GCA_048503295.1 Collinsella aerofaciens | reverse complement strand
TTGTTTATAACTTCATTGGTGCATTTGATTTTGAGGAAGCAAGGGAGCAATCCCAAGCAGCCCAAAAAGAAAAGAAAACCGGCGTAGCCTAAACTACGCCGATTCTCTCACATAAATGTTTTCTTACGGAACCACGCCTTTAAAGAAGGCTCTTTTATTACGGAATTCGTGATCCATTGTGTGCCCGGATTGATTGACGCGTTAAACAGTGACGCTATATCTGCAATTAATAATGCCGGCGGTCTTGTGGAGGTTCTATTTGCTATAGCGCACATAATTAAAAAAGTTAAAGGACATATCTCTAAATATAAGCCAACTGACAATGGAACTTTCGTATATGGAGAGCGTTCGGACGCAGTCGTTGTTCCCGTTGAGATCCACGCGCTAGTCCAGTCCCCAGAAATCGCTGAGAAATTTTCTAAGGTTATCACTGGTCCGATGAAAACATTCAAGAGGCCTTCGAGGGAGATTGAGATTAAGATTGCCGGTAGTAAGGCTTCAGAGGATGCTATTTCTTTTTCTTTAAGCGAGGCGACTTATTTTGACAGCTATAAAGACGAAGCTTTAAAGGCAACGCAGGAAGAGACGGTTGAGTATTCGTCCCACAATATCTGGGTTCGACCGTTATTTGGTTCCTACGGTGGAGATGTTTCCGGATATACATTTGAGTCGGGCTACGAGGACGAGCAACGAACATACAATAAGGTTCAAATAGACGACCGTGATTTTCTCGAACGTGTGCGAGATGGTGAGTATCGCTTAAATAGTGGCGACCTAATGCGTGTCGATATGACCATTAAAGAGGTCATTAATTTGAGGACGCAAAAAGTCCGAACCGCCGCATGCCATATAACTAAAGTTAGAGATTACCGTCCGATGAAAAGATGTGAACAGCTGACCTTTGCTGATTTTGTTGATGGGGAAAATAATGACTGACGTGCCGAATCAGGCAAATCGATTTGCCCGGACATTGAATGTAATTCTGCATCTGCCGCAATAGCGACGAAAACAGGTTACTATGTTAGTAGTGATGCAGTCATCGTTGACTCTAAGCGAGGCGATGACAAAGGAGGGTCGTTGTTCGGTTGTTGCCGGCAACGGCTCTTTGATTTTAGGAGTTACTTTTGCGATGGAATTATAGACTTTCGCTCAACTTATCGAACTTCTAGAGAGTCATGGCGTTCTAACTGATGTCGCTGCGCTAGATTGCCTGAGACGCGAAATGAATATTTGCTCGTCGGAGTACTGCTGAATATTGGGTCACCTGTGCGGTTCGAATTTTCAATTGTCGAGCAGCTTTTGTCTTTGATGAAGTCTTATAATTCTAGCAAAATCAAACATATGTTCTATACTTATGGAAGTAGACTTGTTTGGAGGCGTTAGATGGAAGTCGGAAGAGATGACATTGTAGACAGCGTTGTACGTCTGATAAATGGGGTGGGGCGTAGCCCATATTTATTCGTCGGCTCGGGCTTTTCCCGTAGATACATGGGTACCGACGATTGGGTTGGCTTGTTAAGGCACCTCTGTTCCCGTCTTTCCGATGATCCCTTTCGGTTTGACTCGTACCTGGCACGTTGTCCAGATGAGTCTGACAATAGCGCATTGCCCTCTGCCGCGACGATGCTTGATAAGGATATGCGCATAGCTGTTCTTGAGGACCCTCGATTCGCTTCTTTTAGAGACGATCATGCAGAGGACATTCGTCAGCGCAAATCTGTTTTAAAGATTATGGCGGCCGAGAGGTTATCTTCGTTCAAACCTGACCATATGACGCATGAACTTGATATCTTGAG
Organism: Collinsella aerofaciens; assembly: GCA_048503295.1. GTDB lineage: Bacteria > Actinomycetota > Coriobacteriia > Coriobacteriales > Coriobacteriaceae > Collinsella > Collinsella aerofaciens_CI. The sequence goes on along the minus strand of DBFRVO010000048.1, from coordinate 24,131 downwards.
AGAGGTCGGCAGGCGGCGTATCTCTGGAGTCATTACAACCAACTATGACTGTCTACTGGAGTCACTGTTTCCAGAGTTTAAAGTTTTTGTAGGTCAGGATGATCTTGTCTTTCATAGAACTTTTGAAATGGGAGAGATCTATAAGATCCATGGGTCTATGGATAATCCTGAATCTATGGTTCTTGAGGAGGCAGATTACGCAAAACTCGCCGAAACCCAGGATTACTTGGCAGCCAAGTTGCTAACTATTTTTATGGAATACCCAATTATTTTTATCGGCTATTCCCTTAATGACCCCGATATCCAAGCTATCCTCATGTCGATTTCACGCTGCCTCGGTTCAAATAATCTCGCATTGCTCAAAGAGCGTTTTATTTTTCTAACTAGGGGCGAAAACGCAACCTCGACACATTCGATTACATTTCCGGGTATCGGCGAGATAAGCATGACCGAGATTAGGACGAATGATTTTGGCGCAGTGTATGAAGCAATTGGGCATTCCAAATGCTCCTTCTCGCCCAGGATCATTCGTGAGCTGCGCAGGAGTATCTACGCCCTGGCAGATAAGGGCGAGCCAAATGATTCTCTGGTAGTCGAAGCGAGTTTTAGCGACCTCGAGAGACTTCCGGAGGGACAGCATCTTGTGCTGGGCATCGGTGTCGCAAATGCATCTTTGGGCCACGGTCATATGGTCAAAGCCGAGCTTTTATATCGCGATGTCGTATTCGATGATGAACATGTCGCTCCCAAACTTGCCGTCGAGGAATATCTTCCTGCGCTGCTTGCTTCCAACTCGGGTGGTTTGCCCATGTACAAGTATTTAAGCGCATATTCTGGGGAAGTCCTTAACCCGAGGATATTAAAGGAATTAGATGAGAAAAGAGATCTGGACGCTTTTCTTAACAACAGCCTGCGAAAGGCAAAAGATAGCTATCATCTGTCGGGAATTAGACACTCGGTTAAGTCTGTTATAGCTAACGAAGGCTTTAAGGAAGCATTTAAAAAGTTAGTTTTACTTGAGGAGGATGAGCTCGATTTAAGTGAGTTGCTCGAGTATCTGAGGGCGCTCATCACGGACGATCGCAAGATAATCCACGGTAATAGCGAGCTAAAACGGCTTATTAGAATGTATGATTTTCTTAAGTACAAGAAGGCCTTCGACATATCGGCTACTAGTGAGTAATCCCACCTAGCGTCTATGAAGAAGGCCGTCTTTGTAAACTATGGCATCTGAGCGTATAGTGCGAACACCACGTGCAAATGCATACTTAATATAACGCTTTCTGCTTGAAATCACAATGGTGTCTGTTTCGACCTGCCAATCAAGGGAAGATGGTGTAGAGTATCTTCCTGCAATACAAAAGCTCTTTGGGAGCTTTAAGGGTGACGCTTTCAAACTGAGAGTCTTGCCCTTTTTTATGCGTGCAATGCCTGATATGCTAGCCAGACATCGTTTGATTTGGTTGAAAATCATGTGTGTCTTGATTTGAATTACATGATTGTCGCTTGCCTCAAATTTGCAGCTTTGACTTACGGATTGATAATCAGTAGCCTATCTAAAAAGCGGTATTGACGAGGGTAACCTACGGGTTCCGCGTCCAGAGGAAAGGCGGCTGTTCTTCTTGGGATGGCTGCCTTTCCTCTTTTTAGGAACCGCGATGGCGGCTGACCGGGAGACCTACCGCGGCGACCTCTCTGGCGTCCCTGAAGATCTGCATGCCCCCCTGTCTTCTTTGGGCTTTCATGAGATAGAAACGACTGGGGTTGGGAACAAGATGGATGCGCTTCTTAGTTACATAGCTGCTTTTTAAGAGCTACTCCCTAAAAGTGAAGATAATTTCTACTTGTGGCAGTGCCTGTAGACTAACAAGGGATATCGGCTAAATTAAAGTTAATTGCGGTGGAAGCCTTCGGGTGATACCTGAAGAGGGTTGATGCGTCGGCCCTCTTTTTTGTTTTGATGTAAGATTCGGCCCGTCAAAACTTATATCTCAATTGAGAATAGGCGAAATTGCGTGCGATTTTCTGCTTGTATGCAACTTTGCTGGCGTGTTGTTGGTAAGTCTAAGTTCGCAACGGGTTCTTGGCAGAGGATTGACCGGGATTGTGAATTGCGACTCTTCGAGGCGCGGCACCGAGGCCTTCCTGGAAAAGTCCGCGAGGCTGCCGCTCAGGTCAAGTTCTGCATGGCCGTATTCTTCGATTATGCAGCCAGGGTGATTCTCGTCTGGTAAAACTGGCTGCGAAGTGATTATCGCTAGACATGTCTCAAGTGGCTCATTAGTTTCCACGAGTTTCTCTATCATGTAATCGCTACGTCATGCGGTCGCTCCGCACAGGTATCATGGTGAAAGCGATTTCAATAACAGGGGTGCTCGTGGTAAAGATGAAAGATGTGGCCGAGCTGGCCGGCGTTTCGAGCGCCGCGGTCTCGCGCTATCTCAACGGTGGATATATCTCGGCGGACAAGGCCGAGCGCATTAAGCAGGCGATTGAGCTGACCGGATACGTGCGATCCAGCCAGGCTCGCGCGCTGCGCACCGGCTCCACCAAGCTCATCGGCGTTATCGTGCCTAAGATCAACTCGGAATCTGTGAGCCGCATTACCGCCGGTATTGGCCAGGTGCTCGGTCGTCGTGGCTACCAGATGCTGCTTGCCAATACCGATAACGCGGCCGATCGCGAGCTCGAATACCTTGATTTATTCCAAAATCACCCGGTCGATGGCATTGTGCTGGTGGCAACCATGATCACCGACGAGCACCGTCGCGCGATTGAGTCGTGCCGCGTGCCCATTGTGTTGATCGGCCAACATGTCGAGGGCGCGGCATGTGTCTATCACGACGATTACGAGGCTGCCTTTGAGCTCGGCCGTGCGCTTGCGGGTCGGGTGGATGGCAAGATCGCCTACATCGGAGTTACCGAAGAGGACCGCGCGGCTGGTTTCGACCGTCGTCGCGGCTTTGAGGCGGGGCTTCTTGCTGCGGGCGTGGTGCTTGATTCGAGCCTGATTCGCCAGGGATCCTTTACGCTTGACTCGGGCTATCGCGCTGCGCGCGAGCTGCTTGCCGATGCCCCCGATGTTTCGTTTATTGCGTGCGCGACCGACACTATGGCGGCCGGCGCCCTGCGCGCTCTTGACGAGGTGCGCGGCATGGGCGAGGGCGTGCGTCGCGTGAGCGGTTTTGGCGACAACGCATTTTTGCGCGCGCTGACGGGCGGTATTCCCACCGTGCATTACGGCTACCTGACCAGCGGCGTCGCGGCGACCAATATGTTGCTCAACACGCTCGATGGTGTGGAGGGGGAGAGCGGTCTAAAGACGCTCAAGCTCGGCCATCAGCTTATGAATGTCTAGGTTTTGGGCATGCCTGCCTTCCTCTGAGCCGACTGTTTTTGCCTTAAAACTACCATTCGCCGGCTAATTCCTACCGTTCATCCTGGTGTGAAAACGATTACAGATATATGAAACTGAAAACGTTTACAGTGTAAGTGTCAAAGATGGCCGGGTGCAGATGCGCCCGTTGGAGGAAAGGGAAGTCATGGACTACCGCAAATCAGCCCAAGAGGTGCTCGACAACATCGGTGGCGCCGGCAACGTTGTTTCGGCCGCACACTGCGCCACGCGTCTGCGTCTGGTGATTGCCGATAACGCCAAGGTCGACAAGGAGGCCCTTGAGAATATCGACGGCGCCAAGGGCGTCTTTGAGGCCCAGGGCCAGCTGCAGATTATTTTTGGCACCGGCACCGTCAACAAGGTCTACGAGGAGTTCATCGCGCTCAGTGGCGTCGAAGCTGCTACCAAGGCCGAGGTCAAGGAGGCCGCGGCGCAGCAGCAGAACATCTTTATGCGTGCCATTAAGGTGCTCGGCGACGTCTTTGTCCCCATCATCCCCGCCATCGTGGCTTCGGGCCTGCTGCTGGGCATTATGAGCGCCCTCAACTTTATGGCCTCCAACGGCTTTATCGCGCTCGACACCAATAACTTTATCTACAAGATCGCCGACCTGGTCTCGGGAACGTCCTTTGGCATTCTGCAGATCCTGATCGGTTACTCCGCCGCTAAGGCCTTTGGCGCCAACCCGTATCTGGGCGCCGTCGTCGGCGGTGCGTTTATCAACTCCTCGCTGCAGAGCGCCTATACGGTTGCCTCCGAGGGCGTGCAGACCATGGTCACTGTCATTCCCGGCGTCTACAGCTTTGAGTGGGTCGGTTATCAGGGCCACGTTATCCCCATCGTTATCGCCTGCGCCATTCTGGCCTTCCTCGAGAAGCGCCTGCACAAGATCGTTCCCGAGATGTTCGACCTCTTTGTGACCCCGCTCGTCTCGGTGTTCGTGACCGTGCTCGTGACGCTCGTTGCCGTCGGCCCCATCTTTGTCTGGGCCGAGAACGCCATCCTCGGTCTGATCCAGGCCCTGCTGACCCTGCCCTTCGGCATCGGTTCCTTTATCGTCGGCCTGTTCTATGCCCCCACGGTCGTTACCGGTATCCACCAGATGTACACCGCCATCGACCTGGGCCAGCTCGCCCAGTACGGTGTGACCTACTGGCTGCCCATCGCCAGCGCTGCCAACATCGCCCAGGGTGGCGCTGCGCTCGCCGTTGCCTTTAAGACCCGCGATGCCAAGATCAAGGGCCTGGCGCTTCCTTCGGCTCTGTCCGCCTTCATGGGCATTACCGAGCCTGCCATCTTCGGCGTGAATCTGCGCTTCTTTAAGCCCTTCATCGCCGGCTGCATCGGCGGCGGTTGCGGTGCCCTGGTCTGCGCGCTCACCTCGCTTGCCGCTTCCGGCACCGGCGTTACCGGCATCTTCGGTATCCTGCTGTGCCTGGCCCAGCCCGTGCAGTACGCGATCATGTTTGCGGTCGCCGCGCTGGTTTCCTTTGCCGTCTCGTTTGTTCTGTACAAGGACGAGCCCAAGGCTTCCGAGCAGGCCTAAGAGCTTTTGATTAAGGGAATGCCCGCGGGTTGTATGCTCGCGGGCGTTTCCTGTATCTGGTGCCGTTCTCTGGCGCCTTGTTACTTTCGATCCGTTAGGACTTTGATATGTCTAATGCACTTGGTCGCGACCTTGCAAAGCTGGTTGCTGCTATTGACGCTGCCGCCTCTGGGTGCGGTCATGGCGCGTATGGCCAGCACTTCCATATTATGCCGCCGGCGGGTTGGCTCAACGACCCCAACGGTCTTTGCCAAGCGGGTGGCGTGTTCCACGCTTATTTTCAATATGCGCCGTTTGATGTTGAGGGTGGCGTTAAGGCCTGGGGCCATGCGACGAGTCGCGATCTTATGACGTGGGACTACGTTGGCGCCCCGCTGCTGCCCGACGAGCCGTTCGATTGCCATGGCGTGTATTCGGGCTCCGCGCTTGCCGAGGACGGCCGCATTCGCGTGCTGTACACAGGCAACGTTAAACTCTCCGATGCAGACGGCACGTACGACTACGTCAATACCGGCCGCCGCGCCGATACCGTCTATGTCGAGAGCGTTGATGGCTTTGCCGGTCGTGAGTTCAGCCAAAAGCGCGTGGTGCTGGCGTCCGAGGATTATCCCGAGGATTTGACCTGCCATGTGCGCGATCCCAAGGTGTGGCGTGACGCGGACGGGCGTTATCACATGGTGCTGGGCGCGCGTCGTCGCGTGGATGGGCCGCACGTCGATAGTCGATTTTGCGCCATGCACGGCGAGGGCGCCGGGCGCGATGTGGGCGAGATCCTGGTGTATGGCTCGCCCGATATGCTGAGCTGGGAGCTCGAGAGCCGTGTGTCTACGTCCGAGCGCTTTGGCTTTATGTGGGAGTGCCCCGGCTATATCGAGCTCGATGCGAATGGCGATACCGCTGCATTTTTGTCGTTCTCGCCCCAGGGCCTTGAGGGCGGCCGTTGGGACCGCGGCAACGTATACGCTGCTGGCTACATGCCTGTAACGGGCGACATTACCGGTGGTGACGGTACCTATGAGCTGGGCGAGTTCCGCCTGTGGGACGCCGGTTTTGACTTCTATGCTCCGCAGGAGTTCACGGCCGAGGATGGTCGCCACATTCTGATTGGCTGGATGGGCATGCCCGATGAGCCGACCTATGACAATGCGCCCACCGTGGCGTGCGGCTGGCAGCACTGCATGACAGTGCCGCGTGAGCTTACAGCCGGTGCCGGCGGCGTGGTGCTGCAGCAGCCGGTGCGCGAGATCGAGCACCATTATGCCTCGGTGCGTATGGGGGAGGGTTCGTTGGAGGTTGCCGGCGACACCTGCTTTGACGTTGTTGTCGACGGTGTCGACGGCGCATTTACCGCAATCGTTGATGGCGAGCTGAAGCTGGCGTTTGTGCCCGCCGAGGGCGAGCTGCCCGCGCGCTTTGAGATGCGATTTACCGATGAGGGTCGCGCTTCTGCCGGTTGCGGTCGCACCGTGCGTTGGGAGCCCGTCGACGAGGTTCGTAACGTGCGTATTGTTGGCGATGTCTCGTCGGTCGAGGTGTTTGTGAACGATGGCGCACTCGTGTTCTCGACGCGCATCTATCCCGAGGCCTATGGCGTGACCGTTGACGCCCCGGGTGCGAACGTGACCTATCACGCGCTCAACATCTAGGCGTTTCGTCGTATATCGGCGCTATACTGCAGCCGTTGCCCACGATGCGGGGAACACCCGTATCGTGGGTTTTTGCTTATGAAGGGACGGTGCCGCGTGGACGTGCAACAGCTAGAAGAGACTTGGGCTTTGAGAGCCGGCGCGCGTGGGGCGCGACTGGTTGCGGCCCTGCATGTGCCGGCGGCGCTGTCTCTGTTGGGGGTTGTACGTCCCGGCGATCGTCTGGTTGCGTTTGCCGATGATTTTGCCGATGCGTTTGCGCACGGCTTTGATGGTTGCGATGTCGCGCTGGTGGGCTCGCCGTCCGCCGAGGCGTTTGCCGCTGCGTCCGAGGGCTTTGATGCTTCGTTTGATGTCGAGGGTCCGCACTTGTGGTGGTTCGTCAACTCCATCGGCGGGTTTGGTCTGCGTGTGCCCGATCTGCGCGCTCTGGGCCGCGCTGCTCGTGAGGCCCATGCGCTGTTTGTGGTGGATAACACGGTGGCGTCGGCTTTTGGCTGCGATCCGCTGCGTTTGGGTGCCGTGCTGTCGCTCGAGGCGCTCGACCGCGTGTGCGCCGGCAAGGCTCCGCGCAAGTTGGTTGCCGTATCGGTCGCGCGCTCGCAGCTCAAGCGCCATCGCGTGGATGCCGCGGCTGAGTGCGCGCATGCCCTGCTTGAGGGCTGTGGCTTGGCCAAGCTTGATATGCCTGCTGACGAGGCCGGTGTACTGGAGCGCGGGCTGGACTCGCTCGATGTCCGCATGCAGGCGCATTTCGATCGCGCCCGTGCGCTAGCCGAGTATCTGGCCGCCAACGAGATGGTGCGCAGCGTGCGCTATCCCGGACTGAGCTCGCATCCTGATCATGCGGTTGCAACGGGAATCCTCGAGCATGGCTTTGGCCCGGCAGTTGAGTTTGACCTTATCGAGCGTAGCGCAGGCGAGCTGTTCGACGCTTTGCCGGATGAATTCCGCACTTCACCCGCAGGCGGCCCAATAACGCGCCTCTCGGCCCCACGCGGCAAGCAGGGGAGCACCATCCGCCTCTTCGCCGGCACCGATGACCCCTTGATCGTGGCCGCCACCCTAGATAATGCCCTCCGCAACTAGCTAAATCATCCTCGACTCCATAAGTTGCGGTGAAATATGGATTGATTTACGGCTTTAACCGCATAAACAGTCCCTATTTCACCGCAACTTATGAGAAGGGGTTGTGTGGCTATAAGGCCCCGTCCTAAATTGGCTATTCTTTTATGCTGGCGATGAGGTCGTTGGCCTTTGCGGCAATTACTTGGTTGATGTCGGTCTGCAGCTCCTCGTAGGCCGCTATGGCTCGCTCGCCGGCGGGGGTGAGGGTGGATCCGCGGGCTCCGTCGCGCTCGATGAGCTTGCAGCCCAGCTGTCCTTCGGCCTCGTTCACAATGCGCCAGGCCTTGGAGTACGCCATGCCCATGCTCTTGGCGGCGCGGTTGAGCGAGTGCTCGCGGGCAATACCCTGCAGCAGCAAGACGCAGCCATGACCAAACACGCCTGGCAAATCCTTGTCGCACGCTTGAATGACCAACTTTGCCGTCGTCTTGTACTCCATACGCTCCACGTCTCCCCGCTAAAGTGTTTGCTGGGCAAACGCAAAGCCTGCGTCAAGCCCTCGTGTGCTCTTCTTAAATCATGCATTGTAGCAGTCAAAGTGCGTTAAGATACTTCCCCAGTATTGGGCGCCCAAGGTTGGGCTGGGTCCTACGAGGCCTGCAGCCGACCGGTCGCATGGAAAAAGGAGAAACATGGCTACGTTCTTTCCCGGTGAGTCCCACACGTTTTCGGAGTATCTGCTGGTCCCTGGTTACTCGTCCTCGCAGTGCATCCCCAACAACGTCTCTCTTAAGACGCCGCTGACCCGCTTTAAGCGCGGTGAGAAGCCGGCAATCACCCTGAACATCCCCATGGTTTCCGCCATCATGCAGTCCGTCTCGGGCGTCGACATGGGTGTCGCGCTCGCTACCGAGGGCGGCCTGTCCTTCATTTACGGTTCCCAGAGCGCCGAGTCCGAGGCCGCCATGGTCAAGGCCGTCAAGGATCACAAGGCCGGCTTCGTTCAGTCCGATTCCACGCTGACCCCCGACATGACTATGGAGCAGGTCATCGAGCTTAAGGAGAAGACCGGCCACTCCACCATGCCGGTCACCGACGACGGCACTCCCAAGGGTAAGCTCCTGGGCATCGTCACCAGCCGTGACTATCGCCCCAGCCGCGATGACCACCAGACGAAGGTCTCCGAGTTCATGACCCCGCGTGAGCAGCTCATCGTGGGCGACAAGAACATCAGCCTCAAGGTTGCCAACGACGTCATCTGGGACAATAAGCTCAACGCCCTGCCCATCGTCGACGACTACGATCACCTGATGGGCATCGTCTTCCGCAAGGACTACGACAGCCACAAGACCAACCCCAACGAGCTGCTCGATAACGACAAGCGCTACATGGTTGGTGCCGGTATCAACACCCGCGACTATGCCGAGCGCGTGCCGCTGCTCATCGAGGCCGGTGCCGATGTCCTGTGCATCGACTCTTCCGAGGGCTTCAGCGAGTGGCAGAAGCGCACCATCGAGTGGATCCGCGCCAACTACGGCGAGGACGTCAAGGTCGGTGCCGGCAACGTCGTCGACGCCGAGGGCTTCCGCTTCCTTGCCGACTGCGGTGCCGACTTCATCAAGGTCGGTATCGGCGGCGGTTCCATCTGCATCACCCGCGAGACCAAGGGCATCGGCCGTGGCCAGGCCACCGCGCTGATCGATGTCTGCCGCGCTCGCGACGAGTACTACGAGGAGACCGGCGTCTACGTGCCCGTGTGCTCCGACGGCGGTATCGTCTACGACTACCACATGACGCTCGCCCTGGCCATGGGTGCAGACTTTATGATGCTGGGTCGTTACTTCGCCCGCTTTGACGAGAGCCCGACCGAGCGCGTCAACGTGAACGGTCAGTACATGAAGGAGTACTGGGGCGAGGGTTCTGCGCGTGCTCGCAACTGGCAGCGCTACGACCTGGGCGGCGCCGCGAAGCTTAGCTTCGTCGAGGGCGTCGACTCCTACGTTCCCTACGCCGGTTCCCTCAAGGACGGCGTGGGCGGCACGCTCTACAAGGTCAAGTCAACGATGTGCAACTGCGGCGCCCTCTCGATCCCCGAGCTCCAGGAAAAGGCACGCCTAACGCTGGTCAGCTCCACCTCCATCGTCGAAGGCGGCGCCCACGACGTAGTCGTCAAGGATTCCCAGCAGAGCGTCAGCTACCGCTAAGCGGCTTTCCCAAGCACCGCACCTTGCCGTTCAAACCGTCGCTCGCGTACCAAAGTACGCGGCGCTCCTCTTTCACGGCAATCTGCGGCACCTGGAAAACCCGATCACGCTTAGGCGGGTAACAATTAGCGGTTGATTCACAACTACGTTATTTAGATAAAGCGAGATGCCTGCAAGTCGCAGGCATCTCGCTTGTCGTATTTGCTATCATCAGTCAAGTTAACCTTAGGGTCGGTCGGCTTGGCTTTGTTCGCTACAAGTTCCGCACGCAAAGAAGAGCACTTAATGTGCTCTTCGTCTTGCGCAGGACTGTCCGCAGTAGCGAATAAAGCCAAGCCGACCGACCCCAGCTAAGATTAAAGGAGCTGATATGTGCGATTGCACAGATCATAAGGACCAGATCCCTGCCTACGACGCGCAGGCCATTGAGTCCAGGTGGATGAAGGCCTGGGAGGACTCCAACCTCTTTGCCGTCGACACCGACGACAGCAAGCCCAAAAAGTATGTGCTCGAGATGTTCCCGTATCCGTCGGGCGACCTGCACATGGGCCACGCGCGCAACTATACCATCGGCGATGCCATGGCCCGTCAGGCCCGCATGCGCGGCTTTGACGTGCTGCATCCCATCGGCTTTGACGCCTTTGGCCTGCCTGCCGAGAACGCCGCCATCAAGCACAATACGCAGGCTGCCGCCTGGACGTATAAGAATATGGACCAGGCGCTCGCCACGATGAAGCGCATGGGCTTCTCCTACGATCTGGATCGCATGGTCAAGACCTGCAGCCCCGACTACTACCGCTGGGGTCAGTGGATCTTTGAGAAGCTGTGGGAAAAGGGCCTGGTCTACCGCAAAAAGAACCCGGTCAACTGGTGTCCTAACTGCAAGACCGTTCTGGCCAACGAGCAGGTCACCGAGGGCAAGTGCTGGCGCTGCGGCACCGAGCCCGAGAAGCGCGACCTTGAGCAGTGGTACTACAAGATTACCGAGTACTCTCAGGAGCTGCTCGACGACCTGGAGAAGCTCCCCGGCTGGCCCGAGCGCGTTAAGCAGATGCAGGCCAACTGGATCGGTCGCTCCGAGGGCGCCGAGGTCGACTTTACCCTGTGCGACCAGGATGGCGAGCCCATCGAGGGCGATGAGGGCAAGATCACCGTCTTTACCACGCGTGCCGATACGCTCTTCGGCGTTTCCTTCTTTGTCCTGGCTCCCGAGTACGCCCGTCTGCACGAGCTCGTCGAGGGCACGGAGTACGAGGAGGCCGTGACCAAGATCGTCGAGGACTCCAAGCATATCTCTGCCGTCGAGCGTGCCCAGGGCACCCTCGAGAAGCACGGTGCCTTCACGGGCCGCTATGTGGTAAACCCCGTCAACGGCGAGAAGGTCCCCGTGTGGGTTGCCGATTATGTCGTTGCCGACTACGGCACCGGCGCCGTCATGGCCGTTCCCTGTGGCGACCAGCGCGACTTTGAGTTTGCCCGTAAGTACGACCTGCCGATCGTGCCGATTATCCTGGACGATGACGATCGCGCTGCCGTCGAGGCCAGCGGCGAGACCATCGATACCTTCCATGCCGAGACTGTCGACTGGGATTGCGCCCACGCTGCCGAGGGCACGCTCGTCCAGTCCGGCAAGTACACCGGCATGCGCGGCGGTAAGCACTCCGAGGGCGAGGCTGCGATCGTGGCCGACCTCGAGGCCATGGGCTGTGGTCGTCGCAAGGTCGAGTTCCGTCTGCGCGACTGGCTCATCAGCCGCCAGCGCTATTGGGGCAACCCCATCCCGGCCATCCACTGCGAGCACTGCGGCATCGTCCCCGTGCCCGAGGATCAGCTGCCGGTGACGCTGCCCGAGAATCTGGACCTGGGCGCCGGCGAAACCCTCGCCGAGTGCAAGGAGTTCTACGAGACCACCTGCCCGGTCTGCGGCCGCCCGGCCAAGCGCGAGACCGATACCATGGACACCTTTACCTGCTCCAGCTGGTATTACCTGCGCTATACCGATCCTCACAACACTGAGCTGCCCTTCTCCCGCGAGGTGGCCGACCGTTGGATGCCTGTCGATAACTACATCGGCGGCATCGAGCACGCTATTCTGCACCTGCTCTACAGCCGCTTCTTTACCAAGGCCCTGCGCGACCTTGGCCTGCTGAGCGTGGACGAGCCCTTCACCAACCTGCTGTGCCAGGGCATGGTCAAGGACGAGAACGGCGACACCATGTCCAAGTCCAAGGGCAATGTCGTGCCCCCGAGCTCGGTCATCGAGCCCTACGGTGCCGACACCATGCGTTTGGCGATCCTGTTTATCGCCCCGCCCGAGAAGGACTTCGACTGGGATCCCAAGGCCGTCGAGGGCGCCAACCGCTTTATCAAGCGCGCCTGGCGTATCGTTTGGCAGCTCGTCCAGTCCGGTGACGCCAACGTGGCCTTCGACAAGTCCGCGCTCGACGAGGTTGCGATGAAGCTCTATCGCGAGCGTCACCGCACCATCGCCAAGTGCACTGAGGACTTCGACCGCGGCCAGTTCAACACCGCGATCTCGGCCGTCATGGAGCTCGTCAACGCGGCGAGCGCCTACCTCAACGCCACCGAGGGTACCGCCCGCGACAAGGCGCTGTGCTACGGCGTGGCCAAGGACATCGTGAGCGTCCTTGCCCCCATCTGCCCGTTCTGGGCCGACGAGCTGTGGCACGAGGCGCTCGGCTGCGAGGGCAACGCTTACACCGCCGCCTGGCCCGAGTTCGACCTGGCCGAGTCCATCGAGGACACGGTGCAGATCGTCGTCCAGGTGCTCGGCAAGGTCCGCGGCCGCGTCGACGTTGCCCGCGATGCCTCCAATGAGGATATGCAGGCTGCCGCCGAGGCCGCCGTCGCCAAGTGGCTCGACGGCAAGACGGTCGTCAAGGCCATCTGCGTGCCCGGCAAGCTGGTCAACCTGGTGGTCAAGTAAGCATTGCGCGCCTAGCTGACGCATAAAAGACGAGGGGCGATCCGGTTGGGTCGTCCCTCGTTTTTCATGTACCTGTCCTGATGTCTGCGGTCAATTGTCCTATTCTTGTGGAGAAGCTGTGCGCACGCTGACCTGCAGATTCGTACTGTGCTTGCACGTTTCCGCAGCTATTGGTATAGTTTGCTTGCAAATGAAGTTGTAATTGAAAGAAGTGGGGTTTCGGCCCCGCTTCTTTTTTGTATGGATGGAGGTGCCGCAATGGTCAAGACCAAGACCGAGCAGGCGATCATCAACGCGCTCGAGGCCGTCGCTCCCCAGCACGATGTCGACATCGTCGACGTCGAGCTCGTGGGTGCCACCAAGGCCCCCTGCGTGCGCGTGCGTATCGAGGGTGCCGAGGGTCAGAGCCTGTCGCTCAACGACGTCACGGCCAACACCAAGTGGGTCGGCGATGTGATTGAGGAGCTCGACCCCATCTCTTCGAGCTATACGCTTGAGGTGTCGAGCCCGGGTATGGCGCGCCCGCTGCGCCGCCCGCGCGACTTTGCCCGCTTTGTGGGCGAGGACTGCGAGCTCACCTCCACCGCCACCGAGGGCCGTCGCAAGTACGCCGGCAAGATTGCCGCCGCCACCGAGACGAACGTGACCCTCGAGCTCGAGGACGGCGAGTCCGTCACCCTCGATTTCTCTGATGTTAAGAAGTGCAAGTTGAAGCCCACCTACGACTTCAAGCCCGCGAAGGAAGGAAAGTAAGATGGCAGCATCCGACATGATGTCCGCCCTGATGGAGCTTTGCCAGGAGAAGCACATCGACCAGCTCTACCTGATCGACCGCCTGGAGCAGTCGCTCGCCAAGAGCTATGCCGAGATCCTGCATCTTGAGTGGGGCGCCAAGGTGACCATCGACCGCACCACCGGCAAGATCTACGTCTACCGCCTGGAGCCGATCGACGATTCCATGGACGAGGAGGGCAACTTCACCGAGTTCGAGGAGATCGACGTTACCCCCAAGAACACGAGCCGCATCGCTGCCCAGCACGCCAAGGCCGAGATCAACGCCATCGTGCGCAACTCCGCCCGCGAGCAGATCTACGAGGAGTTCTCCGGCCGCATCGGTGACCTCATCAGCGGTACCGTGCTGCAGTCCACACCCGACTTCACGATCGTCAAGATCCGCGAGGGCGTCGAGGCCGAGCTGCCGCACTTCGACCAGCGCCGTTACGAGAACGAGCGCAACGAGCGTCCGATGGGCGAGCGCTACCTGCACAACCAGCATATCAAGGCCGTGATCATCGACGTTCGCGACCCCAACTCCAACCTGCAGCCGGTTCGTGGCGAGCACAGCCGTCCGTCGATTGTCATCTCCCGTACCCACCCCGAGCTCATGCGTCGTCTGTTTGAGCAGGAGGTGCCCGAGATCTATGAGGGCACCGTTCAGATCAAGTCGATCGCCCGCGAGCCCGGCCAGCGCTCCAAGGTCGCCGTCCACTCGCTCGACGACCGTCTGGATCCCGTGGGCGCCTGCGTCGGCCCCAAGGGCAGCCGTGTTCGCGCTGTCGTGGGCGAGCTCCGTGGCGAGCGTGTCGACGTCATCCTGTGGGATGCCGATCCTGCCGTCTACGTCGCCAACGCCCTGTCGCCCGCCAAGGTCACTCGCGTCCTCATTGACGAGGAGAAGGCCTACGCCGGCGTCATCGTGCCCGACGACCAGCTGTCCCTCGCCATCGGCAAGGAGGGCCAGAACGCCCGCCTCGCCGCGCGCCTGACCGGCTGGCACATCGACATTAAGTCCGAGACCCTTGCCGCCGACATCCTTAAGAACGTTCCCGTTCACGAGGAGCCCGCCGCCGACCTGATCGGTGACGAGGAGGACGAGGACGTCCGCCGCTGCGAGTACGTGTCCGAGGACGGCATCCAGTGCCGCAACCAGGCTCGTCCTGGCTCCCGTTTCTGCGGTGTCCACGACACCGACGCCTTCGATGATGCGGAGGACCTGATCTAGCGCGCGGTCGCGCCGGGTGGGTCCTAGCGCGTCTCTCACGCTCGTTCAGTCTCTAGGCACCCAAGGTGCCAGAAAGGGTAGGTGAAGTCATATGGCAAAAGTCCGTGTGTCCACCCTGGCCAAAGAGTTCGGCATGACCTCCAAGGAACTGATGGGTCATCTCGCCGATATGAAGATTCCCGCTAAGTCCGCTTCCTCCACCTTGGAGGACGCTTATGTCGCCATGGTCCGCAAGCAGCTCGCCTCGGTGATCGAGGCCCGCGCCCAGGAAGTCGAGGCCGCCAAGCAGGCCGAGGAGCAGGCAGCTGCCGCCGAGGAGGCCGCACGCGCCGCCGAGGCCGAGCGCGAGCGCATCGCCGCCGAGAAGGCCCGCGAGGAGGAGCGCCGCCAGTTTGCCGCAGCCCAGGCTGCCGAGGAGGCTGCCCGCGCCGAGGCCGAGGCCAAGAAGAAGGCCGAGCAGGAGCGCCTTGCCCGCGAGAAGGAGGAGGCTGCCCGCGAGGCCCAGCGCCGCGCCGTTCCCGCTTCCGACTCCGGTTCGCGCTTCCGTTCGCTGCTCGACCAGATCGCCGCACAGGAGACCGTGCTCAAGGAGAAGAAGGACGCCGAGGAGAAGGCCAAGGCCGAGCGCGCTGCCGAGCGCGGCAACCGTCGTGGCGGCAACAACGACCGTCGCGGTGGCCGTCGTAACGATCGCAACGCCTCCGACAACAACTCCGAGCGCAATGCCTCCGAGAGCCGTCCGCACAGCCATCGCACCAACGCCAGCAACAACGTCGCTGCCGGCATGGACTTCCCCAACCCCGACAAGCAGGGCAAGGGCAAGAAGCGCAAGGGCGGTCACAACAACGAAGAGGACCACTACAGCCGCATGGCTCGCGAGGCCGAGGAGTACAGCCGCGAGAAGGTGCTCGAGGAGGCTCGTGCCGCCGTCGAGGAGGCCTCTCGCGAGTCCACCGGTCGTCGCAAAAAGCGCAAGGAGAAGCGCGAGCGCGAGGCCGCAAAGGCTCAGGAAGAGCGCAAGATTGAGGAGGCGCTGGCCCAGGGCGTGAACCCCGAGGACCTCGACGCCATCAAGGTCTCCCAGGGCGTTACCGTCCAGGAGCTCGCCGAGGCGCTCGACGTTCCGGCCAACGACATCATCAAGCGCCTGTTCCTGCTGGGCACGCCGCTTACCATGACGCAGTCTATGTCCGACGACCTCGTCGAGCTCGTTGCCGACGACCTGGGCCGTCAGATCAAGATCATCACCCCCGAGGAGGAGAACACCTTCTCGTTCTACGACGATCCCGCCGACCTTAAACCGCGCGCCCCGGTCGTCACCGTCATGGGCCACGTCGACCACGGCAAGACGAGCCTGCTCGACGCCATCCGTCACACCGGTGTCGCTGCCGGCGAGGCGGGCGGCATTACGCAGGCCATCGGCGCTTCGCAGGTCATGATCAACGACCGCAAGATCACCTTCATCGATACCCCCGGTCACGCCACCTTTACGGCCATGCGTGCCCGCGGCGCCAAGGTGACCGACATCGTCATCCTGATCGTGGCTGCCGACGACGGCGTCATGCCCCAGACCATCGAGTCGATCAACCACGCCAAGGCCGCCGGCGTTCCCATCGTCGTCGCCGTCAACAAGATCGATAAGCCGGGCTCCAACCCCGACCGCGTGCGCCAGGAGCTCACCGAGTACGGCATCATCCCCGAGGAGTGGGGCGGACAGAACATGTTCGTCAACATCTCGGCCAAGCAGAAGATCGGTATCGACGACCTGCTCGAGACCGTGCTGCTCCAGGCCGACGTGCTCGAGCTCAAGGCCAACCCCGATACGTTCGCATCGGGTAACGTCCTCGAGGCTAAGCTCGACAAGGGCCGCGGCTCGGTCGCTACCGTGCTCGTGACCCGCGGCACCCTGCGCGTGGGCGACACGCTAGTTGCCGGCCTCACCTATGGCCGCGTCCGTGCCATGCTCGACCCCAAGGGCAACGCCGTCACCGAGGCCGGTCCCTCCGACGCCGTCGAGATCCTGGGCCTGCAGTCCGTCCCCAACGCCGGCGATGAGTTCCGCGTGTTCGAGGACGAGCGCGAGGCGCGTGCGCTGGCCGACGAGCGTTCGCTCAAGGCCCGTATCGAGGAGCAGAGCCGCGTGAAGCACGTGACGCTCGAGAACCTCTTCGAGACCATCGCCGACGCCGAGGTCAAGGAGCTCAACCTGATCATCAAGGCCGACGTCCAGGGTTCCATCGAGGCCCTTCAGGACTCCCTCGACAAGATGGACCAGTCCGAGGTGCGCATCAACACGATCCATTCCGCGGTCGGCGCCATCAACGAGACCGACGTCGTCCTGGCCGACGCCTCCAACGCCATCATCATCGGCTTTGGCGTCCGTCCCGACGGCAAGGCCCGCTCCGCTGCCGAGCGCGAGGGCGTCGAGATCCGTTGCTACGACGTCATCTACAAGTGCCTCGAGGACCTCGACGCTGCCCGCATCGGTATGCTCAAGCCCACCGAGGTCGAGGTCTCCACGGGTACTGCGACCGTTCTGGACACCTTCAAGGTGCCCAAGGTCGGCATCGCCGCCGGTGTCCGCGTCGAAGAGGGCGAGATCGCCGCGACCGATTCTGTGCGCCTGGTGCGCGACGGCATCGTGGTCTTCAACGGTAAAATCGCCTCGATGCGCCACTACAAGGACGAGGCCAAGAGCCTCAAGAGCGGCTCCGAGGGCGGTATTGGCCTGGAGAACTTCCAGGACATCAAGCCTGGCGACACCATTGAGGGCTACCGCATCGACCAGGTTGCCCGTACCGAGTAGGGGGTAGCGCTATGAAGCAAACGCAGGCAACCCGCCGTCTGGGCGAGCAGCTTCGCGAGAAGCTCGGTTATATCCTGCTCTTTGAGGTTTCCGATCCGCGTCTCGACCTGGTTACTTTGACCGCGGTCGAGGTCGCGGTGGACCGTTCGTTCGCGCGCGTGTACGTGTCGTGCGATGCGAGTCGCTACGATGAGGTCATGGAGGCGCTCGCAAGCGCCAAGGGCCGTATTCGCAGCCTGTTGGCTCGCTCGCTCGATTGGCGTGTCACGCCCGAGCTCGATTTTCGCATCGATCGCTCGACCGATGAGGCCGAGCGCATCACGCGTGCGCTGGAAAACGTTCCCGCCACGCTTGCGATCGAAAAGGACGAGGACGGCTATCCGATAGCGGATGCCGCCCAGGAGGCAGCTTTAGATGACTAATTCCGCCGACCTCGCCTCGTGCGAGTCTGCAGATATTCAGCGACGCATCCTCGAGCTCATCGAGGGTGCGTCCTCCATTGCGATTTCGGGACACACTTCTCCCGACGGCGATGCTTTGGGCTCTGTATTGGGTCTGGGCCTTTCGCTCATGAAGTTTTTCCCCAACAAGGACATTGCGCTGCTGCTGGCAGACGATGACCCGGTTCCGCGCATCTACCGCTTTATGGAAGGCTCCGATCGCCTGGTGCCGGCATCTGCGTATACTGGCAATCCGGACCTGTTCATCTCGGTGGACGTACCGGTCGTCGAGCGTCTCAATAATTCCGCCGAGGTGCTTCGTCGCTCCAAGCATGTGGTGTGTTTCGACCACCATCCGGCGCGTGAGGAGTTTGCCGAGCTCAGTCTGAGGCGCGTTGAAGCTGCAGCCTGCGCCATGATCATTGACCGTTTCTTGGACAATTGCGGCATTGTTGCACGTGATGGCGTTGCGACCTGCCTGTTGTGCGGCTTGGTTACCGATACCGGTCGTTTTCAGTACCAAAACGCCGATGCTGCTGCGTTCCATGCGGCCTCGCGTCTAGTTGCCCACGGTGCCGATCCGGCGCGTGTGGCACTCGAGGTCTATCAGAGCATGCGCGTTGAGTTTTTGCACCTCAAGTCCATCGTTATGGGCCGCATCAAGACGGTGGCCCACGGGCGCGTCGCATATAGCTACGCGTACCAGAGTGACCTTGAGGCTTGTGGTGTCACCTCGGATGAGTGCGACGGCCTGGTTGACGTGGTGCGCTCGGTGATGGGCGTAGAGGTCTGTCTGTTCCTGAAGGGTATTGAGGGCGATACCAAGGTGCGCGGCAACCTACGCTCCAAGGGCGACCTCAACGTGTCCGAGATCGCTGCTGCCTTTGGCGGAGGCGGACATCCCGCTGCCGCCGGTTTCTCCAACAACGGAACGATTCTCGAGACGCTCACCGTGGCACTTCCCATGCTGGCCGAGCTGGTGGGGGAGGATCCCGCTTCGGTGACCGTCGAGCTTTAACTTTTTGGATGGTACATGGCTCGTCGTACGCCTTCTCAACTGAATATGCTGCTCGCCGTCGATAAGCCGGTGGGCTGCACGTCCCACGATGTGGTCTCGCAATGCCGGCGCGCCCTCCATGAGCGGCGCGTCGGCCATGCCGGTACGCTCGACCCCATGGCATCGGGTGTCATGGTTGTGGGCGTGGGTCAGGCCACCCGTTTGCTGGGTATGCTCACGCTCGATACGAAAAACTACGTCGCCGACATTTCGTTTGGCGCCGAGACCAATACCGATGATGCGGAGGGCGAGGCGGTCCGCACGGTGGCTGTTGCCAACGAGCTCCGCGATCCTGCCTATGCGCGTGAGCGCTTGGCCGCCATGCTGGGTCCGCAGATGCAGGTGCCGCCGGCGTTTTCGGCTATCTCGGTCAATGGCGTTCGCGCCTACAAGTCTGCTCGCGAGGGCAATGCGGTGGACCTACCTCCGCGCCCCGTCGAGGTCTATGCCGCCGACCTGATCGCCGTGGGCGGCGAGGGTGATACGTGTGTGTGGACCGTGGCGTTCTCGGTGAGCAAGGGCACCTATATCCGTGCGCTCGCTCGCGACCTGGGCCGCGCCTGTGAGAGCGCCGCGCACATTTCCGCGCTGCGCCGCACGGCCTCCGGTGTTGTTTCCATTGGCGCCTGTCATGCGGTCGAGGAGCTTTCTCCCGAGTCCGCCGCTGGCTTTGCCCTGGATCCCATTGCGGCCTTGGACGCCACGCGTGTTGACTTGCCGGGCAATCTTGCCGACGACCTGCTCTGCGGCCGACGCATTCCCGTTGAGCGTGCGCTTGCCGATTTCGATGCCTCGAAGGCGCCGTTTGCGCTGGTGCTCGATGGGGGACTCAAGGCGCTCGCCCGCATTGAGAGTGGCCGCTTTGTTATGGAGCACGTGTTTCCGCAGGCAATCGGCGGTGTTCGATGATGTTGTCCGCTCGCGAGCTCGCGCGCGTCTTTTTCGCGGGCGAGTCGGATGAGGCTCGCATCGTTACTGCCGATGCGTTTTATGAGTGTGAGCACTTGGGTTCCGCATCGATCGCCATTGGCGTGTTCGACGGCGTTCACCGTGGACACCAGGAACTCATCGAAGCGCTTGTCCGTGATGCCCGTGCCCATGGCTGTAAGGCGGTTGTGGTTACCTTCGATCCCGACCCGGACGTCGTGGTGAGCCCTTCGCCCGCTCAAAAATTGATGACGACGGCCGACCGTCTGCATGCCCTGGCTCAAACCGGGGTCGATGCGGTGGTGGCCGTTCCCTTTACGCCTGAGGTTGCGGCGCTTGACCATGTTGATTTTCTCTCGCTGGTGTCGCGTCTGGTCGACATTCGATCGATTCGCGTTGGCAGTGACTTTAGACTGGGTCGTGGCGGTGCTTCTGGTGTTGCCGAGATGCGCGCCTGGGGTTCCGAGCACGGCGTTGACGTGTATGGTCACGACCTGCTTTGCGAGGGCGGTGAGGCCATTTGCGCCACCCGGATTCGTCATGAGCTGGGACAGGGCCATGTGGAGCTTGCTGCTGAGTTGCTCGGCCGCCCGTATATAGTGCGCGGCGGTGTTACTCGCGGCCGTCACGAGGGTTCTGACATGGGCTTTCCCACGGCAAACCTGCAGGTTCCCGATGGCATTCAGGTGCCTGCCGATGGCGTGTATGAGGGCCTGGTGCTGGTCGATGACACCGTGTGGCCCGCTGCCGTGAACGTCGGCCTGCCGCCGACGTATGCCGACGATGCGGCATCTGCGCATCTCGAGGCTAACTTAATTGGTTATACGGGCGACCTGTACGGCGCTTTCGTTTCGCTGGCGTTTACGCGTTGGCTGCGTCCCTCGCGTGTGTTCGATTCACTGGATGAGTTGATCGCGACCGTCGAGGGTAATATCGAGGACATTCGTCACAACTTGGGTGAGCAGGGGGTGGGCATCCGTGATTAGCGATGAGGAAAAAGACCAGGTACGCGCTGCGTCCGACCTCGTTGCCATCGTGCAGGAAACGGTCGAGCTCAAGCCCCGCGGCCATGAGTTTTGGGGATGCTGCCCCTTCCATGGCGAAAAGACGCCGTCCTTCCACATTATCCCCGCCACGCAGGTGTGGCATTGCTTTGGCTGCGGCGAGGGTGGCGACGTTTTCACCTATATCATGAAGCGCGAGAACCTGAGCTTTCCCGAGTCAATCCGTTATTTGGCCGATCGCGCGGGCATTGAGCTGCACGACACCGGAGATCGCCGCGAGCGCGGCACCAAGCGTGCCCGAATCTACGATCTGTGCGCCGAGACCGCCCAGTTCTACCACACCATGCTTATGCGCGGCAAGGACGGTCGTCCGCGCGAGTACTTTGCCAGCCGCGGCATGGGTGGCGACGTCTGCCGCCGCTACTGCCTGGGCTTTGCACCGGGCCGCAATGCGCTGGTGTCGCACCTGTCCCAGGCGGGTTTTACCCCGCAGGAGATGATCGATGCCAACGTTGCCGTGAGCCGCGGGCGCGGGCAACTAGCCGACCGCTTCTACGACCGCGTGATGTTCCCCATCTTTGACGAGCAGGGTCACAACATTGCTTTTGGCGGTCGCATCATGGGCGACGGCCAACCCAAGTACCTTAATACCGCCGAGACGAGCGTGTTCCATAAAAAGCGAAACCTCTACGGCTTTAATTGGGCCAAGGAGTATATCGTCGCGCAGGATACCGCCATCGTGGTGGAGGGATATACCGACTGCATCGCCTGCTGGGAGGCGGGGATTAAAAACGTTGTCGCTACGCTGGGCACCGCGCTCACGGAGCATCACGTCAAGACGCTCACCCGCTTTGCCAAGCGCATCATATATATGTTTGACGGCGATGCCGCGGGCCAGAAGGCCGCCCGCCGCGCGATTCAGTTTATCGAACAGGATTCGATGGACCTGCGCTGCGTGGTGCTGCCCGACGGCAACGATCCCATGGAGTTCATCACGGCGCATGGTGGACAGGAGCTGCAGGCGCGCATCGACGCTGCCGAGCCGCTTATGGACTTTGTTTACCGTTCGCTGCAGGAGTCGAGCGATATTACCACGCCGGGCGGTCGCGCAAAGGCGCTGGAAGATGCGCTGACGCTTATCTATCCGCTGCGCGACAGCTATATGATCGACACGTACTTTATCCAGATTGCCGATCTGCTGGGTTTAGATTTGGAGACGGTGCGCGCGAGTTCGGGTCGCGTGTTTCGCGATGTCGCCAAGCGCGAAGATGCTGAGCGCCGTCGCGAGCAAAACTATGAACGCCAGAGGGCGCAGGCCGAGCGGTCCGGTAGCGCGGGCGGTCGGGCGTCGAGTTCTCGCGATGCCGGTCGCGGTGCTTGGGAATCGGGCGCCACGCCGGCAGTAGCGGCGCCGGTCGAGGAAGAGCCGTACGACTACGTCCCGCTCGATGCCTACGGTGCCGCGCCTGCGGAGGTCGTCGACGACCTTCCGCCGATCGATGTGCCTGAGGGTATGGGCGCTGTGCCTGTGGCTGACGGTTCGGGCGCACCGGCTGCGGCTGCGCCGATGGTTTTGACCGATCTAGAGCGCAAGTCCTTGGCAGGGGAGCGCGAGCTGTTGACGATGCTCACGAGCTACCCCGACCTGTTCCGCACGTATGCCGACCGCATCTGCTCCATCGAGTGGGTTGACCCACGTCACGAGTCCATCGCATGGGCCGTTCTGGCAACGCCGCCGGGAACCGATCCTGCAGCCTGCATGGATGCGGCGCGCTCAGTGTGTCCCGATGCGGCAACGCTTGTGAGTGCCGGGCGCATCTCCGCGACGAGCAAGCACCCCACCGAGACGAACATCGTGTTCATGCTCGATACGCTCGAGCTCTACACCATCAAGCGCCGCATGCGTGCCGCACAGGCCAAGCTGCGCCAGGACCGTTCGCTCGATGATGAGGCCCGTCGTGCGCTGACCGTGCAGGCCGCGCAGGACTCGCAGCGTCAGCGCGAACTGCAAAAGTCGATCGGCGGCGTGGCGGACCCGTTCCGTTTGATCGGCCTGGAGGCCGCAGGCACTGAACAAGCCTAGATGTTGTGGTCAACCAGCGTATTCTCGCCTATATCCAGTCCTCTTTTTGGGTATAGACGTCAATGTGTGTGCTAAAGTATTGAGTCCTGTGGACTATGAAGGGAGAATCTGTGCCAAAAAAGACTGAGAGCACGGGTACTGGGCTGGAATCCTACGTTGCAAAGCTCATGGGCAACGGCTCAAACAGGACTTCGGTAACCGAGGACGAGATTCAGGTCGCCCTGAAGGATATCGATGTTTCCGACGAGCAGCTCACCGCGGTGTATTCCGCGCTGCGCAACAGCGGCATCCAGATTATCTCCGCGAGCGGTAACGACGACGCCCCCATGGACGTCGACGATGACGATAACGATACCGATACCGACGATTTCGATGACGACGACGAGCACGATTCCGGCTCGCTCGACGATCACGAGCTCAAGATGGCCCGTCAGGCCGACGCCGAGATGGGTTCTTCTAAGAGCAAGAAGAAGCGCACCGTGCGCACGTCCCGTTCACGCTCGCGCGTGCGTGGCATCGATGCCTCCACGGTGATGCTGACCGGCGATCCGGTCCGTATGTACCTCAAGGAGATCGGCAAGGTCGACCTGTTGACCGCCTCCGAAGAGGTCGATCTGGCCATGAAGATCGAGGCCGGTCTTGAGGCCACCGAGAAGCTCGAGGCTGCCGATGCTGGTGAGCTCGAACTCACGCGTGCCGAGATGCGTCGTCTTACGCGCATTGAGAACGTGGGCCTCGAAGCCAAGCAGGCACTCATCAGCGCAAATCTGCGTCTGGTCGTCTCCATCGCCAAGCGCTATGTGGGCCGCGGTATGCTGTTCCTGGACCTCATTCAGGAGGGCAACCTGGGCCTGATCAAGGCGGTGGAAAAGTTCGACCACACCAAGGGCTTCAAATTCTCCACCTATGCAACGTGGTGGATCCGCCAGGCCATTACCCGTGCCATCGCTGACCAGGCCCGCACCATCCGCATCCCGGTCCACATGGTCGAAACTATCAACAAG
>DBFRVO010000047.1:0-113201 GCA_048503295.1 Collinsella aerofaciens | reverse complement strand
CTGGAGAAGGCGGCCAGGAAGATGATCGAATCCAGCCTGGAACTTGCCGACAGCGTGGAGGCGGCCTAGGATATCAACTGATTCCGGATATCGGACACAGGGGCCGCAAGGGCCCTTACACCAACTTTCTCGACACTACCTCTAACTAAATAGCGAGCGGCATTAACCAGCCCTTTTGCTTACACCCGGGAGGGCCGTATATGAAGTTTATCGCGAGTTCCGCACGCAAAGGAAAGCACTTAATGTGCTTTCCGTCTTGCGCAGGACTGTAGAGCAGGAAACTTCATATGCGGCCCTCCCGGGCGCAAGCAAAAGGGCGACCCCTGTACGGAGTCGCCCTTGTTGAGCTGCTTATGTGTAGCTATTACTCGGCGTCGTGGTGACGGCGGGGCTTGCGGCCTCCGTTGTCGCCGGGACGGCGCGGACGGTCGCTGCGCTCGGAGCGCTCGCGACGCGGACGCTCACGGCGCTGGAAGTGCTCGCCGTCGCCCTCTGAGGCACCCTCGGCGCGAGCCGGGGCCTCGGGCTTATCCAGACGATCGAGCGAAATCTTGCCGCGGTCATCGACTTCGATGACGACGACCTTGACCTCGTCGCCCACATTGAGGACGTCCTCGACCTTCTCCACGCGGCCCTTGGCGACGCGGGAGATGTGCAGCAGGCCGTCCTTACCGGGCAGCAGGTTGACGAAGGCGCCGAAGGGCTGGATGGAGACCACGCGACCGGTGTACTCCTCGCCCGGCTCGGGAACCTTGATGATGAGCTTGATGCGCTCGACGGCCTGGTCCACGGACTCGCCGGTGCCGCCGACAAAGACGGTGCCGTCCTCCTGGATGTCGACCGAAGCGCCGGTCTCGTCCTGAATACCGCGGATGACCTTACCGCCGGAACCGATGACGTCGCGGATCTTGTCGGTCGGGACCTGGATGGAGACGATGCGCGGAGCGGTGCTGCGTGTGGTGTGGCGCGGCTCGGGGATCACATCGAGCATCTTCTGCAGGATGAAGGCGCGACCCTCCTTGGCCTGCTGCAGGGCGCGGGCCAGGATGTCGAAGGTGAGGCCGGTGGCCTTGTTGTCCATCTGCAGGGCGGTGATGCCCTCGGTGGTGCCGGTGACCTTAAAGTCCATGTCGCCCAGGAAGTCCTCGAGACCCTGGATGTCGGACAGGACCACGGTCTTACCCTCCTCCTGGATCAGGCCCATGGCGATACCGGAGACCGGGCGCTTAATGGGCACGCCGCCGTCCATAAGGGCGAGCGTAGAACCGCAGGTCGAAGCCATCGAAGAGGAGCCGTTGGACTCCATGACCTCGGAGACGACGCGGATGGCGTAGGGGAACTCGTTCTCGTCGGGAAGCACCGGAAGCAGAGCGCGCTCTGCCAGATTGCCGTGACCGATCTCGCGACGCTTGGGGCTGCCCATGCGGCCGGTCTCGCCGGTGCAGAACGGCGGGAAGTTGTAGTGGTGCATGTAGCGCTTGCCCTCGGTGGGCTCGATGGTATCCAGACGCTGGCCCTCGTTGAGCATGCCGAGCGACAGGACGGAGAGCACCTGGGTCTGGCCGCGCTGGAACAGACCGGAGCCGTGAACGAGCGGCAGGTAGTTGTCCTTCACCATGATGGGACGGATCTCGTCGGCGGCACGGCCGTCGACGCGCTCGCCGGTCTCGACGACCATAGTGCGCATGGCCTTCTTCTCGAGCTTCTTGAGCGCCACGGGGATCTCGCGCTCCCAAGCAGCCTGCTCCTCCTCGGTGAACTCGGCGCGGATGGACTCCTTCAGAGCCTCGACCTTGCCGATACGGGAGAGCTTGTCGGCGTCGCGCAAGGCGGCTGCCATCTCGTCGTAGTGGACGAAGATGCGCTCCTGGACCTCCTCGACGGGCTGGTCGAGCGGGTACTCCTTCTTGACGATGGGGCCGTTGACCTGCTCCCACTCGGCGACGAACTCATCCTGAGCCTGGCAGAAGGCAGCAAGGGCCTCCTGGCCAAACTTCATGGCGGCGAGCATGTCGTCCTCAGAGATCTCCTCGGCGCCGGCCTCGACCATCGAGATGAAGTCGGCGGAGCCGCCCAGCTCCAAGTCCAGATCGGAGTTCTCGCGCTCCTCGTAGGTGGGGTTGACGATAAACTCGCCGGTCTCCACGTTACGGCCGATGCGCACGCAGGCAAGCGGGCCCTCGAAGGGCACGCCGCCGAGCGTCATGGCCAGGGAAGCACCCATGACGTTGATGACATCGAAGGGGTTGACCTGGTCGGCGACGAGCGAGGTGGCGACGATGTGCACCTCGTTGCGGAAGCCGTCCGGGAAGCTCGGGCGAATCGGACGGTCGATCATGCGCGCGGTGAGCGTGGCCTTCTCGCTGGGACGGCCCTCACGCTTGAGGTAGCCACCCGGAATGCGGCCGGCGGCGTACATCTTCTCGTTGAAGTCGACGGTCAGCGGGAAGAAGTCGTAGTTCTTGCGCTCCTTGGAGACGACCACGGTGTCGAGCATCGTGGTGTCGCCCTGCTTGACCAGGCAGGCGCCGGTGGCCTGCTTGGCAAGCTCGCCCGACTCAAAGGTGTAGGTCTTGCCGTACAGCTCAAAGGTCTTGGATACGAGTGTCATTGTTCTCCTTTACCCCACAGGCCCCTTGCCTGCGGGCTTCTCATGTGACGCGGACCCCCTGCCCCCGCCACGCTTCAGAGCGTGATTGTTCGCGCCCTTACACAAAAAAAGCGCCCCGCTGCGCAGGACGCTCTTAGCATGTACAAATCCTACTGGATGTTGTCGCGGATGCCCAGAGCCTTGATGAGCTCACGGTACTCGACGATGTCGTTCTTCTTGATGTAGGAGAGAAGACGACGACGACGACCGACGAGCATGAGCAGACCACGACGGGTGTGGAAGTCCTTCTGGTGGGACTTCATGTGCTCGGTCAGCTCCTTGATGCGCTCGGACAGGATGGCGACCTGAACCTTGGGGTTGCCGGTGTCGACCGGGGTGTTACCGAACTGGGCAGTCAGCTCCGCCTTGCGCTCTTTGGAAACAGTCATTGTTTCACCTTTCGTTTTGCGTCGCCATCGGGCGACTCGATTCGCCTCGGACTGGGAAGCCGCCGGTGGAGCGAGCAACCAAGGTCGAGGTACCAACAGGTCGGTATGTTACCACAAGCAACCCGCGCCTGCGCATCATCACCGACCCAACATGAATTCCATCGCACGGAGGCGCTGATCGGTGTGCGTCGCAGCCCAAACATGCGAAAGCCCCAGCAAAAAGGCTGCGGTATGCGGGTCGATTCGCTCGGCCAAAAGCGCATCGAAGGTCATGGACATGAGGGCGCGCAGCCATGCGGCCTCACCGGTCGACACCAGTTCGGCACCTGGAACGCTCGACGCGCACGACCCGCACATGAGGCCGCCCGCCTGGGGCGAAAAATACGACAGCATGGGGTCTCCGCACAGCACGCAGGCCGAAAAATCGGGTCGATAGCCAACGTGCGACAGCAGCTTAAAGACATATGCCGCCACAAGTAGATCCATATGTGCCGTGTCAAGCCCGCTGCCCACCAGGGCAAGCGCTCGCTGCGTGATGGCAAAGGTAAACGGGTCCTCGGCGTCCTCGAACGAGCACACGCGCGCGACCTCGGCGATCGCGCTTGCGGCGCAGGTAGTCTCGTAATCGGGCGCAGCGCCGAGCGGCGCCTCCATAAGCTCGGCCTGGGAAACCACGTCGAGCGACCGTCCATGTGCGAGCAGCATATCGACCGTACAGAACAGCTCGCAGCGCGCAGCCAGGCGTCCGCCGGGTTTGCGGGCGCCCTTTGCCACGGCACGAACCTGCCGCCCCCGCTCGTCAAGCATCGTCAAGATCAGGTCGGTCTCTTTGAGCTTAGTCTTATCAAGCACGAGCACTTTCGTGCGATATGTCCGGGAGCCTGCCATGCGCGCCGCGCGTCCTTAGTCCTCGGCGTTGTAGCCAAAGCGGCGAATCTGGGCCTCGTCGTCACGCCAGCCGGCCTTGACCTTCACGTCCAGCTCCAAAAAGACCTGCGTGCCAAAAATGCGTTCAAGATCGCGACGGGCGTCGATACCGATATGCTTGATCATCTCGCCGCCCTTGCCGATGATGATGCCCTTCTGGCCCTCACGCTCGACGTAAATGGTGGCGTGCACGCGTAGCACCTTCTTGGTCTGCTCGAGCGCATCGCAGATCACGCCAACGGAGTGCGGGATCTCATCACGGGTGCGGCGCAAGACCTTTTCGCGCACAAACTCAGCAACGAGCGTCTCGTCAGAAGCGTCGGTGCCCATGTCCTCGGGGAACCAACGCGGGCCTTCGGGCAAAAAGTGCGCAACGGTCTCGATAAAGGCATCGACGTTGAAGTTCTTGACCGACGACGTCACGATCTCGTCGTCATATTCCATGAGCTCGTGGGCGGCCTTAAGCTGCTCCATGACCTGTGCGGGGTCGGCCTCATCGGCCTTAGTGAGCACCAGGACCTTCTTGCAACGAGCGCATCTGACACGCTCGGCAACCCAGGCGTCTCCCCTGCCGATGGGCTTGGTGGCATCAATCAAAAACGCGACGACATCGACATCGTTCAGCTCGAACAACGCACTCTTGTTAAGCTCGGAACCCAGGCCGTCCTTAGGCTTATGAATACCCGGGGTATCGACAAAGACCAGCTGGTAGCCGGGGCGGTTGACGACGGCGCGCATGCGGCGGCGAGTCGTCTGGGCCACCGGCGAGGTGATGGCGACCTTCTTGCCGTAACAGGCGTTGAGCAGCGTGGACTTGCCGGCGTTGGGACGACCGACCAGGGCCACAAAGCCGCTGCGGAAACCGGGCTCCACGTCGCCAAAGCCCGCGAGGTTGTCGTCCTCGTCGCACAGGGCGTCGAGCTCCTCATCGCTCATGCCCTCAAACGGGTCGAACTCCTCGGCCTCGTCATCCAAGATCTCATCGATAGGCTGCATATTGTCGGACATGGGAATCCCTTTCTAAATAAAGCCGAGCGCGTGGGCAAATACCAGCACGCCCACAATAGCGGCGGTAATGGAAAGTACGTATACGGAAGCGGCGGCGATGTCCTTCGCACGCTTGGCCAGCGGATGGAGCTCCTGGGTCGCCAGGTCGACGATGGCCTCCATAGCGGTGTTGCACAGCTCGCCGTGAATCACCAGGCCACAACAGATGATAATCGTGGCCCACTCGGCAATGTCGAGCCCCACGACGCAGCCGGCAATGACGGTGCACACGCCCGCAACGAGCATGACCTTAATGTTGCGCTCCGTCTTGACGGCGGTGGCGAAGCCCTCCATGGCGTAGGAAAACGACTTTAAGAAGGACGGATGGTCCTTGTTCGATCCGGGAATCATAGACGGCTCCTAGTCGTGGGCGTGGTTGGTGATGGGGCCGACGTGGACTAGCTTAGGGTCCTCGCCGCGCTCGAGCGCCAGATCGCGCAGGATGGCGTCCTCGCGGGCCTCCATGACCTCGGCCTCGTCGTCCTCGATGTGGTCATAGCCCAGCAGGTGCAGCATTCCGTGTACGAGCATCAGACGGCACTCGTCAGCGGGGCTATTGCCAAAACCGGGGGCCTGACGGGCAATAACCTGCGGGGCAAGGATAATATCGCCGAGCTCGAGCGTCTCATCGGCGGGAATGTCATCGTCAAAGGCCGAATCGCACTCAAACGAGAGCACATCGGTGGTGCGGTCGATACCGCGCCACTCGTGGTTGAGCTCGTGCATCTCGTCCTCGTCGACATACGAAAGGGAAATCTCGACTTCACGTTCAACGCCCTCGGCGGCAAGCACAACCTCGCAGATGTGCTCCACCTCCTGCGCGTCGAGCAGCGTATCGAGCTCGGCATCGTTGCTGATCAATACACTCAACGGGACTCCTTTCGGTCGCGCGGGCGCTGCTCGCGCACGTCATCATAAGCTTCATATGCCTCGACGATACGACCCACCAGGGCATGGCGCACCACGTCGGCACGCTCGAGGTGAGAAAATGCGACATCGTCGACACGGCCCAAAATCTGCTCAACGTCGGCAAGACCGCCACGACGACCCACCAGGTCGCGCTGGCTCAGGTCGCCGGTAATCACGAACTTGGAGTTGAACCCAAGGCGCGTCAGAAACATCTTCATCTGCTCGGGCGTGGTATTTTGCGCCTCGTCGAGCACCACGAAGGCATCACTCAGCGTGCGGCCGCGCATGTAGGCAAGCGGGGCAATCTCGATCACGCCGCGCTCCATAAGCTCATCAGTGCGCTCGCGATCCATCATGTCAAAAAGGGCGTCATAGAGCGGACGCATGTAGGGATCGATCTTTTCCTCGAGGGTGCCGGGCAAAAAGCCCAGATTCTCCCCCGCCTCGACAACCGGACGCGTCAAGATCAGACGGCCCACCTCGTGACGCTTGAGCGCGGCAACGGCGAGCGCCATAGCCAGATAGGTCTTACCGGTACCGGCAGGACCCAAGCCAAACGTGATGGTATGCGAGCGGATGGCATCCACATAGCGCTTTTGCCCGAGCGTCTTGGGGCGAATGACGCGGCCGCGATACGAAAGCAGCACGTCATCGCGAAGCGACGTAGCCTCGTGCTCACCGTCGCGCAAGACGGCCAGGCAGCGAGAGACATCGTCGGCAGACAGTGTGCGCCCGGCGGCCGCCTCGCGAAAAGCGTGCTCGAAAAAGCGCGCCACGAGTTCGACCTCGTCCGGGTCGCCGCTCACGGAGATGCTATCGCCACGGGCGACCACATGGGCGCGAACCAAGCTCTCAAGCGCACGAAGGACGCCGTCGCCGGCGCCCAAAACGCGCGAGGGATCAATTCCCTCGGGAACGGTAAGTCTAATCTTCGAGGCTTCCATGAACCTCCCTGCGTGCATGGACCAAGCCGGAATCATCGACTCCGATGATAGCAACATCGAGCAGGCACGGGGCTGTAAGTCCACAGGTATCGTCAAGACGGGCATGATGGAACGAGCCGAGCGTCAGGTTGTCGCCATACTCGAGCACGGCACGCTCGACCGTGCCCACGCGACGACGAGCGTCAGCAATAGCGAGCTCCTGTGCGGCGGCCCGCATACGGCGGCTGCGCTCGGCCATAACCTCGGGTGGCACCTGGTCGGGCATGTCGGCAGCAAGGGTACCGGGACGCTTGCTGTAGCGGAACACGTGCATACGAGAGAAACCCACACGGCGGCACAGCGCCAGCGACTCCTCGAACTCCTCGTCCGTCTCACCGGGAAAACCGACGATGACATCGCACGAAAGGGACGCCTGGGGCAAGTTGGCGCGAATCATACGCACCGTGTCCTCAAAGGCCTCGGCGCTATAGGGACGGCCCATGCGATGCAGGGTCGCCGTGCAGCCGGACTGCACGGGCAGGTGCAAAAACGGGGCGATACGCTGCGGGTAGCGCGCCATAACCTTAAGCAGGCGCTCGGAGATATCCATGGGCTCGACCGAGGAAATGCGCACATGCGGAATAGACGTGCGCTCCATGATGGCTTCGAGCAGCTCATCGATTTCGACGTGCTCGTCGGTCGCGCTCTTGCCATCGTAGGCACCCAGGTTCACACCGGTCAGCACCACCTCGGGCACGCCGGCCTCCTGGGCCTCGCGAACTTGCTCGAGCACGGACTCGACGGGCACGGAGCGCTCGGGGCCGCGTGCCTTCCACACAATGCAATAGGTGCAGCGATGGTTGCAGCCGTCCTGAATCTTCACGCCCAGGCGAGAGCGACCGAGCGCATCGACCACCTCGCCATCGCTGCAGGCGGGAACGCTATCGGACTCAACGCCCAACACCTCACAGACACGTTCGGCGACATCGATCTTGGACGGCTCGGCGATCACGCGATCCGAAAGTTCCAACAGCTCCTCGGGATGCAAATTGACCACGCATCCGGTCACAACCACATAGGGCTCATTTGGATGGGCCAGCGCATGACGGACGGCCTTACGGGTCTTGGCCTCGGCCTCGCCCGTAACGGCACAGGTGTTAATGACGATCAGATCGGCATCCTGGGGCTCCACAATAGCAAAGCCCAGGCGCATAAGATCGGCAGTGATACGGTCAGACTCAACCCGGTTGACACGGCAGCCGAGGTTGACGACGGAAATATGGGGTGCGAGCACGCGGGCTCCTTAATCGAGGATATCGTCGAGGGCACTCTTGATACGGTCGGTCACCGACTTCTTACCGGAAGCGACGTCATCGCCCATCTCATCGGCAAAAGCACGGAGCAGCTCGCGCTGCTTATTGGAGAGATTGGTGGGAACGACCACGCGCAGTTGCACGATCAGGCGGCCACGCGAACCGCCACCGCCAATGCGCGGCATGCCGTAATTATTGACGCTCACGGTATCGCCGTACTGGGCGCCGGCGGGAACCGTCACCTTAACGACCTCGTCGGGCATAATGCCCTCGACCTCGACCTCGCAGCCGAGCGCAGCCTGTGCGATGGAGATATCGCTCACCAGGTACAGGTCGTCACCGTTGCGCTTAAAGCGCTCATGGTCGGCAACGCGCACGTTGACAATCAGGTCGCCCGAGGGCTCGCCGCGAAGGCCGGCCTCGCCAAAGCCGCTCACACGCAGCTGGCGACCGGTCGAAACGCCGGCGGGAATATCGATGTCGATCTTTTCGTGCGAAGGCGTGCGGCCCTGACCGTCGCAGGTCTCGCAGGGATGATCGATAACCGTGCCCTCGCCATGGCAGTCGGGGCAAGGCGAGGAAGACTGAACCTGGCCCAAAAACGATCGCTGAACCGTCGTGACGTAGCCCGTACCGTGGCAGCGGCCGCACTGCTTTTCCTGTGCGCCCTCTGTCCTACCGGTGCCATTGCAGTCCTCGCAAGGAGCAAGGCGGTCATAGCTGATTGTCTTTTTGCAGCCGAGCGCCGCCTCCTCGAGCGTCACCGAAAGCGAGATGGCCATATCACGTCCGCGACGACGCTCACGACGGCTGCGGGCGCCACCGCCGGCACCGCCGCCAAAGAACGACGAGAACAAGTCGTCCATGCCCATGCCACCAAAGATATCGTTGATATCGACGTAGCCGGAGCCACCGGGGCCGTCGGCAGTGCCGTAACGGTCGTAGTTAGCACGCTTCTGCTCATCGGAAAGAACGGAATATGCCTCGTTGAGCTCTTTGAACTTAGCCTCGGCCTCGGGGTCGTCCGAAACGTCCGGGTGTACGGTACGGGCCTTCTTTAGAAACGCGCGCTTAATCGTCCGCGCGTCGGCATCCTTGTCGACGCCAAGCACCTCGTAGTAATCCCTATTTTCCGACACGACCGAATCCTTCCGACTTTCATTATTGTCACAGTGCGTCCTATACCCAAGCTGGGCCGGCCGCAAACAGAGGGTTTGATGTTATTGCATTGCGTAGGGCGAAAGCATGGCACGTTGCGAGCAGCTCGCAAACCAAACCGACACGAGCGCAAACATAAATCCGTTGGCAAAACCGTTGGCAAACTGCATCGCGCCGCGCTTCCACCACAGCAGGCTGCGGTGCAGCACGCCGTCCGAGAGCACCATGAACAGGCCCATGGCAAACGGAATAAAGCACATCACGGCAAAGGCCGAGAACACGCCCGAGATGGCCGATAGCACCAAAAACGGCGCCACGATGCCCATCAGGTAAAAACCGGTACGGGCCTTGCCTTCCAGGCGCTCGGCCTCAACATGGGCCCGACCGACCAGATCACCGCCAGAGGCGCCGTTGGTGCCGGCGTGACCCATGCCGCCAATACGGACCTCGTCGCCATCGTGCGTGCCGGCGGGAAACTCAATCGTCTGCTCGGAGGTCACACGGGTTCGCCCGCTGCCGCCGCAACCGGGACAGGGGTCGGCGACGACCTTACCGGAGCCACCGCACTCAGGGCAGACAGACTGGAACGTGCCGGCACCAAACAGAAAGGACAGGTCGACATCGATGTGGCCGCGACCGCCGCAGCTCGGACAGGTATGTGCATGCTCGGACGAAACAGAGCCCGAACCGCCGCAGTGACCACAGGTATCGAAGCGCGTATAGCGGACGGTCTTGCGGGCACCGCCCTTGGCCTCCTTGGCGTCGAGCTTAATATCGACGACCACGTTGGCGCCGTTCTCGGGATTATAGGCAGCCTGCCCGCGACGCGGCTGACCCCAGGCGCCACCAAAGGGAAAGCCGCCCTCAAAGGGATTGCCGTAGCCCGCGCTGCCGGCGTAACCGCCGCCATAGGGCGAAGCCGTGGGAGCGCCGGCAAAGGGATTGCCCGAGCGCATGGCGTCGTAGCGCGCACGCTTCTGCTCGTCCGAAAGCACAGCATAGGCCTCGGAAACCTCTTTGAACTTTTCCTCGGCATCCGGTTCTTTGTTGACGTCCGGATGGAGCTTGCGGGCCTTTTGCTGGAAGGCTTTCTGTATATCACGCGAGGTGGCGTCCTTGGAGACACCCAAAATCTCGTAGTAATCTTTTTCGTTCATCGTCGCCATGCGCGGCAACCTCCTGCTCACAGCAGCGTATATATTGCGGTAATTCTACCCGAGCGGCCTAGGCTAGACCCCAAAACAGCTCGAACAGAACATTTCCATCGAGCCAGCCCAAGTGAGTAGGTGCCAGACGAGCTCGAACATGGCCCGCGACGACATCTGCCGAAGTGAAGGGTCCCTCATGGACTCCGAGCGTCTCGGGCACCCAAGTGGCAAGACCCAATTCGAGCGCGCGATCGCAGGCAGCTGCCAGCTCATCGGCCGGGATGACACGAGCCGCGCGAACCAAAAGCTCGGACGCGACACCGCGCGTCATGCGACAAGCAAGCATCAGGTCTTCGGCCGCAGCCTCGCGCTGCGACAGATATTCGGCCTCGAACGCCGTCGCGACATCGTCACGTTGCACCAGACGCACGCGGTACGCATCGCCTCGAGAAGACACGCCGGGGAACAAACCTACAAGACGGTCGAAATCCTCGGCGTCGAGCATGCCCGCGGCGGAACGACCCAGGCCCAGGTAGCCCCGTCCGGTCCAGTAGGCAATGTTATGGGCGCACTCATGGCCGTCGAGCGCATAGCTTGCCACCTCATAGGGATGATAGCCGGCCGCACCCAGACGCTCACGCGCCACATCCATGCACGAAGCTTGAAAATCCTCGTCGGGCTCGAGCGACTCATCGCGGCACGCCATGCGATAAAGGGGCGTCCCCTCCTCAAGCGTGAGCGGGTAGACCGACACATGATGCGGAGCCGCCGCCAGCACGCCATCGAGCGTGCGCTTCCAACTCACTGCGGTCTGCCCGGGAAGTCCGCACATAAGGTCGCACGACACGTCAAGCCCAGCGTTCTTGACCGTCGCGATGGCAGCGAGCACCCGATCGGCATCGTGAATACGGCCGATGGCAGTAAGTTCGGTGTTATCGAGCGTTTGCACGCCCAGAGAGACGCGTGTGACACCAACCTTGACAAGTGCAGTGGCAAGCTCGGCGGTCAGCGACTCGGGATTGGCCTCGCAGGTAAACTCAACGGGGGCGCACCACGCACGAATACGCCGCGCCAGCTCCACCAGGCGCTCCCCCGCCAGCGACGGCGTACCGCCGCCAACATAGACGGTGCGGATCTGGTCGAGGGCCCCAGCCTTGCCAAAAGCATCGAGGCGCGCGTACAACTGCTCAAAATAGGAATCGAGCGCAGCGCTCAGGTCGCACGGAGCAAAACTGCGCGAGTCAAAGTCGCAGTACCGGCACTTTTGAGCGCAAAACGGCACGTGCACGTACAGCGCGGTAACGGCCACCCTTAAGCCTCCAGCGGATGAGGGGGCACCGATTCGCCGGCGGCAAGTGCGGCCTCGCAGGCCACCACATCGCGCTCGATCTCATCGACCAGCACCATAAACTCCTCGTATGTGGAACAGCGCACCACATGGGCACGCCAAGCGGCGGCATGGGGCATGCCTTTTAAGTACCAGCTTGCGTACGTGCGGGCACGCGACATGAGCGGCAGAAGCTCGTGCGTCAGCGTTAGGTGTTCACGCAGGGCGTCCAGGCGCTCGACGGAGCTGCGCGCCGGCACCGGTATGCCATCGAGCGCAAGGGCGCGAGCATCACCGAACACCCAGGGATTACCGTAGATGCCGCGCGCGATAAACACCGCGCTGGCACCAGAACTGCGCAGATGCTCCGCGGCATCCTCGGCGCAGAACACATCGCCCGAACCAATCACGGGAATCTCGACAGCATCTGCGACCTCATCGACGACAGACCAATCGGCCTGCCCCGTATAGAGCTGCGTGGCACAACGACCGTGCACGGCAACTGCGGAGGCGCCCGCCCCTTCGAGCATCTGGGCAAACGTTGCGGCATTACGGTCCTCGGCGTAAAAGCCCTTGCGGATCTTTACGGTCACGGGCACGTGAGCCGCGCCCACCGTGGCCTCGACGATCTTCTCGGCCAAATCGGGCGTGCGCATAAGGGCCGAGCCCTCGCCCTTGGTGACAACCTTGCGGGCAGGACAGGCCATGTTGATGTCGATGAGCGACAGGCGATCGCCAACGCGCTCCTCGACGGCGGCGACGGCGCTCGCAAACTGATCGGGCTTGGAGCCAAAGAGCTGCACGCAAATCTGCTGCTCCTCGTCGGCCGGTAGCACCAGGCGCCAGGTCTTGTTGCTGGCATAGGCAAGGCCCGCCACGCTCACCATCTCGCTGTAGGCAAGGTTGGCACCGCGGCGGCGGCACATGATGCGGTAGGCAGGGTCGGTCACGCCCGCCATGGGAGCCATAAGGAACGGCTGCTCGGCATAAGCGCCCAGCAGCCGCTTGCTGTATTCAGAAAGCGCCATAGACCTACTCGTCCACCTTGAGGATCGCCATAAAGGCCTCCTGCGGGACCTCGACCGATCCGATGGCCTTCATGCGCTTCTTGCCCTCTTTCTGCTTCTCGAGCAGCTTGCGCTTACGCGAGATATCGCCGCCGTAGCACTTGGCAAGCACGTCCTTGCGACGCGCTTTGACGGTGGAGCGGGCAATGATCTTGTTGCCAATAGCACCCTGGATGGGCACCTCGAACAGCTGACGCGGGATGATCTCCTTAAGTTTGTCGCACAGACCACGGGCCAGGCCATAAGCCTTGTCCTTATGGACGATAAACGACAGCGCGTCCACCTCGTCGCC
Organism: Collinsella aerofaciens; assembly: GCA_048503295.1. Taxonomy (GTDB): domain Bacteria; phylum Actinomycetota; class Coriobacteriia; order Coriobacteriales; family Coriobacteriaceae; genus Collinsella; species Collinsella aerofaciens_CI. Next base: position 100,051 of record DBFRVO010000047.1, on the reverse strand, counting down.
CGAAAGCAAGATATCGAGCTTCACAAGCTCGGAGGGACGGTACTCGTTGAACTCGTAGTCGAGCGAGGCATAGCCCTTGGTACGGCTCTTAAGCTGGTCAAAGAAGTCCAAGATGAGCTCGGCGAGCGGCATATCGAAGCGCATCTCGACCGATTTGCTCGTCAGGTGGATCATGTCGGTCGTAACGCCGCGGTGCTCGATAGCGAGCTGCATGACGGCACCCGTGTACTCAGGCGGGCAGATGATCTTTGCCTTGAGGTAGGGTTCCTCGATACGCTCGATGCGCGTGGCCTCGGGCAGATCCTGCGGGCTGCGGACATCAATCATCTCGCCGTCAGTCTTGTAGACGTGATAGTCCACCGAAGGGCTCGTGGCAATGAGGTCAAGATTGAACTCACGCTCCAGGCGCTCCTTAACGACCTCCATATGCAGCAGGCCCAAGAAGCCCACGCGGAAACCAAAGCCGAGCGCCACCGAGGTCTCGGGCTCCCACACCAACGACGGGTCGTTGACGTGCAGCTTATCGAGCGCGTCACGCAGGTTCTCGTAGTCCTTGTTATCGATCGGGAACAGGCCCGTATAGACCATGGGCTTGGCCTCGCGGTAGCCGGGAAGCGGCTCGGGGCAGGGATTCGACGCCCACGTGAGGGTATCGCCCACGCGAACGGCCTCGGGGTCCTTCAGGCCCGTGACCACGTAACCGACCTCGCCGACCGTCAGCGCGTCAACCGGAGTCTCGGCGGGACGCTTGACGCCCACGCCATCGACCAAAAAGTCGCCCTTTGCCTGCATCATGCGCAGGGTATCGCCCTTTTTGATGGAGCCGTCAAAGATGCGCACCGTGGCGACGACGCCACGATACTCGTCGAAGTATGAATCCAGAATGAGTGCCTTAAGCGGTGCATTCGCATCGCCCTTGGGCGGAGAGATCAGAAAGACAATGGACTCCAGCAGATCGTGGATGCCCTCGCCGGTCTTGCCCGAGACGCACACGGCATCATCGGCAGGGATCGCCAGGTCATCCTCGATCTCGGTCTTAACCTCGTCGGGATGAGCCGAGGGCAGGTCGATCTTGTTGATGGCCGGCACAATGTCCAGATTGGCGTTCATGGCGAGCGTCGCGTTAGAGACGGTCTGCGCCTCAACGCCCTGCGTGGCGTCGACAACGAGCACCGCGCCCTCACAGGCTGCCAGCGAGCGCGAGACCTCATAGGTAAAGTCCACGTGGCCCGGCGTATCGATCAGATTGAACTGATACGTCTCGCCATCGTCGGCGTCATAGGACACGCGAACGGCATTGGACTTGATTGTGATGCCGCGCTCGCGCTCGATATCCATGGTGTCGAGCAGCTGCGACTCCATGTCGCGTTCGTCGACTGTATGGGTGAGTTCGAGGATACGGTCACTGATCGTGGACTTGCCATGGTCGATGTGCGCAACGATTGAGAAGTTGCGGATGTGGGAAATGTCAATTGAAGTATTCATGCGCACTATCTTACCCGAGCGGTACAAAAAATGGAGCCTGTTCCATAAAACAGGCTCCATTTATGCGCGTAATCTGTTTGGTGTGAAATTTACAACTTAGTCGTTGATGCTGTTCACGAGCTTGGCAAGACCGGACTTGCGGTTGGAAGCCTGGTTCTTGTGGATAACATGCTTGGCGGCAGCCATGTCGAGACGCTTGGTGACGGTCTTGAGGGCAGCCTGGGCCTTCTCGGCGTCGCCCTCGGCGACGGCGGACTGGACGTGCTTGGTCAGCGTCTTGAGCTCGGACTTGACAGCCTTGTTACGCATGCGAGCTGCCTCATTGGTGCGGATACGCTTCTTCTGAGACTTGATGTTTGCCACTTCTGGAGTTCCTTTCGAGTTCCTTGCAAAAAATGTATGACACCTCTGAGACACGGTGAGGTCATGCAAGCGCCTACTATAGCACGCTCCCCCTCAAAGGGATAGAACGAATTTGTCAAATAGGCAGGTATCATCACGATTTTCTCAAGATGTTCGTAATCCAGAGCAAAAGCGCGGTCTGAGAATCGGCCGAACCCTTCAGCGCGAGCTCCACATCGACCGCGCCCTCGAGCGCTGCGACGAGCTCTGCCATCGAAAAGCGACGTGACCAGGTCAGGTGATTCTTGACCTGCCAGGACTGGAGCTTAAGTGTTGCGGCCAACTCACGACCCTGTCCGCGCGCATCGAGCGCCTTGGCAACGACAAGCTCGCGGATGCGGCCGCACAGCAATGTGTAAGTCCACACGTAGCTCTTGGCGGGCAGTAGATTGAAGAGCTCGAGAGAGCGTCGCATGTCACGGGCCGAGACCGCATTGAGAAAGTCCCAGGGTTGAACCTCGGCCGTACGTACAATCCAGCGCTCAACGTCGGCAAGCTCAATCTGCGGCGCCTCGACCATCTGGGCAAGCTTAGCCAAGTCGTTATCGAGCATGCGAGTGTTTTCACCCGAACGCGAGACGAGTTCCTCGGCGGCCGCCGTCGAGATCGACTTGCCGTGCTGCGTCGCCATCTGTTGCACGCGGCGCGGTAACTCCCAGCGCTTGGTGCCGGAGCAATCGATCACGGCCTTCTTGTCGATTTTGGCGATCGCCTTATACAGGCGCGTGTTCTTGGCAAGCGAGTCGGCGATGATGAGGCAGACCGTTGTGGGGCTGGGACTCGCCAGATACTCGACGAGCGGCTCCGAGACCGCCTTGGCGAGCTTTGAGCAGCCATCAAGGATTACCAGGCGAAACTCACTACCCATCGGAAAGGTGTTAAGCGATCCGATAATCGACTCGATATCGGGGTCCTTGGTCATGTCGCGCTCATCGAGGTTGAAGTCGACCATACCCGACTTTTCCAGACGCGCTTTCATACGCGAGACGGCGTGATCGCGCTTGACTCCGTCGGTACCGACGATCAGATATGCCGGCAGCAGACCGGTTTCGGACATTGCGCTCCCCTCCCGCAGGCCTTCGTATTCGCTCCGTGCCATTCTAGCCCAGGGGCCCACCACACGCCAACGATGTCGTCACGGTTGCTGGCATCGCATCGCAAAGCCATTCGCAGTCGGCGTGACGGTAATGTCGCCGTGTTCGATAGTGCACGCGAACACGGCGCCCGCTTCCTTAACGGCATCGATGCAGGCATCGGACGGATGGCCGTATCGATTCCCTTCGCCCGCACTCGCGAGGGAAAGCTCGGGCTTCAGGACGTCCAGCAACTCATCATCGACTGAAACCTTAGAGCCGTGATGCCCAAGTTTAAGTACGTCGATATCCCCCACCTCCTGCACGAATTCCCGTTCTTGGTCGATCTCGGCATCACCGGTGAGGAGCATACGCAGGCCCTTGCCTTCCTGAACATATGAGAGCAGCAGGACAAGCGAGTCCTCATTTCCCTCACCATCCACGGACTCGAATGGCCACATCACGCGGGCGCAAAATGAGCCGATATCGACCGTATCCCCACGGCGCACCTGCCGATACTCCACGCCAGGTCGGTTCAATACCTCGGCAGGAGCATCCTCCAGCGCATCCGCCGCCACGGCAATCGTACCGACCGGAAACTGTTCGAGCACGGCAGGCAGACCACCCCAGTGATCCTCATCCCAATGCGTCACAAAGACGGCATCGATATGGTGCACGTTATTGCGAACCAACGCCGCCACCACGCGCTCGTCGAGCCCGCAGTCGACGAGTGCCACTGCACCGCCCTGGCGGATAAGAATCGCATCGGCCTGGCCCACATCGAGCACCGTCACAGAAGGCGGAGCGAATCGATCCCAGTAGACGTACGGAATCGCAGCCAGGAACACCAGACATGCAAGCCCCACCGCCACAGGACGTGCACGGGGACGCGGCCACCAGACCAGCAGCACCGCCAGCAAACACGGCACTAGATAAATCCACATGCTATCGGGCGGCACGCTCACGGATGCACCCGGCACGGCGGCAAACAGCTGCTCGAAGAACAGCGCGCAACGGGAGGCAATCATGGGCACAACGAGCGCCCAAGTCCGCAACGGTGCCACGAGCGAAAAGGGAACCAGCACGATCGACACGGCAAGCAGTACGCTCACCACCGGACCGATGACCGCATTTGCCAGCGGAGCAATGAGCGAGAACGTACCGAAGGCAGGAATGGTAATGGGAAGTGTCGCCAGTTGCGAGCACAGCGTGACGGAAAGCATGCTGGCAACGTCTGATGGCACACCCAGCTCACCCAAAGCGTAGGTCGCATAGGGGCAAAAGCACAGAATGGCTAAGACGCTGGCACATGAAAGCTGAAAACCCATCTCGAACAGCACCGTCGGCCGCAGTAGCACAAAGATGGACATGGTAACAAAGAGTGCCGATGCGCCGTGCCGGCGACGCCCCGCGCCGTTTACGACAAGCGTCGCGAACACCATGCAGCACGCGCGCACGGCCGAGGGAGACGCGCCCGTAAAGGCAGCGTAGCCCACAAGCGTTATCGCCAATATCGCCCGCTGAAGACCACGTGAACACCGAGTCTTTTGCAATACGCCCTCGATTACAAACCCCACGATAGCCAAATGGCTGCCCGAGACGGCGATAAGATGCGCCGTTCCCGTCACCGAAAACCAATCGCCAGCCGACTGGGCGCGCAGCTCGGACGAACGACCACAGACGACACCGGCTATGAGCGCACGCGCCAGGTCGGTCGCAGGCGCGATGGACGCAAGCAGCCCATTTCGCAGCCGAAGCAGCGGGCCCGGAGAGCCCTCATCGACCGGCACAATCCGAACGGCTTGAACCTTGCGCACCTCGCCTCGGAGCACACGCGATCGTCCATACGCATCGTTCTCAAAACGTGAAACGCGACCGATAACACGCATGTGCGCCCCGACCCTGAGCTCGCGGTCACACGATAGGCGAACCGTTGCCAAGTTCTTGCCGTCCGCGCGTGCCTCGCAGGTATAGGAATACACGTCGTCGTTTATGGATGGATCACCCTGCACGACAAACTCGAGGCTGCTTGCCGCTCGAGCGTCGAGCGCCTTCGAGGCGCTTAGCGCGCCCACAGCCCACCACGCCGAGACGACCGCTCCCGCCACGAGACCGACGGACGCGGCATACAGCCACCGCTTCCAAGGGACAAGCCGCGCACAAAATTGAGCCAGCACAACGAATACCGCCGCCGCAACGGGAATGGCCCATAGCAGCCCGACCGCAGGCGCCTGCTCCCTCAGCAGCACATCAGCGGCCACGTTGAGCACCAAGGCGCAGCTCATGCACACGCCGGCACACAGAGCCATCGTCCACGGCATCAAGGGCCGCGGAGGCATCACATGCTCGCGCTCTGTCGCACTCATACGCAGATGCAATCTTTGATTTTGGCAAGCTTCTTCTCGCCGATCCCCGACACACGCATCAGATCGTCAACCGAGGCAAAAGCACCGTTCTTTGTACGCTCATCGATAATCGACTGGGCCATGGAGGGGCCGATGCCCGAGAGCGTCTGCAGCTCTGCCGCACTTGCCGTATTGATGTTTACTAGGCCTGTTGCGCCACTCACGCCCGATGATGCGGAAGCCCCACCATCAACACCGGCTTCCGAAATGGACGCCTGCTGTTCCCCTACCGTTGGAACGTGAATTTTTTGTCCATCAGTGACCTTAGATGCCCGATTGAGCCCCGTAACGTCTGCCTCGGGCGCCAGCCCGCCGGCGGCATCAATCGCCTGAGCCACCCGAGCGCCGTCCTTGAGCCGATATACGCCGGGCGACACAACGGCGCCATCAACATCGACATAAACCTCTGCCGCGGCAGAAGCCTTTGTCGAAGAACCTTCGGATGTCTTTCCGCTTGAGGCATCACCGGATCCCGGCTCCACCAACGAGCCCGAACCGTCAGTGCGCTCAAACGACACGCCACCGGCACCGCCGCCAAGGTTCGCCATCGCCAGTCCACTCGCCATCGCAATGACGACCAGTATCGCCATCACCACTGCCTTATGACCGAGTAGCTTGTCCGCCAAGCGGTCCATCCGTTTGACCCGTTCGTGTTGTTCGCGCTGCGCCATAGCAAAACCTCCCAACAACATCGTGTCAGGAAAAGAGTCCTGCAACAGCCATTCTCCAAAACCGGTTTTCGCGGTCAAACCAAAAGCCGACCAAAACCTTGCGAAATACTGTCCATTTATTCAGGCACACGTCAGCAAATGAACACTTAGCCGCAAAATGCCCAGATAGCAAAAGACCGACGATGCAGACGCATCGTCGGTCTATGCACAAAATTACTCGTGATCTTGGTAAATCTCACGCGGAGCAAGCTCCGAATGTTTGCGTTTTAAGGTCTTAGGGGCCTTATACGTGTTGCTCTCGAAGTCGATGTACTCGGTCTGCTTGAGCAGGCGCTCGATCATCTCCTCGTGATCGAACAACTCCCAGGCCTCATGCACGGCATCGAGTTTAGCGTGCGTCTCGGGACGGCGCGGCATAAACAGCGTGCAGCAGTCGGGAGCGGCCTCAGTCGAGATATCGAACGTACCGATCTCCTCGGCACGCGCGATGATCTCCTGCTTGTCCGAACCGATGAGAGGACGGAACACGGGGATCTTCACGGCCTCGTTGACGGCCATGATATTCTCAAGCGTTTGGGAGGCAACCTGCCCAAGCGATTCGCCCGTCACGATGGCCTTGGCGCCCTCGATGTGCGCAATGCGCTCGGCAACCGAATACATAATACGGCGATACATGATCACGCGCAGGTTGCTGGGACAGGTGACCGAAATCTCACGCTGGCAGTCACCAAACGGCACCACGTACAGGCGGCCGATCTGGACACCCGGCTCAAGCGCACGGATGATGTCCTGCACCAAATACTCGCTCGTATCGGGCGTCTGCGGACGACCGGAGAAATGTACCGGCACGCACACGGCGCCGCGACGCGCGAGCATCCAGGTCGCCACCGGAGAATCGATACCCGACGACAGCAGCGTCACGACCTTGCCGGCAGAACCCACCGGCAGACCGCCCACACCGCGCTCGGAGCGCGCATACACGTAGACGCTACCCTGGACCACCAGTACGTGCACCATAGCGTCAGGATCGTGCATCTGAACCTTTTTATCAGGAAACGCCTCGCACAACACCTCGCCCACCTGACGATTGATGTCAATCGAGGTGAGCTCATAGTCAGTATTGGAGCGCTTGGCGTGCACCTTAAACGAATCGAAGGAACCAAACTCGCGCAGCGCCTTCACGGCGGCGGCGCAGTACTCCTGCGGGTCGCGGTTGGTGTGATACGCCAAAGACACACGAGCAACGCCGGGAACGGTGCGAATGACACGCGCCGCCTCGTCGGCCTGATGCTCGTTAAAGGTCACGAGGATATAACCGGAAATTCGAGACACGGCATTCACGGAAAAGGCGGCCAAGGCCGCCTTGATGTTATCCATGAGGATATGCTCGAAATGTGCGCGGTTCTTACCCTTCAGTCCAACCTCGTGATAGTGGACCAGGCAGACGCGAGCCGCCATTTAGGCTTCAGCAACCTTGTGGCCGAGCGCCTTCTCATAACGGGCCTCGTCGTAAGAGATGTCGCCGTCGACAATCTCATCCATAGCCATCGAAATGGTATCGGCACCGGAAAGCCCGATGGTGATGTCATCGACATCCTGGACGGCAAGCACGCGGTTGTGCTGGCCACGCAGCATGCTATTGATGTCGCAGGCGCGCTTGGAAGCAAGCGAAGCGAGCAGGAAGCGGTTGTGATCGGTCTTCTCCAGAAGATCGTCAATGCAAGGCTTTACAACGGACACGGACCTCAGATCCTTTCATGCATATCGAGAACGCGAACGAGCTCATCGGTCGCGCGGTCGAGATCGTCATTCACCACGACGTCGTCGTAGCGGTTGGCAAGGGCAAGCTCATCGGCGGCGTTTGCCATACGCAGCTCAATCGTCTCGGGCGTCTCGGTACCGCGACCGACTAGACGCTCGCGAAGCACCTCGAGCGAAGGTGGCTTGATAAAGATCAGCACGGCCTCGGGGAAACGCTCCTTCACCTGCAGGGCACCCTGGACATCGATCTCCAAGATGAGAGACGAACCAGAGGCGAGCTTGGACTGGACCTCGCTCACCAACGTGCCGTAGCAGTTACCGTGGACCTCGGCCCACTCAACAAACTCACCGTTTGCCACGCGGCGGTCGAACTCCTCGCGCGTCAGAAAAAAGTAGTTGACGCCGTCGACCTCACCTTTGCGTGGTGCTCGCGTGGTAGCCGAAACCGTCAGGCCCAGGTTCGAGCGGCGCTCGCGCACACGAGTGACGAGCGTACCCTTGCCTGCGCCTGACGGTCCAGAAATCACAAAGAGCTTGGAATCCTGAGCGCTCACTTATTTGGTCAGCTGCTCGAGGAGCTGCTCGCGCTGACGGACGCCGAGGCCCTGGACGCGACGGGTAGCGGAGATACCGAGCTCCTCCATGATCTTGGCGGCCTTGGCCTTGCCATAACCAGGGAGAGACTCGATGAGGGTGGAAACCTTCATGCGGGAAGCGATGGGGTCATCGGAGTTGAGCACGGACTCGAGGGACTTCTCGCCCTTCTTGATCTGCTCGCGAAGCTCAGCGCGGGCGTGACGTGCGGCAGCAGCCTTCTCAAGAGCCTGCTTGCGCTGCTCATCGGTAAGCTGAGGGAGTGCCATTCGTACCTCCAAATAGTTGGGTTATATCTGATTCAATAATTGGCATTTTAGCACGTAGAACGTACAAAATGCCCAATCGCGGCTCCATAGGTTAGACGATACCCGCAAAAAGTGCAATATACTGCGCCCAAAGTTAAGCCCCTGACCTGCGATTCCACACAAAGGATGGGAAAGTTTACGCAGGCACAGGGGCTATTTTGTGCTAATGAGACCCAAAAGTGGTGACTTAGGGGAATCTTTTACGCGACGTTTTCGACCAGCTCGGCGACGATGGCGTCAAAGGCGGCAACCGGATCGTCGGCACCAGTGATGGGACGGCCCACCACAATGTGGCTTGCGCCTCGCTCGATAGCCTGGGAAGGCGTCGCCACGCGAGACTGGTCGCCTAAGGCGGCACCCACCGGACGCACACCCGGAGTCACGATCAGGGCATCAGGACCAAGCAGCTCACGCATGTCGTGAGCCTCCATCGGCGAGCACACAATGCCATCGATGCCGTTGGCCTGAGCGAGCTTTGCCAGGCGGGCGGCCTCCTCGGCCACGGGCGACTCGACGCCGATCTCGCTCAAGGCATCCTGATTCATGCTCGTGAGCACGGTGATGGCGACGAGCTTGGCGCGGTCCTCGCGCGCCTCCTCGGCACCCTCGCGGCAGGCAGCGAGCATGGCGCCCGAACCCAAGCCGTGAACCGAGAGCAGGTCGGCACCGGCAAGCGAGGCCGAACGGGCGGCACCGCGAACCTGATGCGGAATATCATGGAACTTAAGGTCAAGGAAGACCTTAAAGCCCAGGTCCTTAAAGGTCTTGACGATCTCGGGGCCCTCAGCGTAATAGAGCGTCATACCAACCTTAAGCCAGGCGGCATGGCCCGAAAGCTCGTGGGCGAGCTCGAGCGCACGCTCACGATCGCAGTCGAGGGCGACGATTACGCGGTCGCGGGCATCGGTCTCTAGCATTCGAAAGCACCTACCAGCTCGTTGATGTCCTTTACGCCCTGGGACTCGGCCCAGGCCTCGAGCTCATGCGCGATCTTGAGCGAAGCGCACGGATCGACGAAGTTGGCCATACCGACCGACACGCAGGTGGCGCCGGCCAAGATAAACTCAGCCGCATCCTCACCGGTCATGACACCGCCGACACCGTTGATGGGGATATCGACGGCCTGGGCAACCTCCCAGACCATGCGCACGGCGATGTGATGACACAGCGGGCCCGAAAGGCCGCCCTTGGGCTTAGCCACGCGGGACTTGCGGGTATGGACGTCGATGGCCATGCCCTGGATGGAGTTGATGACCGAAAGGCCGTCGGCGCCGGCAGCCTCGAGGGCCTTGGCGATCTCGGCGACGTTGACCGGTGCCATCTTCACGAACAGCGGCTTATCGGTCACCTTGCGGCAGGCAGCCATAACGGATGAGGCGCCCTCGGGCGTAGAGCCCATGGCGGCACCGCCGGCGGCGATATTAGGGCAGCTCACGTTGATCTCGTAGCCGGCAGCCCAGGGGCACAGCTCGACATACATCTCGAGCGCGCGGACAAACTCGTCAACGGAGTGGCCGGCAACCTGACAGATGACCTGGCAGCCGTCCTTGGACAGCTGTTCGAGCCACGGACCGGACTCGCGGGCAAAGGCGGCCACGCCGGGGTTCTGAAGGCCCACGGAGTTGATCATACCGCCGGGGAGCTCGGCCATGCGGGGCGCGGGGTTGCCGGGCCAGGGCTCGGCTGCGCAACCCTTGGTGGTGATGGCGCCCAGCTGGGAAACATCAAAGAAGTTCTGGAACTGCCAACCGTAGCCAAAGGTACCGGCTGCGGTGTTGATGGGGTTCTGCATCTTGACGCCGCCGAAATCGACGGCCATGTTCACGGTACCCACTAGAAGACCACCACCTTGGAAGCATCGAACACGGGGCCGCACATGCAAGCACCCTTCATACCGTCGACCGTCTCGACATTGCAGGTGTTGCAGGCGCCAAAGCCACAGCTCATCATGCGCTCGAGCGACACCTCGCAGTACACACCGGCCTCAGCGGCAGCGGCGGCGACTTTCTTCATCATGACGGCGGGACCGCAACTGGCGACGTAGTCGTAGCCGCCCTCGCCGAGCAGCTCGGCTGCCGGGTCGGTGCAAAAACCGTGCGTGCCCAGCGTGCCATCGTCGGTGCACACGTAAACCGTGGCGCCCAGCGCGCGGAACTCGTCGATGCCCACGGCCTTGGAAGCGGTGCCAAAGCCCAGGCACACGTCGACATCCACGCCCTGCTCGGCAAGCTCGCCGGCGAGGCAGAGCACGGGCGGAACGCCGATACCGCCCGCCACGAGCAGCGCCTTCCTGGTGCCCTCGGGAACAAGCCAGCCGCGGCCGCCAGGGCCCAACAGGTTGGACTTGGAGCCGGGAGCCATCTGCGACAGACGACGGGTATCGTCGCCCACGACGGCGTACCACAGCTCGACGGTGCCGGCCTGGGCGTCGGCGCGATAGAAGCTCAGAGGCACGCGAAGCAGCGAGGACGCATCGCCGGGCACGGCAATGTTCACAAACTGACCGGGCTTGAGCGCACTTGCAAGCTTGGGGGCCGAGATGACGAGCGAGAAGATGCCGTCGGCGATCTCCCGGTTCGAGACGACCTCGAAGTCGTGCATGCGTGCAGTGGAAGGTGTGGGCATAGACGCTCCAATCCCCCATGCGGTTGCATGGTCCAAACGAATAGAAAGCGCGGCACCGCAAGGGCGCCGCGCACAAAAGCGATAAGGCTATGCTAGCAGATGCAGCCGTCGGCAAGCGTCTGCTTACCGCCGACAAACACATCGGTGGCACGGCCGGTAAGCGTGCGGCCGGCGAAACCGGAGTTTTCGGCGCGCGACTCGTAGCCGTCCTCGCCAACCGTCCAGGTGGCGGACGCGTCGAACACGGTCAGGTCAGCAACGGAGCCCGCCTTGACCTGAACCTGGTCGAGACCCAGGATCTCACGCGGTTTGATGGCCATGAGCTCGACCATGCGGCCCATGCTCATCTTACCCGTGTTGACCAGCTCGGTGAGCACGAGCGACAGCGAGGTCTCGAGACCGATCATGCCAAAGGGCGCAAGCTCGAACTCGCGGGCCTTCTCCCACGGGGTGTGGGGAGCGTGATCGGTGACGATAACGTCGACGGTGCCGTCGATGACGCCCTGACGGATGGCCTCGGCATCCTCCTCGGTACGCAGCGGCGGGTTGACCTTGAGCGAGGTGTTGTAGGTCTCGTCCAGATCGTTCTCGGTCAGGAACATGTGGTGCGGGGTGGCCTCGCAGGTAACCTGAACGCCGGCGGCCTTACCGGCACGCACGAGTTCGAGACCGTGAGAGGTGGAGATGTGCTGGATGTGCAGCTTGGCACCGGTCAGCTTGGCGATCTCAATGTCACGGGCGATCTGGAGCTCCTCGCCGGCAGCCGGCCAGCCCTCGAGAGCCAGACGGGTCGAAACCTTGCCCTCGTTGATCTGGCCGTGGCCGACCAGGTCCTCGTCCTGGCAGTGGCTCATAAAGACCTTGCCGAACATCTTGCCGTAGTCCATGCAGCGACGGAGCATGCCCGCGCCCTGCACGCCACGACCGTCGTCGGTGAAGGCGACGGCGCCGTGGGCGACCATATCGCCCATCTCGGACATGGCCTCGCCCTTAAGACCGCGGGTCATGGCGCCCGACGGATAGACGCGGCAGTGACCGACCTCGGCAGCACGGGACTTGACGAACTCCACAACGGTGCCGTTATCGGTGACGGGATCGGTATTGGGCATGGAGCACACGCCGGTAAAGCCGCCCTTGGCAGCTGCGCGGGTGCCGCTCTCGATGTCCTCTTTGACCTCGTAGCCGGGCTCGCGAAGGTGAACGTGCATATCCACCAGGCCGGGGACGAGGTACTTGCCGGAAAGGTCGCGGACCTCGGCTCCCTCGGCAGCGAGATTCTCACCGACCTCGGCGATCTTGTCGCCGTCAATCAGGACGTCAACGACACCGTCAAGCTCGACGGACGGGTCGACGACGTGGGCATTCTTAAGAAGCAAGGCCATTATCGGCACCTCCAAGCAGCAGATACAGGATAGCCATACGCACGCAGATACCGGCGTAGACCTGCTCCAGGATGACGGAGCGTTGCGGGTGGTCGGCCATATAGGAGTCGAACTCGACACCGCGGTTGATGGGGCCCGGGTGGCAGATGATCGCGTCGGGCTTCATGAGCTTCTCGCGGTCCTTGGTCAGGCCGAAGAGCTTGTGGTACTCGCGAATGGTCGGGAACGGGGCACCCTCGAGGCGCTCCTGCTGCACGCGCAGCATGTAGACGACGTCCAGCTCGGGCAGGACGGAATCGAGATCGCTCGTCACGTGGTCGCAGCCCAGGACCTCGGGTGCCGGAGGCAGCAGCGTGCCGGGGGCGACGGCGTAGGTCTCACAGCCCATGATCTTCAGCGCGGGAATCAGCGAGCCGCAAACGCGGGAGTGGGCGATGTCACCGACGACGGCGACCTTCAGACCGTGGAAGTCACCCTTGTGCTCCCAGATGGTGTACAGGTCGAGCAGAGCCTGCGTGGGGTGGTTGTGCTTACCGTCACCGGCGCAGATAACACTCGCGGGCGAATTCTGCGTGACGATGTAGGGAGCACCGGCGTGCTTGTCGCGCACGACAATGCAGTCAATCTTGTAGGCGTTGAGGGTCTCGACGGTATCGACGAGGCTCTCGCCCTTGACCGTGGAGGTCGAAGAGCCGCCGAAATTGAGGCTGTCGGCCGAAAGACGCTTCTCGGCGAGCTCGAAGGAGCTGCGGGTACGCGTCGAGGGCTCGTTGAACATGTTGACGATGGTCTTGCCCTTGAGCGTGGGGACCTTCTTGATGGCACGCTCATTGACCTCGGAGAACGCCTTGGCGGTCTCGAGGATGAGCTTGATGTCCTCTTCGGAGTACTCGGTAATGTCGATCAGGTGCTTATGGTTGAACGCCACGGTACTACTCACCTCCCAGCGGCGCGGAGCCCACGTGGGAACCCGGCGCGACGTCGTTGATCTCGACAGCGGTACGGCCGTCGACTTCCTTCATATATAGGTGCACGTTCTCCTCGTGCGACGAGGGAACGTTCTTGCCGACAAAGTCCGGCGAGATAGGGAGCTCGCGGTGACCGCGGTCAACGAGAACTGCCAGCTCGACTCGGCTCGGACGACCCAGGTCCATAACGGCGTCCAGAGCGGCGCGGATGGTGCGACCCGTGTACAGGATGTCGTCCACCAGCACGACGCGCTTGCCGTCGACGCTAAAGGGAATGTTGGTAGCGTGGATCGCGGGAGCGAAATTGGTCGCATAGTCATCGCGATAGAAGCTGATGTCCAGGCTGCCGAGCGGAACGTCGACACCCTCAATCTCCTTGATCGCCTCGGCGAGCTTCTTTGCCAGAAGGTCGCCGCGCGTGACGATGCCGACCAGAGCGAGGTCTTCACAGCCCTCGTTGCGCTCGAGAATCTCGTGCGCGATGCGGGTCATCGCTCGGTTGACGGCGGTCTCGTCCATGATGACCGCCTTGGGGGAAGTCGTGCCCATCGATCTCCTTCCTCACATGTCTTGACTGCTGACACAGTCAAAAAAATAGATGCCCGACCGCTCAAAGCGGAACCAGACACCCACAGGAAGTACTACTCATTGGCAGCTATGTAATTCCATGTGGGTATCTCGTACCCCTTTAATGGTCAAGGCATAGTGTAGCCAACCTCGGGCTCAAATGCGAGCATAAATAAATGCGAGCATAAATACTAGTCAATCCGTAAACGGAGCCAATAGCTCCATAAACCTATATATATTTGTGGGACGCGCTTGAAAACCTTGTTGCGAGCTGGCATAATCCCCTCTGCCGCACGCAAATCGGATCTACGTCCAGGGCCGTAGCGTGGGCACTATCGCCAAAAGAGGAATATCTCTGTGTAGATTGCGCACAGAGACATGCTTCTGTGCTATAGTTCAGGCTTGTTTGTTAACGCGACATGTTCGTTTGTCGCCCAAGGAGGGTCAGTTATGTCCAAAGTTTGCGAAGTTTGCGGTAAGCACCCCGTTGCCGGTCGCTCTATCAGCCACTCTCACCGCGTCACCAACCGTAAGTTCCGCCCCAACATCCAGCGCGTCTACGTCGTCGTCGATGGTCACCGTCGCAAGATGAACGTTTGCTCCACCTGCCTCAAGTCCGGCAAGGTTGCGCGCTCCTAAATAAGGTCTTACCAACAAGTACCTCGGACTCTCCGGGTCAAAGACCTCGCGTTCACATAGAACTTACCAAAGGCGTCCTCCATGTGGCGGGCGCCTTTTTGCACTCATTGGGGACAGACTTACATGAGTGCTTTCACGCATTTGGGACAGACATGACGCATGCCGGCAGCGATTCGGCCCCTGCCTCACGCAGCCTCTTTCCAGCCTGCAGTGGCCTTGGTCACGCTTGTAGCGCCGATACCGGTGATACGGGCAATTTGCTTGACCGTGAGATGCGCCCGCCTGAGCCTCAGCAGACAGGCATCACGCTCGGGTCGCGGCAGGGCCTTGAGCAGCGCAGGATCTATGCTCGGCAGGACTTCGTGCGCGACGGCAAGGGCGTCCTCATCGGGGATCCGTCGGCGTGGAAGAACCTCCACTGACCAGATGTGCCCGGCAACTTCCTCGAGATGCTCACAATAGCAACGGGAGCCTCCGACAATATCGAGCATGGGGGCCGCATCACAGATGTCAAAGGGATCGTAGCCCAGCTGGTATGCCTTGTAGCTTGACCAACGATACGCCTCGAGCGAGTCGAGCGCGCCTTTCACAGGATTGAGATGGATATAATCGAGCAGCTGTACCGCCTGCGTGTCCGACTCAACCGCGACCCGCGAATAGCGATTATCAAACAGATGGCCCGTTCTTCCCGTTTTCCCATTGAAATATTTAGCATATGCCGTCAATGCGCACTGCATTGCCTTTGAAAGGTTGTCATATGGGTCATCAACCATCAAATGGAAGTGGTTATCCATAATGCACCAAGCCAACACCGCCACTTCATGGCGTGAAAACCTGTCCGAGATGTCCGATAAGAAACGATAGCGGTCGGAGTCATCTTCAAAAATAATCTGCTTGGAGTTGCCACGGTCAAAAACGTGGTAGTAGCCGGTGAGCGAAACGGCGCGGGCGGAACGAGGCATATTCTCTCCTTTCAAAACTGAACAGGCAACACCTAAAAGGAGAGAAGGAACGCGAAATGCTGAGCCTGTGACCTATTTATATCCAATGAGCGGCAAAAACAGGCCCAAAACGGCAAAATGGCAAAACGATGTCTGTCCCAAATGAGTGAAAGCACTCATGTAAGTCTGTCCCCAATGAGTGTCCCCGACGAGCGGGGCGATGCAGCATTAGTTGAAACGGTTCATTTAGTTGAAGCGTTTTAGTGTGCCTTTTACGGGAATCTTACCGTTCGCCGAATAATTTCTTGCTATCATGCAAGGCGTAGGGTAAATCTCCGATCGCAAGGAGACACAAATGGTGAAAAAGTCACCGGAAAACACTACTCCCGCAATTGTGGACAACGTAGAGGCGCTTGAGGCTAAGCTCGCTCAGATGCGAGAGGCCCAGGCGCTTTTTGCTACGTACACGCAGGAGCAGGTCGACAAGATCTTCTACGAGGCCGCCATGGCCGCCAACAAGGCTCGTATCCCGTTGGCGAAGATGGCCATCGAGGAGACCGGCCGCGGCGTTCTTGAGGACAAGGTCATCAAGAACCACTACGCCGCAGAGTACATCTACAACGCTTACAAGAACACCAAGACCTGTGGCGTTCTGGAGCGCGACGAGGCTTACGGCATCACCAAGATCGCCGAGCCCATCGGTATCGTGGGCGCCGTCATCCCGACGACCAACCCCACCTCCACCGCGATCTTCAAGACGCTGATCAGCCTGAAGACCCGCAACGGCATCATCATCTCCCCGCACCCGGCAGCCGCCAAGTGCACCATCGCCGCTGCCAAGCTCGTGCTTGACGCCGCCGTCAAGGCCGGTGCCCCCGAGGGCATCATCGGCTGGGTCGATGTCCCCTCCATCGAGCTGACCAACATGGTCATGCGCGACGTCGACATCATCCTCGCCACCGGTGGCCCGGGCATGGTCAAGGCCGCCTACTCCTCGGGCAAGCCCGCCCTGGGCGTTGGTGCCGGTAACACCCCGGTCATCATCGACGACACCGCCGACGTGCTGCTCGCCGTCAACTCCATCATCCACTCCAAGACCTTCGACAACGGCATGATCTGCGCTTCCGAGCAGTCCGTGACCGTCATCGACAGTATCTATGACCAGGTCAAGGCCGAGTTCCAGAAGCGCGGCTGCTACTTCGTCAAGCAGGGTGCCGAGATGGAGGCCCTGCGTGCCGCCATGTTCAAGAACGGCGCTCTCGACCACCGCATCCCCGGCATGGCTGCCGCCAAGATCGCCGAGCTCGCCGGCATCGAGGTTCCCGCCAAGACCAAGATCCTGATCGCCGAGGTCACCTCCACCGACCCTGCCAAGGAGGAGTTCTCCCACGAGAAGCTCTCCCCGGTCCTGGCCATGTACCACGCCAAGGACTTCCAGGAGGCCGTCGACAAGGCCGAGCACCTGGTGCTCGCCGGTGGCCCGGGCCACACCGCCTCTCTGTACGTGCACCCCGCCCAGGCCGAGAAGATCAGCCTGTTCGAGCACGTCATGAAGGCCTGCCGTATCGTCATCAACACCCCGTCCTCGCACGGCGGCATCGGTGACCTGTACAACTTTGGCATGAAGCCGTCTCTGACCCTGGGCTGCGGCTCCTGGGGCGGCAACTCCGTCTCCGAGAACGTTGGGGTGAAGCACTTGATCAACGTTAAGACTGTGGCCGAGCGCCGTGAGAACATGCTGTGGTTCCGCGCTCCCGAGAAGGTCTACTTCAAGAAGGGTTCCACGCCCGTCGCCCTCGACGAGCTGGGCAACGTCATGGGCAAGAAGCGCGCCTTCATCGTCACCGACCAGTTCCTCTTCAAGAATGGCAACACCCGCGCCATCGAGGCCAAGCTCGACGAAATGGGCATCGCCCACGACTGCTTCTACGACGTTGAGCCCGATCCGTCGCTGCAGTGCGCACGTCGCGGCGCCAAGCAGATGGCTCTCTTTGAGCCGGACGTCATCATCGCCGTCGGCGGTGGCTCCGCTATGGACGCCGGCAAGATCATGTGGATGATGTACGAGCACCCCGAGTGCAAGTTTGAGGACATGGCCATGGACTTCATGGACATCCGCAAGCGTATCTTCACCTTCCCCGAGATGGGCAAGAAGGCCTACTTCGTCGCCGTCCCGACCTCCTCGGGTACCGGCTCCGAGTGCACGCCGTTCGCCATCATCACCGACAAGGAGACCGGCATCAAGTGGCCGCTCGCCGACTACGCGCTGCTCCCCAACATGGCTATCGTCGACGCCGACAACTGCATGACCGCCCCGCGCGGCCTGACCGCTGCCTCCGGCATCGACGTCATGACCCACGCCATCGAGTCCTACGTCTCCATCATGGCTTCCGACTACACCAAGGGCCTCTCCGAGCGCGCGGCTAAGCTCGTCTTTGAGAACCTGCCCTCCAGCTTCACGAACGGTGCCAAGGACCCGCACGCCCGCGAGGAGATGCACAACGCCTCCTGCATGGCCGGTATGGCCTTCGCCAACGCCTTCCTGGGCCTCAACCACTCCATGGCTCACAAGCTCGGCGCCTTCCATCACCTGCCCCACGGCCTCGCCAACGCCGTCATCCTGACCCGCGTCATGCGCTACAACGCCGCCGAGGCACCCGTCAAGATGGGTACCTTCTCCCAGTATCCTTACCCCAACGCGCTGCACAACTACGCCGAGATGGCCAAGTACTGCGGCATCGAGGGCAAGGACGATAAGGAGGTCTTCGAGAACTTCATCACGAAGCTCGAGGAGCTCAAGGACTTCATCGGCGTCAAGAAGACCATCGCCGACTACGGTGTTGACGAGCAGTACTTCCTCGACACCCTCGACGAGATGACCGAGCAGGCATTCAACGACCAGTGCACCGGCGCTAACCCGCGCTACCCGCTCATGAGCGAGATCAAGGAGCTCTACCTGGACGCCTACTACGGCCGCGAGCCTCAGGACTACGCCGTCTGCTAGTTTTAGCACGGTTTTTAACGGCGGGGGTGCACGGGTGTTTCACACACCCCCGCCGTCGCTTCTATCGCATCGTTGAAAGGATGCAACCATGCTGCTACCCGATTCCAAGACCGAGCTCGTCCGCCGTGGCAACAAGGTCGTTTACGACCTGGGCGACAAGATCGTCAAGGTCTTTAACGAGACCAAGCCCGTCTCCGACGTGTTCAACGAGGCTTTGAATCTTGCCCGCATCAATGAGTGCGGCATCCGCAGCCCCAAGGCTCTCGAGGTTTCTCAGCTCGAGAACGCCAACGGCTGGGCGCTCGTGACCGAGAAGGTTCCGGGCACCACCCTTGCCGAGAAGATGACTGCCGAGCCCCAGCGCTTCGGTGAGTACCTCGAGATGTTCGTCGACCTCCAGATCGAGATCCACGGCTACACCTCCCCGCTGCTCAACCGTCAGCGCGACAAGTTCGCCCGCATGATCGACAGCCTCGATCAGCTCAATGCCACCACGCGCTACAACCTTCAGGAGCGTCTGGACGGTATGACCAAGGAGTTCAAGGTCTGCCACGGCGACTTCAACCCCTCCAACGTCATCGTCGGCGACGACGGCCAGCTCTATGTGTGCGACTGGGCACACGCTACCCAGGGCTCCCCTGCTGCCGACGTTGCCACCACCTACCTGCTCTTTGCCCTCAACAGCAAGGACCAGGCCGAGGCTTATCTGGAGCTCTACTGCGGCCGCGCCGACATGCCCATGCAGGTCGTGCGTCAGTGGACGAGCATCGTCGCCGCTTCCGAGCTCGCTCGTAAGCGCAACGTGAACGATGAGTTCCTGAAGAACTGGATCGACGTCGTCGATTATCAGTAATATCTGAGCGATTTATTTCGCATCGGAGGCACAAAGGAAACCCCGCAGCTCGCATGGGCTGTGGGGTTTCCTTTTAGCGATTGAGTACGTCGACAAGATAAAAGGACGGCCCCGCATCTCCCCTATCTGGAGAAATGCGGGGCCGTCCCGTATATCGAACTACAAGCGAAATCGCCGATTAACGGCGTGCCGCCTTCACAAGCTCGGCGACCTTGGCGACGACCTCGTCGATCGCCACGTCCTCGCGCTCACCCGTGGCACGGTCCTTGAGCTCGACGGTGCCGTTCTTGAGGCCACGCTTACCCAGAACGACCTGATACGGGAAGCCCATAAGGTCGTTGTCGGCAAATTTAAAGCCGGGACGCTCGTCACGGTCATCGACGACGACCTCGATACCCTCGGCGCACAGGCCATCAACGATCTGCTCGCAGACGGTAGCGCACTCCTCCTTCTTGGGGTCGAGCGGAATCACAGCAACCTCGTACGGGGCAACGGAGACCGGCCAGACGATGCCGTGCTCGTCGTTGTGCTGCTCCACGACGGCAGCGAGCGAGCGAGACACGCCAACGCCATAGCAACCCATGATAAGCGGCTTCTCCTTGCCGTCCTCGTCCATAAAGGTGGCACCCATGGCCTCGGAGTACTTGGTGCCCAGCTGGAAGACCTGGGAGACCTCGATACCGCGAGCAGCAGACAGCGGCTTGCCGCAGTGCGGGCAGGGATCGCCGGCGACGACGGTAACCAGGTCGGCCCACTCGTCGACGGTAAAGTCGCGCTCGGGGCAGGCGCCGGTAAAGTGATAGTCGACCTCGTTGGCACCGCAGGCCCACTGTTTGGACTCGCGCAGACTCTCGTCGCACACCAGACGGATGCCCTCGGGCAGGTTAACCGGTCCGATAAAGCCCTTATGCAGCCCGTAGGTCTGGAGCTCCTCGTCGGTCATCATGCGATAGCCCTTGCCAAAGACGTGCTCGGCCTTACAGTCGTTGAGCTCGTGGTCGCCCGGAACAATGGCCACGACCGGCTTGCCCTCGGAGTCAATCAACGCCAGCGACTTGCGCGTGCCGTTCTCGGGGAAGCCGAAGAACTTGGCGACGGCCTCGATGGTGCCCATACCCGGAGTCTCGACCTTGGTGAGCGTGCCGTCGCCGGGACCCTCGGTCACAACGACCTTGGTGCTAGCAGCCTCGTCATCGGCAGCAAAGCCGCAATCGTCGCAGTAGACGAGCGAAGCCTCGCCGGCGTCGGCCAGCGCCATGTACTCGACGGAGGTGTCGCCGCCGATCTCGCCGGAGTCGGCGACAACGGGCAGGGCCTTGATGTAGCAGCGCTCGCAAATGTTGGCATAGGCCTGCTTCATCTTGTCGTACTCCTCCTGCAGGCTCTCCTGCGTGGCGGAGAAGCTGTAGGCGTCCTTCATGATGAACTCGCGACCGCGCATCAGGCCAAAGCGGGGACGGAACTCGTCGCGGAACTTATCCTGGATGTGATAGAGGTTCACCGGCAGCTGCTTGTAGGAACGCAGCTCATTGCGCACCAGGGCAGTCACGGTCTCCTCGTGCGTGGGTCCGAGAACAAACTCGCGGCCGTGGCGGTCATCAAAGCGCACAAGCTCCTTGCCATAGGCGTCGATGCGGCCGGAGTCACGCCACAACTCAGCGTCAACCATAATGGGCATCATGAGCTCCTGGGCGCCGGCAGCGTCCATTTCGTCGCGCACGATGTTCTCAATCTTGCGGATCGAGCGCCAAGCAAGCGGCAGGTAGGAATACAGACCGGCGGCCTCCTTGCGGATCATGCCGGCACGGAGCAGCAGGCGGTGGCTGGCGAGCTCAGCGTCCGCCGGATCCTCTTTAAGCGTCGGCGCATAGAGCTTAGACATATACATTGCTCGGGTCATTTATTTCTCCTCAATAAGTTTGTCGACCTCTGCCATAAGCGCGTCGACAATATGGTCCTCAGCTACTTTACCAATGATCTGGCCATGCGAAAAGAGCAAGGCCTGACCACGTCCGCAAGCAACGCCCAGGTCGGCATCAGAAGCCTCACCGGGGCCATTAACGGCACATCCCATCACAGCGATAGAAAGCGGCGCGGAGTAGTTCTTAAGCCGCTCGGTGACCTCCTCGGCGATGGGAATGAGGTTAACCTGGCAGCGGGCGCACGTGGGGCACGAGACAATCTCGGGGCCACGGCGACGCAGGCCCAGCGACTGCAGAATACCCCAGGCAACCGGCGGCTCCTCAACCGGATCGGCCGTGAGCGAAACACGCATGGTGTCACCGATGCCCTCAGACAGCAGGATACCAAGGCCCACCGAGCTCTTGATGGTGCCCTGGAGCTTGGTACCCGCCTCCGTCACGCCCAGGTGAAGCGGAACATGCGGTATCTCGCGCGACAGAGCTCGATAGGTATCGAGCGTCGTTTGCACGCTATGGGCCTTGGCGGAAAGAACGATGTTGGTGAAACCGCGGTCCTCAAAATGCTTGACGAAGCGCTCGCTCGACATCACGAGCTTTTCGGGCTGCGTAAGATCGTCGCGCCCGGCAATATCCTGCTCGAGCGAACCGGCGTTCACGCCGATACGAATCGCACACCCGGCAGCGCCCGCAGCATCAATCACGGCATCGACCTTGGCCCAATCGCCGATGTTGCCGGGATTAATGCGGAGCTTGGCAGCACCGGCCTCAACGGCACCAATGGCGAGCTTATGGTTAAAGTGGATATCGGCGACAATCGGCACCGGAGACTCGGCACAGATGGTGCGGAAACCCTCAAGCGCGGCCTCGGTGGGCACGCTCACGCGCACGATATCGCAGCCAGCCTGCGCCAAAGCGCACACCTGCGCAAGCGTTGCCTGGGCATCAGCGGTATCGGTGCAGGTCATGGATTGGACCACCACCGGAGCGCCGCCACCGATCTGCACGCCGCCCACGTGCACGGGGCGCGTCAGCTCGCGCGGCAAAGGATGGGATAAAGACAATCCAAACACTCCCCTACAGAATAAATCGAAGGATGTCGGAACGAAGCATGTAGATAAACAGCAGCGCAAAGAGCGCGATGCCCACATAGCTCACGATCGTCTGAACCTTAAGCGGCAGCTCGCGGCCCGCAACCTTCTGAATGATCTCGATAACCAGCTTACCGCCATCGAGCGGCGGAATGGGCAGCAGGTTCATAAAGCCAAGCGAGAACGAAATGAGGGCGGCAAACGAAAGGAACGTGGCAGGGCCGGCAGCAGCAGCCTGTGAGGACATAACGCTAATGCCCACGATCGAAGAAGACTGATCAAGAATCTCCATCGTATGCTGCGGCTGGAGCAGGCGCATCACGCCCTCCGCTGTCTGCACGACATAGGAGAACGAAAGTCGAGCCGACGTGATGGGGTCTAAACGGACCACCTGCGTAGAGGCATACACACCTAGGCGCTCGTCCTCTTTGAGCGCAACCGCGGTCGAATGCTGCTTGCCGTCACGCTCGTACTCGATGGCGATATCGTCCTTACCGGCAGCCTTACCGATGGCATCGTAAACGTCCATCCAGGTAGAGCACGATACTCCGTCAACCGAAAGGATCGCGTCGCCGCCCTCGATACCCGCCTTGGCGGCAATAGACCCCTCGTCAACCTGACCGATCACGTTGGTATCCATCGGCACGGTGACACCCGCAATAGAGTAGATGCTCATAAGCAGCAAAAAGCCCGTCAGGATATTGACGAGAATGCCCGCGAGCAACATAAAGGCGCGCTTGAGAAAACCCTGGCCCAGATAGGTATGCGAACGCTCTTGCGCAAGGAACTCGGCTTCGCCGCACGGCAGCTCCCACACATCGCCCTCGGTAGTCGCATGCTCTCGATCGAAACGGCGGCCGTCAAAGGTGGTGTAACCCGCCGCGTCTCGCGGCAGCGTCTGATACTTGGTGGGATAGTAGCTCGGCGAGGACTTCTCCCCTTCCTCATACCAAGGCGCGATAGAGCCCCAACCCAAGAGCAAGGCGCATGCCTCGAGCACATCCTCCTCGGATAGCTCGAGCTCGGCGGCAAGGTCGGCCACGGTCACGCGACCATGACGATAGATAGCCGCGAGCACGCGGTCGGCACACGAGACGTCGGTCGGATCCATACCGCAAATGGCAGCGTAGCCACCCAGCAGCAGCGGGGTCACGCCAAACTTGGTTCCAATGCAACGCGACGTGTAATGGATGTCAAAGCGGCACGGCAGGCCCAAAAAGAACTCGGTCACACGGACGCCGCAGGCACGTGCCGCCAAAAAGTGGCCGCCCTCGTGCAAAAACACGAGGACGGAAAGCATCAGCAGGCCCCAAAAGACCGATGAGAGAACGCTCAGAACAGTATCCATAAAACGAAAAAGCAATCCTTATGGTTAGGAACGGGTTGCGGCGAGCACCTGCGCAGCTTTTTCACGCGCCCACGCATCGATGTCGCGAAGCTGCTCAAACGAATCGACCGCCTGCATATCGTGGGCATTCATGCAGGATTCCACAATGCAATCGATATCGGTAAAGCTGCAGCCATCGTGCAGGAAGGCATCGACGGCGACCTCGTTGGCGGCATTGAGCACGCACGGCATGGTGCCACCCGTCTTGCCAGCACGTTCGGCCAGTGCCAGACAGCGGAAGGTATCCATGTCGGCAGCATCAAACGTGAGCTGCCCCAGCTCGCGGAAATCGATACGAGGCGCCGGGGTATCCCAACGCTCGGGATACGAGAACGCGAACTGGATGGGAATACGCATGTCGGAAGCACCGAGATGCGCCATCACGGAGCCGTCGGCAAACTCGACCATAGAGTGAATCTTGGACTGACGCTGCACGACCACGTTAATGAAATCGAGGTCGCAGTTAAACAGATGCATGGCCTCAATGCGCTCTAGGCCCTTGTTCATGAGGGTGGCGGAGTCGATGGTGATCTTGGCACCCATGGCCCACGTGGGATGTGCGAGGGCATCGGCACGCGTCACGCGATTGAGCTCGTCGCGCGTGCGACCAAAGAACGGACCGCCCGAGCAGGTAAGCCAAATACAATGAGCCTCGCGCGGGTCCTCCCCCAGATAGCACTGGTAGATGGCGGAGTGCTCAGAGTCGACTGGAATAAGCTGGCCCGGTTGTGCCAACGGCATAAGCAAGTCGCCACCGACGACGAGGGACTCCTTGTTGGCAAGGGCAAGACGCTTATTAGAGGTCAAGGCCGCATGGCTCGCCTCGAGACCGGCGGCGCCCACAATAGCAACGAGCACGCAGTCGACATCGTCGCGACGCGCGAGCTCGCAAACCGCCTGCGCGCCAACGCCGAGCTTCGTTCCCTCGGGCAACTCCTGCAGCACGGCGTCATCGCCGTGAGCGACATCGGCCACGGCAACCGCCGGAACCGAGAACTCGCGGGCAGCGGCAACGAGCTCAGAGGTGCTGGAATTAACGGACAGCGCCGTCACCTGCAGGCGATCAGCATGCTGACGGCACACATCGAGTGCCTGGGTGCCGATAGAGCCCGTACAACCCAGGATGGCAACACGGAGGCGTCCATCGGGGCCATAAGTCGTCTGGAATGACATTACAGCACGCCTCCGATCATCAAAAGCAGCTGAGCGGTAATGCAGCCAAAGATAAGCGAGTCGCTACGGTCGAGCATGCCGCCATGGCCCGGGATAAGGTTGCCGGAATCCTTGACGCCCACGCCACGCTTGATGCGCGACTCGATAAGGTCGCCGATAACGCCCAAAATGGACACGACCACGCCGCACAGCAGCGCATAGGGCAGGCTGAGCTTGTAGAAGTGCGTCGCCCACAGGATGAGCCAAATCAAAACCGAGCCCAGGATGCCGCCGACAAACCCCTCCCAGCTCTTTTTGGGAGAGATCTTGGGAACCATCTTGTGCTTGCCGATACGGCTGCCCACAATGTAGGCAAACGAATCGGAGACCCAAAGGGACGCGCAAACGCCCACCGAAAGCAGGGCGCCGGCAAAACCGGGCACGGCATCGCGCAGCAGCACGATAGCCGACAGCATAAAGCCAGTGTAGATGGGACCCATGAGCGTCACGGCCACATCAGAGATGCGGGTACGCGGCGACCAGACATACCAAATGCCCACAGCGAGCATCAGGGCAAAAAGCAGGGCATTCAGCAACATCGAATCGCCCAACGCCGACAGCGGAAAGAGTACGGCGGCAGCGATACCCATGCGCTCGTTAGCCATCTTGCCATCGAGCCTTGTCATACGGAAAAACTCATAGCAGCACAGACCGCTCATGACAGAAACAAAGATGGCCGTGGGCACGATACCCAAAACCAGGCACAGGATAAAGACAACGGCGTAGACGATACCAGCGGCGGCACGGGTAATAAAGCCCGCCAGCCACGAACCGGTGCCGCTCTTCGCTGCAGGCGCTCCCGCAGCGGTAGCTTTGCGCGCAGGCGTCTTGGGAGCAGATGCCTTGGGACGATCGGACACGATTAAGCCTCCTCGGTCTTGCTCAGTCCACCAAACCTACGGTCACGGCCCTGATAGGCCAAAATGGCGTCGACAAGGCCCCAACGATCAAAGTCGGGCCAATAGGTATCGGTGACGTAGAACTCGGAATAAGCTACCTGCCACAGCAGATAGTTCGAAAGGCGCAGCTCACCAGAGGTGCGAATTACAAGCTCAGGATCGGGAAGACCTGCGGTATAGAGGTGGGAAGCCACCATGTCGTCATCAATTGCGGCAGGATCGATCTTACCGGCGGCAACGTCGAGTGCGACCTGACGGACAGCGCGGGTAATCTCGGCACGCGCGCCGTAGTTGACAGCAAGCGCCAGCGTCATGCCGGTGTGATTGGCGCACTCTGCAAGACCGCGTTCAAAAACGTCGCGGGTCTTCTTGGGCAGCGCGGAAATGTCACCCAAAAAGACAACGCGCACGTTTTCGCGCTTCAGAAGCGGCAGCTCGTCGATAAACGTCTTGGCAAACAGGTGCATCAAGACGTTGACCTCATGCTGCGCGCGGTTCCAGTTTTCGGTAGAAAACGCATAGGCCGAAAGCACGTCGACGCCCAGACGCACGCAGGCGGTAATAATCTCACGAAGGGAGACGATACCCGCCTTGTGGCCCTCGGTGCGTGCAAGACCGCGCGATGTGGCCCAACGACCGTTGCCGTCCATGATGCACGAGATATGGTGCGGAATGTTATTGAGGTCAAGGTCGGAAAAACCGACGCCCGCAGGGGCGTCGGCAAAGTACTCGACCAGTTTATGCTCGTCGTATTGCACCTTAGATCTCCATGACCTCGGCTTCTTTTTCCTTCAGAAGCTCCTCGACCTTGGCGACATACTCATCGGTGTGCTTCTGGACCTTGGCCTGCTCGCGACGGACATCGTCCTCGGTGAGCTCCTCATCGCGCTCGAGCTTGTTGTTGAAGTCGCGACGGATGTTACGGATAGACACCTTGGCCTGCTCGGCGTACTCGCGGCACTCCTTGACGAGCTCGCGACGGCGCTCCTCGGTGGGAGCCGGGAACGGCAGACGAACGACGGTGCCATCGGAGTTGGGGGTAATACCCAGATCGGAAGCGCCAATGGCCTTGACGATAGCGTTGATGAGTGCCTTGTCCCACGGCTCGATGAGCAGCATGTGGGCCTCGGGGGTCTTGACGGCGGCAACCTGCGTGACCGGCGTGGGAACACCGTAATAATCGACGGTGATGTCGGACAGAATGTTGGCATTGGCGCGGCCGGTACGGACCTTGGAGAAGTTATGCTTGAGGGACTCGAGCGACTTGTCCATGTGGGCGGTGATGTTCTCTGCCATGCTTAATCCTCCTGATAGACGAGCGTGCCGACGGGCTCACCCGAAAGCGCGCGCTTGACGGTGTCCTCGCCATCGATGTTGAGGACCAAAATCGGCATACGGTTATCCTGGCACAGTGCCGTAGCCGTGGAATCCATAACCTGCAGGCCGCGGACGAGAACCTCGTGATAGGTAATCTTGTCAAAACGGACGGCATCGGCGCACTTGACGGGATCCTTGTCGTAGATGCCGTCAACCTTGGTGGCTTTAATCAGAATCTCCGCACCGATCTCGCAGGCGCGAAGGGCCGCGGCGGTGTCAGTCGTAAAGTACGGATTGCCCGAGCCGGCGGCGAAGATAACGACATTGCCCTTGGACAGGTGATTGATGGCGCGACGACGAATATAGGGCTCGCAAATCTCGTTCATCTGGATAGCGCTCATAACGCGGCAAGGAACATCGTTATGCTCGAAGGCATCCTGCAGGGCAAGCGCGTTCATAACGGTTGCCAGCATACCCATGTAATCGGCCTGAGCACGATCCATGCCACCGGCAGCGCCGGCCATGCCGCGGAAAATATTGCCGCCGCCGACAACGACGCCGACCTCATGGCCAACGGCAAGCAGCTCCTTGACCTGCTTGGCAAGATGGTCGGTAACCTTGGGGTCGATGCCGTAGTGGCCGTCGCCCATCAGTGCTTCGCCGGAAAGCTTGAGAAGCACGCGTTTATATCGGATGTCGGACAAAGCGATCCTCCTTTAATTAGACTCTCAATATGATATCAAAGGCTCTGCTCAGAGCCATGAAAAAGCAGGCTGTGAGTAAAACCCACAGCCTGCTCATTACCAGCTACAAGAGCTTATTTACTCGCCACGGACCAGACGGTCGAAGGCAACGACGGTAATGGTATCGCCGAGCTCCTTGGAGACCTGCTCAGCGTACTTCTTGATGGTGAGGGAGCTGTCCTTGATGAACTCCTGCTCGGTGAGCACGGACTGCTTGTAGAACTTCTCCAGACGGCCAACAGCCATCTTCTCCTGGATGGCCTCGGGCTTACCGGACTCGGCAGCCTGAGCCATGTAAATCTGCTTCTCGTGCTCGACGGTCTCAGCCGGAACCTGATCGCGGGTAGCGCAGATCGGGGCGACAGCGGCAACCTGAAGGGCAACGTCGTGGGCAAAGGTCTTGAAGGACTCAGCCTGAGCGGTCTCGGCCTTCTCGAAAGCAAACTCGACGAGGACGCCAATCTTACCACCCATGTGGATGTAAGAAGCGAGAGCGCCGTTCTCGGCCTTGCGGGCGGCGAAACGGGAGATCTTCATGTTCTCGCCCATGATGTGGATCATCTCGGTGAGCTCGGAGGAAACGGTCTCCTCGCCCATCGGCTTCTCGAGCAAAGCGTCGACATCGGCCGGCTCGGTGGTGGCGACAACCTCGGCGACCTTGGAAGCAAAGCCGGTGAACTTGGCGTTGGAGCCGACGAAGTCGGTCTCACAGGAGAGCTCGAGCAGAGCGCCGGTCTTGCCATCCTCGGAGACGAACGCGGCGACAGCGCCCTCGTTGGTCTCGCGGCCAGCCTTCTTGGCAGCCTTGGCGAGGCCGTTCTTGCGCAGAACGTCAACAGCGGCGTCCATGTCGCCGTCAGCCTCGACGAGAGCCTTCTTGCACTCCATCATCGGGGAGTCGGTCATCTCGCGGAGCTGCTTGACCATAGCGGCGGTAATCTGGGCCATTGTGGTTCCTTTCAAAGAGATGAAAAAGACTTAAATAGGACTGATTTACTCGGCCTTGGGCTCAGCGGCCATCTCGGCCTCGGAGACCTGCTCCTTGCCGGAGCCGGCGAGGCAGGCGTCAGCCATGAGCTCGCACATAAGGGTGACAGCGGAGATAGCGTCATCGTTGCAGGGGATGCCGTACTCGACCTCGTCGGGATCGGAGTTGGTGTCGATCAGAGCGACGACGGGGATGTTCAGGCGCTGGGCCTCCTTGATGGCGTTCTCCTCGCGCTTGGTGTCGATGACGAACAGGGCCTGGGGCAGACCCTTCATGTCGCGGGCGCCACCGAGGTTGGTCTGGAGCTTAGTGAGCTCCTTGCCCAGAACAGCCTGCTCCTTCTTGGGGAGCACTGCCATGCGGCCGTCCTCGACCATGGCCTCGAGCTCCTCCATGCGGTTGATGCGGGAGCGGATGGTGACGAAGTTGGTCAGCATACCGCCGAGCCAACGCTGGTTGATGTAAGGCATGTTGGCGCGCTCAGCGGCGTTCTTGACAGCCTCCTGAGCCTGCTTCTTGGTGCCGACGAACAGCACGTTGCCGCCCTTGGCAACGTTCTTGACGAAGGTATAGGCCTGGTCGGCGTCAAGGATGGTCTGCTTGAGGTCGAGGATGTAGATGCCGTTGCGCTCACCGAAGATGAACGGCTTCATCTTGGGGTTCCAGCGACGGGTCTGGTGACCGAAGTGGCAGCCGGCCTCGAGCAGGGTGCGGATATTAATCTTGGTAGCCATGTTAAACCTCCTGTGGTTTGCCTCCGCGCGGGGTCATCCTCCAAAACCAACCCGGACATGTGCTACCAAAGCCCGGGCACCACGGTTTGAAGTAGCCGCGCGTGCGTGATAAAAAGCTGTTGCCGTGAAGCAACCCGATGAATGATAGCAGGATTGCCTCTTCCTGCCAACCCGCAATCAAAACCACACACCTGAGTGCGGCGCGGGACGTCCCAGCCACTATTCGCCGCGGGGATGGGCTTGAGCCACAGCCCGCTTAAGCCGATCGGGTGTGAGATGCGTGTAGATCTGCGTCGTGGACAGGCTCGCATGACCTAGCAGCTCTTGAACCGAGCGCAGGTCCGCACCGCCCTCGAGCAAGTCGGTCGCAAAGGTATGGCGCATCGCATGCGGGGCGATGTCAGCCGGAATGCCGGCGAGCGTCGCCAGCGTATGGAACCGCCGCCGGAGCATCGCGGCGCTCATGCGATTGCCGCGCGCCGATATAAGCAGCGGATGCGGCCCGGTAGCGAGGTCGCGGCGCTTTGCCCGAGCGAGCAACTCCGGCCTCCCCTCTTCAATATAGAGACGCGTCACATCGAGCGCACGACGATACAGAGGAACGATGCGCTCCTTGCTTCCCTTGCCCCACAGGCGCAGCGTGCGCTCGGACCATGAGATGGATTCCACATTGAGCGCCGCAAGCTCTGAGATGCGGGCACCCGAGGCATAGAGCAACTCGAGCATCGCCGCATCGCGCAGTCCCGCGGGTGTTGAGGTATCAGGCGTCTTGAGCAGCGCCTCGACCTGCTGGGTCGTAAGGACGCCCGGCAGGTCACGCGGCAGCTTGGGCGACGCGATCGCCGAGACCGCATCGCCCTCGACAATCCCCTCGGCAGCCATCCAGCGATAGAGAGATCGAATAGCCGACAGGTGCGCCGCAAGCGTTCGGGGAGCCACCTGCTCACGCGAAAGCTCGGCAAGATAGCGACGAATGGTGCGCACGTCGGCAGCGAAAGCATCGATATCCTCGCGCTCGCACCAGGCAGCAAAGCGCTCCAGCCTCGAGCCATAGGCCGTCACCGTGTTGGGAGAAAGTCCCTCGACGCGTGCGATATAGGCGATAAACGAGTCGACGGTGTCGTACAGGCCAAAGGCTATGACCGGTCGCCTCCAAACAAGTCGGAACGCGTGGCCAAGTAGGCATCGAGGGCCTCGAGCGCACGGTCCGCATAGGCCTGGTAGCGGTCGCGCTTGCTGCGGCGCTTACCATCTTCGAGTGGCGGCACCAGGCCAAAGTTGACATGCATAGGCTGATAGCCCACGGTGGCAGGATCGGTCGCATAGCCCACGAGCGCACCCAGGGCACCCACACGCGGCAACTCGACGCCCGCGGCACCGATAGCCTCGGCATAGGTGTTGAGCGCCGCGAGCAGACCTGTCGCCACGGCTTCCATGTATCCCTCGGTACCGGTGATCTGACCGGCCAGACGCACGCCGGTACCGGGCACGGCAAAGGTGCCATCGAGCACGTGCGGGGCGTCGACAAAGGTATTGCGGTGCATGACACCGTAGCGGAAGAACTCAGCGTTCTCCAGGCCCGGCACCATATGGAAGACGCGCTTCTGCTCGCCAAAGGTCAAGTTGGTCTGGAAGCCCACCAGGTTATAGGCGGTCTTCTCCTTGTTCTCGGCACGCAGCTGAATCGCCGCCCAGGGGCGACGTCCGGTACGCGGGTCGATGAGGCCGACGGGCTTCATGGCGCCAAAGCGAATGGCGTCCTTGCCGGTGCGCGCAACTTCCTCGGCAGGCTGGCAGGCCTGGAACAGATCGCCGCCCTCAAAGTCTTTGAGCACCACGCGGTCAGCCGTGGTAAGCGCCTCGATAAAGGCCTCGTACTCCTCCTTGTTGAGCGGAGCGTTGAGATAGTCGCCGCTCCCCTGCTCCTCGTAGCGCGACTGCGAGAACAGCACGTCCATATCGAGCGTGGAGGCATCGACGATCGGCGCCGCGGCATCGAAGAACGCAAGGGCGTCGCCACCGACGAGCTTCATGACCTCTTCGCTCAGCGCCGGTGAACACAGCGGGCCCGCGGCAATGACCACGTGACCCTCGGGAATCTGCGTGACCTCGCCGTGCACGACCTCGATATTGGGACGAGCGGCAACCTCGGCCTCGACAAGCTCGGAAAACTTGACGCGGTCGACCGCCAGGGCACCGCCGGCGGGAACAGCCGCGCGATGGGCGCAATCGAGCAGGACTGAACCCATGCGCTCAAGCTCAGCTTTCAGCAAACCAGCCGCGGAATCCGGACGGGTCGACTTAAACGAATTGGAGCAGACGAGCTCTGCCAGATGATCGGTATGGTGGGCCGGGGAGCTCACCTGGGGGCGCATCTCGCACAGCTTTACGGCAAACCCGCGGTCTGCAAGCTGGATCGCGCACTCCGAACCCGCCAGACCGCCACCGATAACCGTCACCTGATCGAACTGCATCTGCAAACACCTTTCTAATTGACACGTTTTCCATTGTGACCGAAGGGTGTCTGGGCGTGAAGGGCAAACTTGGAGGGCGCATACCTTCCATCCATCATGCGCTCGATAAGGCCCTCGAGTTCAAGCGAACCCAAGAGTTTGAGTACGCCGACAGCATCGAGCGAGACGAGCGCCGCAATGTCGTCGACCTTGAGTGGAGAGGCGATGAGCGCATGCATCACGGTCTGCTGCGTTGGATCCAGGTCGGCAATGCCGGGAGCATCGGGGCGCGAGTAGCGCAGGGTGCCGTAGATGCGTGAGATAGCCATCTCGATAGATTCCTCGTCGATGATGCAGCAGGCACCGTTCGCAATGAGGTAATTCGTGCCACGCGACTCGGGCGATAGGATCGACCCCGGCACGGCAAGAAGTTCGCGCCCCAAATCCATAGCAGCCTCGGCTGTAGAAAACGTCCCAGAAGGCATACCCGCCTCGGATACAAAGAGGGCTTGCGACAGGGCCGCGATCACGCGATTGCGGCGCGGAAAGGCAAACTTGCGCGGACCCATGCCCCACGGAGAGATCGACACGACCGCGCCACCCGTATCGAGCGTGCGAGTAATAAGCCCCGCGCTCGAACGCGGGTAGTCCACGTCGGCGCCCGTCCCCAGCACCACGACGTGTTTGCCGCCGGCGTTGACCGCAGCCCAACCCGAGGCCTGGTCACAACCGACCGCGCCGCCCGAAACTACCGTCACTCCCGCCTCGACCGCCACCTTTGCCGCAAGCTCTGCCACGGCAAGACCATACGGCGAGGCCTTTCGCGCACCGATGATGGAGAGCGCGGGCGTCGAAAGCGCCTCGGGGTTGCCGCACACATAGAGCGTC
This sequence comes from Collinsella aerofaciens, assembly GCA_048503295.1. Taxonomy (GTDB): domain Bacteria; phylum Actinomycetota; class Coriobacteriia; order Coriobacteriales; family Coriobacteriaceae; genus Collinsella; species Collinsella aerofaciens_CI. The sequence continues at coordinate 66,742 of DBFRVO010000047.1, read as the reverse complement.
TGAGGTACATCAGAAAGCTCCAAAACGGTCTCGGGATACAACGCGTCACCTGGATGCAGCTCGAAGGTCCCCTCAACCATCATTGGTCCCTCCTTCCCTGGTACATCGCCGCCTCGAGCACGTGGTCCTGCGTCACCTGCTCGCTCTCGGCGACATCTGCGATCGTGCGCGCAATGCGAACAAGGCGCACGATGCCACGCCCTGTGAGATGCGTGCGCTTCGACAGGCCGAGCACACACTTCTCCGCCGCATCATCGAGCTCAAAGGTCGAAACGACGCCGTCAATGGACCGTGTCTCGTCATCCTCGGCCTCGGCATCCGCATCGTCCATGCGGGATTCGCGCCAAGCGCGAAAGGCGCGACCGCGCACAACGTAGTCACGTAACTCGGCAGACGACATGCCCTCCGCACCCTCGATAATCACTTGAGGGTCGGGACGGGTCACATCGATCATCATGTCGATACGGTCGGCCAAAGGACCGCGCAGTTTAGACCGATAGCGCTCGACCATCGCCGCCGAGCAGCGACACGGCACCTCGCGATCGCCCAAAAAGCCGCAGGGGCAGGGATTGCTCGCAGCCAGCAGCTGAAAGCGCGACGGGAAGGTAAAAGCCCCGTCGACGCGTACGATCCTCACGTAGCCGCGCTCGATGGGCTGACGCAGCGTCTGCAGCACGCCAGTGGGAAACTCGGCAAGCTCGTCCAAAAAGAGCACGCCGCCATGAGCAAGGCTGATCTCACCCGGGTGCACCGGGCGCCCGCCGCCGATAAGGCCTGCGGTCGAAATACTGTGGTGGGGACTGCGGAAGGGGCGGTGCCCCGCCAACAAGCCATCAATGTTCTCACCCAAAACCGAATGGATGCACAGTGCCTCCTGCTGATCCTCAACGGAAAGCTCGGGCAGGATGCCGGTCATACGGCGTGCGAGCATCGTCTTGCCCGATCCCGGAGACCCGATCATGAGCAAGCCGAGTTCTCCTGCCGCCGCAAGCGCCATGCCGCGTTTAGCGACTTCCTGCCCCAGCACGTCTGCATAGTCGAGCTCGGGCTCAAAGGTCGCCTCGACACCCTCGGAATCCAAGTAGTGCCGTGCGGCATCGCCCATGCCGTGAGCAAGCTGAGACAGATGGTCGATAAAGCCGCAATCCACGCCCGCGAGTGGCACATGCTGGTCGGACCTGCCGGCGATAAAAGACAGCCCCATGTCGCGAGCCAATAGCTGAAACGCCACCTCGCCTTTGACAGGAAGCACCGTGCCGTCCAAGCCGAGCTCGCCGGCGATAAGACAACGATCGAGGTTGTCGCGGGGAATCTGACCATCGGCCGCTAGAACCGCGATGGCGATGGGCAGATCAAAGCCGCTACCGGTCTTGCGAATATCGCCGGGCGCCAGATTGACCGTAATGCCCGAGCGCGGGATCTCAAAGCCGGCCGAGCGCATCGCACAGCGAATACGACCACGTGACTCCATCACCTCCATACTCGGGATGCCGAGCATCTGAATGCCCGGAACGCCGCCGGCAAGCGAGACCTCGACCGTGACGTGAATCGCCTCGACGCCGCGGATGCAGGCCGCGTGAACGGCAAACGTCTCGAACGCCATCACGACACCTGCCAATCGAACGCGTTGTACTGATGCTCGATCTCGGCGATATGCCCGCCGCGAATGGTGACACCCACGGCATCGAAGCGGATCGCCTTGAGCGGATAGTGCTCCATGAGATAGCAACTTGCGATACGGCGATACCGACGCTGTTTTTGGGCATCCACGGCCTCCTCGGGAAAGACCCGCGTGGTGCAATCCAGGGCGACGCGCCTGGTCTTGACCTCGGCCATCACCACGACATCGTCAAGCTCATCGAGCAGCACCAGATCGGCCTCGCCCTCGGTGCAACGATAACCCTGCTCCAGCAAGGTGTAGCCGCGCTCGTTAAAGTAGTCGATGGTGATTAGCTCGCCCAGCATGCCCAGCTCACGGGGACTGAGTCCCTTGATAAACTCGGGCGCCATCGCCCCGCAGTCGAGCTCGCCGTTTTCCCAACGCTCCTTGAGCTGCTGCGTCTTGCTCTTTTTGCTTGCGGCACTCATGGGATCTCCTTTCCCGCACACTGCATTGCCCCGATGATGAGGGCACCTTTCATGCGGGTAAGTACAGGAAGCAAACCAAAAGCTGACCAAATGCCGTCAAAAAAAGGGCCGTACGCAGCAATGCTGTTGCATACGGCCCGCTACCAGCAGGTTTATAAAACCCTAGAGGTCCCTGTCTCCACAATTGACCTAGAAAAGGCGCTCAGTCTGCAGAAAGTTTCCGCAAAAGCTCACACGATGCAGTGGACAAAGTCCATGTTTTCGAATGGCCTCGATGTGCTCGGGGCTCGCATAGCCCTTCGATTCGGCCAGATGGTACTCGGGATACTCGGCGTCGTACTCAACCATCATCTCGTCACGCGTGACCTTTGCCATGATGGATGCCGCGGCGATACAGGCGATCTTGGCATCGCCCTTCACCACGTCGCGCTCATTGGGAACGGCGCCCAAGGGGTTGCCATCCATGAGGACGCAATCGGGCTCGAGCCCCGTATCGGCCACCGCACCCGCGACGGCAGCGCGGATGGCGCGGGCCATGCCCATATCATCGATATCCTTAGGCGCGATATGGCAAAAACCGATCGCCGTCGCCACCTCGGCAATCTTCACTGAGAGCAACTCGCGGCGCGCCGGCGTGAGCTTTTTGGAATCGTTGATGCCCCAGACACGCGGCTCCATAGGAAGGCAGACAGCGCATACCGTCAAAGGACCGGCCACCGATCCGCGACCCACCTCGTCGACACCAACGACCACCCCATCGCCGCCAAGCTCACGCATAAGCTCGTACATGTCATTGACGCGCTCGCGCTCGGCAAGCTCTTTGGCATGGCGTTTGAGGGCGCGTTCGCAAGCCTTGATCACCTGCTGGCGCGGGTCCTCGCGATAATGCTCCACGAGGGCGGGAATCTCCTCAAACGTAGCGCTCGCCAACTCACCGGCAACCTGCGATGCCGAAACCGAGCTCGTCATGTTGGCCATACCAGGCCCTCCTTGCATGCAAATCAGATAAAAAGAAGGGCCACCCGAAGGTGACCCTTGTGTCCAAACGAGTGGACAGACGCTGCGATCTTCTTAGCGCTTCTCGGGGATGCGAGCAGCCTTGCCCACCTTGTCGCGGAGGTAGTACAGCTTGGCGCGACGGACGCGACCATGACGAACGACCTCGAGCTTGGCGATCTTGGGGCTGTGAAGCGGGAAGGTACGCTCAACACCGACACCGAAGGACATCTTGCGGACGGTGAAGGTCTCGCGGGCACCGGCGCCGGCCATGCGGATGACGTCGCCCTGGAAGACCTGGATGCGCTCGCGGTCGCCTTCCTTAATGCGGTAGTGAACCTTGACGTTGTCGGCGACGCGAACCTGAGGAATGTCCTCGCGGATCTGCTGACGCTCGATTGCGCGGATGTAATCCATGTGCAATTCCTTACTCTTCTAGAGGTGCCGTACCACCTTGGCCGGCACGTAGTTGAACAAACGTATTCGAGTATACACGCGCGGGTTTCTGCTGCAAGAACAATTTTTTACGCAGACAAAAAGACAAAACCCGCACATGATAACCGCCCGTCTCACGAATGAGACGGGCGGCATGAAGGGGGCTACGCTAGGCGTCTAAACCCAAAACGTTAGGCGGAACGCTTGGCCTCGAGCTTGGCCTGAGCGGCAGCCAGGCGTGCGAGGGGCACGCGGTAGGGCGAGCAGGACACGTAGTCCACGTCGGCCACGTTAAACAGGCCTTTGATGGACTTGGGGTCGCCGCCGTGCTCGCCGCACACGCCAAAGTGCATGTCGGGGTTGGTGGCGCGACCCTTCTCGACGGCCATACGCACCAGCTCGAGCACCGCCGCGTCGATGGTCTCGAAGGGATTGTCCTTCAAGATCTTCTTATGCATGTACAGCGGGATGAACTTAGCCTCGGCGTCATCACGCGAGAAACCGAAGGTCGTCTGGGTGAGGTCGTTGGTGCCAAAGCAGAAGAAGTCTGCGTGATGGGCGATCTCATCAGCGACCATGCAGGCGCGCGGCAGCTCGAGCATCGTGCCCACGGGAATATTGAGCTCGACGCCCTCTTCGTCGGAAACCTCGGCGATCACGCGCTCGATAACCTCGCGGGTCTGAACATGCTCGGCCGTAATGGAAACGAGCGGGACCATAATCTCGGGACGCGGATCGACGCCCTCCTTGATGAGGCGAGCGGCAGCCGTGGCGACGGAGCGGACCTGCATGAGCGGCAGATCGCTAAAGACGATGGACAGGCGCACGCCGCGTAGGCCGAGCATCGGGTTGGACTCGACCATGCCGTCGATACGACGCAGGCGGGCGCGCAGGACGGCAAGCTCTTCCTCGCTGGCACCAGCGGCTTCCTTCTTGGTGATGGCGACCTCGAGCTCGCGAGGATTATCCAGGAACTCATGAAGCGGCGGATCGAGCAGGCGGACGACCACATCGCGACCGGACATGGTCTTGAACATCGCCAGGAAGTCCTCGGTCTGAACCTTGAGCAGGTCGGCCAGGGCCTGCTGCTTCACGGCCTCATCGTCAGACAGGATAAAGCTCTGGATGATGTTCTTGCGGTCGCCCAGGAACATGTGCTCGGTGCGGCACAGGCCGATGGCCTCGGCGCCAAACTCGAGCGCGAGCGCGGCATCCTCGGGGTTGTCGGCATTAACGCGCACATGGTTGGCATGGCCACCGGTCTCGTCCAGGCGAATCTCGTCGGCCCAGGATAGGATGGTGTCCAGATCGCCGGTGAGCTCGGCGGAGACCAGGTCAACGGCGCCGTCGACGACGATACCCTGGGTGCCGTCGATGGAGATAACGTCGCCCTCGTGCAGCACGCGGTCGCTGCCCTCGATGCGCACGACCTTCTCGGCGGCGTCGATATGGAAGCGCTCAACGCCACAGACGCAGGGCGTACCCATGCCGCGGGCGATAACGGCGGCATGGCTCGTCTTGCCACCGTTGCTGGTCAGGATGCCCTCGGCGGCTACCATGCCCTTCAGGTCATCGGGGTTGGTCTCCCAGCGAACCAGAATGACCTTGTGGCCCTCGTTGGCGCGCGCGACGGCGTCGTCGCTCGAGAACACGACCTCGCCCACGGCGGCACCGGGGCTGGCGTTCAGACCGCTGGCCAGCGTCTCGTACTTCTTGGAGGCGTCAAACTGCGGGTGCAGGAGTTGGTCGAGCTGCGCGGGATCGATGCGGCTCACGGCCTCCTCGCGGGTGATCAGGCCCTCCTCGACCATTTCGATAGCGATGCGCAGGGCGGCGGTGGCGGTGCGCTTGCCCACGCGGGTCTGGAGCATCCAGAGCTTGCCCTGCTCGATGGTGAACTCGATATCGCACATATCGCGATAATGATCCTCGAGCGTCAGGAACACGCGCTCGAGCTCCTCACCTGCGGACTCGAGGCCCGGGGTGGTCTTGAGGTCGGCAATGGGCTCGGTGTTGCGGATGCCGGCGACGACGTCCTCGCCCTGGGCGTTAACCAGAAAATCGCCGTAGAACTCCTTAGTGCCATCGGCCGGGTTGCGCGTAAAGGCGACGCCAGTCGCAGAGGTCTCGCCCTTGTTGCCAAAGGCCATGGCCTGCACGTTGACGGCGGTGCCGAGGTCGTCGGAAATGCCATGCTGCTTGCGGTAGATGCAGGCACGCTCGTTCATCCAGCTGCCAAAGACGGCCTGGATGGCAAGGCGTAGCTGAAGCTCCGGGTCGTGCGGGAAGACAGGCTTGCCGTCAGCAACCTCGAGCTCGGGATACAGGGAAGCATCGACGTTCTCAGAGAAAATCCCCTTGAAGGTCTCGACGAGCTCCTGCAGATCCTCGGCCGAAAGCTCGGAATCGACGCGAACACCAGCGACCAGGCGTGCCCGGGTCAGCGCGTTCTCGAACAGGTCAGCGTCGACGCCCATGACGACATTGGAAAACATCTGGATAAAGCGGCGGTAGCTATCCCAGGCAAAACGCGGGTTCTGCGTCTGCGCGATGAGGCCCTGGACGGAATCGTCATTGAGGCCCAAGTTAAGGACCGTGTCCATCATGCCGGGCATGGAGAACGGAGCGCCCGAACGAACCGACACAAGCAGCGGATCGGAGGCGTCGCCGAGCTTCTTGCCGCAGCGGGCCTCGAGGTCCGCCTCGGCGGCAACGATCTCATCGAGTGCGCCCTCGGGCCACACGTTGCCGGCACCGGAGTACTCGACGCAAGTCTGGCAGGTAATGGTAAAGCCACCGGGAACCGGCAGGCCGATGCGGCTCATCTCGGCAAGGTTAGCGCCTTTGCCGCCAAGCACGAAGTTCATGGACTTGTCGCCCTCGGTGACACAGGTGCCCTGGGCGTCGGTTCCAAAACGGTAAACCCTCTTGCAATCGCTCACGATGCTTCCCCTTCCATGCGCTTACGCGCACGACCGTGGTAACGAATCGACCCGTCAGATGCGGGCCGTGAGGGAACTATACGGCGGGTTTTGAGCGGGCTTAAGCAGAGGATGCGCGGTTTGGTAAACGTGCTAAAACTGGCGGTAAACGGTAGGTAAAGGTGGTTACCTTATGAAGAGACCACTTCAATAAACTTGCAGGTCAAATGCAAGTAATTTGCTAAATCGCTTTACCATTATCGTGCATTATTTTTAGTTAGTCTTTTTAGACGGGGCTTTTTAGCTACCCCAATAAGCTAGCTTTGTTGGGCTCGACGGGCGGCGCGGCGGGCACGGGCTTCTTGGATTTCCTCCAAGTGGTTAATGATCTCGGCAGCGCTTTCCTCGATGGCCTTGCCGTCGGTACGCACCACAAAGCAGCCTAGGCGCTTCATGAGCGCACGGGCTTCCTCGAGCTCGCTGTGCACGCTCTCAGGCTCGGCATAGGAGCCGGCAACGGCACGAGCGTAGTCATCGCCCAAGCGGCTATCGCGAATTTCGGAAATCACATCGACGGTCGAAATCAGGCCGAACAGGCGCATCGGGTCGACCTCGTAAATCGACTTGGGCGGCTCCATGCCATGCGCCAGTGGGACATTGGCGACCTTGTAGCCCTGATAGGCCAAATACATCGACAGCGGCGTCTTGGACGTGCGCGATACGCCCAGCAGCACGATATCGGCACCCGACAGATCGTCGCAGCCGCGCCCGTCATCGTGCTCAACGAAATACTCCATGGCCTCGATACGATGGAAATAGCGGTCATCGGTCTTGTGAATCACGCCCGCAACGCCCTTGGGCGGCACACCGATGAGCGACGACAGCACGGCGAGCGTCGGGCCGATCAGGTCGACCGAACGGATATGCAGCATGCCCAGGTAATCGAGCACACGGGCGCGAAGCGCCGGATCGACAATGGTGTGGAACACGGCAATATCGCGATGATCGGCATCGACGCGCGGACCCACAAACGACTTGACCTGCTCCACCGAGTTCACCTTGGGCAGGCGCAAGAGACGAAAAGCCCCTTCATCAAATTGCCCGGACGCCGCAAGCACCACCTCACAAGCGGTATCACCGAGCGAGTCGGAGATAACGATAACGGTGGGACGAGCGGTGACCGGGCAATCCATGCGGGGCTCCTTTTGCGCTTATGCGCAGGCTGGCTTACTTTTTGCGAGCAAGCTCACCGATGTTTGCGATGCCGGAGAAAACGGCCTCGAAGCGGTTGAGCAGCTTAAGGCGATTATCGCGAAGCTGCTCGTCCTTGTCCATGACCATGACCTCGTCGAAGAAGCGGTCGATGGGGGCGCGCAGGGCGGCAAGGGCGGCAAATGCGGCCGGGTAATCCTCGGCAGCAAGGGCGGCGTCGACAGCGGTCTGAGCAGCCTCGGAGGCATCGGCAAGCGCGAGCTCGACCTCGCCCATCAGGGCGCGGTCGTACTCCGCGCCCAGCTCGGGCTTGGAGATGTGCGCGGCGCGGGCATAGGCGGTCGCCAGGTTATCGAACGTCTCAGCGTCGTTCTTGCGGGCCTCGTCGAGGGCGGCGCAGCGGGCGAAGAAGACGGACGGGGCGATGATGTGCACCGCGGAGACGGCGGCAACGGTATCGGCCGGGATCTTTTCGTCGCGGGCCATGCTCACCAGACGGCCGTGGAAGAAGTCGCGAACCTGCTGAGCGACCTCGGCGGCGTCGAACTCGATACCCTGCTCGCTATAGAGCTCAAGGGCAAAGTCGATAAGCGACGTGGGATCGATCGGCAGACGGTCGCGCAGGATGTTGATGATGCCGATGGCGGCGCGACGCAGCGCGTAGGGGTCGGAGGAGCCGGTCGGGGGCTCGCCGATGGCAAAAATACCGGCGATGGTATCGAGCTTGTCGGCGCAGGCCACGATGCAGCCAGCGGTGCCCTCGGGCAACTCGTCACCGGCAAAGCGGGGACGATAGTGATCGCGGATGGCATGGGCGACCTCGTCATTCTCCCCCATCGCGGTCGCGTAATAACCGCCCATCACGCCCTGCTGGCTCGTGAACTCGACGACGGCGTTAGACACCAGGTCGGCCTTGCACAGGTGCGCGGCGCGAGCAGCGTCGGCGGCCAGGTGGGCGCCCAGATGGGCCTCGCGAGCGATGGCAAGCGCGAGTTGCTCAATGCGCTCGGACTTGGCGAGCACGCTACCGAGCTTCTCCTGGAAGGCGACCTTGGCCAGACGCTCGCGGAACTCGTCGAGGGAGATCTTCAGGTCCTCCTCGTAGAAGAACTTGGCGTCGTCCAGACGGGCGCGCACGACGCGCTCGTTGCCGTCAATCACGCGCTCGGCATTCTCGGGCTTGCTGTTGGAAACGACCACGAACTCACGCGTGAGCTTGCCCTCGCCGTCATAGATCGGGAAGTAGCGCTGGTTGGTGAGCATGGACTCGCAGATAATCTCGTGCGGGACCTTGAGAAACTCCTCATCGAAGGTACCGACGAGCACCGTCGGCCACTCGCAGAGGTTAATGACCTCCTCAAAGACCTTCTTGGGCGTATCGACATGGCAGCCGGGACGGGCAGCCTCGACCTCGGCGATACCGGCGAGGATGGCCTCACGACGACGCTCGGCAGAAAGCACACCGGCGTCCTCGAGCACCTGCTCGTAGACGGCGGGGCTGGCGACCACATGGTCACCGGGGCCAAGCACGCGATGACCACGCGTGGTGTTGCCACTCGTCACGTCGGCAAACGACACGGGCACAACGTCCTCGCCCAGAAGGCAGCAGATCCAGCGGACCGGACGAACAAAGGTCGCATGCTCGTGACCCCAGCGCTGAGAGCGGTAGTTGGGCCACTGCAGGCCAGCGATAGTCTTCTCGCACAGGGCCGTCAGGATCGGGGTGGCCGGGGCGGAAGGGATGTTCTTCTCGGCAAAGACGTACTCACGGCCGTCGGTGTCCTCGCGACGGACCAGATCCTCGGCAGCCACACCGCACTTGCGGGCGAAGCCCTGGGCGGCCTTGGTGGCGTTACCGTCGGCATCGAAGGCGATGTTGGCCGCGGGGCCGCGCTTGACCTCGTGAACCTCGTCGGTCGCGGTGGCGACGTCAGCAACGAGCGCAGCCAGGCGGCGCGGGCTCGAGATCACACGGACCTCGCCGTGGGCCAGACCGGCCTCGTCGAGACCCTTGGCGATCATGGTGCCAAGCTGCTTGACGGCATTGTTCAGCGGTGCGGAGGGCATTTCTTCCGTACCGATCTCAAACAGGAAATCCTTAGCGTCTGCCATGGCTTACGCCACCTCGCCTTCCTGATCGGCATTCTCGTTGACTCCGGCGACCTCGGCCATGTAGGCCTCGCAGCACGCCTTGGCGACGGCGCGGACGCGCAGGATGTAGTTGGCACGCTCGACCGCGGACAGGGCGCCGCGAGCATCGAGCAGGTTGAAAGCGTGGCTGCACTTCATGACGCAGTCATATGCCGGCAGCGGCAGCTTGCGCTCCAGGCAGGAATGGCACTCGGCCTCGTAGTCGTCAAACTTCTGACGCATCATCTCGACGTTGGCGACCTCAAAGTTATAGGCACTGAACTCGCGCTCGTTCTCGAGGAACACGTCGCCATAGGTCATGGGCGTGCCGTCGGGCAGGTAGCTCCACACCAGGTCGTAGACCGAGTTAACGCCCTGGGCGTACATGGCGATACGCTCCAGGCCGTAGGTGATCTCGACGGGCACGGGGTCGACCTCGATGCCGCCCACCTGCTGGAAGTACGTAAACTGCGTGACCTCCATGCCATTGAGCCAGACCTCCCAGCCAAGGCCCCAGGCGCCGAGCGTCGGGCTCTCCCAGTCGTCCTCGACAAAGCGGACGTCATGGTCGTTGGGGTCCAGGCCAATGGCGGCCAGCGAACCCAGGTAGAGCTCCTGGGCGTTGACCGGCGAGGGCTTGATGAGCACCTGGAACTGATAGTAGTGCTGCATGCGGTTGGGGTTCTCGCCGTAGCGGCCGTCGGCGGGACGGCGGCAGGGCTGTGCATAGCAGGTGCGCCACTCGGCGGGACCGAGCGAGCGCAGCGTGGTCGCGGTATGGAAGGTACCGGCACCGACCTCGGAGTCATAGGGCTGCATGATGACGCAGCCCTGCTCGCCCCAGTACTGCTGGAGGCGCAGGATGATGTCTTGGAAGGAAAGCGATGAAGCGTTCATGCCTCTAATATCCCCTCGTCGAAACGATTACACGGTTAGGTACTGTACTATAGCGGTTTTTAGTCGATAGCGCCGATGCGGTTGAACGGCCAGTAGCGCACAAGCGCCACTGCGATCAAATCAGAGCGATCGACGGGACCAAAATAACGTGAGTCGGCAGAGTTTTCGCGATTGTCGCCCATCACCCACACGCACCCGTCGGGAACCGTGTAGGGATAGCTTACCTGAGCGCCGGGCGCTTGGACCGAAAGCGGCCAGCTCATGCCCGTCGTATAGTCCTCGTCGAGCGCTTGGCCGTCAACGACCACCTTGCCATCCTGCAGGTCGACCGTCTGGCCGGCCGTGGCAATAACACGCTTGACAAGAACATCATGCTCGGAGGTGCCATCGGGGTTGTGAAACACCACGATATCACCCTGCTTGACGGGCTGACCGAGCTCGAGGCTCACCTTTTGTGCCAGGATCTGGTCGCCAATCTCGATCGTGGACTCCATGGAGCCGGTGGGCACCACAAAGGGCTCGACCACAAACGAGCGAATCAAGAAGGTGGCCACGAGCGCGATCGCGATGACCGCGATCCACTCAAAAGCGCCCCTCAACGCGGAATGCTGCGATGGAACCATTCTCACTCCTCGCTCTGCGAATACGCAGCGTCCAAAATCTCCTGCGCGTAAGCGCGCTCCTGGGGCGTAAGGCGCGCCGTCTCGATCAGATCGGGACGCCAGCGGCAGGTGCGCTCGATGGCGTTCTTGCGACGCCAGGCATCGACCTTGGCATGATCGCCACTCACGAGCACCGGCGGCACGCCCTCGCCGTTGAACTCGGCAGGACGGGTGTACTGCGCGTACTCGAGCAGTCCTCCGTCCTCGGCGGTCGAGAACGACTCGTCGACGTTGCTCATCTCGTCGCCCAGGGCGCCGGGAATCAGGCGTACGACGGCATCGGCAACGACCATAGCGGGAAGCTCGCCGCCCGTAAGCACGTAGTCGCCGATCGACAGACGCTCATCGGCATACGCATACGCGCGCTCGTCGACGCCCTCGTAGCGACTGCACACAAACAGCAGGCGCTCACTTTTGAGCAGGCGCTCGGCCACATGCTGCGTAAAGGGCTCGCCACAGGGGGTAAAGAACACCACAGTGGGCTTGGGACCCTCTGCGCTAATGGCCTCGATGGCCTCGGCGATAGGCTCGACCTTCATGAGCATGCCCTGCCCGCCGCCGTACGGCTCGTCATCGACGGTACGATGGCGGTCGTGCGTCCAGTCGCGCAGGTTATACGCCTTAATATCAAAAAGGCCGGCCTTGCGGGCGCGGCCCAAGATCGATGTGGACATGACGGGCTCAAACATCTCGGGAAAGACCGAAAGGGTCTCGATCAGCATGTTGTCCTCCCTACTTGTCCATATCGATCAGGCCGTCCATAACGTGGACGGAAATTGTTCCTGTGTCGGGAAGATCGAGCACGACCTGCTCGATCACGGGAATCAGCACCTCGCCGTACCGATCACCCTCGACAACCCAAACATCGTTGGCGGGCGTCGACATGATCTCGACGATCGTACCGAGCGAACCGAAGCGCTCGTCGACCACCTCGCGACCCATCAGGTCGGTATAGGCAGCGTCGAGCGAATCGAGCTCAAAGTCGTCACGATTTGCCAGCACGTAGCATCCCGTGATGCCCTCGGCGGCCGTCAAGTCGTCAATGCCCTCAAACGAGACCAGATCGCCATCGCCCGTATCGGTGACGGACACGACCGTGCAAAAGCGGTCGCGCTTGAGCGCCGGCGGCGTCAGGGCGACGCGCATACCCGGCTCTAATACAGAAGGAAGCCCCCGCAGCGGCTGCGCGAGGACCTCCCCCTTCCTTCCGTGCGGCTTGACCACACGGGCGATGTTTTTGTACTGGGACCTCAAGGTCCTAGCCCAGAACCTCTACCTCGACAGCAGTGTCGAGGCGAGCGGCCAGTGCACGGGCGAGCGTGCGAATGGCCTTGATGGTACGGCCACGACGGCCGATGACCTTAGCGACATCATCCTCGGCGACCGAAACCTCAATCGTAGAGGCGTCGTCACCATCGATGACCTCAAGGCTCACGGAATCCGGGTCGTCGACGATCTGAACAACGAGATATTCGACGAGATCGGCGATGCGATCTGAGAGCATTGCCTCACCCTCGAGCTGTGCAGCGTCAACCTCAGGCACGATTTACTCCTCGGCACCCTCAGCGGCCTCAGCGGCAGCCTTAGCGGCCTCGGCCTCTTTGGCGAGCTGCTTCTTGGACTTCTTGACGACGGTCTCAGTCTTCTCGCCCTCGTTGGCGGCCTTGACCAGAGCGGCGACGGCGTCGGTGAGCTGAGCGCCCTTGGACTGCCAGTCGGCGATCTTCTCGAGGTCGAGGTTGATGGTCTTGGGGGCGGTCATCGGGTTGTAGCGGCCAACCTCCTCGATGATACGACCGTCACGCGGGGCGCGGGAATCGGCGACGACGACACGGTAGTACGGACGCTTCTTAGCGCCGTGACGAGCAAGGCGAATCTTGACTGCCAAAGGAAACTCCTCCAACCAAGCAGCTTTAGGCTGCAACTACAAACAAACAGTTGAACATAATACGCCATCGACGCGGGCAGGTGAAGTCCGTGAGACCAACTTCTTCGGTGTAGTCGAGGGCAAATCCATATCTTAGACAAGAATTCGGGATTTGCAAGCACATACACGCACCCCACATGAGCTGCGCGGTATACTCATGACATGGAAAGACGCGAACATACATACGGTTATGAGGATGCCACGGGCGTCACGCCGCCTCCCTGGACGGGTCCGGCGGTGGGCCTCATGGACCTCGATGCGTTTTTTGCGAGCGTGGAGATGCTCGACCATCCCGAATGGCGCGGAAAACCGCTCATCGTGGGCGGAGACGCCGATTCGCGTGGCGTCGTGTCCACGTGTTCGTATGAGGCACGTCGCTTTGGCGTGCACTCTGCCATGGCCTCGGCCGAGGCGCGGCGCTTGTGCCCGCAAGCCATTTGGACGCACGGGCACTTTGATCGCTACCGCGAGGTGAGCGCGCAGGTCATGGCGATTCTCGCCGACGAGACCCCGCGCGTTGAGCGCGTATCCATCGATGAGGCCTTTATCGATATCACACCGGGTCGCTTTGCGCCCGAAGACCCGCTACTGGTTGCGCAGCGTATAAGCGACCGCGTGGCAGCGCTGGGTGTGACCTGCTCCATTGGCGTGGGCTGCAACAAGACGGTCGCAAAGATCGCAAGCGAGCGGGACAAGCCGTTTGGGCTGACCATCGTGCGCCCCGGAACCGAGCAGCGCTTTTTGGCCGCGCTGCCGGTATCTGCCATGAGCGGCATAGGGCGCTCGGCCGAGGAGCGACTGCTCCGCATGCGCATCTACACCCTCGGCGAGCTTTCGCGCGCGCCTGAGTCCACACTGGCCTCTATTTTTGGCGTCAACGGCGAACGCATGCGCCAGCGTGCGCTGGGACTCGAAATCTCCGAAGTCACGAGCCTCGATGAAGAGCGAGAGGTCAAGTCGGTCAGCAATGAACGCACCTTTGCTAAAGATCTGACTGAGCGTGGGGATATTGAGGCGGCAATTGCGCTGTTGGGAGAGTCAGTGGGACGCCGCCTGCGCCGTCAGGGGCTGACGGGTGCCACGGTAACGCTCAAGCTTAAGTATTCGTATGGCAGCGGGCGTACGGCACAGCGCCGGCTGCCTCATCCGACCGACGATGAGAACATCTTCGTGGCGGTTGCACTCGAACTGCTCGACAACATCTGGCAGGAAGGCATGCATGTTCGCTTAGCGGGCATCGGCATGAGCGACTTCGACCACCAAGGCGGCATCCAGACCGACCTGTTCTGCGAGATCGATGACCGCGGAGCCCAATCCAGCGACCGCCGCGACCTCTCCGTCGCCATCGACGCCGTCCGAGACAAGTTCGGCGACACCGCCCTATCCTTCGGCCGCCAATCCCGCTTCAACGATTAACCGCCTTTGGGTAAAAAGAAAGCCGGGCAGGTGCGGAAAACCGCACCTGCCCGGCGATATGCGTGAGGATAGCTAAAACCCCGTCTCAAATGAGCTACTAGAGGAGGTTGAGGGGGAGCTGGGGGGCGTCTCCCCAGAGTTTCTCGAGGCGGTAGAAGTCGCGGGCTTCGGGAGTGAAGACGTGGACGACAACCGAACCGTAGTCCATGAGCATCCAGGTCTTCTGCTCGCGACCCTCGATGGAGAACGGGTGCTCGCCGCAAGCCTCGGCGACCTTCTCCTCGATCTCGTCGACGATAGAATCGACCTGGCGGTTATTGGTACCGGTGGCAAGCACAAAGTAGTCGCATACGTCGGAAAGCTCGGTCAGGTCGAGCACCTGAACGTCCTCGCCCTTCTTGTCGTAGGCGGCCTGCGCGGCGGCGCGGGCGACATCCTCGGCGGCGACACCGCTCGCGGACAGCGAGGCGGCAGTGCGGTCGGACGTGGCGGCGAAGCTCTTGTGCTCCACATGTTCAAGAATCTGCTCGTCGGTCATGGTCTCGTCGGCCATGGAATACCTCTTTCTAGACAGCCCGAGCTAGCGCAGCTGGGCGTAATGGTTGTAAATCGTAATAGCCGTGGGATAAAGATAGCGCCCGGACTGGATCACATAGACCAGACCCTGCGCAAAACAGGAGAAGAACAACTCATCGAGCGTCGACTCCCCCACCATCTTGCGCAGCGCATGGGCATAATCGCCGTGGCGGTTGGGTTCGATGGCATCAGCCACAAAGACCACCATATCGAGCGGCGTCATGTCGCAAGCGCCCACGGTGTGACGGTCGACAGCCTGAAAGACCGCCGGCGACAGCTCGGGAAAAAGCTGCGGAAGCTCATAGGCGGCAACAGGGCCATGCAAAAGCGGCGTCGCGGCGGAAGGAGAGCCGGCAATCTTAATGCCGTAATGCAGAGCGCGCGTGACCAGCTCGTCGTCGGAGAGCACTTTGTCCCAGTCATGGATCAGGCCGGCGGCAGCGGCATCAAAGCGGTCAACGCCGTAGACCTCGGCCAGATGAAGTGCGGTCTCGGCAACACCCAGCGAATGCACATAGCGCTTGCGCTTATCCTTCATGCGAACATCGAGCAGCTCTTGAATGCGCTTGAGCAGCGCGCGCTCATCGCCCTCAAACTGATCCTCTACCGACAACGTAGACCCCCATCACTCAAAATCCTCTTGGCCCAAATCGGCATATAGCCTGCGCTTGCGAATGTAGCCGAGCACGGACTCGCTCGTAAGATAGCGCACGCTCATGCCGCGGGCAACTCGCTTACGAATGTTCGTCGAGCTGATCGCCAGCGCCGGAATCTGAATATAGCGCACGTCGAACGGCAGCCCCGACTCTTTGATTCGGGCACGCGCCGTATCGATATCAAAGCCCGGTCGCGTCGCCGCAATAAAGGTAGCAAGCTCAGCGATTCGTTCGGCATCATGCCAGGTCACAATATCGATAATCGCGTCGGCGCCCGTAATAAAGTAGAGCTTTACCTGCGGCGGGTAAAAGTCGCGAAGGGCATGAAGCGTATCGGCCGTATAGGTTACACCCGGACGGTCGATCTCGAACCGGCTCGCCAAAAAGGCCGGGTTCGCGGCGGTGGCGAGGACCGTCATGGCATAACGGTCCTCGGCAGGCGTCACCGGCTTGTCAAGCTTAAAGGCAGGAGAGCCCGCCGGCATAAAGAGCACAGCGTCCAAGTCGAGCGACTCGCGCGCCTGCTCGGCGGTCACCAGGTGCCCGTAATGGATGGGATCAAAGGTGCCACCCATAATGCCGAGCCTAAACTCCTGCCCGTCCTCTAGAGGAAGCTCGGGCAGACCGATTCCACCGCGCAGCGACATGGCTTACTCGCCCTCCGAGGTCTCGGCATCGCCCGCGGCATCCGCCGCATCGACAACCTCGACGCCCTCATCCGCAGCATCGGCCACGTCAATGGCTTCAACGGCAACGTCCTCGCCAGCATCCTCGAGCTCCTCGTACTCCGAGAAGTCCTCGGCGCCCTCAAAGTCAAAGGCGCGCTGGCAAATGCGGACCTCGTCGCCCGCACGGCAACCGGCCTTCTCGAGCGCGTCGTCAACACCCATACGCGCAAACTTATGCTGCAGGTAAATGACGGCTTCCTCGTTTTCCCAGTCGGTCTGGATGACCATACGCTCAATGGCACGACCGACCACGCGGAAGGCACCGGACTCTTCCTGAACAATGCGGAAACGCTTCTCACGCTGCAGGCGACGGCGCTCCCACTCATCGTCGCGCAGAACGACCGGCTCATCCGAGACAGCCAACTCGGCGCGCAGCTTAGCCACCTGCTCGCCCACGGCAAGCATCAGCGTATTGAGTCCGGCGCCCGTCACGGCAGACACGGCAAAGAACATATGTCCATCGTCGAGCGCTGCGCGCTTGAGGTCGGCAATCTTGTCGGCCGTGCCCGGCGCATCGCACTTGTTGGCAACGACGATCTGCGGACGCTCCGAAAGCTCGGCGCCATACTGCTCGAGCTCGCGGTTGATGATGCGGTAGTCCTCAACCGGATCGCGATCCTCAAAACCACCCGTCATGTCGACGACGTGCATGATCAGGGCCGTACGCTCAATGTGGCGCAGGAACTGGTGACCCAAGCCCTTGCCCTCGCTCGCGCCCTCGATAAGACCGGGGACGTCGGCAACGACGTAAGAATATTCGCCGGCACGCACCATGCCGAGGTTCGGCACGAGCGTGGTAAACGGGTAGTCGGCGATCTTGGGACGGGCGGCACTCATGCGCGCGATGAGCGATGACTTACCCACCGAGGGAAAGCCCACGAGCGCGGCATCGGCCATAAGCTTCATCTCGAGCTCAATCCAGTGCTCCTCGGCCGGTTCGCCCAGCTGAGCGAACGCGGGCGCGCGGCGCACCGACGTCACAAAGTGCGTGTTGCCCAGGCCGCCGGCACCGCCGGGCGCCACGACGACGCGCTCGCCATCGTGCACCAGATCGGCAATCTCGAACATCGGGGTCTGCGTCTCGGGGTCGAGCTCGCGCACCACGGTACCCATAGGGACCTTGAGAATCAGGTCCTCGCCGCTCTTACCGTTACGACGGGCACCCTGTCCGTGCGTGCCGCGCTCGGCGCGGAAGTGATGCTTAAAGCGGTAATCGATCAGCGAAGACAGCTGAGCATCGGCCTGGATGACGACATTGCCGCCACGACCGCCGTCGCCGCCATCGGGGCCGCCCTTGGGGACAAATGCCTCGCGCCTAAACGACATGCATCCGGCTCCGCCGTCGCCGCCGCACACGTTAATGCGGCTGATATCGGTGAACTGTGACAACAGAATCGCCTCCTACAAAAAAGAGGGAGACCCTTGAATCCTAAAACTCAAGTGCCTCCCACATATGTGCTCTATGAAGGGTGAATTACGCGTTCGCGAGCGGGCGTACGCTGACCCTGTGCTTGATACCCTTGTGGAACTCAACGGTACCGTCGACCAGCGCGAACAGCGTGTCGTCCTTGCCACGGCCAACGTTCTCACCCGGGTGGATGTGCGTGCCGTGCTGACGGACGAGAATCGTGCCCGTGGTTACCGTCTGGCCGGCATAGCGCTTCGTGCCAAGGCGCTGACCGCGGGAGTCACGGCCATTACGGGAGGAACCGAGTCCTTTTTTGTGTGCCATTGTGTATACCTACTCTTTCGTTACGAGTGTAATCTACTCGGCGACGGGAGCCTCGGCAACAGCCTCAGCCTCTGCCTTGACAGCCTTCTTGGCGCGGGAGGTAGCCTGAACCTTCACGATCTTCAGCTTGGTCAGCTGCTGACGGTGACCCTTCAGACGACGATAGCGCTTACGCTTGTGGAACTTGAAGACCAGCTGCTTCTCGCCCTTGAACTGCTCAACGATCTGAGCGGTAACCTTGGCCTTGGCCAGCTTGTCGGGATCGGTGACGATCTTCTTACCATCGTTGAGGAAGATAACCGGCAGGGTGATCTTGTCCCCCTCATTGCCCTCGATCTTCTCGACGGTGATGACATCGTCGGTGGCGACCTTGTACTGCTTGCCGCCCGTGTTAACGATTGCGTACATGTTTACTTGCCCTTCATGCATCAGTTAGTGCAACAGTCGAATATAGTAGCAGGCGAAAATACCCCCGTCAACGAGTATGTGAAGCAAATCCACAAGTTCGCACAGGTATGGGGCTGACGAGTCGGCCCTCGTCGTCCTCGCATGCTTGATTCTGACGCTCGACATCGTAGGAGCAGATGGTCACGAGGTCTTGCATACCGGTGGAAACAATAGGTGCATCCACGCCCGGGGTCAAGCCCTGCAACAAAACATCAGCAGCGGAAAGCAAAATTTCCGGACGCATGGAGCCCTCGTTGTCGGCATGGGTGTCGAGCATGAGCACCAAATGGTCCGGGCGCTCCCCCGCCGTGAGCTCATAGCCCACGAGCGTGTGATCCAAATCCAAGCGCTTGCTCTTTTTGCCGCGCGCGTAGTCGATGCCATGGTCCGCGCGCAGTGTGTCGATCGCACGACGCACCTCGTCGGCGCTTACGGGCGCCTCGGGATCCAAGTGCAGGTCGATGCGATACGACAGGCGCGTGAGCTGCGCCGTCAACGCCGGCGTGCGCACGTCGATGTACGCCGCCTCGATGGGCGCCAGATCGGCCGGAGACGCCGCAGCCAAGCGCCCAAACGCCTCGTCGAGCGCCACGAACTCGGTCATAAACAGGTCATACCATTCGCAGGTCGACGACGTACCCACCGGTAACGCCGAAGAGAAGCCCACGCGCATGTGCGGAGAGAAGCCCTGCGTGACGGCATAGGGAAGTCCCGCACGGCGCACGATGCGCTCAATGGTATGGATTACTTCGAGATGGCCCAGGTACTTAAGGCGATCGCGCTTGCCATAGCGAACACGAAGCCTAAAGAGCGTTGGATTGTCGGTCAGGCGCTCACTCATGCGCGATCACCCATCAATACATTCTTGGCGTGGACCGTGGGGCAGATCCCGCAGCCGGTGCACGACGTGCGGGTGCAGTCGGGAGTCGTGACACCCTCGAGCGAGCGACGGTACTCGCGCTCGAGGAAGCCGCGCGTGCAGCCGGGGCTCACGTGCTCCCACGGCAGGCGCCAGTCCAACTCGTAGGGCAGGTGCACGAGCTCATTGAGGTCGATGCCGTTTTTGGCAGCGGCTTCCTTCCAGTTATCGAGCGAGAAATGCTCTACCCAGGCGTCAAAGCGAGAGCCCGAGCGCCAAGCATCGATGATGACGGGCGTCATGTCACGACCGGCGCGGGACAGTGCGGCCTCGATGAGCGAGGTCTCGGCATCGTGGTAATGAACGCGGACGGCACGGTTGCGAACGCTCGTGATAAGCAGCTTCTGGCGACGCTTGACGTCGTCGTAGTCGAGCTGCGGGCACCACTGGAACGGCGTGGCAGCCTTGGGGATAAAGACCGAAACCGAGATGGACACCGAGATCGAGCCGCGACGAGCCTTGGGCACCACGGAACGACCGAGCTCCAGCACGTGATCGGCCAGATTGGCGATGGCCACGATGTCCTCGTCGCGCTCGCCGGGAAGGCCCATCATAAAGTAGAGCTTCATGCGGTTCCAGCCGGCCTCGAAGGCCGCCTTGGACGCACGGTCCAGGTCCTCCTCGGTCACGTTTTTGTTAATGATGTCGCGCATGCGCTGGCTGCCGGCCTCGGGCGCGAACGTCAGGCCGCCCTTCTTTTCGCCGGCAACCGACTCGGCCATATCCACGCCAAACGAATCCAGGCGCTGCGACGGAATAGACACGCGAATACCCGTATCCTCCAGGCGACGGTTGAGCCTGCCGAGCACGTCGCGAATGCAGGAGTGGTCGGTCGTGGAGAGCGAGGTCAGCGACACCTCGTCATAGCCGGTCTTTTCCAGACCCTGAATCACCGACGAGACGATCTGGTCGGCCGAGCGCTCGCGCACCGGGCGATACGTCATGCCGGCCTGGCAAAAACGACAGCCGCGGGCGCAGCCGCGCAGGATCTCGATAGACAGGCGGTCGTGAACTAGCTGCGCATAGGGTACGCACGACTGCGACAGCGGATTCGTGGCGCCGAAATCCTCGACGACGCGTTTGTAGACCACAGTAGGCGCATCCTTGCCTTCACGCGGCACGGTGTAGCCATGCGGCGAGCAGGGCTCGTCGTGACGAACCTCATAGAGCGACGGCACGTAGTTGCCGGCAATGGATGCAAGCTGCTCAACAATCTGCGCGCGCGGGACCCCTTCGTCACGCAGGCGGTGATGCAGCTGGCAGGTCTCGAGCAGCGATTCCTCGCCCTCACCGATGAGGATGGCATCGAAGAAGGCTGCGTACGGCTCGGGGTTGTACACCGAGGGGCCGCCGGCGATGATAATGGGGTCGTCCTCGGTGCGGTCAGCCGCTAACAGCGGAATACCAGCGAGGTCGAGTGCCTCGAGGAAGTTCGTCACCGCCATCTCGTGCGGCACATGCAGACCGACGATATCAAACGAAGCGACCGGCGCTGCACCCTCGAGCGACAGCAGCGGAATACCCGCCTCGCGCATGGCATCACCCATATCGGGCCACGGCACATAGCCACGCTCGCAGGAGATGCCCTCGGCCTGGTTAAGGATGTTGTAGAGGATGGCGATACCCTGGTTGGGCAGACCGACCTCGTACACATCCGGATAGATCAGGCAGCAACGGTAGTCGGCATCGGCCTTGGAAAGCGTGCCCCACTCGTGATCGATATAGCGACTCGGCTTCTCGACCTTGGCGAGCAACGGCTCAATTAAATGAAAACAATCTTGGTATGCAACGCGCAACGGAAAACCCCTAAGCTGCGAGATCGGATGCGTCCTGGTAGGACGCCATAGGACGGGTAGCGCCCGCGACCGTGGTCACCAGATCGCGAACGCGGGAGAACGTGGCAGTGACCACCTCGTTGGCACGGCTGTAGTCGACATCGCGCTCGTAGAGCGAAACGAGCGCACGGCCTATGCCATAGGTGCCCGCGGCAGCAGTGAGCGCCTTGACGGCAAACCCAATATGCGGCGTCTGCTTGACAAGTGCGCGGGTGACCGCTCGGATCACAAGACCGCCGGCAAGCACGCCCGCGACCTCGTAGCCGCGCTCAGGCTTAATGCCGCGTCCAAAGACGGCAGCGAGCTCGAAGAGCATGCCCACCTGCGCCAGCGCCATAACGGGATAATCGGCGCCCGGCAAAAACACCAGCGCACCGGTCGCCATATTGGTGAGCGCGCACGAGGTGATGATACGATTGGCCGCCGCGATGCGCATGAAGGCAAAGTTCGCCGCAAAAGCCGTTTCCTTGTCGGTGCGATCGAGAATCCAGCGGGCAAGCGTCTCGAGCAGATACGTCTTATCGGTTGCCGCTACCACGCCGAGCATGGGCGTGGACTCCTCGATAAACGGCACCTCCACAGCAGACTCGGCAAGCACGCACACGGGCGCGCCGGCGATCACGAGCTCCTGCACGGCACTCTCCAAGCGGTCGGAACCACACGAGAGCACCAGCACCACATCGGTATCGGTCTTTGGAGCAATTCGCTCCTCCCCCAGACGCTCGACGCGCACAATGCCCGAGGTCGTCTGCGGCACAAAGGCGTCACGCACCGTCTCGGCCAGAAAGCGCGAGGCGGACGAATCCAGATAGACCGAGACGCGCACCGGCGTATCGGAATCCTTCTTAACGGACGCGCCCATCTTAAAAGCGCGGGTCAGCTTATCTACGGGAATTTTCATAGCAAACCCCTCCAGCGGTTACGCGGCGCCCGAACGATGCCGCCATATGGATTGTACGATACCCACCGTCAGCAGCTGAATCATCATCGAAGACGAACCGAAGCTAATAAACGGTAGCGGAATACCGGTAATCGGCATCATGCCGATGCACATGCCGATGTTTTCGAAGGTCTGGAACGCCCACATGCCAACGATGCCCACACACGAAAGACGCAAAAACAGCGACTCACACTTAAAGGCGACGCGAATCGTCGAAAAGATCAGCAGCACGTAGAGGCACAGGAGCAAAAAGGAACCGCAAAAGCCAAAGGTCTCGGACAAAAAGGCGAAGACGAAGTCGGTGTGGAACTCAGGCAGAAAGCCGCCGGCCGACTGCGTCGCATGGCCCAAACCCTTACCAAAGAAGCCGCCCGAGCCAACGGCGATAAGCGACTGCTGCAGGTTGTAGGCATCGTCCGAATCGGCATTATCGGGGTCGATAAAGACCGTCAGACGGTTCATCTGATACTGCTTGATGAGCACATCATGGCCGAGCAACGAATCAAAGACCGAATCGAGCGCCAGAACGAGGGCCACCAGGCCCACGAGCAGGGCCAGCGTCGACAGCACCCATTCGCGGCGTGCACCGCTCATACAAATGACGATGGCGCCCGAAACAAGCACGACCAGGCCCGAGCCCAGGTCGCCCATGGCAACGACGGCCAAAAACGGAATGGACAGCATGCCGCAGAGCTTGACGTAGTCGCGAACGGTATCGATGCGACCGTTATACTGCGATCCAAGCGTAGCAATAAAGAAGATGGTGATGAGCTTGGCAAGCTCAACCGGCTGGAATGTCAAGCCGATACCGGGAATCTTGATCCAGCCCGTCATGCCCAGACCGCCCGTATAGGACAGACCCGGAATCTTGGGCGAGAAGATCACGATCAGGTCGATGACGAGCAACGCCGTCGAGAAATTGGAAATACCGCGCAGGTCGGAGCGCCAGACCAGCACCGCCAGCACTGCTCCGATGCCAATTCCCAGCAGATGGCGTGAGAACGAGGCATCGGCCTTAAACTGCGAAGCCGACCAGATAATGATGGCACCGTAGGCGACGAGCGCCACAGTAGCCACGAGCACACCGATATGCACCTTTTGGCGAAACGTGCCGCGCGAGGCCGAAAGTTGTTTGTTGACACGGTCCAGGCTGCTGCGAGAACCGGTCTTGGTTGAACGGAACAGATCCGCCGGAGAAAAATCCATCGCAACCTCCTATCGAACCGAAGAATCGCCCGAGGCCGAAGAGGTATCGGGCTCGTCATAAATCACGCCGAGCACGTCGCGCACGACATGCATCGCGGTATCTGAGCCGCCGCCGCCCTGCTCTAGGACAGTAGCGATGACATACTTGGGATCATCGGCCGGTGCATAGGCGCAGAACCACGCGTATTCGTCCTCGCCGCTTTTCTCGCCCGTGCCCGACTTGCCGTATACCTGCGGCGTCAGGGTGCCAAAGTGAGCCGCCAGGGACGTCGATGCCGTGTAAATCACGTCGTGCATGCCGTTGCGAACAAGAGCCAAATCCGAATCGCTGTTGATCTTGGCCTCCAGGCGCTTCTTCTTGCCCTTGCCGTTGTATTTATAGGCATCGCCGTCGCCATCGCGCGACACGGCAGACAAAAACACGTGAGGCACGTACTGTTTGCCGCCGTTGGCAAGACCCATATAGGCACACGCCATCTGCAGAGGCGTCACCAGGATGTCGCCCTGGCCGATGGCAATGTTGGTCATATCGCCGGCATTCCACTTGCGGTCCTCGGCAGAGGCGTCGGTGAAGTACGACTCTTTCCACTCGGCATCGGGAATACGGCCCGCGCCCTCACTCGGCAGATCGATACCGCAGGTCTTGCCTAGGCCCCAGCGACGAAAGACCTCCTGCAGGCCCTCGGAATGTTGCTCGTCATAAAAGAACGCCTTACCCATGTCGTAGAAGACGGGGTCGCACGAGTTGGCGATACCCGACTGCAGCGTCATGGTGCCGTGGCCAGACGTCAGCCAGCAGCGCTTGCCCCAAGCCTTGCCCAGACCCGTCCAATAACCCGTGCAGTTGGTTGTCTGCGTTGAAGTGTAGGTTCCAAACTCAAGACCGGCCAGTGCCGAGAGCGGCTTGATGGTCGAGGCCGACATGTACTGTCCGCTAATGGCGCGGTTGAGCAGCGGGTGCGAACCCTTGTCATCATTGAGCTCGGTCCACACGTCATTTGAGACGCCGCCGATAAAGACGGACGGATCGAACTTGGGCTGGCTCGCCATGCCCAGGATCTCGCCATTGTTGGGATCGAGACACACCACAGCGCCGTTGCCGGCATTGCTGTAGCCAGTGGTCTTGGCAAGCTCGATAGCGCTCGCCAGCGCCGTCTCACAGGCCTGTTGGATCTTAAGGTCGAGCGTGAGCTTAATGTCGGAGCCGGCCTTCGCGGGCACGGCGCCGGCCTGACCGGTCACATTGCCCGAGGCATCGACCTTGACGGTCTGCTCGCCACGAATACCCTGCAGCAGGTTTTCGTAGTAGCTCTCAACGCCCGCCTGGCCCACGATATCGCCCGACTGGTACGTAATCTTGCCAGCAGAAGCATCATCATCGCCAGAGGTTTTCTTATTCTGGGCCTCGAGCTGCTCGGAGGTAATGGTGCCGGTATAGCCCAAGATATGGCATGCCGTCTCGCCGTATGGATACTGGCGCTCGGTACGCTCGGCAATCTTGACGCCCGGGAACTCGCCGGCGTGTTCCTTGATATAGGCAACCGTGGAGCGACGGACGTCCGTCGCGATGGTATGCAGGCTCTGAGCGCCCTCTGTATTGTCCTGAATATTGCGAAGGACCGCCACATAAGGCATTCCAAGCACGTTGGCAAGATGGCGAACCAGAACCTCATCCTCGGCAAGGTCGCGGTAGGCCACGACAGCAAGTGAGGGACGGTTCTGGACAAGCGCCACGCCATTGCGGTCGAGGATGCGGCCGCGCACAGCGGGTGTGGTAACGGTGCGAGTCTGATTACTATTGGCCTGCTTCTCGTAATAGTCCGACGAGACCATCTGCATGCCCCACAGCTTGACGGCAAGTGCCGCAAACATCGCGCCCACACCCGTGGTGAGGATGGAAAAGCGGCCCTTAAAGGCGGTCGCCGCGGTATTGCCCTCGCCCTCGGTGGCGCGCGGGGCCGTTCCATGCTGTGTATCGTAGGTAAAACGGGAATCGCCTCGACGCATGATGACCAGCGCGACCACGATGGCCACAACCAGCACGATACCGGCGATAATAACCGTCATCTGGGAAGACATCTACGGGCCTCCCCTATTTGAGCTTGCGGGTCTTGGGCTTAAAGCGCATACCCGTCTGGCGTCCGCCACGTGCGGAGAATCCATAGCCGGACTGCGGCACGACGCCGGACATCAAAAACGGAATGGCAACCAGACCCGTCAGGATCGAGGACGGCAGCGCATGGCCGAAGATCGCCACGACAAAGCTCGTCTCCAAACCCATAAACAGCAAGATGATGCTGTAGATCACATTAATGACGAGCGCAAAGGCGCCCACAGTGACGCCGCGCGCACTCGGGGTACCGCCCGTCTGACCGACGGCGCTGTGCACCAGGGCAAAAGAACCCACGGTCAGCAGGAGCGACATAACGCCCACCGGCACGGCAGCGGACAGGTCATAAAACAAGCCGCTGCAAAAACCGCACACGACGGCACGGGTCGGGTCGCCCGAGAACACGCTTAGGCACACCAGGATAATCATGAAGTTGACGCGACCTCCCGCAATGGAGATCTGCGGTGCCAGGCCTGCCTGCAGCAGCACACACACAATGGCGGCGATTACAAACGTGCGGGAGCTCATCCCCTGCTCGTGTAGATCCATGGACATGCCCCCTATTCGCTCGAGCCAGAATCGGTCGTCTCGGACGTGTCGGAACTGTCATCCGAGCTCTCGTCCTTCGTCTTGGTCGCAGCATCGCGCGACGTTCCCTGCGGCGTGCTGTTGGCCGTGCTCACGTCCTCATCCGAGGCCGACTGTTCGTCGGTCAGCGAGGTGATGACCAGCACTTCCTCGTTGTTCTCGGCCGTGGTCTGAGCGCGCACCACAATGGTGTAGTACACGTCGTTTGCGGATTTCTCAACCGACGAGACGGTGCCGAGCGGAAGGCCCTTGGGGAACACGCCACCGATGCCAGAGGTCACGATGATATCGCCAACCTTAACGTCGGAGTCGACGCTCACGTACTCAAGACGCAGCGTGCCGTCAGCCTGACCCTGCAGCATGCCCTGGGCGCGCGTGTCCTGTACCATGGCGGACACACCCGAGTTCTCGTCGCCAATAAGGCGCACGGTAGAGGTCTTGGCCGATACCTCGATAATCTGACCGATAACACCGGCAGAACTCGTCACGGGCATGTTGATGGTAAGGCCGTCGGCAGAGCCCTTGTCGATGGTTACGGTCGAGGTCCAGGCATCGCCCGAGGCACCAACGATACGAGCAGCGGTCGATTTGAGGTTGTAGGTCGACTGCAGGCCGACCAGCCCCTCCAGACGCTCGGCGGTCTTTTGAGCCTCGGAGAGCTCAGCAACCTTAGAGGTCAGCTCCTCGTTTTGCTTCTTAAGCTCGTCAAGCGTGTCCTGCGACGCCGTAAGGTTAGAGAACACGTTGCCGATCGCATTGAAGGGGGCCGCCACAGCCGAGCCCACAAAGCGCACCGGCGAGGTAATCGTCGTCACGCCCGAACGCACGGCATGAATCGGTCCTGCCTCGCCCTCGCGGATGTAAAACGTGAGCAGCAACACCGAAATCAGGCTGAAAACAATCAACGGGCGCATACCCGTTGATTGTCGCTTGGTATTCAGATTTGTGGAGAAACCCGAAGATCGTGCCAAATGGAATCCACCTTTTGGAAATTAAGCATTGGTCTGGACGAAGCCGCCATCAAACGCATTGGCCTCGAGCACGCGGGCACAGCCGTTAACGACGTTATCGAGCGCCGTGGGGCTGACGTTGACCGAAACACCGGTCTCATCGCGCAGGCGCACGTCGAGACCGCGCAGCAGCGCGCCGCCACCAGTCAGCAAAATGCCGTAGTACATAAGGTCCGAGGCAAGATCGGGAGGCGTAGCGTCGAGTGCGTCCTTGACGGCCTTGGCCATCTCGTCGAGCGGCTTGTTGAGCGCGCGACGAATCTCCTCGCTCTCGATGCGCACGGTCTTGGGCAGACCGGTGATCACGTCGCGGCCGTTGACCTCGACGTCGAGCTCGTCCTTGAGCGGCACGGCGGAGCCGACCTTGATCTTGATGTCCTCTGCCGTACGCTCGCCGATGGCCAGGTTGTAGGCATCACGAACGTGCGTGAGGATGGCCTGATCGAACTCGTCGCCGGCAATACGGATGGACTGCGAGACGACGATGCCACCCATAGCGATAACGGCAACCTCGGTGGTACCGCCACCGATGTCGATGACCATGGAGCCGGTGGGTTCCTCGACGGGCAGGTCGGCGCCGATAGCGGCAGCCATGGGCTCCTCGATCAGGTAGGCCTGGCGGGCGCCGGCCTGGATCGTGGCCTCAAAGACGGCACGCTTCTCGACCGACGTGACACCGGAGGGAACGCAGACGACAACGCGCGGACGCGGGGTCCACGGATAGCGCTTCTCAGACGCCTTGTCGATAAAGTAACGGAGCATGGCCTCGGTAACATCGAAGTCGGCGATGACGCCGTCCTTCAGGGGACGAACGGCCACGATGTTGCCGGGCGTACGGCCGAGCATGCGCTTTGCCTCGATACCGACCGCGAGGATGCGCTCGTCGTTCTTGTCGATGGCGACAACAGAGGGCTCGCGAATGACGATGCCCTTGCCACGCACGGAGACAAGCGTATTTGCGGTGCCGAGGTCGATGGCAAGATCGCCCGCATAGCTACCGAAGAACATATCCATCAAAGAAAACAACGCAACTCCTGATGTGTTGGATGATTGCTGGAAAACTACTAGCTCATCATACTAGCGCAAGCCCGGCACCTCACTTGCGGTGAAGCGCCGGGCAAAGCTAAATCCCATAAGGTCACTACTGGTTGTCAGCAGCCGAGAAATCCATATCGAGCGAGGAAACGGCCCAGCCGATATGGTTATCGGAGCGCACGAATTTGACGGTGTACTCCTGCTCGCCGCCCTTGGACAGCGATGCCTTCACCTTGGCGGTCGTCTCGGTCATGGACTGATCCATGCCCTCGACGGACACGGTGGCACCCTGCGGAATCGAGGAGATGATCATCGACTTGGCGTCCTCGGACAGGCTCGAGGCCAGGCAAGACTCGGCCTTTGCGGTGTCACCGTCGCCGGCAGCCTGGAACAGATCGGTGATAACCGACTCCTGCGAGGGGAAGCCAAAGCCGCGCGTGTAGGCAAAGCCCAGACCGCCCGCAGCAATCAAGATGAGCAGAAGCAGCACGATGAAGACTTTGAGACCCGTGTGGCGATGGCGACGACGGACCTTGGCCTGCTTACGATCCTGACGGTCCTGCTGGACCATCTCGGACTCGGACAGCGTAAAGAAGCCGGTGTCCGAGGGATCGGGCATAAACTGACCGGTCGCGCCCGTAGGATCGAGCGGATCGACGGCAGGAGCGTCCATCGCGGGCGCCGGAGCCGTGGCCATAGCCGTCTGGGCAGACAGCGCGGCAAGCGAATCGTGCACGCGGGCAAGCTCATCGGCCTGCTCGGAGGTGAGCTGGTAGATGCCATCGACAGTAGCGGCGTTAAAGGCGTCGAGTGCGTCGGAGGGGCGGCCGGCGGCAGAAAGTGCCTGACCCATGCCGGCGTTGAGCGCACGCGTGTCGTCGCGGGGGCCGGCAAAGTCGATAGCCGTGCGGTAGGTCTCCACGGCATCCGCCGGACGGCCGAGCTTAATGAAGCAACGACCAAGCTCGCCCAGTGCGGCGGCAGGAGCCGGATTGGCGCCGTCGATGGCAGCCTGACGGAAGGCGGTTCCCGCGTTGGCATAGTCGCCCGACTGGAACAGCGCATTGCCCAGGCCGAGATAGGCCTTGAACGGCGTGGCATAGGAAGCATCCTGCGTAGCGGCAGAGAACGCCTGAGCGGCCGTCGTGTAGTCGCCCACGGCCGCGAGTGCCTTGCCGCGGTTGGTGAGCAGCGCGCCGCGCTTGCCGTAGGTGCCGTCATTGAGGGCAGCGGCGTAGGCCTCGGCGGCCTCGGCATACATGCCCAGGTGCATCAAGGCGTTGCCACGAAGGTGATCGGCCTCGCCCATAATCTCATCGGGAGTTTTTGCCGCCCCAAGCATCTGGGCTGCAGCGGAAAAATCACCCGCGCGGTAAGCGGCGCGGCCCTGTTGGATCAGCTGGCTATTCAAGGAAGTCCCCTTTACTCGTGAACGATCTCGACATGGACGATCTCGTCGCCGGCACGCAGCTGCGAAATCACATCGAGACCCTCGACCGTGGTACCAAAGACGGTGTAACCGGAATCGAGGTTATGCTGGGCACCCAGGCAGAAGTAGAACTGCGAACCCGCGGAATCGGGGTCCATGGAGCGTGCCATGGCAAGGGCACCATCGACATGGCTGTTGCGCGGATTGGTGGCAAACTCGCCCTTGATGCAGTAGCCGGGACCACCGGTACCGGGCATGCCGTCAGGGCCCTCAAGACCGGCAGCGACGTCGGCGCCGGACATATCGCGGGTATTGGGGTCGCCGCCCTGAATGACAAAGCCGGGCACATAGCGATGGAACTTAAGGCCATCATAGAAACCCATCGTGGAAAGCTCGCAGAAGTTCGCGACATGAATGGGAGCGCCCTCACCGTCAAACTTGACCTTGATGGTACCCTTCGACGTCTCGATAACGGCGCACTCGTCGCCGGCAAGCTGATACTCGGGCGTGTAGAGCTCTTTCTTAAAACCAAACATGTGGTTCCTTCCTCGTGCGTTTAAAGCATATTTGTACGAATTGTAGCAATAAGCATGCGCTTACATCAATTGCGCACGTAGGTTATGCCGACTATGGCGAACTAATTTTAGGAACGCTGCTGCGGCTTCCAGGAACCCACATTGGCGTCGTACTGGTTCAGTGCGCTGTTGCCGCCCTGCGCGATGGGCGCCAGGATATCGCTTTGGTGGGAACTCATCGACTCACCATCGGGAATGGCCAGCGAGATGTCCCAGCTCTGACAGATCACGTCGACACGCTCGTACATCCACTCGGCAAGCTGCTTTAAGTGGGCGATGTCATCCGCATAGACCGTATCGTCCTGATACTTAAGGTTGTTAAGCTCATCTTGCGTCTTTTTGATCTGGTCGCGCAGGGCGTAGGCACTCTGCGACAGCTCCTGACGGGTGGACAGTGGCGTTCGAAGATAGCCATTGTTAAAAGAATCGATGACCTCGCCGATCTGGTCCTCGTCACCGTAGGACACGATGGTCTGATACAGACCGTCGAGCCTGGTATAGAGCTGATCATCGGTGAGCACAGTTTCTTCCTGGACCACCTCGGCAGAATCGTCCTGCTTGGTATCGTCCTCAGTCGCCTCGCCCTTTTGGCGCGTGGGGAAGGTCGTCTGCGCGGCCTGGCCAAACTGGTCATAGAAGCCAGGCATGACACCCATGGGATCGGCCGTCACGAACCAATACGCACCACCGCACACGACGGCAAGGACCGCGATGACGATGAGCGGCTTGGGGATATGACGCTTGTGCTTGTGATAGGCGTCCTCGTCGGGGTGCACCTTGCGCTTGGGTTTTTGAGCATCGTCATGCAGGGAAACGGGCGTGGGAATATCGACCTTGGGGATACCGAAATCCTTATCGAAAGCCGGCAGCACGCAGGTCTCGTTAGGATCAGCGGCATCCGAAAGCACCGCAGCGGCAGAGGCCGGCGCATGCGGCACCTCGGTATCGATCTGCTCTTGCGTTAGGCGCGGAAAGCCCGCCGTGCGGCCCGCTGCCAGGTCGGATGCGGCCGCGTCCTCGGAGAGGATACCCGGAGCGGGGCGTCCGCATTTGGGGCACGTACGATCATGCGGAGAAAGACGGGCACCGCAGCCCTCACAGAACACGAACTCGGTGTGCTCGGGACCATCGCCCGGACCCACATAGGCGTTGCAGTAGGGGCAGAACGAGGCGCCGTCCTCGATAGTCTTAAGGCAATGCGGGCAGATCACGGCATCCTCTTTTCGAAGCAATTCAAACAATCGAGGTTAGAGCATAACATCGCCACGGCCCCACAGGAACAAGGCACCAATTCAACATCGCCAGGGCGCGTAGCTACTTCTTCTTTTTGCTTGGCATCGAGACTTCGATGCCTTGGGCGGACTTGGTCACACGAGAGCGCTTAGCTCCGGTACTCTTCTTTTTCTTGGGCTGGGCCTGGCCCACGCCCTCGAGTGCGCGGGCCTCGGCCTCGCGAGCGGTGCGATCTTCGCGGCGCTGCGCCATGTCGGCGGCGACGCGCTTGGCAAAACGCTCGGCCGTCGAACCCGTCGAGCTCACCTTGCCGCCACCGCGACCCAGGCGGACGTGCACACCGCGGCCAAAACCAGTTGCGGCATGACGACGACGCGGCTTGAGCGAATCCATCATCGTGGCGAGCTTAAAGAACACCGAGCAGGTAAAGACCACGATGACAGCCAAGATAACCATCTGGCCCATCGACAGGTTGGCAATAGAAAGCAGCCCCGGGAATCCGATAACGCCCACCAGGATGCCGGCGACTACAAACACAAAGAGCACCACACGTAAGGGTGTGAGCGGCTGCGAGATGCGCCAGATCAGGCTGACGCTCGCCGCGCACGACGTAAGCAGGCACATCGTAGACAGCGTGAGCTGGCTAAAGCCAAACACGCGCGCCACAAAGATATCGAGCGCCGCAGCCAAAATGACCGCAATCGACGCCGGCAGTGCACGCTTGAGTACGTTGGTCAAAAACGCACCCTTCACGCGAGCATTGTTGGGCTCCAGGCCCAACACAAAGCCCGGCGCGCCGATGCAAAAGAAGTTGATGAGTGTCATCTGGATGGGCTCGAAGGGGTACGGCGGCAGCGCAATGCACAGCGCCGCCAGGCCCATCGAGAACAGCGTCTTGGTCAGGAACAGCGAGGCCGAACGCTGCAGGTTGTTGATGGAGCGACGGCCCTCGGCCACCACGGCGGGCATCGAGGCAAAGTCGTTGTCGACGAGTACAATCTCGGCCACATTACGCGCGGCATCGGAGCCGGCCGCCATGGCGACGGAGCAGTCGGCTTCCTTGAGCGCCAGCACATCGTTGACGCCGTCGCCCGTCATGGCCACGGTGTGCTCGCGGCGCTTGAGCGCCTGCACGAGCTCGCGCTTCTGCTGCGGGGTCACACGACCAAAGACATGGTAGCGGTCCACTGCGGCATCGAGCTTGGCAGGCGTATCGAGCGTCGTGGCGTCCACATAAGCGTCCGCCCCCGGCACGCCCACCACGCGCGCGATCGACGACACCGTACGCGGGTCGTCGCCACTGATCACGTTGAGGGTCACACCCTGCTCGTTAAAGTAGCCGATGGTCTCGGCCGCCGAGGTACGAATCTCGTCGCGGATGGTCACAAAGCCCACGGGCTCGGCCTCGCCCACCATATCGCCATCGGGTGTAAAGCCGTCCACGCGCGCCACCACGAGCACGCGGCAGGTATCGGCAAGCTCGGCGACACGGTTCTCGACCTGCGAAAACACACGCTCCGAAAGCACAAACTGCGCGGCGCCCATCACATAGGAGCCCTGCGCAAACGAAGCGCCACTCCATTTTTTAGACGACGAGAACGGAATGACCGACAGCGGCTCAGACACCTCGACCAGGCGATCGGCGTAATAGTTGAGCAGCGCCTGGCAGGTCTCGTTGGCATCGGCCGAAGTCGCACGTGCCACGTTAGCCAGCGCAAAATCGAGCACTGTGGTATCGACGGGAACAGCCGCCTCGTCCGAGTCCACGCCAAAGCCAACACCCTCAACAGGCAGCGGGTAGGTGCCCTCGACCTCCATGCGGCCCGACGTGATGGTGCCCGTCTTGTCCAGGCACAGTACATCGACGCGAGCGAGCGTCTCGATGCAGTAGAGCTGCTGCGCCAGCACCTTGCGGCGGGCCAGGCGCACCGTGGCGATGGCGAGCACCGACGAGGTCAGCAGCACCAGGCCTTGCGGGATCATGCCCAGCAGGGCGCCCACCGTGGACAGCAGCGCCGACGAAGGCACATGACCAGCCAACAGCTCGGAGAAGCACCACGAAAGCGCGCTATCGCCCGGGGTTCCCGCTGCATCCCACAGCTCGCTCACGCTCGAGGCAAACAACGCCAAACCGAGCGGAATCATGATGATGCTCGCAAAGCGCACGATGGCGTTCAGCGCGTTCATGATCTCGGAATTGACCTTTTTGACGTACTTGGCCTCGTTATTAATTTTGCCCACGTAGTTGTCGGCGCCGACATGGATCACGCGAGCGCGCAGCAGGCCCGAGTCGATAAAGCTGCCGCTCATGAGCTCGGAACCGGGCTGCTTCTTAATAAGGTCGCTCTCGCCCGTCAGCAGGCTCTCGTTCACGAGCGCCTCGCCGGAAACCACCACGGCGTCAGCGGGAATCTGGTCGCCGCGCCCCAGGCGGATGATGTCGTCGAGCACGATCTGGTCCAAGTCGAGCTCCACATCGGCACCGTCGCGCACCGCGATGGCCTTCTTAGAGGTCAGCAGCGTGAGCTTATCGACCATCTTCTTGGACCGCATGGACTGGATGACGCCAATAGCGGTATTGAGGAACACCACAAACAGGAACGTCAGGTTCTTAAACGAACCGGTCAAAATGACCAGGAACGCCAAGATCACGTTGATCAAATTGAACAGCGTGCAGAGGTTCTCGATGATGAGCTCTTTGACCGACTTGATCTTGAGCTCCATGTTGCGGTTGATCTTACCGGCGGCGATGCGCTCCTCGACCTCGGCGGTCGAGAGTCCGCGCTCGATATCCGTTGCTGCCATACCACGTCCCATCACGTCGCGTCGGTATAAGAAAAACCGTCCGGACCATGCGAGGTTCGGACGGTCTTACGTTCGATGGTGCCCCATGTTGGATTCGAACCAACGGCCTTCTGCTCCGGAGGCAGACGCTCTAATCCCCTGAGCTAATAGGGCCAACGTTTGGCATTATACCCAAGTGCACCACGGGCTATCAAAATAAAAGAAAAAGCTTTGCAATTCCGAGGAAGACGCGGCGCAACGGCCCACTTTAGAAGGCAAAAGCGAGTCAGATAGTATAAACTCTCATGCACCATATATACACGGCTCGCGATGCGGGCCGTTTTTGCAAAAGTTATCCATCGAGATGAGAGGCACACCATGATTGCAATTTTAAAGCAGAGCGCCAGCGACGAGGCCGTCGGCCATATCGTCAGCTGGATTGAGAAAAAAGGCCTGAAGACCGACGTCTCGCGCGGCGAGAACGAGACGATCATCGGCCTGGTGGGCGATACGACCAAGATCGACCCGTTCCTGCTCGAGTCCATGGATGTCGTCGAGCGCGTGCAGCGCGTCTCGGAGCCGTTCAAGCGCGCCAACCGCAAGTTCCACCCCGAGGACTCCGTCATCGACTGCGGCCACGGCGTCAAGATCGGCGGCGACCAGTTCCAAGTCATCGCCGGCCCCTGCTCCGTCGAGGGCGAGAACCTCATTCGCATCGCACGCCGCGTAAAGGCCGCCGGTGCCACGATGCTGCGCGGCGGTGCCTACAAGCCCCGCACCTCCCCCTACGCCTACCAGGGCATGGGCCCCGCCGGCCTCGACCTGCTGTGCGAGGCGTCTGCCGAGCTCGACATGCCGATCGTCACCGAGATCATGGACCCGCGCGACGTGCAGGTCTTCCTTGACAAGAAGATTGACGTCATGCAGATCGGCGCCCGCAACGCCCAGAACTTCCCCCTGCTCAAGGAGGTCGGCAAGACCCAGACCCCGATTCTGCTCAAGCGCGGCATGTCCGGCACGATCGACGAGCTGCTTATGGCAGCCGAGTACATCATGAGCGAGGGCAACGACAACGTCATCCTGTGCGAGCGCGGTATCCGCACCTTCGAGACCCGCACCCGCAACACCTTCGACCTTAACGCCGTGCCGGTGCTGCACCACCTGTCGCACCTGCCCGTCGTCGCCGACCCCAGCCACGCCACCGGCTACACCCGCTACGTCGAGCCCATGGCGCTCGCCGCGACCGCCTGCGGTGCCAACGGCCTGGAGATCGAGGTCCACGACGAGCCGAGCCGCGCCTGGTCCGACGGCGCCCAGGCCCTCACCCCCGATCAGTTCGACGACACCATGCGCCGCATCCGAGCCATCCGCGAGGTTGTCTGCCAAGAGACCATGGAGTAGCCCATGGGTACGGTGAGAAACGCGCGCGTTAACCAGGGCGGCCCCAAGTGCGCCGGCATCGTCGGCCTTGGCCTCATCGGCGGTAGCTTTGCCCGCGGCTATGCACAGGCGGGCGTCCGCGTGCTGGCCTGGGACCCCGATGACGATGTCATGACGGCCGCCAGCATGGGCACTGTCGCCGGAGAGCTCAACGACAAGACACTCGGCGAATGCGACATCATCGTCCTGGCTTGCTACCCCGAGGCATGCATCGAGTGGCTCGAGACGCACGCCAAGGCGCTCGCCGACGCCACCGACACCGACGCCATCATGGGCCCCGTGGTGATCGACACGGTGGGCGTCAAGGGCATCGTGTGCGAACGTGCCTTTGAGCTTGCCCGCGAGCACGGCTTTTACTTTGTGGGCGCGCACCCCATGGCGGGCACCCAGTTCTCGGGCTACGCTAACTCTCGTGCCGACCTGTTCCAGGGCGCCCCGCTGGTGCTCGTACCGCCCGCGGTAGACGATGCGCTCAAGCTGGAGCTTTTGGGCCAGGTGCGCGAGATGGTGCGCCCCTTGGGCTTTGGCAAGTTCAGCGTGACCAGCGCCGCCGAGCACGACCGCGTCATCGCCTTCACGAGCCAGCTTGCGCACGTGGTATCCAACGCCTACGTCAAAAGCCCCACCGCCCAGGTCCACCACGGCTTTTCGGCCGGTAGCTACCGCGATCTCACCCGCGTGGCGCACCTCAACCCGCAAATGTGGTCCGAGCTCATGATCGACGACGCCGACGCGCTCGCCTTCGAGATCGACCATCTGATCGAGTCGCTTGGCGCCTACAGCCGTGCGCTCAAGAACCGCGACCAGCGCTATCTGGAGAATCTCCTTGCCGAGGGCGACCGCATTAAGCGCGCACTCGACGACGAAGCCTCCCACTAGACCACCTATCACGCCAGGTCGAAAGGACCGAAGCTTATGGCGATTACCATCGATATCGACACCGCACGCCCCTACCAGGTGCATGTTGGCACGTTTTTGCTGGAGCAGGCGGGACCGCTCGTGCGCGCCACTGCCGGCGGCACCAAGGCCGTCATCGTGACGGACACCAACGTAGGCCCGCTCTACCAGATGCCCGTTAAGCAGAGCCTGGAGGCATCAGGCTACGAGGTGAGCATCTGCACCTTCGAGGCCGGCGAGGCCCATAAGCGCGCCGAAACCTATGTTGCCATTTTGGAGTTTGTGGCCGAGCACGAGCTTTCGCGCTCCGACGTGATCGTGGCACTCGGGGGCGGCGTCGTGGGCGATGTGGCGGGCTTTGTGGCCGCGACCTACATGCGCGGCTGCAAGTTTGTGCAGATCCCGACGAGCCTGCTCGCCATGGTGGATTCGTCGGTGGGCGGCAAGACCGCCATCGACCTGGCTGCCGGCAAGAACTTGGCCGGCGCCTTTTGGCAGCCGAGCGTGGTTATCGCCGACGTGGGGTGCCTGGCCACCCTCACGCCCGAGCAGTTCGCCGACGGCTGCGGCGAGGTCGTCAAGCACGCCGTGATCGCCGACCCGGAGCTTTTCGCCGAGCTGGAGAAGACCCCGCTCACGCTGGAGCTGCTCAACCGCGATGTGGCCCGCGTAGCACTCATCATCGCCCGCAACATCGACATCAAGCGCGCCGTGGTCGTCGCCGACGAGCACGAAACCAACCAGCGCAAGCTGCTCAACTTTGGACACAGCGCCGGACACGCCGTCGAGGCCTGCGAGCACTTTGAGCTCGGACACGGCAACTGCGTGTCGATCGGCATGGGCATCATCACGCGCGCCGCGGCCCTACACGGCGTCTGCGATGCCGAGCTGCCCGGTCGTATTGAGGAACTCTGCGCCCGCCATGGCCTCAAGACCCACTGCGACCTAGATGCCGATGCCATCTTTGCCGAGGCGCTCCACGACAAGAAGCGCGCGGGCGACACCATCGACCTGGTGATTCCGCACGACATTGGCCGCTGCAGCATCGACCGCACGCCGCTTTCCACTTTCCACGAACTCATTGCCGAAGGCCTCGGCCAGAAGGGAGACGCATCCGCATGCTAGCCCGCATCACCCCGTCCCCGCTCAAGGGCACCGTTCCCGCCATCGCGTCCAAGTCGATGGCGCATCGCCTGATCATCTGCGCCGCGCTTGCCAACGGCGAGACGCACGTTACCTGCAACACTACCTGCGCCGACATCGAGGCCACGGTGCGTTGCCTCACGGCGCTCGGCGCCCGCATCGAGACCGTCGAGGACGGCTTCCAGGTCCACCCCACCATGAAGAGTGTTGAGTTTGGCCTGCTCAAGGCCCTTGCCGGCGGCACGCTTGACTGTGGCGAAAGCGGCTCCACGCTCCGCTTTATGTTGCCCGTCGCCTGCGCGCTGGGCGCAGAAGCAACTTTTGTGGGTCAGGGACGCTTGGGCGCCCGCCCGCTCTCTCCGCTCTCGGACGAGATCATCGCCGCAGGTTGCGACCTGCAGGGCCTGGGCGGTTTTCCGCTCAAGACGAGCGGACGCATGCGCCCGGGCACCTTTGTGCTGCCGGGCAACGTGAGCTCGCAGTACATCTCGGGCCTGCTGCTGGCAGCCCCGTTGCTCGCCCAGCCCTCCTGTGTGCAGGTGACCGGCCTCATCGAGAGCCGCCCCTACATCAACCTGACGATCCAGGCCATGAAGGCCTTTGGCGTCGAGGTCAACGTCGAACGTATTCCGGCCAAGAACGGCCAGCCCGAGGTCACGAACTTCCGCGTGAGCAGTGGCTCGTATCGCACGCCCGGCAGCGTAGCCGTCGAGGGTGACTGGTCCAACGCCGCCTTTTGGCTGTGCGCCGGCGCCATCGGCTCCGACCCCATCACCGTCGAGGGTGTGTCCCTGAGCTCCGCACAGGGCGACCGCAACGTGCTTGCCGCGCTTTCGCGCTTTGGTGCCCGCATCGTGCGCTCCACCAACGCCGCCACCGTGCAGTCCGACAAGCTCGCCGGCTTTGAGATGAGCGCCCACGACATTCCCGACCTTGTGCCTGTTATCTCGGCCGTGGCCTCGCTGGCGCAGGGCCGCACGTTCATCCGCGATTGTGCCCGCCTGCGCATCAAGGAATCCGACCGTCTGGCCACTACCACCCACGAGCTCACCGCACTGGGCGCACAGGTACGCATTGCCGGTGACGACCTCATCATCAAGGGTGTCGACGCCTTTACTGGCGGCGAGGTCGACTCGCACAACGATCACCGCATCGCCATGATGGCTGCCATCGCTGCGAGCCGCGCCACCGGCGAGGTTGTGATCCACGGCGCCGAGGCCGTCAACAAGTCCTATCCCGATTTCTTCGACCACTATCGCCTGCTGGGCGGCAAGGTCACACTCGAGGAGGAATAGCATGTCCTCGACCTTTGGCAACGTCTTACACTTAAGCATCTTCGGCCAATCGCACTCCCCCGCCATCGGCTGCTCGCTCGATGGCATCCCGGCGGGCATCGCCGTGGACCAGGAGAAGCTGCAGGCCTTCCTCGACCGTCGCGCCCCCGGTCGCGACGAGACCGCAACCAAGCGCCGCGAGGCCGACGCCGTGCATATCATTGCCGGTGTAGTCGATGGACATACCACCGGCGCGCCCATCGCAGCGATCATTGAGAACACCAACACGCGCTCCAAGGATTACTCCGAGCTGCGCCGCAAGCCCCGCCCCGGGCACGCAGACTTTCCGGCACGTGTGAAGTACCACAACATGCACGACGTCGCTGGTGGCGGGCATTTTTCCGGCCGCCTAACGGCCCCCTTATGCATCGCTGGCGGCATTGCGCTGCAGGCACTCGAGGCCCGCAGCATTCAGGTCATGGCGCACGTCGCGCAGATCGGCGGCATCTCCGACCTGCCGATGGACGATATGGTCTATCGCGAGGCCGACCGCAAGGCAATCCTTACGAACGATCTGCCGTGCATTGACGCCGCCGCTGCTGGCCGCATGCGCGAGGAGATCCTAGCCGCGCGCGACGAACTCGATAGCATCGGCGGCATCGTGGAGTGCGGCATCTACGGGCTTCCCGCGGGCATCGGCGACCCCATGTTCGACGGCATCGAGAACCGCATCGCGCAAATCGCGTTTGGCATTCCCGCCGTAAAGGGCGTGGAGTTTGGCATGGGCTTTGCCGTGGCTGCCATGCGCGGCAGCGAGAACAACGATCCGTATCGCATCGATGCCGAGACCGGCAATATCGAGGTCGAGTCCAACAACGCCGGGGGCATCCTGGGCGGTATTTCGACCGGCGCGCCCGTCATGTGGCGCATGGCCGTAAAGCCGACGCCCTCCATTGGCCGCGAGCAGCAGACCGTAGACATGGACGCTATGGAAAATGCCGAGCTCTCGGTCCACGGCCGTCACGATCCCTGCATCGTCCCTCGAGCCGTCCCCGTAGCCGAAGCAGCCGCCGCCCTCGCCATCTGGGACGCTCTCCTCGAGGACGCAGGCCAGCTCTAACCCGACTCACCTGAGTTGCCCGTCAACTCTGCCATTACGCGAAAGGGGCCTCCATGGACCTTGCCGATATTCGCCAGACCATCGATGGCATCGACACCACGCTCCTAAACAGCTTTGTCGAGCGCATGGACATTGCCACCGAGGTCGCCAAGTCAAAAATCGAGATGGGCAAGGCCGTCTTCGACCCCGCCCGCGAGCGCTCCAAGCTCAACAACCTCGCCAGCCGCGCGCCCGAACGCTACGAGGCACAGACCATCGCCCTGTTCCGTCTCCTCATGAGCATGAGCAAGGCCGAGCAGCAGCGCTACATCAACGAGCTCAAGGGCATCACCGTCTCGCAAAAGGCCCACGCCACGGCTGCAGCCTTTGACACGCCCTTCCCTCAAACGGCCTCCGTCGCCTGCCAGGGCGTGGAAGGTGCCTATAGCCAGATCGCCGCGTGCAAGCTCTTCGACGTACCCGACATCGCGTTCTTCGAGACCTTCGAGGGCGTCATGCGCGCCGTGCGCGACGGCTTCTGCGAGTTTGGCGTGCTGCCCATCGAAAACTCCACCGCCGGCTCGGTCAACGCCGTCTACGACCTGCTCGCCCAGTTCGACTTCCACATCGTGCGCTCGCTTCGCCTCAAGATCGACCACAACTTGCTCGTCAAGCCCGGCACCAAGCTCGCCGACGTGCGCGAGGTCTACAGCCACGGCCAAGCCATTGCCCAGTGTGCCGGCTTTATCGAGTCCCACGACCTGCACGCCACCAAGTACCCAAACACGGCCATGTCGGCCGAGATGGTCGCCAACTCCAAGCGCACCGACGTCGCCGCCATCGCCTCGCGCAGCTGTGCCACGCTGTATGGCCTCGAGGTGCTGGAGCCCAATATCCAAGACTCGGACAACAACTACACGCGCTTTGTCGTCATCAGCCGCGAGCCGCGCGTCTACCCCGGCGCCAACCGTACCTCGCTCATGATCACCACGGCCAACGAGCCGGGCGCCCTCTATCGCGTGCTCGAGCGCTTCTACGCACTCAACATCAACCTCATCAAGCTCGAGAGCCGCCCCATCCCCGGTCGTGACTTTGAGTTTATGTTCTACTTTGACCTGGACTGCCCCTTTGGCAGCAAGGCCCTCGACGACCTGCTCGATTCGATCGACGACGTGTGTGAAAGCTTCACCTACTTTGGCAGCTACACGGAGGTGCTCTAGATGACCGATACCGACGCAACCCGCCCCTACGGCGTACTGGGCCGCGTGCTGGGCCACAGCTACACCCCGACCATCTACAAAGAGCTCGCTGGGCTTGAGTACGTGCGATTTGAGCGCGAGCCCGAGGACCTCGCGGCCTTTATGACCGGCAACGAGTGGGAAGGCACCAACGTGACCATCCCCTACAAACGCGCCGTCATGGAGTACCTGGACGAGCTGAGCCCGCTCGCCGAGCGCATGGGCAACGTCAACACCATCACGCGCCTGCCCGACGGGCGCCTGCGCGGCGACAACACCGACTACTTTGGTTTTCAGTGCCTGGTCGAGGAGCTGGGGGTTGAGGTTACCGGCAAGAAGGTCCTCGTGCTTGGCGCTACCGGTGGTGCCGGCACCACGGCAAGCATGGTGCTCGGCGACCTTGGCGCCACCGTGGTGCCCGTGGGCCGCACGAGCGAGGTCAACTACGGCAACATCGCGCAGCAGTTCGACGCCGCCCTACTCGTCAACTGCACGCCCGCCGGCATGTTCCCCCATTGCCCCGACGCGCCTTGCACGCTCGAAGGGCTCGATGCGCTCGAAGGCGTTATCGACATTGTCTACAACCCCGCCCGCACGGGCCTGATGCTCGAGGCCGAGCGCCGCGGTATCCCCTGCATCGGCGGCCTGCTGATGCTCGTGGCCCAAGCGGCACAGGCCGTCGAGCGCTATACCGGCCAAGTCACCCCGCGCAAGCGCATCTTGGACGTAACAGAGCGTCTGTCCCGCCGCGAGCAAAACATTGCCCTGATCGGCATGCCGGGTTCGGGCAAGACCCGCGTGGGCGAGCAGATCGCCCTGCTCACGGGTCGCGAGCACATCGACTTGGACGCCGCGCTTGAGAAGCGTCTGGGCATGCCCTGTGCCGACTATATCGTCGAGCGCGGCGAGGCGGCCTTCCGCGAGCAGGAGACGGCGGCGCTGGCCGACATCTCCAAGCGCAGCGGCCTGGTGC
Organism: Collinsella aerofaciens; assembly: GCA_048503295.1. GTDB lineage: Bacteria > Actinomycetota > Coriobacteriia > Coriobacteriales > Coriobacteriaceae > Collinsella > Collinsella aerofaciens_CI. The sequence continues at coordinate 24,191 of DBFRVO010000047.1, read as the reverse complement.
TCTCAACCGGCGGCGGCATAGTCACGCGTGACGAGAACTATCCGCTGCTGCACCAGAACAGCCAAATCGTGATGCTCAACCGCAAGCTCGAAGAGCTCGCCCACAAGGGCCGCCCCATCACCGCCCGCGACGGCATCGAAAAGCTGGCGGAACAGCGCATGCCGCGCTACCGCGCCTGGGCCGACTACATCATCGACTCACGCGACTGCGCCGCCAACACCGCCCAAGCCCTCCTCGACACCCTCCCACCCGCCCTCTAACCAAAACCACCACAAAGGGGACAGGCACCTTTGTGGTGGTTTTTCAACCGCAAAGGAAGCAATCATGAAAGCACTCGTCATTAACGGCCCCAACCTCAACATGCTCGGCATTCGCGAGCCGGGCATCTATGGCAGCGACAACTACGACCGCTTAGCGCAGATCTGCCATGAAGCGGGCGCCGCACAGGGCTTCGACGAGATCGAGGTTTTCCAGTCCAACCACGAGGGCAGCATCGTCGACAAGATCCAGGAGGCCTACGGCAAGGTCGACGGCATCGTCATCAACCCGGCGGCCTACACGCACACGAGCGTGGCCATCTTGGATGCCCTCAAAGCCGTCGCCATCCCCGCCGTTGAGGTCCACATCAGCGCCGTCGAGACCCGCGAGGACTTCCGCCAGGTGAGCTACGCCCGCCTGGCCTGCTTCGCCACCATCACCGGTGAGGGCCTGCAGGGCTACGCACATGCGCTAGAGCTGTTGAGGGAACGACTCGAAAAGTAGTCTCGCGCGCAAATCCATCAACCCCGATTCGCACGCCAGTAATGCCAGTGCCGCCAGCAGCAACCTCGCTACTGGCGGCACTTTATTACTGGCATATAATCGTTGCAGCCACAAAACGTCTGGAGACTCGCATGCTAAGCATCCATCTGGGAGATTACCCCGGTTCCATCTACGATACCGAGACCTACTTTAGGAACTCATACTTGGACTCATGGTTCGAAGACCCTATGGCCGCACAGATCATTAAAAGCGTGGACGGATCAGAGCTCATCGGCCCCCACAACATCGTAAGCAAGCAGCTGGGCTCGATCACCCCACTCGAACTGTCCGGCGGCGTTAAGACGCTGCTGCTGGTGCGCAATCTACCAAACATGGTGTTCAATGCATCCACTTGCGGAGATAACTGCGCCCGCTGGCTGCTCAAAATTGGCAAAGAGCAGGATGTGCTGGTGACCCTTTACCACATCATGAAATTTCCCTGGAAGCGTTTTGAGATTCGCATCAATAACGACGGCCGCATCGTCAGGAACATGCAGGAGTTCGTCGGTGCCACCAATGATTTTCTGGATGTTGATGAGTAATGAAAGGATCACACACCGTTGTCGTGGAGCGCGCAAAAGTCAAATACACGCTCACCTTTAAACGCAATATTTCCTTCATCCGCGGCAACAGCGGCACGGGCAAAACGACGCTCATCTCGATGATTCGCGACTACAACGACCGAGGACCGGAAAGCGGCGTTGCACTCAGCTGCGACGTGCCTTGTGAAACGCTTTCCGGCAGACGCTGGGAGCGCGAGCTTTCGATCATCGAAGATTCAATCGTCTTTCTAGATGAGGGCAACGAGTTTATCTACTCAAAGGACTTCGCCAAAACCGTAAACGGCTCGTCCAACTATTTTGTTCTGACATCTCGTCGCGATGCCAACGAGCTCCCCTACAGCGTTGATGAGATCCTGAAGTTAGTCAACACGACGAGTAAAACAATCAATGGCCGCAAGAGCGACAGGCGCTTCTACTCGGTGACCAAGCCGCTATATGACCACACGGCAAGCATGCTGTATCAGGATCTAAATGTTGGATTCGAGGTACCCGACGCCGTAGTTGTCGAGGATAGCAAATCTGGCTATCAATTCTACGACGCTCTTTGCAACCGGCTCGGAATCCCCTGCTATACCGCCACCGGCGTAGCAAATCTAAAGCGGACAATTCACGAATGCCCCGAGCAAAACGTTCTTGCCATTGGAGACGGCGCAGCGTTTGGTCCCTACATCGAAAAGGTGCTCGGACAGCGCGTTTACAAGAACGTTCGCTTGTTCCTCCCGGAATCATTCGAGTGGACACTTCTGCAATCTGGCCTCATTCCCAGTAACGACATTCCAAAAATCCTCAAGGATCCTTCGAGCTATATCGAAAGCCGCGACTACCTAAGCTGGGAACGATTCTTCACCGACGTATTGATCAAGTACTCGGCAGACACTCGCTACGCCTACAGAAAGGCAAAGCTCAATGAGCAGTACCTGAGGCCGCAGGCGATGAATGCAGTTGCAAACGTCTTGCCCGAGTGCCTGAAGGCAGACTAGACAGACTAGATATAGTGGGGAGGGCCAAGTTGGTCCTCCCCGTTTTTGTTACGCCTTCTTGATCACGTACACCAACCCTATGTCGCACCTGCGGCGCACAATCGACGCAAAGAGCCACGATGCTGGCAGCGTCATAAGCAGAGGCATGGTCTGCCAAGGAATAAACCAATCGACCGCGTGGATTGCAGAGATGGCAAGACTGGCCTGTCCGCAGAACACGAGCGCTCGCTCAAAGGACCCCAAAACCGGCACGTCTTTCAACTTCTCCAACGCCATCGAAACCCAGCACACGCAGTAGCTACCGGCAAGAGCGGCAACTGTCGCAACCAAAAACCCATCCACGCGGCGGCTCGAAAGCTCACCCCACTCAGCGCGGCAAGGACAAGCCAAGCAACACCGGCTCCAATAAACAGCAGAGGCTCGCTCACGCTCGGCTCCAGCCCCCTTAGGCGCGCCGTATAACCAATCCACATCAGCAGCACAACAGCAGCTCACGCCACGGCTTCGGCCTAAACGTATACCCGGCAAGAATAAAGAACACCGGCATGTGAAAAAGCCCAGACCACCAAGCGGTCTGGGCTTAATAAACGATGGTGCTCCATGGCGGATTCGAACCGTCGACCTTGGGATTAGAAGTCCCCTGCTCTATCCAACTGAGCTAATGGAGCAAATAACCGCACGCCCAGCCAAACAATTCGGCCAAGCGTAAGTAATTATAACCTAGTTGAACTGCTCACGGTACGCCTTGCAGACCTCACTGACCGGGCCGTCCATGCGAAGGTCACCCTTCTCAATCCAAACGGCACGCTGGCAGATGCGCTCAACCTGCTCCATGGAGTGCGAAACGAACAGAACCGTCACTTCGCCGCTCTGGATAAAGTGCTGGATGCGGGCCTCGCACTTCTGCTGGAAGAACACATCACCGACGGACAACGTCTCGTCAACGATCAGAATATCGGGCTCGGTAATCGTCGCGATTGCAAAGGCGATACGCGCCACCATGCCCGAGGAGAAGTTCTTGAGCGGCATATCGACAAAGTTCTGCAGCTCAGCGAATTCGATAATGCCGTCAAAGTTGGCATCGATGAACTCCTTGGTATAGCCGAGCAGGGCGCCGTTCAGATAGATGTTCTCGCGGGCGGTCAGCTCGGGGTCAAAGCCAGCACCAAGCTCAATCAGCGGCGCGATGTTACCGTGCACCTTAACGCTGCCCTCGCTTGGCTCAAGCACGCCAGCGATAATCTTGAGCATCGTAGACTTGCCGGAGCCATTGGTGCCGACCAGACCCACGACCTCGCCACGATGAATATCAAACGAGATATGCTTAAGCGCCCTAAACTCCTCAAAGAACAACTCATGCTTGGCAAGCTTGATGAAGTACTCCTTGAGGTTGGTCAGCGACTCGGACGCCATGTTAAAGATCATGGTGACGTCGTCGACCTCGACAGCCAGAGGCTGCTCGCTGTAATCAACAACAGATTCAGTCATCACAGCACTCCTTAGATGTAGAGGATAAATTTGCGCTCGGACTTATGGAACACGGTATAGCCAATAATAAGCGCAAGAACCGCCCAAGCGACGCACATACCAAACGTCATAAGCGAGGGCGTAGTCTGGAACAGGAAGATATCGCGCATAAACTGCAGGTAGTTGAACATGGGGTTCGCATACATCAAGATACGCACGAGATGCGGCATTTGCGCAATATAGTCAGTCGTCCAGAAGATGGGCGTAATGTAAGTCCACGCCGTAATGACGACGCTCCACAGATGCATAACGTCGCGGAAGAAGACCGTAAGGGCAGAGAGCATCATGCCCAGGCCCATGCAGAAGCACATAAGCAGCAGCAGGCAAACCGGCAGCAGAATCAGGTGCCAAGAAGGCATAACGCGGAACCACAGCATGACGATGGCGACGGCGACCAGCGAGAAGGCAAAGTTGACCAGCGAGAAGAGCACCTTCTGCACCGGGAAAACCCAGCGGTGCACCTTAACCTTCTTGAGCAGAGGGGCAGCGCCCACGATCGACGTCAGGGCCTGGTTAGTAGACTCAGACATGACGGCAAAGGTAATGTTACCCACGATCAAGTACAGCGGGTACATCTCGGGCGTCATTGAGCCATTGCGGCCCTGGCCAAAAATCGTCGAGAACACGATGGCCATGACGATCATCATCAGCAGCGGGTTGAGCACCGACCATGCGACGCCCAGAACGCTACGGCGATACTTGATCTTAAAATCCTTGGTAACCAGCTGACGAAGGATAAACGCGTCCTTCTCAAATTCGTTCTTAGCAAACGTCGCAGGCAGACTGCGAGTTTCTTGTTGCTTTGTCTGATCCGACACGGATGCAACTCCTTTACTCGTAATCGTTGACAAACGAACAGTATAGACCCGACGGCCATGCAAACGATTCGCGCAACAAAACTGGAGAACTAACCCACATCTTAGGATGCCAGGCCCAAACGGCTATACTTTCTAGGATTGAATGTATAAGGAGCATTAAGTGAATTCTGAATCCATCGCCGTCATCATCCCTTGCTACAACGAAGCGCTCACGATCGGCAAAGTCATCGATGACTTTCACCGCGAGCTTCCGCAGGCGACGGTCTATGTCTATGACAACAACTCGTCGGACGATACCTCACGCATTGCCACCGAGCACGGCGCCACAGTCCGCTTTGAGCCCCGTCAGGGAAAGGGCAACGTGTGCCGCCAGATGTTTCGCGATATCGACGCCGATTGCTACCTGATGGTCGACGGAGACGACACCTACCCCGCCGAGGCGGCCAAGGCCCTCTGCGAGCCCATCCTTAACGGCACGGCCGACATGACCGTAGGCGATCGCCTTTCCAACGGCACCTACGCCGAGGAGAACAAGCGTGCCTTCCACGGCTTTGGCAATAATCTGGTCCGCGCCATGATCAAGTGGATCTATGGCTACAGCTTCGATGATGTCATGACCGGCTACCGCGCCATGAGCCGTCCGTTCGTTAAAACCTTCCCTGTGCTTTCCGAGGGCTTCCAGATCGAAACCGAGCTCTCGATCCACGCCGTCGACCACCGCTGGCGCATCAAAGACGTGCCCATCGAGTACCGCGACCGTCCGGAAGGCTCCGAGTCCAAGCTCAATACCGTGAGCGACGGCATTAAAGTCGTTGCGATGATCGGCACGCTGTTCAAGGACTACCGCCCGCTGAAGTTCTTCAGCCTCGTCGCGCTTCTATTCGCGATTATCGGCCTGGTTTTGGGCATTCCTATCTTTGTTGAGTACTTTCAGACCGGCCTGGTCCCGCGTTTCCCCGCTGCCATGCTTGCTGCATCGTTTATGTTCCTCTGTGGTCTGAGCCTTGCAACCGGATTCATCCTGGATTCTGTGGCAAAGGTCGAAAAAAAGCAGTGGGAGGTCAACGTGTACAGCAAATACGCCTACGATGACCAGCCCGGCAAGTCCGCCACCGAGACAAGCGAGAGGTAGATCTTCCGCAGAATACTATTGGCACCACTGCGCAGATAGCCACCAACAAGAAAAGCCACCGTTAACAAGCGGCGGCTTTTGCTCTCGAAAAGTTAATAGCGGCTAGAGCGTCTTGAGGTACTCCCCCAGCTCTTCCTCCCAGTCGGGCATGCGGAACCCGACGGACTCGAGCCTGGACAGGTCGAGCGCGGAGTGGACCGGGCGCGGAGCGATGGGGCCGGAGGCCTCGGCGTAGTAGTCGGCGGTGCTCACCGGCACGACCTTCTCGCCGTTGCCGTTGGCGGCCTCGAAGACGGCGCGGGCGATGTCGGCCCAGGACTTGACCGCACCCGAGCCGGTGCAGTCGTAGGTGCCGTAGGGGGCGTGCGTCCCCAGCACGTGGAAGATGGCCTCGGCCATGTCGCGCGTGAAGGTCAGGCGTCCCAGCTGGTCGTCGACCACGGTAACCTGTTCTAGCTTGTCCTCCGGGTCGGCGACGCGGTCGGACAGCCCCCTCATGGTCTTGACGAAGTTGTGCCCCTCGCCGATGACCCAGGAGCTTCGCATGATGTAGTGGCGCGGGCAGCCGGCCACGGCGATGTCGCCGGCGGCCTTGGTCTGGCCGTAGACGGACAGCGGGGAGAAGGGCTCCTCCTCGGTATGGACCTCGGCCGTGCCGTCGAAGACGTAGTCGCTGGACACGTGGACGAGCATGATGCCGCGCTCGGCGCAGGTGCGGGCGAGCAGGGCGGGGCCGGTCGCGTTTGCCTTCCATGCGGCCACGCGGCCCTCGGGGGTCTCGGCCCTATCGACCGCCGTGTAGGCGCCGCAGTTGATGACCGTGCCGTAGAGCGACCAGTCGTACTGCGAATAGGCCGCCGGGTCTGACATGTCGAAGGTGTCGATGTCGCAGAAGTCGAAGTCCTTCGCGACGCCGCGCTCCTCGGCCAGCGCGCGGACCGCATGTCCCAGCTGCCCGTTGCAGCCGGTGACGAGGGTGCGCTTCGGCGCCATGGGGACGACGTCCTTGAGCATCGGGTGGTTGAGGTCGGCCTCGGAGACGGTGGCCTGCTCGAGCGGGATGGGCCACTCGATGGCGAGCTCGGGGTCGGCGAGGTTCACGAAGGTGTAGGTCCTCTTCAGCTCGAGGGACCAGTGGGCGTCCACCAGGTAGGTGTAGGCGGTGCCGTCCTCCAGGGCCTGGAAGGAGTTGCCCACGCCGCGCGGGACGTAGATGGCCCTGGAGGGGTCCAGGACTGTCGTGTAGACCTTGCCGTAGGTGGCGCTGCCCTCGCGCAGGTCCACCCAGGCGCCGAATACGCTGCCGCGGGCCACGGAGATGAACTTGTCCCAGGGCTCGGCGTGGATGCCGCGGGTGACGCCGCGGCTGTCGTTGTAGGAGATGTTGTTCTGGACGACCTTGAGGTCCGGGATGCCCAGGGCGGTCATCTTGGCGCGCTGCCAGTTCTCCTTGAACCAGCCGCGCGAGTCGCCGTGGACGGCGAGGTCGACGACCTTCAGGCCCCCGATGCCGGTCTCCGTGACGGAGAGGTCCTTCTCGAATGCGATGTCTGCCATGCTAGTCTCCCCTACTGGCCCTGGGCCCTATACCTGGCCTCGGTGGCCTCCTTGGCCGGGCGCCACCAGGACTCGTTGGCGACGTACCAGTCGATCGTCTGCTTCAGGCCCTCGGCGAAGTCGGTGTGGGCCGGCCTCCAGCCGAGCTCGCGCTGGAGCTTGGTGCTGTCGATGGCGTAGCGGCGGTCGTGGCCGGGGCGGTCGGCGACCCAGTCGAAGTCCTCGGGGTCGCGGCCCATGGCCGTGAGTATCATGCGCAGCACGGTGATGTTGTTCTTCTCGCCGTCGGCCCCGATGAGGTAGGTCTCCCCCATGCGGCCCTTCGTGAGGATGTCCCAGACGGCCGAGGAGTGGTCCTCGGTGTGGATCCAGTCGCGGACGTTCTCGCCGCGGCCGTAGAGCTTCGGCTTGACCCCGTCGATGATGTTGGTGATCTGGCGCGGGATGAACTTCTCCACGTGCTGGTAGGGGCCGTAGTTGTTGGAGCAGTTGGAGATCGTGGTGCGAAGCCCGTAGGTGCGGGTCCAGGCGCGCACGAGCATGTCGGAGGACGCCTTGGTAGAGCTGTACGGCGAGCTCGGGTGGTACGGCGTCTCCTCGGTGAACTTGGCCGGGTCGTCGAGCGCCAGGTCGCCGTAGACCTCGTCGGTGGAGACGTGGTGGTAGCGGATGCCGTACTTCCTCACTGCCTCCAGCAGGCGGAAGGTGCCCTCGACGTTGGTGCGCAGGAACGGCTCCGGGTCGGCGATGGAGTTGTCGTTGTGGCTCTCGGCGGCGTAGTGCACGATCGCGTCGTGGCCGGGGACGATGCGGTCCAGCAGCTCCGCGTCGCAGATGTCGCCGACGACAAGCTCCACGCGGTCCGCGGGCAGCCCGGCGATGTTCTCGGGGTTGCCGGCGTAGGTCAGCTTGTCCAGGACGGTGACGCGGACGTCGGGGTGGTTGTTGACCACGTAGTGCACGAAGTTGCTGCCGATGAAGCCGCAGCCGCCCGTGACGATGATGTTGTGGGGTTCGAAGATCTCAGACATGAAAATCCAATCTGAAGCAAGTACAGCTTCTTTAGTATGCCGCAGGAAGTGACGCCGCGACACTATTCAACAAAACTATCGGACATTTCGGCATGCGATAAGAGCCATAACCTTCGCAGAATTACTTCCCCTACAAAACGCCTCCGGAATGCAGTCTTTGTCGTACCGGAAGACCGAATTCCCAGTTTTATCGCGTAAGTACTTATAGAAGAAGTCCTCCCAGCTTTTAAACTTCTCACTGTCTGCAAACGCTTCCGGCTCTTGCAAAACTGCTTTGGCATCTAGCCCTGAAATTACGCCGGAGCTCAACAGAAGCCACTCGAACGACTCGGGAAGACAAACCGTAACAGTATCGCGGTGAATGTCTTGCAGCTTGGGGACGCGGTCCGCATAGCACCCAAATGCTGCTCCGTCCGCAACAACAAACACGCGATCGTCGAGATGCTGATCCAACCAGCCCAAAATCGCGCTGTTCGTCATGGCCGAAGCACAGGCAAGCTCACTATCAGCGAAATGCCGTTCAAAGAACTGGAAACCAGACTTACTGTCCTCGCATAGAAGGATAGAAAAGTCCTGTTTTGGCGTCGACCGGGAAATAGCATAACGATGATTCCCGCGATCTTGATAAACAGGGACGAAAGAATGGTATTTTCCGCTCGTCTTAATCTTGTAAATCTCATCTACGCTATACGGAAGATTGGGGAAATCAGCCCTTGAGATCAACACGAAATAATTCGAGGAATACAGCACATGTTGGGCAAACTCATCGGAATGAATCTCTTTTAAGCCCTCATCGACAAATACGATCGAGTCATGAACTGACGAAAGCTGGTTTCGCCAATCATAATCGGTCAGGGCGACACAGGGGCAATCGCATTGCAAGGAGACGCCCGACTGCTCGCCCGTTCGCATGTAGTCTGCGACCATGTCAAACAGTGTCGTCTTACCCGTGCCACTATCGCCACGCACAATAGTGATGTTCCGCTTGATGGTAAATGTGTACTTGGTTCCCCTGCGGCGGGAAATCTTAACGAGATGCGAACCGTTCATAAGCAGCACCTACAGATACGGAATCGACTCGTGAATCAATTCGGCCATGTTATGAACAATGCGGCCGCTGTTCACGACTTTGATTTTAAAATCCTCGCGACCAAAGTCCATCACGTGATAGAGGTTGATAACGAGCTTGCGGTCTTTCGCCATGTCGAGAATCCACTTAGCACAGTTATCGCCACAGGTCGAAGCATTATAAATATGCTTCCGATCAAACTTCATGAGCAGCAACGTTTTCACGCCACCAGAAAGTTGAAGCGGAGAGATGGACCCCAGCACGGGGCTTTCAATGACATTTTCGGAGACAACATCCGATCGATCGACATCTTTAATGATCGAAACCGCATAGGGGTCCGTGATCCAAGAAGACCGGTAAGAGTTTTTGAAATATGTCGCTGTGTTGTAAATCGCTTCTGGCATATCGCCAAAGTAGACGCTTAACACATCCACTCCCAATCATATTGTCTTTGCGGTCAACGTAATCATAACGAAAGGGGCCACCAGATAAACGGCGGCCCCTAAAAGAAAACAAGACGGCGTTAGTACTCGCGCGGGCTGTTGACGATCTCGCCGGCGGCGACCTTCTTCAGGTGCTGGCCGTAGACCGACTTGCCGTAGGCCTTCGCGGCCTCCTCCAGCTCGGCGGTGGTGATCCAGCCGTTCTCCCAGGCGATCTCCTCGGGGACCGAGACCGGCAGGTCCTGGGAGTGCTCGACGGCGCGGACGAACTCCGCGGCCTCGTGGAGCGACTCCATGGTGCCGGTGTCCAGCCACGCGTAGCCGCGGCCCAGGGTGACGACGGAGAGCGTCCCCTCCTCCAGGTACATCTGGTTGAGCGTGGTGATCTCCAGCTCGCCGCGGGCGGAGGGCTGCACCTTATGCGCCTTGGCGGCCACGTCGCCCGGGTAGAAGTACAGGCCGGTGACGGCGTAGGAGCTCTTGGGCTCGGCGGGCTTCTCCTCGATGGAGACGGCCCTCCCCTGCGCGTCGAACTCCACGACGCCGAAGCGCTCGGGGTCGTCGACGTGGTAGCCGAAGACCGTGGCGCGGCCCGACTCGGCGTTCTGGACGGCGCGCGTCAGGTGGCGCGACAGGCCGTTGCCGTAGAAGATGTTGTCGCCGAGCACCAGCGCGCACGGCTCGCCGGCGATGAACTCCTCGCCGATGGTGAACGCCTGCGCCAGGCCGTCCGGCGAGGGCTGCTCGGCGTAGGAGAGGTTCACGCCGAAGCGCGAGCCGTCGCCCAGCAGGCGCTCGAAGTTGGGCAGGTCGGCCGGCGTGGAGATGACCAGGATGTCCTTGATGCCCGCCAGCATGAGGGTGCTGAGGGGATAGTAGATCATGGGCTTGTCGTAAACCGGCAGCAGCTGCTTGCTGGTGACGAGCGTGAGCGGGTACAGGCGCGTGCCCGAGCCGCCCGCGAGGATAATGCCCTTCATAGGTTGGACCTCCAGAGTTGGGCGTTCACAGTTGCTATTAGTATACGCGAGAGGGCACGCGGGCTGCGAAGCTGCACAAAAGAAGGACGGAGAGAGCCAAACATGCAGCCTCTTTGGTTCAGGTCCTTACGAACTACAAGACTCCAACCATTTGGACCATATTTGGTCCACCAAGTGTTCAGTTTTAAGCTACCACTGACACCCATTTAGACGAGGCTGGGGTCGAGTGCTCGAGCGAGGAGCGGAAACGGCGAGCCTAGGCTGCCCAAACCGAGAGCGTGGTCAAGAGTATGGAGGCGGAGAACGACCTTCGGTCCGAACTCGGAAAGGCCGCGCTCAAGTGCGTCAAGTGGCAGCTGGTCGTACGCAACGCCCTCGTCGTCGCGTACACCGCCCATCTCATGTGGCTGCAGCGCGAAATCCCTACCGAGGTGATAATTTCCTGGATGGGCGCGACGACCGCCGAGATCATCGGAATACTCTGGGTGATAGCGAGAAGCCTGTTCCCGTTCCGGGACGAACACAGACCCACAGACCTGGAAAAGAGCGGCGGCGGCCGAATCGGTCACCCCAAGAGATAAGGGTTACCCAGATGGCGGCTCTTTCTTTACGGAGGGGGCCGGGGGATTCGAACCCCCGGGCCTAGGACACACCTCGCACATCACGTCAATCCGTTCGTTGGGCGCAGCCCCCGCCTAGGACCCTTGTAGCCCCTCCAACAAACAAGACAACTTTCATAACAACCCCCTTGAAGTCAGTGGACCCGAAATGAGCAACGACTAGGAAGCAGGGCGCCGCGAGGACCATAACCTGAACCTCAATAGCGACTGAAAGCGTGATGTACGTAGATGTCCTCCACGATGTTAACACAGCGGAACGGAGCGTCCGACGAACTCATAGCGACACATCTAAGGACGGCTGATTTCCAATCTCAGCCGAACGTCCCCCGGGGCCTTCCAGGCCCCGGGGGACGTTCGGCTAACTGCGGGAACGGCCTATCCGCTCAATGTGTTAGGCTGAGATCGGAAATCAACCACGAAAGGCATGCAAGCCGGTTTAGCCCTACAGCGCAGAGCGAATTCCGCCTGCCATCTGCAGAAGAATATATTCGAATGATGCGTTAAACCTCATTGTCAGCACTTATATTCGGCGGGACGCCCGCCAGAAATCACGGAACTCCTCTCTGCATTTATAGCGAGACATGAAGTGAATAAGTACAATGAGCAGTGTCCAACAAACGAAAGGCAAACCATGCGAGTCGTAACAACCGGAGTATGCAGAGGAAACTGGAAAATCTACCAGCAACTTAAAATTGAAGGCATCCATGAAGCCTCCAGCGTAACAGCCCAAGCGACTACGGACGATAATCGCCGTCTACCTTTATCCCTTCTAAAGTTCGGGGGCAATAGCGACGAATCGGACTCGTACGTTCTTGTAATCCCTGATCCCGATGTTCGCACTATCATAATCGAATTAAATGAAATTAATTCAGACGGTCGCACTATGAGCAGCGACTCTATTTCGCTCAATTGCAAGAACATAAAATGGGAGTCTCGTCTTAACTACAAAATAAAACCCGACATGTGCAGCAAACTTAGAAACTATGATAACGTTTCAGAGTTTGACATGGCAACGATTGATTTTTGGCAGTGTATCGAGGATTCAAACGAATATATCCTTAGGTGTACGGTAAGAACACCGTACCGCAGCGACTCGCAAATCAAGGTTCGCTGCCTCGATCGAACACTCAACGAAGTCAATTTGACTACCGTCGATTTCGGCTCAAATGTAACAAGCGTTGGATTCACTGCAGAGAAAAAACAGCTTGAAACGCAGCTCTCGATCCGAATGCCAAAAGCGTTTGATCGTTACTACTTTATTATTGACGATCAAAATCATCCTTCATTCAGCTCATTCGACTGTCTCACGCCCGATAAACTTGGCTTACTTCTAGAAGAAACCAACTTCCTTTTTACCCATGCACAGTTTGATCCTGAATACCCCGAATGGTTCACGGAGCATAAGGCAACCATTGGAGCATTGGAAAAGCAGAGAAAAATTGCCTTTACCGGCGCTCCGAAGTTCAGCATTATTGTCCCTCTTTACAACACGCCTATTCCGTTTTTTAACGATATGGCAGAATCCGTTAAGAGCCAGTCTTATGCAAACTGGGAGCTCATCCTAGTTAATGCAAGTCCAGACAATCAGGAACTAAAGGCTCGCGTTGAGCAGGAGACAGCCCGCGACAACAGAATTAAATCAATTACCCTTGCCGAGAATAAGGGCATTTCCGAAAACACAAATGCCGGAGTAGCCGCTGCTTCGGGCGATTTCGTCAGCTTCTTTGACCATGACGACATCCTTGAACCGGATCTGTTCTTCTCGTATGCCGAGGCAATTGAAAACAATGATAACGTTGATCTTCTTTATTGCGATGAAGACAAACTCATGCCCGATGGAAAGCTGGCACAGCCGTTCTTTAAACCGGATTTCAATATCGATTTACTCAGAAATAATAACTATATATGCCACATGCTTACCATCCGTAAGTCCCTTCTTGACACGCTGGAACCGAATACGAAAGAGTTCGATGGGGCTCAGGATCACAATTTGACTCTCCGGGCCGTGGAAAAGGCTAGAAACGTCCACCATGTTGCAAAAGTTCTATATCACTGGCGCTTAAGCGAAACGTCAACCGCGGCAAATGCCGACAGCAAACCTTATGCCACCATTGCGGGCATTAAGGCGGTTCAGAATCACCTCGACAGACTTGGGCTCAATGCAAAAGTTGAACAAGCGCGTCGTCCCTTTACATATAAAGTAACCTACGCCGCGCCAGATTCCCATCCGCTCGTTTCGATCATCATTCCGACCAAAGATCACGCTGATATCCTCGATAACTGCATTACGTCAATTGTCGAGAAATCCACGTACGACAATTACGAGCTTGTGATAATCGAAAATAACAGCACAGAAAATACGACGTTCGAGTATTACGATAAGTTAAAAGCCAAATACCCTGCTATTGTTCGCCTTGTTACCTGGGAGCACGAATTTAACTTTTCCAAGCTCATGAACTTTGGAGTGTCCCATGCCAAGGGCAATTATCTCTTGCTGCTGAATAACGACACCGAAGTAATTACGCCCAATTGGATTGAAACTATGCTTGGCATCTGCGCACGCGAGGATGTTGGCGCAGTTGGTGCAAAACTATACTATCCCGACAACACCATTCAACACGCTGGCCTATGCGTCACGGGCGGCGTGGCAGGACATCTTTGCCAAAGCATGCCAAAAGACAACTGGGGCTATTTTGCACTCAACGATGCGCAGCAAGACTTCAGCGCCGTCACGGCGGCTTGCATTATGACCAAACGAAGCGAATACGAAAAAGTCGGAGGTTTCACCGAAGAGCTTCAAGTCGCATTTAATGATGTTGACTTTTGCCTGAAGCTTCGCGAGATTAACGATCTGATTGTATACACGCCCGAAGTCGAACTATATCATTACGAGTCAATTTCTAGAGGCGTTGAAAACAACACGGACAAGCAAATTCGCTTCCACAAAGAGGTCGCGTACATGAATTATCGCTGGGCAAACTACTATGTCGAAGGCGATCCATACATGAACCCAAATTTCACCGTGGGAGAACCTGGAAATCGCTATTACCACTTGTGAGATCTAAATGCAGGGGAACAAATATGAGACTCTTTTCCGAGCTGGCTGAACGCAATCTCTTTTCGACATATGCGGCTGCTTTGGATTGGATTCTGAGTGACCATAAATTTAGCGTGAATCTATGGGATAACAAGAACAAAGTTCAGGCCTTCACCAAAGCCTTTCATAGGATGGAAGGAGTCTCTCAGGGTAGAGTCCACTACGAGCCGAAAAGGGGGACCACATTCCCACGACTCGGTGAATATCGACAGCATAAGTTGTTTACGTTCTATATCGCTAGGGGCAATTCCGAAGCGAGAGATCTAATTCGTCACATTCGAAATGGAATAGCTCATGGACATATTCATGTTCATGAGCTTGATGGCGAATTGATTGTCGAACTGCTCGATTTCGGGAAAGAGTCCAACCAGCCCGATCGCCAAACGGCATATATGGTTTTTCCTCTGAGGTTCCTGAATGACATTTTCGAGTTGTACCACCAAAAAGAACAGCAGTGGGTCCGAAATGTAAATCGCAAATAGCTTGCTTAGCTAAACAATCATTTAAGCGATTATTTCGGATAATCTTGTTTTCCAGACCGTCTAGTAAGGTGATTATTACGCGGTGTGAGCACCGATTGCGTGCCGAATGTTGGTGTAAGGGGCCGCTTCCCTGACCGTAAATAGCAGGAAGCGGCTATCGCCTAGAATTTGAATTGCTTAGGTTCAGATTCACGGAAAGGCGATAACCGCATATTGACAAGATACACGAGATTGCCGGCGACGGCGCCCTCATGCCGAGATTCGATGACGGCATTGTCAACATGTCCGAGCTCATCAGGGCGATGGCCGAGTCGCTGGTCAACGAGATCATGGACGCCCAGGCCGACGACGCCTGCGAGGCCGGCAACCGGCGAAACGGCTACCGCGAGCGCAAGCTCGCCACAAGCGTGGGCACTATCAGCCTCAGGATACCGAAGCTGCGCTCGGGAACGTACTTCTCCGAGGACCTGATCAGCCGATACTCGCGCGTGGACCGCGCGGTGAGATCGGCGGTTTCCGAGATGGTCGCCAACGGAGTGTCGACCAGGAAGGTGAAGCGCGTGGCGCAGTCCATGGGCATAGACCGCATGAGCGCCAGCCAGGTGTCGAGGATGTGCTCGTCGCTGGACGAGTCGGTCGCCGACCTACAGGAACGGGATTTGTCGGACGTCAGCTACCCCTACATCTGGCTCGACGCCACCTACATCAAGCGCAGGGACGCAGGACGCGTGCAGTCGACCGCGCTCGTGACCGCCATCGACACGGAGACCTATGACGGCTGGAAGTCGTTCCTGCTTTCGCTGCGCGCACGCGGGATCGACGGCGTCATCTGCGTCACCAGCGACGCCCATGAGGGGCTCAAGCGCGCCATCCAGGAGGTCTTCCCCGGCGCCGCGCGGCAGCGCTGCATCGTGCACCTGATGCGCAACGCCGCCGGCAACGACCAGGCAGAAGAGGGGCGCCGTGCTGGGCATCCGGAAGGCCGTGTTCGCCGAGCGCGACACCAAGCTCGTGCACGGGCTGTACCAGCTGGCCACCGAGCAGATAGAGGGCTTCTGCCCCAAGGCAGCCGAAGTTCTGGTCATGTCTGCGGTCGATCAGCTCGAGCATGAACCGGCGCTGTTCCTTGCTGAGCGGGTCGAGGAGCCATTCGGCTATCACTTCGGGCTCTGTGCCGCGTGCATTGAGGATCTCGAAGATGGTGGAGGAATCTTCATCGCTCGTAGATGTGATTTCTCGTAAGAAGCGTTAATGACTGCGTTCCGAAACGCCAAGAGTTCTTCGTCGTCCAAGGTCTCGCCCAGCTGGAAGAGCTCGAACCAATGTAGGAAGTCACTGAGCCTGGAAGCCTAGCGCTTCCAAGATTCCTGCCTCACCCCGATTGCTTGACCCCATCGTTTTTTGACACTGAAAAATGAACTGCAATAAGAAACGGTATCGCTACCAACCAATCACACAACACAGGGACGCAAAGAAAGACATCAGAATCATAGCTACAGGAGGAATGACGGGAGAAAAATTAAAACGCTGCGACACACAATCAATTCGGGCCCGAGGTGCACACAAAGAAATGAACGCCGGAACAAGCACCGGTATCAAATATCTCGGTTGCACACCTGCGACCGAAGTGTCGCCAACGGGCGTGTAACCGACATAAAGCGCCGTGCACACCAAAGAGACACTTGCGACAACAAGCGCAAGGGTCCACATACGAAGGACAGGTGTTACAGGGTTTTTAGAGGAATCACCTTCGACATTAAAGGCGCTCGTATAAATACAGAGAAAGGGCAGAGTGGAAAGAAATGGAAGCGATACTGCAACATTGCCCATATAAGCATATGAAAGAGAGTAGTCATTCGATGAAGCGGGCGCGAGCAGATTGACCATAAAACTGAATAACGTACCGAGGAAGTTTATCGGATTATTCAGAATGTAGCGTATTTGTCCTATTCCACTGACCCCCTCGCCTCCCCTCACATCTCCCGCCTGCACAGCGGGGGAAAACAGCATCGGTAAGGTAAAGCTACACACCATTAGGGTGCCGAACAAAATCACCAAAGCCACATATAACTTCCGTTGCTTCGAATTTTTAAATTTCGAAGCAGGCATGAACAGCATCATTCCAATTAACGGAAAATAAACAGCTTTTGCAGACAAGCCCAAAAAGAAACACGCTGTAATTGCGAAAACGCTTAATGGCGTCAACCTCTCATCCGGCTTCGACAACTCCCTTAGAACCAAAGCAACTGCAAGCAATAAGAAGCAAGTCACCCACGGATCATAAGAATAGTTCGAAGCAAGATAGACAGCATAAGGAAGTAGGGCAACCGTCGCAATCAAAGATTTCCATTTCGGAATATAGAGGATTGCAATGGCAGTCACGACAACATAAGCGAAAAGGTTGAACAGCCTTCCCAAGGCAAAACACGTAAGCAATGGAAGGGACAACAACCTCCCCAACCAAAGACCGAGAGCACAGGGAATATAAGCAATGGTCGAAATGTTCCTCAATGATTCACCGGTCACCGCAGCCACAAAACCAGAGGAACTATAAACTTCCCCTGAAGCTATCTGGGACAAATGGAGGTCATTCAGATCCATTTCCGCGTCATGCACCTCATCAAACTGAAGACTGTTATTTTCCACCCATGGAACCGCAACTAATTCAATTTCAGACTCGGTGAAGACGGGATCCCCCATATAGGACAGGCCCAGAGAACGAGCGTAATGAATCTGATCGTCCGGAGAAACAGCAGTGAGGTTCGGTAAGGCTGAAATCAAAAAACAGCCTAGCGAAAGCGCCGCGATGGAGAAGGAGGCTACGGTCTTGTATAGACCCGGTTTCACAATAAACCAAGGAGCGACACCTAGAATAATCACAATGCAGAGGTGAACAGTATGCACAAAGTATGCTCCAAGAAACGGCATCAGTACAGTGGACGCAACCGCCAACAGACCATTTACGGATAGAACGACTATGCACAAAACAACGATGCCCAGAACAGGGTTTGCAGCAAAAAATGCACGCACTCTTCCCTTGTTGGCCAAAGCGGGCTTTTTCACGGCGAGCAAGATAAAGGAGCTGCTGATAAATACAGCAAAGAAAAGAAGTACTAATTCTTTTTTACTCCAATCCATTATAGATAGCACGGACCTCCCTGGCGTACCCAGCACGGTTCCAGCTTCAAGTAATATAGACAAAAGAGCCGAAAATGCGCAGACACTCAAGGCAAGACGAGGAGAAGCCTTTCCGAACAGTGTGCTTCGCTCGGAGGCAAGATAAAACCAAGCAAGAACCGCTAAACAAGCAAATAACGCAAGCTCCATGCACCAATAAAAGATTGCCGCCGTGACGTCATAGAGAACAAACAGTACTGCACCCGAGATAGCAAGCAGCACAAAGCACACAAGCGGAAGCGCGCTCAACCGATGCCCATCGGAACGTCTCCGTATTTGCGTCTTAACCATTTGAGCATGGCCGTGAACATTCGGAATCATCAAATCGTCTCCTGTCTGAATCTAAACTATGACCGTACGATGAGCATCAAAGAACACGACGGCAGAACCGATAGCGATACCCATTTTCAACAAGGCGGCCATCCCTCCCGCAACCAGAGCCGAACACCGTCTGCTGTCTGCTCAGCAGTCTCTTACTATTTCCTTCTCGATAATCGCAAGCCGCTGAGTCAGATTCTTTATGTTTGCTGCTTGTTTCGTCGCGATTACGCTAAGCATCGGCAAAAACGCAAGGAGAAGAAACAGGCCAAGGAAGAACACAAAATTCGTGGTCAACACGGAACCGAACAAATCGCCAATTGCACCAATGAAACCGGAGGAAATCGCAGCGATGAGGATTACCACCGACAAAGAAAGCCAGAAAAAGGAATAGCGTAAGGACAACTTGCCCTTGGATACGAGACGGATCACGCAGACGAAGAACACAATCGCAACAATGCGAGGAAGAGACACGGTCTCTCCTTTCAAGGGGCGAACGAATAATTGATATGACAAATTTAACGAAGCGCCTGCTCCTCAACAAGCTGGTTAATCCTCCGACGCAGCTTCGAGATGCTCACCGTGTTACTGAACTCTCGATACAGGAGCAATACAATCACGTAGAGGAACACGAAGTTTGCCGGGCTCTCAAATCCCAAAAGTGAAGACAGCCAAAAGGCAACTTGAGGGAAAGCGGCCAGCACAACGAAACTGAAGGCGAAGAAAAGCCAGAACACAGAATCCAGCACCTCAATCTGCGCTTTTCTCAGCTTCCTGATGACAAAATACAAAACCAAAAGCGCCCCGAGCAGGAGGACGGCCCTAAGCACAATAGACACTGTTCAATCACCTAAACCACTGAACGAAGAGAATGGAGATGCAAGCGCGAGCCATATAGGCAATCGATTTAGGGATGTTCAAATAGCTCTCCCCTGCCTGCCTCTCACGCATCTCAACCTGAACTTCACGAACCTTAGCACCCTTCTTAATCAGGTACGAAATAGACTCGGGCTCTGGGTTCAAAGAGTCGTCATTTGCAAAACGCTCAATCATCTTCCTGTTAAACATGCGCATGCCAGAAGTCGGATCTGCGACTCGCTTGCCGGTAGTGAGCTTGATCGCAACCGTAATGATGCGCGAGCCGAGCATGCGTGCAGAAACCTCTTTGCACTTGTTTACAAAGCGCGAGCCGATAACAATGTCGGCGTCCTCGGCGATCGCAAGGTCGAGCATCTTGGACATATACTCCGGGCAATGTTGGCCGTCTGCATCAAACTGCAAGGCATAGTCATACCCATTGCGCAGCGCGTACTTCATCCCCGTCTGGAATCCAACTGTAAGACCAGAATTGACCGGAAGAGTGACATGATTGTAGCCACGGTCGAGACAGATTTGCTCAGTTGCATCCTTGGAACCGTCGTTTACCACGAGATAATCGATATCGGGCACAACAGAAACAAGCTCGTCAACTGTTCTCTCTAGAGATTCTTCCTCGTTATACGCTGGCACAATTACCAACACTTTTTTACTATTCAACATCCGCCAATCTCTCATAGACAACTCAACAAGAACTCGCCGCTACAATTGGTTGCTCTCCTGTCCTCGGCGATAGAATTTAAACAACAGCCTCGCAATAAAAGAAGGCCAAAACCGCTCGAGCATCGCGAGGTCCTCCTTTTCTCGCGTGTCATCCTTAATTAAGGCAGATGTCTCAGATTCTTGATGAATACGGTGGTGCATCAACACCTTGGAATCATAGTAAAAAGCACCAGGCAGCTTTGAAAAGCGCTCCCATGCCGCCCAATCGAGATTCGAGCGGAATTCTGCAATAAACGGAGGCATAGGCAACTTGCTCATATTCAACGTTACGGACGGGCAACAAATTGCAGATCCACAAGACAGAATTCTCCTACGCATCCATCTGGAGGTAGCAAATCTTCCGTCCCTAACGGGAGTAAGCATCAGGCGTTTGATTCGAAGTAGCTGGTTATCGTCAACCTTGGCACCATTCCTCAACTCACCATAGTTGGTAAAGAAGATGAGCAGATTGTCCATCTTATTCGCAGCAGTTAGAAGATGAGCCGCGTACTCAGGCTCATAGGTATCGTCCTGGTGCGCAACGGTGACAAGAGAAGTGTCAGCGCAACTTACTGCGTAATTCCAATCATCAGCGATCCCAGGATTTCCGTCCCGAACGTACAACTTAACGGAGTATCGCTTAGCAAGCTCACGCGTTGCATCGCACGGAGTCGAAGTGGCAATCAACACGTTGGTCTTTACAGTCTGCGCAAGCAAGGATTGAAGGCACTCTTCAAGAAAGGGGCTCTCTTTGTACGCGCAGAGCGCAAAGGTATGGTCAGAGGGACCAAATGTCATGAATCGCTCCCATTTAATCGTATAGGCATGCCTGTTCATTATACGTTCACCTTTGCACTCGTTGAAAAGGGCACTAAAATTACTAAGGTCTTTCGAACGAACGCTTCGCACGAGAAGGGAGCTGCATGCCCAACGTCCCCGCACCCTTGAGCACGAAAAAGAACGCGCTCTGGAACGCCGCTGGTTGCATTTTTTACCTTGGATGCCAGTGGCTTACAACCGTCCTGGTCGTTGTTCTGTCGACCGACTACAACAATTCCGGAGCGCTTGCATTTGCCATGTCCGTTGGCAGCATGTTTGCCTCCATCAGCCTATATAAAATGAGGACCTACCAGGTTTCCGACATTTCCTGCGAGCATTCCGCAAAAGACTATATTGGCTTTCGCTTCGTATCGATCTTATTCAGCTTGATCATGAGCTGCATCTACGTCGCTGCGATCAGCGACAACGTTTCCTTCCTGATCGCCACTTTTGTATTCCTCGTTTTTAAAATCGATGAGACCTTTGTCGACGTGCTCTACGGAGTCGACCAAAAGGGACAGCGCATGGACTACATCGGCAAATCCCAGTTCATGCGCGGAGTGCTATCCCTCGTCGGCTTCGTCGCCCCACTTGTAACGATCCACTCGCTGCCCGCCGCGATCATCGGCATGGCGTTTTGCTGCATGCTCGTGACCCTCTTCTACGATCTCCCCCACGCAAGACGATTTGGGGATATCAAGCCCAGCTTCGCTCACGAACATCTTGTCGAACTCGGAAAAGCATGTCTTATGCCGACAATCGCCAATTTCTTAGCAACGTCCATCGTTTCCATTGTCCGTCAACGCTACGGCGTTCTTGCCGGACAAGAACTCCTAGGAATTTACGCCAGCATCGCGACTCCCGCAGTTCTCATACAGGCAGGCGCGACGTATCTCTACAGTCCACTTATTGGCACCCTAGCACACTCTTTGCAAAATGGGGGCGCAACAGCTTTCAAGAAGAGCTTCTTCAAGGTATTCGGCTTGCTCTTTGCATGCATGGCAATAGTTACGATCGGATTCTCATTCGTTGGTGGTCCCCTGCTCGAACTCGTTTACGGAAACAAAATCGAGTCCTATATGTGGATATTCCCATATGTTCTTGGAGCCACAACGTCAATCGCCATCCTGCTCTACGTAAACGACTCCCTCCTCATTATGCGCGACGGAGTCACCCAGATTGTCATCAACGCTCTTGCATTTGCCGTCATCGTCCTTACGGCGGACCACCTTATCACCGCCTTCGACATGAACGGCATCAACGTTGCCATTATTGCCGCATGCGTTCCCGCAGCGGTTACGGGTGCCATCAGAATTGCCACGAGCAAATAGGCTTCGTCGTCCGCCCCTCCCAACATACCGCCGCAAGCCGCTCCCTTAGCCAAACGGGCACTTCGCTCGAAACACACCTAAATGCTGGCAGCATTTGATTGCACTGGAGACACACACGTATGGCTTCAGGAGTGGTTGTGTGAAGGGCGCGAGAGGGTGGACGTTGGTCTAACCGTGACGACGCAGGTTTGTTGTGTTCGGAGTTTGGTGGATGGTCCTCCGAGTCCATGGTGACTATATTCCCTTTCTTTGTTAGAATCATAGCTTGTTAATAATGCTTTGGAGAACAGATGAATATTCTATATACGTTCAATGAGGCATTTGTACCGCAGCTTGCAGCTTCAGTTGCTTCTGTTTGTGAGAACTCGTCTCCCGATGACGCAATCCACTTTTTCGTGTTCTGCGACAAGGTGTCACAGACGTCGAAAGAGACGCTGCGTTCTTTTTTGAATAAGTATTGTGTCGAGATTGATTTTATTGATATCGATGGTTTCATGGATGCTGGCTGCATTGACTTTGATACGCAGTGTTGGAATGAAATCGTACTCTCTAGGCTGCTGTTGGCAAGGTTTTTGGGCAGCGATATTCAACGCGTTCTGTATCTTGACGCAGACACAATGGTCAGGGGGAGCCTCAAGGAGCTCTGGGACGCTCCGCTGAATGAGCGCGGCTGCATAATTGGTGCATGTCCTGAGCCAACTGTATCGCCGAAACGCATGAAGGCCCTTGGACATGGAGGTAAGCCGTACTTTAATGCCGGAGTCCTTTTGATTGACCTTGAGTCCTGGCGTAGTAATGAGATTGAAAAGCAGCTTCTAGAGTGTCTGAAAGAGCGGGGAGCCGAGCTTTTTGCGAACGATCAGGATGCGATAAATCTTGTCCTTGATGACCGAATCATGCCTCTTCCAGTAAAGTATAATTATTGCAACTCCTTCTATTATTATCCGCTTTCGATGTTGAAACGGGTCTCCCCTTGGTTCGATCCCGACCCACGCCTGTATTCCGAGTGGATAAGCAACCCCGTTATCGTGCATTTCCTTGGCGAGGACCGTCCTTGGAGATTGGGCAACACGCATAGGTATTCAAATGAGTATCTCCAGAACCTCTCTTTGACTCCATGGAAGGGGCAAGGCATGGAAGATGGATGGCATTTCTACTATGCCGCTTGGTCTCTTTTCAATATGCTGACCGGTCCTTTCCCAATGTTTAGATACCGCCTTATTACAAATATGATTCCCTCTGTTATGAGGCTGCGCGCAAGAGGTAGGAGGAATCGCTGATGGCGGGACATTTAGACCGCACTTCTGAGGCTACTCCTGTTACGGAAGAGCTATCAGTTAAACAGAATATGGTTTGATATTCAAGGTTGCAGATTCGTGCACATTACAGTAGTGAACAAATGTTCAGGGCGAGCCACGATTGATGTATACTCAAGTTGAGCATGGGACGCATCTGGCAGCGCCCTCCGCCGTTTAGCTTTCGTGGCGCTTTCGCGCCATACGATAGCCGTCTCGACATGGGCGGCTGTCGTTATATTACGGGCCTAGAGCCCGCTACTTGCTCAGAATGGCCTCTGTCTATTTCATACGTTTTGTTTACTATTATTTTCAGCCGATAATTCTGATCCCAAAGTATTCTGTGCTTATATATAATTGGTGATTGCTGTAATCTTTAGCGGTAATAACACTTCTTGACATCTCCTATGAAAGACTGTCAGAAATTCTCAACGATCGCGTCGGAAATGTTGGTGTAAGCGCGCCGACGGCTGACCGCCAAACGCAAGCGGCCCCTGTCCTAGAATCTGGAATTGCTACATAACACAGGTTCTGGGAAAGGACAGGGACCGCTATGGAGATATTAGCAGACGC
>DBFRVO010000046.1:0-126679 GCA_048503295.1 Collinsella aerofaciens | reverse complement strand
ACCAGGGCGCTCGAGGACGCGAGGGACGACCTCTCGCGCTCGAAGCAGCGGCTCTCCAAGTTCCTGCTCAGGCACGGGCTCGTCTTCGACGAGAGGACGCCCACCGGCCGCAGGAAGGGCAACTGGACCCGGGCGCACTGGTCCTGGATCGAGTCGATAAGGTTCGCGGAGAGGGCCGACAACGACGTGCTCGCCTACTACGTCGACGCGGTCAGGCGGGCGGCGGAGGAGAAGGCGAGGCTCGAGGGGCTCGTCGAGGCCGAGGCCCGCAAGCCCAGGTGGAGGAAGAGGGTCGACTCCCTGCGCTGCCTCAAGGGCGTAGACACCGCGTCCGCCGCCGACCTCGTGTTCGAGGCCGGCGAGTTCTCGAGGTTCAGGAATGCCCGCTCGTTCGCGGCGTGGGTCGGCCTGACGCCCTCCGAGCACTCCAGCGGGGAGAGCGACCGCAGGGGCGCGATCGCCAAGGCCGGCAACAAGCACCTGAGGAAGACGCTGGTCGAGGCCGCGTGGCACTACCTGACGTGCTCGGGGCGGCCGAAGGGCCTCGCCAGGGGCCAGGCCCCGGACCGGGGCGCCCGGAGGCATGCCGCCAAGGGCGTGCGGAGGCTGGTCGAGAGGCGGGAGGCGCTGCTCGCGCGCGGGGTCCACGGCAACAAGGCGAACGTGGCCACGGCGCGCGAGCTCGCCTGCTGGGTATGGGCGGTCGGCCTCATGGCCGAGGAGGCGTAGGGGGGCGGTCCCCCGCACATAAGCCAGTCACCCCGGAAGCGGTTCGATCCGAAGCCGTTGAGGCGAACCTCAGGTCCCTTTTCTGCGAGCGCCCAGGGCGCCACACGCGTGCACAGACTGTCGGTTCGACGTAGAAGCCTCAGCCGTAGCAACGGATTGCCCAGCGAGAGATCGCCGCGGGCGGATATTAAACTGCAAAGACGAGCGTCGGTAAGACACGCCGAGGTCGCCGCGGACGGGCTGATATAGGGAGAGGGCCTGACCCCATATCGTTGGGGCCAGGCCCGATTTTGCCTCTTGGCAATGTCCTGCTCATATTAAAAGGAACGTCCCCAACGTCTAAGGCGCCGCTGGTTGAGCATAAGTCAGCGAGCGGGCCGCATTTGAGGCAAGGTGACGTGAAACGAAAGGGCGCTGACCTTCTGGTCGCGCCCTTGAAGTTGAACGTCAGATTGCCCAAATGCGGCCCGCGCAGCGTCGACCGGTTACGGCGTTTGTAAAACGCCGTAACCTACAAGATGAGCATCGCGTCGCCAAAGCTGAAGAAGCGGTAACGCTCTTCGATGGCAGCGGCGTAGGCATCCATGATCTGGTCGCGGGTGGCAAGCGCGCTCACGAGCATCATGAGCGTGGAGCGCGGCACATGGAAGTTCGTGATCAGCGCATCGACCACGTGATAGGTCGAGCCGGGCATAAGGTAGAGCTGCGTCGTGGCGTTCTCGCGCACCACGATGTCGCCGCGGCCGAGCGTGTCGGCCCCGTCCTTACGGCCCTCAAAATAGCGCGCCGTCACGGCCGGGTCGGACACCGGCGCGTCCGCGTCAAACGCGCTCTCGAGCGAGCGCACCGCGGTGGTGCCGACGGCGATCACGCGGTGCCCCTCGGCCTTCGCCTTATGCACGGCGTCGACAACCTCCTGCGACACGTGGTAGCGCTCGGTGTGCATGACGTGCTGCGTAGGGTCGTCCTCCTCCACCAAGCGGAAGGTATCGATGCCCACCTCGAGTTCGACGGCGGCAAACTTGGCACCCTTGGCCTCGATAGCGGCCATGAGCTCGGGGGTAAAGTGCAGACCCGCCGTAGGAGCGGCAGCCGAGTGCTCCTCCTTCATGGCGTAGACGGTCTGGTATTTCTCGGGATCGCCCTCGTAATCGGTAATGTAGGGCGGCAGCGGCACGTGGCCGGCCGCATGGATGGCCTCGTCGAGCGTGCGCGGCTCGCCGGCGGCATTGCAGCCGGCCGGCTCAAAGCGCACCAGGCGGCCGCCGCGGCTATCGGTGACAAAGTCGACGACCTCGGCCGTCAGCACCACGGGCGCGCCCTCGGGCGCATGGGCGCCGCCCGCACGATACTCAATCTGAGCACCGGGCTTCAGGCGCTTACCCGGCTTGACCAGGCACTCCCAGACATGGCCCAGCGGATCCACATCCTCGCGGCGCTTGAGCAGCAGCGTCTCGACCACGCCGCCCGAGCCGGCCTTGCGACCGATCAGGCGGGCCGGCATCACGCGCGTCTTGTTGATGACGAGCACGTCGCCCGGCTCGATATAGTCGATGATGTCGCGGAAGATGCGGTGCTCAACGGTGCCGCCGTGCTCCAGCGGCGTTCCCGCCTGGGAGCCCTTGCGATCAACCACCAGCAGGCGGCAGGAGTCGCGCGGCTCGGCAGGAGCTTGGGCAATCAGTTCCTCGGGAAGGTTGTAGTCAAAATCATCGGTACGCATAGACACGTCGGATACTCCTTATATAGCTAAAGTCCGCTCTACATCCTAGCAGGCTGACGTCCCAAATGAACTACTTTTTGGACGCTTTGCGCTCGTCGCGGATGCGGGCGCGGTCCATGGCCGCCTCGACAGCCGAGAAGCGGCAACCACAGTAGTTCTGCCGATACATGCCCAGCTCGCGCGAACGGCGTGTCGCCTCGGGGTAATACGGACGAAAATCGCGAATCACCGGAGTGAGACCGCGGGCGGCAGCCAGACGCTCCAACACATCATTGCAGGTTTCGAACAACTGATACGGCGAGACGGCGAGCGTCGTACCCACAAACTCAAACCCACGCTCCTGGGCCACGCGGCACGCCTCAGCCAAGCGCAGGGCATAGCACGCACGACAGCGACGGGGCCGATCGGCACCCAGCGGTGCCACGCCGGCCTCCCAGCGCTCACGATCCTCCCCCGCCTCGATAAGCTCGATGTCGCCATCGGCACACCACCGGCGCAGCTCGTCCAAACGCCGCTGCCATTCATCGTGCGGCTGAATATTGGGGTTTGTCCAGCAGATTGTGGGCTCAAACCCTTCCTCGCGCAGCAGGTGGACTGGCTCAAGAGAGCACGGCGCACAGCAGGCGTGCAACAACAACGGCTTCATCGACATCTCCTCACCCGAAAAAGCGCACGCCGAAGGACGTGTCCTCGCAGGCGACAATGCAGCGGTCGCGCAAAATGGTCCGCACGTAATACCAGTCGCCCACACAGCCCGACAAATGCAAGCCGGCCGCCAGGTAGCACAGCAGCGGATAGCCCGAAAACGCAAACCCCAGGGCAAACGCCGCCGTCACAACAACCGTCGGCGCCAGGCAAACCGCCATGTACCGCCGGCGCGAATACACAACGCCCTCGGCGCAGGCATAGATCATCGCCGTCTCGCGATTCGCCCCAAAGGTCACCTGCGCGCCCGCAGGCGCCAGCATCTTAAAAAACACACCGTGCACCAGCTCGTGCACGGCAAATGACGCCGCCGAAACCGCAGCCAAGCCGACTATCCAGCCCAAGACCGTGGTCCAGCCGCCCGCGTCAGCCGCATCCAAGTCCGCAGGCCCGCCCATCAGCATAAACACCGGCACCAGGCACACGGCAAATGCGCCGAGCACGGCCATCCCCCGCACAAAGCAGGCGTGCAGAAAATTCTCGTCCTCAAACGCATGTATGTTGGAAATCTCATTCATAGCATCTTAGGATAGCGCCCCTGCCACGTACCCGTCCGCATGTGCGATAATGTCGAGCGATATGCACGAATTGACCACCGCGTCGCCAGGCCTTGCGCCCGGCCGCGCTCTCACCATATGCGAAGGAGTCCCATGGCATCCAAATACTCCATGAACGACCGTCCCAGCTGGCCTCGCCGCGCCATCGTTACCGCCGGCGAGCCCTATGGCAACAAGGGCCTTCACTTTGGCCACGTCGGTGGCGTCTTTGTCCCGGCCGACTTCTTCGCCCGCTTCCTGCGCGACCGTCTGGGCCGCGAGAACGTCATCTTCACCTCGGGCACCGACTGCTATGGCTCGCCCATCATGGAGAGCTACCGCAAGCTCAAGGAGAACGAGGGCTACGACAAGTCCATCGCCGAGTATGTCGAGTCCAATCACTCCCGCCAGGCCGCGACCCTCAACAACTACAACATCAGCTGCGATATCTACGGCGGCTCGGGCCTTGAGCCGGCTGCGCAGATTCACAACGAGGTGACCGCCGAGATTATCGAGCGTCTGCACGAACAGGGCACCATCTCCAAGCGCTCCACGCTGCAGTTCTACGACGCCAAGGCCGGCACGTTCCTCAACGGCCGCCAGGTGATCGGCCGCTGCCCCATCCAGGGCTGCAAGTCCGAGAAGGCTTATGCCGACGAGTGCGACCTGGGTCACCAGTTTGAGCCCGAGGAGCTCATCGCGCCCAAAAGCCAGCTCACCGGCGAGGTGCCCGAGCTGCGCCCGGTCGACAACCTCTACTTCGACCTGCCGGCCTACCTCGACTTTATGAAAACCTATACCGCCAAGCTCGCCCAGAACCCGCAGGTTCGCTCCGTGGTCTCCAAGACCATGGAAGAGTGGCTGCTGCCGGCCCAGCTCTACATCCAGAACAAGTTCCGCGAGGCCTTCGATGCCGTCGAGGATCAGCTTCCCGAGCACACCGTGCTGGAGCCCGAGGGCAACAAGAGCAGCTTTACCGTCACCTTCCCCAGCTGGAAGGAGCGCGACGATGCCCACGCGGTGCTCGCCAACGGCGGCGTGCGCTTCCGCAGCGGCAAGGCGCTCGTACCCTTCCGCATCACCGGCAACATCGACTGGGGCGTTCCGGTGCCCGAGGTCGATGGCGTCTCCGACGTCACCTGCTGGTGCTGGCCCGAGAGCCTGTGGGCTCCCATCAGCTATACGCGCACCGTGCTCGCACGCGATGCCAAGGCCGCCGGCGTGACCGAGGGCGTCGCCGCCCAGGATGCCGCCCTCATGGGCGAGCCCGCCGCCGATTCCACGCAGGTCCCCGCGCCCACCTACCAGCACAGCTCGCTCGACTGGCGCGACTGGTGGTGCTCGGATGACGCACAGATCTACCAGTTCATTGGCCAGGACAACATCTACTTCTATTGCATCGCGCAGACCGCCATGTGGGAGGCCCTGGGTTGGAACCTCACGCAGAGCACCGTCAGCGCCTGCTACCACCTGCTCTACATGGGCAAAAAGGCAAGCTCGTCCTCGCAGACTCCTCCCCCGCCGGCAGACGACCTGCTCAACCACTACACCTGCGAGCAGATGCGCGCGCATTGGCTGTCGCTCGGCCTGTCCGAGAAGCCGGTGAGCTTTAGCCCCAAGGCATACGACACGCGCGTGACCGGCAAGGACAAGGACGGCAACGAGGTGCGCGCCTGCGACGACAAGCGCGTTATCGACCCCGCCCTTAAGGAGAGCGCGCTGCTGACCGGCGTGTTCAACCGCCTGGCCCGCAGCTGCTTCTACGGCGTCGCCGTCAAGGAGGGCGACGAGAGTCCCTATCGCAACGGTTGCATCCCCGCCGGTGCCGCTTCTGACACCGTGGTCGAAGCCGCCCAGCAGGCAGCCCTCGCCTTTGAGCAGGCCATGTACAAGTTCGAGACGCACCGAGCGCTCGCTGTGTGCGACGACTACCTGCGCGCCGCCAACAAGCGCTGGAGCGATGCCTCCAAGGCCGCCAACAAGCTCGAGGGCGAGCCGGCCAACGCCGCCATGACGCAGGCCCTCGTCGACGCCTTTACCGAGCTGCGCGTAGCGACCGTGCTCATGCACGGCATCGTGCCGGCCGGCTGCGAGCTCATCTGCGAGTACTTCGACGTTGACCCGGTCGCCTTCTTTAGCTGGGATAACATCTTTGCCTCCACGGATGAGTTTGTGGAGAGCCTGGGCGAGAAGCCCGGCGAGCACCGCGTGAAGCCGCTGCCCCCGCGCTTCGACTTCTTTAGCAAGCACGAGAGCCAGTACTAAAGCACGCCAGCAGCGGCGTGCCCGGAAAGTAGTCAATTTGGGACGGGAAGGAAAGACGGATGTCCAAGCCGCGTCGTCGTAAGCAGAAAAAGCAGGTCAAGGCCGAGCTCAAGCTCAGGCAGTTTGCTGCTACCGAGCTTTCCGACCAGCTTGCCGCCCTTCCCTGCGCCGCCGACCTGCCGCGCTTTATGGTCGACACGGTCGCCGGCGCCTATGCGCCCGCCGATGCCAAGCTCATGATCGAGGGCTTCGGCGCCGCGGCCACACGCCCGGTCACGCTGCGCGCCAACACGCTCAAGGCGACCGCCGAGGACATCGCTGCGGCGCTCGATGCCGCCTGCATCGCCCACCAAACCGTTACCTGGTATCCGGACGCCTTTATCCTGCCCGAGGCCCAGGTTTCCGATCTGTGGGACCTCGACATCTACCGCGACGGCAAGATCTACCTGCAGAGCCTGTCATCCATGATGCCGCCGTTGGTCCTGGGCGCCCAGGCAGGCGAGGACATCCTGGACATGTGCGCAGCCCCTGGCGGCAAGACGACGCAGATCGCCGCCCTCACGCAGGGACAGGCACACCTCACCGCCTGTGAGATGAACATCCCCCGCGCCGAGAAGCTCGAATCAAACCTCCATCGCCAGGGTGCCAAAAACGTGCCCGTCATGCGCATCGACGCACGCGAGCTCGACGAGTTCTTCCGCTTCGACCGCATCCTGCTCGACGCCCCCTGCACCGGCACGGGCACCGTCATCAGCGGCAACGAGAAAAGCCTGCGCGGCCTGACCGAGCAGTTGCTGAGCAAGTGCGCCCGCTCGCAGCGCGCGCTTCTGGACCGCGCCATGGGTGCCCTCAAGCCGGGCGGCACGCTCGTCTATTCCACTTGTTCGATCATGCCGCAGGAAAACGAGGACGCCCTGCAAGAGGCCCTCGACAAGCATATGGACTGCGAGCTCATTCCCCTTGACGGCACGCCGAGCGAAAGCGAAGCACGCCGCGCCCAGGAAGCCGGCGAGGAGCCGCGCGTCGAGTCCAACGCTCTGACCGAGGCCATTGCCGCGGGTCAGGTATCGGCCATCGCCAACGGCCTGCCCGGCACGCTCACCATTCCGCCTAGCCGCGACTTTGAGGGCTTCTACATTGCCCTGATTCGAAAACGCAGCTAGCGCACGGATCCAAAACTCAACAAGCTATCTCTGTGCGCGTTTGCCCTGCTGGTCGCGATGCTGTTTAAGCATCGCACGCTCCTTGCGTTCGGCCCTTTTGCCCTTAATGGCCGTGACCACAAAGTAGATGACCGCGGCGGCAACGATTGCGCCCACACACAGGCCAATCGAGCCAAACATTGCTGTCAATTCCATACCGCGTCACCTCTCTTTTAAACGGGACTTTCAAGATAGCACCTCGATACCCGCCACCACAGCTCCTTCACGTTCGCCGGCCCTTCGGTCTAACGGATGGCGCGGCGGGGAAAAATCAACTCGTCAAACGATTTAGCATTCGCAATTCCGGCTGCATAGCGCCGGCCGTTATCACATAGAATCGAGCCTCCATGGATACCCTCAACGATCTAAATGAGCGCGTCGACGCCTTCGTCGGCACCAGCTCCTTCGACACGCCTGCCGCGGCAAACGACCAAGCTCCCATCGATGTGCCCGCCGAGGTTCACGAGGACATCGTCGCCTCGGTCGATTTTTCCGAGGTCGAGCTCGCAGACGAGTTCACCGAGCCCCAGGTAGCCGTGACCCCCAACGGACTGCTCCCCATGGAGCCGCTGCCCATTGACGGGCGTCTGCGCAAGGCGGCCCTCCGCATGCCCGACGAGATCGAGGAGGCCAGCGGCTTCACGCTCTTCGGCCGCCGCATCAAGTCGCTCATCTACACCACCGATGTCGCGGTCATCCGCAACTCCAACGCCGATGCCGTCTTTGCCGTTTACCCCTTCACGCCACAGCCCGCCATTACGCAGGCACTGTTGACCGTCGCCGAGTGCCCGGTCTTTGTAGGCGTGGGCGGCGGAACTACGACCGGCAAGCGCTCCGTGCAGATGGCAGCCGTCTCCGAGATGCAGGGCGCGGCGGGCTGTGTGGTCAACTCCCCCGCCACTGCCGAGATGGTCGAGCACATCACCAACATCGCCGACATCCCCGCCATCGCCACGGTCGTACGTTGCGACGATGATGCGCATGCCAAAGTGCGCGCCGGAGCCAAGATTCTCAACATCGCCGCCGGCAAAAACACACCCCAGGTCCTGCGTGAACTGCGCGAGCACTATCCCAACCTGCCGCTCATCGCACCGGGCGGCAAGACGCCCGAGAGCATTCGCGAGACCATCGCCGCCGGCGCCAACGCCATCATCTGGACGCCGCCTTCGGCCCAGCAGCTACAGGCCGACATGATGCAGCGTTATCGCAAGATGAAGGAAGACGCCACACCTGTCATCTCGCGCGACGATGTGCCCATTATCGACCAGGTCGCCGCCGCCGAAGTCAGCCAGGTCGAGAACATGAATCCCGACGTGCCGATTCCCGACGAAGTCATCGAGCGCGTCGCTTCGATCCACGAGCGCGTCGAGGAGCATCGCGCCAATCGCGGCCTCAAGCCGTCACTGCACGGCTTTTTCTTCCGCGGAAAGAAACGCTAGCCGCAACAGCAAGGCCCGCCCCACAAACGTGAGACGGGCCGTTTTCGTTTGAGCAATCATGCAGCAACGTGATGGGGCAAATTAATCCACGCGCTTGTCGCCCATAAAGAAGAGCGCCACCGTACCAGGTCCGGTATGCGAGCCAATCAGAGTACCGATGTCATTGATCTCAATCTTGCCTTTAAGCTGCGGAACCTGTTCCTCAATCAGCGCCGCAACTGCCTCGGCATCCTCGCGGCACGCCGAGTGCGACATGATGCACTTACCCGAATAATCCGTACCGCCCTGCACGTGTGCCATCATGGTCTTAGCCATCTCGGAAATCGCGCGCTTCTTAGTGCGAATTTTCTCACGTGGCGACAGCTTACCTTCGCAATCGACCGTCATAAGCGGGCAAATCTTAAGCGCCGTGCCAATGATCGCGCTCGCGGCCGAAATGCGACCGCCGCGCAGGTAGCTCGACAGATCGGTCGAGAAGAACCAGTGGTGCAGGTTGAGTTTATGCTCCTCAATCCAAGCGGCCGTCTCGTCGAGTGAAGCCCCGCTATCGCGCACGTCGGCGGCATATTCCAGCAACAGACCAAAGCCCGAAGACGCCCCCAGCGAATCGATGACGCGCACCTTGCCGCCCTGGGGATAGCGATCCGCGAGCATCTGCGCCGCGACGCAGGCCGATCCATACGTGCCCGAAATACCCGACGACAACGTCAGGTGCAGCACGTCTTTACCCTCGGCAACAAACGGCTCCCAAAACTCCTCGTACTCACCCACGCTCACCTGAGACGTCTTGGGCATGGCGCCCGCGGCAATCTGGGCAAAAAACTTGTCCGGCGTAATCGACTGATACAGATCGTCCGTATAGACAACATCGTCGATCTCGTAATGAAAACACACGACAGGGATATTGCGCGCCGCAAAGAACTCACCGGTTCGGTCGGCGGCGGATTCACAGGTCAGGACAAAATCACTCATATGAGGCTCCTTACTCATTGCTGCGCAAATTATCGCACAGTGAGCCTACATGCGGTACATATGTCCACTATTTACCAAATCGAACCAAAAATAGCGAACATCTTTACCACCATCGTCTCCACCGACCCCACGCATAAATATCTGAGAAAACACCCTCTGTCGTCTCCACTCAACCGCCATATCTACCTCAACTAAATCGATTTACCAAACCGTTCAGCCGACAATTCAGCCGCTGGCGCAAAATCGAAACAAAAGCGGCGCATACTGATAAACGTTTGACGCTGTTTATCAGTTTTACCAGCCCCATCGGAAGGTGTTTCATGGTCGCATTCGATCGCAACCCGCAAGACTTCAAGTATCTGCGCCTGCTGTCGAGACAGTTCCCCACCGAACAATCCGCATTTACCGAGATTATCAACCTCTCAGCCATCCTCAACCTACCCAAGGGCACCGAGCATTTTATGAGCGACGTGCACGGCGAGTACGAAGCCTTTATGCACATCCTCAACAACTGCTCGGGCGTCGTGCGCGAGCATGTCGACGAGATTTTTGGCGACACGCTCTCCTTTGACGAAAAGGGCGAGCTGTGCACGCTCATTTACTACCCGCGCGAGAAGATTGAGCTGGTCCGCAGCCAGCGCGAGGACTCGCCAACTTGGTACAAGACGATGCTTGACCAGCTCATCATGGTCGCTCGCTCGCTTTCAAGCCGCTACACGCGCTCCAAGGTGCGTAAGGCCATCCCGCGCGACTACGCCTATATCATCGACGAGTTGTTGCACACGCACCCGGACGAGAACAACTATCGCGTGCGCTATCACGAGCGCATCGTGGAGTCCATCCTGGAGACCGCCAGCGCCGACGACTTTATCGAGTCGCTCGCTTCGCTCATCAAGCGCCTGGCCGTCGACCACCTGCACCTGGTGGGCGATATCTTCGACCGCGGCGGCGGCGCGGCCAAGATTATGGACCGCCTGCTCACCTACCATTCGCTCGACATCCAGTGGGGCAACCACGACCTGCTGTGGATGGGCGCTGCGGCCGGTGAGCCCGCCTGCATCGCCACGGTATTGCGCAACAACCTACGCTACGACAACTACGAAATTCTAGAGAACGACTACGGCATCTCGCTGCGTGAGCTTGTCGCCTTTGCCGATGCCACCTACACCGCCGGTGAGTCCATCACCCCGCTGATCAAGGCCATCAACGTGCTGCTCTTTAAGCTCGAGGGCCAGATTATCCAGCGCCACCCCGAGTTCGATATGACCGACCGCTTGTTACTCGACAAGATCGACCACGACACCGGCACGGTCACGCTCGCCGACGGCAGTATGTGGCCACTCACGACCAATGACTTCCCCACCGTCGATCCAGCGGACCCCTATACGCTCACGTCTCAGGAGCAGCACATCATCGACAAGCTCGTGTCCGAGTTTGTCACCGCCGATCACCTGCATCGCCATATCGATTTCCTCTATTCCCACGGCTCGATGTACAAAGTCGCCAACGGCAACCTGCTGTTCCATGGCTGCGTGCCGCTCAACGAAGACGGCACCTTTAGCAGCATGAACTGCCTAGGCACCTGGCACGCTGGCCGCGATTACCTCGATTTTTGCGACCACATCGCCCGCCGCGCCTGGCGCGTGGGCGACCGCGACGCCCTCGACTGGATGTGGTACCTGTGGATTGGCTTTAACTCACCCGCCAGCGGACGCCTGGTGCGTACCTTTGAGCGCGCCTATATCGCCGATAAGAGCACCTGGGTCGAGCCGATGGACCCGTACTTTACGCTTACCAAGTCGCCCTCGGTCTGCGATGACATCATGCGCGAGTTTGGCGTCGCGCCCATGGCATGCTCGCCGACCGGCCACATCATCAAC
Organism: Collinsella aerofaciens; assembly: GCA_048503295.1. Lineage (GTDB taxonomy): Bacteria > Actinomycetota > Coriobacteriia > Coriobacteriales > Coriobacteriaceae > Collinsella > Collinsella aerofaciens_CI. The sequence goes on along the minus strand of DBFRVO010000046.1, from coordinate 115,228 downwards.
GGCCACACGCCCGTTAAAACCACCAAGGGCGAGCAGCCCATCCGCGCCGAGGGCAAGTTACTGGTCATCGATGGCGGCTTCTGCCGCGCTTACCATCCCAAGACGGGCATCGCCGGCTATACGCTCATCTCGAGCTCGCGCGGCTGCCGCCTCAAGTCGCACCGGGCCTTTACGACGGTTGCCGAGGCACTCACGCGCAACGTGGACATCGAGAGCGAGACCAACCGTTTTGACCAAGCAGACCGTCGCCGCATGGTGAGCGACACCGATACTGGCGCCAAGATTCGGAGCCAGATCCAGGACCTGCGTCAGCTGCTCGATGCATATAGAAACGGTGCTATCGAGGAGCACGCCTAGCACCACCCGCGGGGATTGGCTAAACTTGCTAAGTTTGTCATCCCCGCGGCGCTTCGGCGCCAGCTTAAGGCAGGTACTATGCAAAAGCTCCTTGCGCAGATCATGAAATTTGGCGTCGTCGGTGTCATTGCCACGATTATCGACTTTGGCATTATGAATCTGCTCCACTACGGTCTGGGCCTCAACATCCTAATCGCCAACACCAGCGGCTTTATCATCTCACTCATCTTTAACTACCTCGCAAGCATGAAGTACGTGTTTGCGCACAAAGAAGGCATGAGCCGCCGCCGCGAGTTCATCATCTTTGTCGTGCTGTCCGTGATCGGTTTGGTGCTCAACGACGGCATCGTGCTGGCGCTCAACGCCGGCCTGGGACTCGAGGCCAATATCGCCAAGATCTGCGCCACCGCGCTTGTCATGGTCTACAACTTTGTGACCCGAAAAATCTTCCTGGAGGGCGACGAGACAAAATAGCTCGAAACCCCTGCAGCATTACGGCGCCCACGGACGACGCGCACTCAGCGCAGTATCGTCCGTGGGTGTCGCTCGTTTACGGGCAAATTTTCAACGTTTGCGGATTAGCTCTTGAAAATTTGGCGAGTTCATATAGTTCTTGGCAAAGACCTTACGTTTCCCTTGTAAAAGCTCTAAAGTATCCTCTGCTCGATTCATCAACGCATTGGATGTGATTACGTGCGCAAGGCGCTGGCACAGCCTCATACCAAGCAGTTCCTCAAGTTTGCTGTCGTGGGTCTTATCTCCTTTGGCATCGACTGGGGCATACTCATTGCGCTCGTCGAGCTGTTCCACCTCGACTTTTTGATGAGCACCACGGTTTCGTTTATCACGTCCGTCGTGGTCAACTACTGGCTCAGCATGAAGTACGTGTTCGACCACCGCGAAGGCATGAGCCGCAAGCGCGAGTTCACGATCTTCACCATCCTGTCGGTGATCGGCCTGGGCCTCAACGACCTGTACATGTTTGTGGGCGTCACGTTTTTGAGCATCGGCTACCAGGCCATGAAGGCCATCGCCACGTTCTTGGTCACCTGGTACAACTACTTCAGCCGCCGCTTCTTCCTCGAGGGCGCACGGTCGTAGTCGATTCACTGTTTGCCTGAATGTATAACCGGTTGGAATTCCCGTTCCAATCGGTTTTTTGTTTGCTGAGATCCCAGGCGACCCCGTCCAATTCGCATGAAAAACGGGCGGCCCGGATGTTGGTCCGAACCGCCCGCCTGGCGCGCTATGTCGAGGTCTCTAGCCTGTAACGTAATACCAGACTACGTTGTCGCCGTTTGAGAGAACGTAGTTGCTGCAGGCCGTCATGGGCGTTGTGCCGTTGACGGAGTACATCCAGCCGCTCGTGCCGCCGTACTGTTTCTCGGCCAAACCGCCAATCGCGGACACATACGTGCCGTACGATGAGCCATGTGCGTTGACAGAAAGGCCCAGCGCGCACAGGGCATCGTAGACGGTAGCGCCTTCGTTAAAGGTAAAGGTGCCACCAGAGGACACAGGATTGCCCACAGCGCTCGATGCGACCGAAACCGTTACCGTGACGTAGCTAGGCTGCTGCGAGCTGCCCTGGTCGCCAGTAGAGGCGTTGCCGCTATCGGGGGCAGAAGATGCCCCGCTGGATGAGGAGGAAGCGCCAGGCGTAGAGCCGGCCCCGTCAGAAGAAGTCGAGTTCTGAGAAGTCGACTGATTGCCGTCGGTCTTTTTATTGCTGCTCTTCTCTCCAGACTTCTTGCCATCCTTGTCTTCGGACTTTTTGCCATCCGAGCCCTTGTTTGATTCCTTGTCCGAAGACTCGGACTCCTTCTTAGAGTCAGATTCATCCGAACCCTTAGACTCGTCGTTCGCACCATCCGAAGATTTGGAATCCTTGGAGCCAGCTTTACCCGAAGCGGCGGTCGAGTCAGACCCCTTGGCGTCCTTCGCGACGACGCTCTCCCCCGTCACGGTCTGAACGATCCAGTCAATGGACCAGGCGCCGCTCTCGGAAGGATGGACGAAGCCCAGCGATATGACAATCAGCGCAACGCACGCGGCGGTCAGGACGCCAGTAAGCGCCTTGCGACGAGAGGCGGACGCCGCCGAAGCGGCGCCCTGTTGCTTTGCATCGTCGAACTGAATGAACGAGGAATCTGGTTGCTTGGGGTCAGCGTCCTTGGATTTATTGGACACAGCCCTCACCTACCGACGTTTGGTGAACACGAACACGCCGACGATGGCGAGTCCGATGACGCCGGCGGCAACGCCAACAATGGCGAGCGGATTGGTGCCAGTCTCCCGCTCGGCAGCACTAGAGGACTTCTTAGCAGTGGCCGTGGAAGCAGCACCCGTATCGGACTTGGAATCGGACTTCTTGTCGGACTTGCCGTCCTTCTTGTCAGACTTCTTCTCGTCCTTCTTATCGGACTTATCGGAGTCCTTCTTGTCGGACTTGTTGCCCTTGGTCTCTGTCTTGGTCAACACCGTCGTCTTGGTCACCGGCTTCTGGCCCGGGGCAATAGCGCCGCCCTTCGTGCCGGAGCCGGAACCCGTGCCAGTGCCAGCGCCAGCACCGGAACCGTTGCCAGCGCCACCGTTGCCACCATTAGTGCCAGAACCGCCATTACCGCCAGGGTTGACGGCATTCTTGGTCCACTTGGCATACAACGTCAGGTCGGCCGTCACCGGCGTACCGAAGTCATACGCCTGCGTGCAAGACTCATCGGTATACCAACCGCCGAAAGTGTAGCCATCGCGCGTCGGATCGGCCGGCTTGACCAGCTTGCCATCGGCCGTAGTTTGAAAATCGACCTTGGAGCCCTCGCCAGTCTCAAACGAGACCTTAACACCGCCGCTCAGCTTGAACAGCGTGCCAGAATCGTTAATGTAGTAAAGGTTGCCCTTGGAATCACACGCAATCGGTGAGTCGCAGTAGTTGTTGTGCCCCGTTGCACTAAACGCGCCGGTCGCCTCGGAGCCGCCCAATTTATAGCGATACACGCCGCCGCCCGAGGTGTAGTTGACGAAATCAGCGCTCTCACCGTAGTTAACCGTAAAGTAGACATACGTGCCATCCTCCTGAGCGCTCACGAGCGGAGCTCCTTTGATGCCAGCAAGGCCGGCTGGCAGTTGAGAGCCGTCCGCCGTCGTGACCAGCGTCGTGGCAAAGTCGTTGTTCAGGCTAACAATAGCGAGCGCCGAGCCACCATTGGCTACGCCGCCGACAATCAGCTTGCTGTCATACATCGTAGGCATACACGCACAGGCGGTAAGACCAAGATCAACAACACGTTCCTCGGCAATACGCGAGACAGCGTCCGCGTCACGCGAGCTATCACCAGAAATCGCCAACACATGCAGCTTGCCGTCGCGCGAGATCAGATAGGCATGGCTGCCATCAGACGAAAGCACGCAGGTGGAGTTAACAAGAGCCCCGACCGAAACGCTTCCGAGCACATCGCCCGTCGACTTGTTCAACATCTCAACAGTACCAGCGCTGGTGGGAATCAGAATAAAGCCGTCGCCTACCGTAGCACCCGTCCAGTAATAGCCCTCATCGGCGTTGACATGCTGCCAAGAAACAGCGCCCGTCAGGATGTTGATGCGCGTCAGACGGCCGTTGTTGTACGTACTCGCGTTAGAGTCGACATCAACAGTGCCAACGTAGAGATAGTTGCCATCAACCGTCAGCCGAGAATTCGACTGGGCAGATTTGCTTACAGAGTCAGTAATCCAAACCGTCGTGAGCGTGTCGGCCGCCAGAGCCTGAACTGCGCCGCCATCGAGCGGAACGATGACCAAGCCATTCGTATAAATCGGACGCGAGGTGTAACCGACCGCAGCCTTAAGATTCGACTCGGCAAGAACCTTGCCCGACTCGGCATCAATCTTAAGCAAACGCTTGTTGACGGCAAGATACACATTGCCCTTCACGACGATAGGCTCGCTCGCGTTGGCGCGCGCTGCGCCCGAGTAGACCTTCCAATCAAACGTCCAAGAGCTTGCCAGCGCGCCCGTAGGCGTGGGCACGTTCTTGACCACCGCATTGGAATTGCCACTCCAGTCGGCTTTCCAATCGGTCGGGCGCGAAGCGCTCGGATCGACTACGACTTCATCGGGATTAGGAACGGTATCGCCAGGGGCGTAAGCCCAGACGATTTTGTCGCCCGACTTGAGCACGTAATCGTCATCGATCTGGCTGGCGGGAACGCCGTTGACAAAGAACGACCAGCTACCAGCCAGCTTGGTGCCATCAAGCGGAGAGACAAGGCTATGGACGCCCCAATAGCCCAGCATATCGTACATCTCGGACTTGATGCCAAGAGCATCGAAGTAGATGGCCGAAGCTTCTTTGATCGTCGTGCCCTCGACAAACGTCTGGGTCGAAGGATCGGTCCAGCGCTGCGGCTTATCGCCCTTCTTGCCAATGACCTCCATCGAAACGGAGATCTGACCAGGCATGGCGTCACCGTACCTGCTGTAGCACCAGACAGCGGAATCGCCCGCCTTGAGCTCATAGTTGCCAGCGCCGACCGCAGCGGCACTCCCGTTGATAAACAGCTGCCAGTACGCGCCGGTCGCCGAGTCATAGCCGAGCGTGCGACCTTTATCGAAAGGCGACGTAATCGTGTTGAGCGCCCAGCCCCAGGAGCCGTTGGGGTCGTAGTCGGCCTTGAGGCCGGCCTGCTTGAAGAGCTGCTCGGAGAGGTCGGCAGCGGTAGAGCCCTGCTTCAGCGTGAACTGCTGAGCTGCCACCCACGTCTGCTGGTTGCCCTTTTTGTCGATTCCGATAACGGAGCACGTCGCCGCAATCTGACCGGTAGGCACGGGGTCGCCGTACTTGGAGTAGGCCCAAACAACGGAATCGCCCGCCTTGAGCGTGTAGCCGCCGGCGCCGACCGAGGAGGCGCTGCCGTTGACGAACAGCTGCCAGTACGCGCCGGTCGCCGAGTCGTAGGCGAGCGTGCGGCCGGAGTCGAAGGGCGACGTGATCGAGTTGAGCGCCCAGCCCCAGGAGCCGTTGGGGTCGTAGTCGGCCTTGAGGCCGGCCTGCTTGAAGAGCTGCTCGGAGAGGTCGGCCGCGGTCGAGCCCTCCTTCAACGTGATCTGCTGGGCGGCGGCCCAGGTCTGCTGGGCGCCCTCGGCGTCGGTGCCGATGACGGAGCACGTGGCCGCGACCTCTTGGCTTGTGGCTTCGGTAGGCTGAGATTCAGCCTCATCGGAAGCGGCTACAACGCTTTTGACGTTCTGTTCGGATGAATCCGGCGAAGCAGTAAAAGCCTCGACCGCGGCAGAATCGTCCGACGCTACGCCGTTGCTATCTGCGGCATTCGTCGAAGTGCCATCGTTAGCCGACGCATCGCTCGCGTTAGAGCCGGTTTCAGAAACGACACCGTCGGCAGTACCGTCCGCGGCCCCCGCGCCCTCGCCTGGCGTCGTAGCCTGAGCCACAGCGTCGGTAATGCCCTCGGCACCCTCGGCCCACAGCTGAGCCGGCGTGGTGCTGAAGGCCATCGCGAAGGCCAGGAATGCCACCAGGCAGCGCTTTGCCACGCCGCGCGCGATTACGCCACGGCGACGAAGCGAGGCACGCTGGCACTCGTCCTCAAACATATCCATTTGTCTCCTACTGTCTGTACTTGGAGCGTTGCCTTGAAGCTGCCCCACGTCATCGCGCATGTTGCGCTCGAGTTCCCCCATCGGGGTCCCCCTTTCCTCCAGAGCCCTATGCACACCGGCGGCATACGCCGCAGCCGCATGCAAGATGGGAGGCGATCCGACTTAACCTTAACGACTCGGGCGCGCCGTCCGATCTGCGACGCGAACATCCCGAGCCAAGAGGAATTACGGTTACTGGTACAGCCGGGGACTTGCACCCCGATTCTCCCAAACGCGCAGGAAAACCGCGCATTCGTGCGTCTCCGCACCACCATCTAGGCCATCGATTAAAACCGTCAATATGCTATCACGCAAAAGGGCCTCGCACGCAGGCGAAGCCCAAGGTAAAAGCTATTGTTTGCGATAGGAGAATGCGGTGACGGTCGCAGCCTCTAGTGCTTGCCGCCGTGGCTGTTGAGCCAGATATTGCGACCCAGCATAAGCGCCAGCACCAGCGCGCTCACGTAGCCCATAAAGCCAATGACTGGGATACCAAACACAACCGGCTCGATGCGCGCGTAGTACACCACCGACGAACCGATAAACAGACCGGCGATAACGATAGCCATCGACATGCGGTCGATAATCCCACCTAGCTGTCGCAGCGCCTTATCGCTGCTCATGATCTGCGTGTTCACCTTAAGCTGGCCGCGCGTGAGCATGCGCGAAGCCAAGCCCAGATACTCGGCTGCCTCAAGCGAGCCTTTTGCCGCGCGATAGCTGCTCGCGGCAAGATCGCGTCCCATATCACGCGCGCGCGCATAGGCGCTCTTCTCGTTTTTGATGTGCGTCTGGATAATCTGGATCATGTTGACGTTGGGCATATACTCGGTCAGCAAACCCTCGAGCGTCACCATGCCGCGCGCGAACATCGTTACCACGCTCGGCAGCTCAACATCATTCTTACGCGCGAGGTTTAACAGCGAGGTCAAAAACTCGCCAATATCAAGATCCTTCAGGTCAAGGCCCGCAAAGTCGGCGACGATAAAGTCCAAATCGGACAAAAAGGCCGAATGGTCAAGCTCGGCCGAGTCGCCACGCGTTACGGCGAAGCGCATGAGCGAATCCTTGAGCTTGGGCACGTCACCCTCGGCCACGGCGAAAATCATATCCTTGACGATACCGCGATCGTGACTCGACATGCGTCCGACCATGCCCAAGTCGATAAAGTAGACGATGCCGTCCTTGAGAATGATGTTTCCCGCATGCGGGTCGGCATGGAAAAAACCGTCATCGAGCACCTGCGTCGAGTAGTCCTCGACAATCGCGGCACCGATCTTTTCCAAGTCATAGCCCTCGGCCACCAGGCGCTCGGGATCGGCGATCGAAATGCCGTCGACGTAGTCCATAACCACCACGTGCTCGGTGCACAGGTCCAGATAGGATTTAGGGCACGTCACGCCATGAACGCTCTTATGGAACTCGTAGAAGTCGTTGAGGTTTTTGGCCTCGGCCAAAAAGTTGGTCTCCTCGCGAAACGAGGTCCACAACTCCTCGACTACGCCGTGCAGATCAACGAATTGATCGGTGTTGACGAACTTGGAAACGATACGCACCACCGAGCGGATGATATCGATGTCCTGTGCCATAACCTGCTGCGCACCGGGGCGCTGCACCTTAACGGCCACGTCCTCGCCCGTCACCAGACGAGCGCGGTGCACCTGCGCGAGCGATGCGCTACCAAGCGGATTGGGGTCGATCGCATCGAACATCTCCCCCAGGCGCAGGCCGTATTCCTCTTCCAAGCAGCGGAGCACTACCTCGTACGGCACCGGCTCCACGTCGGAGCGCAGACGACGCAGCTCGTCGCAAAAGCGTTGCGGCAGAATCTCGGACCGGTTGGCCAGAATCTGCCCCATCTTGACGAACATGGGGCCGAGTTCCTCGAGCAGGCGGCGCAAACGAACCGGCGTGAGGTTATCCCACACGCGGTACTTTTTGACCAGGCGAACAATCTGCCCAATGCGTTCGCGACGACCCGCCGGCGTGAGCTGGTATTCCTCGTCCGGTGCCATCGCGTCGGGCTCCTCGGGGACCATATCGACAGCGCGCGGCTTTTTGCGAGCGCCCGAGACGGCGGCATCGACCTCATCGACAACCGCCGCCTCGTCACCCAAAGGATCTAGATTGTTGTAATCGGTGGTGGAATCTGCCATCTGCGCTGCTACTCGGCCTCTTCGGTATCCTTCGCATCGTCGGGCTCAACGGACTCGACGGGCACCGAGGTCACGTTGTCCTCGACCGAATCGACGATGTCGCGCACATGGGCCAGGAAGGCCGTGCGCTCGGGGGCGGTCATGACGCGGACCCGGGCAAGGATGAGCTCGTCAAGCACGCGCTGGGCCGCGGTCTCGCCCTGCATGCCCAAGCGCTCGGTCAGATCGGAGATGGTACCGCCGGCCTGCTCGAACATGTCGGACACACTGCGGGCGATATCGGGGGTGGCGGTGTCCTTGCGGACCTGCTCGCCCTTGGTGTTAAGGTCGTCGAGGACCTTCTTGCCGCCTTCGACAGCAACGGCGGCAGCGCCAAAGCCCACGTTAATGGCGCCGTTAACAAGCTGATCGAGTTTCATAACCATGGTTATCTCCAATCACAAACAACTGCATTGGCGTTCTTGTACCCAAGATTGAGCGAAAGCGACAAAGCGTTTTAGCGCTATTCGATCGACGGGAAATCCCTACCTCACGTTGTCATTCATCGCGAAAGAGTTCTTCATGGCGCAGCTCGTGGTGTAAAGCACCTTGCCCAGCAGGGCATCGGTCTCCACGCGAACACGCTCGGCAAAGGCCTCGTTGGCGCGTGCAAGCTCGGCAGGCACCTCGACCTCGGGCAGAGCGGCTACGGCAGCGTCGACGTCATGGATCTGCTTGTGGCCCATGCCACCGATCTTCTCCTGATAATCCTCGACCGCGCGGCCGCACTCATGGAAGCGGACGTCAGCCAGCGCGCCGATCAGGCGGTTGGCCCAGTAGAAGTTTTCGGACGTCACGCGAGCCTGCGTGTCGGCATAGTACTCGGGCATAGTCTCGACGTTGGCGTACAGCGGAACCAGCGCGTTAAACGAGTTGGAACCAAAGGCCATCCACTGCACGGCGCGGTAGGCCGGCTGCGCATAGGGGCGCAGCTGCAACACGGCAAGCTGGCTGTTGCGGTTGATGCCGATGGGGCGATAGGCACCACGCGTAGCGGGCGTGCCCTTGCTGCCGTAGCAGTCGTACTCCGTGCCCTGGTAGTGGCTCGAGAGCACGTACTTGATGTCCTCGATGGTCACCTTGCGCTCGGGCACGCGGCTCCAGGGGATATCGTCGCTCTCGGGCGTGTAGTCGGCGTCGGGGCCATCCCACACGTCGCTGGGGTTGAGGCAGCGCTGCATGTACCAGGCGCGCGGCGTGTTGTAGACATGGTCGCTGTCGCTGTGCGAGCCAAAGGCCTCGCGCGGGTTAAAGACGGCAGCCGGGCCGTCGCTCTCGACGCCCAGCGTCAGGTCCAGATGCCACTCGGCCATCCAGACGCGCAGGTCGGCGGAGCACATATGGTCGGCCTGGGCGCCCTCGGCGTCATCCAGGTCAAAGCTGTCGATGCCCAGCTGGTTGGGCATGGTCACATAGGCGTCGTCAGGCACGCGCTTGGCGATCCAGTGGTGACCGCCGATGGTCTCGAGCCACCAGATCTCGTCCACGTCGCTAAAGGCGATGCCGTTGTTCTCGTAAGTGCCGTAGCGCTCGAGCAGGTCGCCCAAGATACGCACGCCGTCGCGGGCGGACTTGGCATACGGCAGCACCAGGGTCACCATGTCCTCCTCGCCCAGGCCACCGGGCTGCGCCGGCACATAGCCGTCCTCACCCTCGTTGCCCTTGGCGGGCACGTAGTCCACGAGCGGATCGGCGCCGCGGACGCGCTCGTTGGTGGTAAGCGTCTCGGTTGCGGACATGCCAACATTGAGCTCGTTGAAACCGGCCTCGGCCCAGATACCGTGGCCCGGAACAACATCGGGGACGCTCGTATAGCGCATGGGGTTATCGGGCAGCTCAACGGTCAGGTGGCTCAGGACGCTCGTGTAGACGCGCGGCTGCTCGTCGGGATGCACTACGCGCATGCGCTTGGGCTCAAATGCCCCGTTGGACGAGTCCTCGTTACGCGCGACCAGGGTCGACCCGTCGTAGCTTGCGTTTTTACCGACCAGAATCGTTGTGCACGGCATGCGCATCCTCCTTGAGCGAAAAAATCAAACGGCAACAGTGTATCGCTTCGGCGCAGAAAGGGCGAAACCACGGCCTCGGCAGCCGCCGTGGTCAAAAAATGCCAAATATGAGTACTGTCACAAATTTAGTGGCAGCAAATTGCACTGTTCCGGGCGCCGGGAATCCTCACCTGTCCAAAAACTGAGTCTAGTAATTCCCCATACGTCCAATAAAATTGGCTCTTTAACGATATTACTTATCGCTAAAGAGCCAAAATGATCTCAAACATATGTGACTAACTTGGCAACAGTACTCATATTTGGCATTTTTTGACCACGGGGTATCTAACCAACCCCCTAAACAGCCTCCAAACGCCTATTTTACCGCGCGCTCAGCCGCCTCGATCACGTGCTTGGCGAGAATTGCTGTCGTCACGGCGCCCACGCCACCCGGCACGGGGGTGATTGCGCCAACAACCGGCTCCGCGGCATCAAAATCGACGTCGCCGACCAGCTTGCCAGCGGCTTCGTCCCAATTAATGCCAACATCGATAATCGCCTGGTCCTCGCGGACCGCATCTGCGCCAATCGTGCGCGCGCGTCCAACGGCGGCAACCACAATGTCGGCAGCACAGCACTCGGCGGCAAGATCGCGCGTATGCGTATGGCACGTCGTCACGGTTGCGTTGCGCGCCGTAAGCATGGCGGCAACGGGGCGGCCAATTACCAGTGAGCGTCCGACCACGGCAACTTTGGCGCCGTCCAGCTCAACGCCGTAATGATCCAGCAAAGCAAGCACGGCTTCAGCTGTGCAGGGGGCAAAACCCTCGCCGCGCCCCGAAAGCGTGGTGAGCAGCGAAGCCGGCGTCATGGAGTCAACGTCCTTGGAGGGATCGAGCGCTGCGGCGACGGCGTTCTCGTCAAGGCCGGCGGGCAGCGGGCGAAACATCAGACAGCCATGAACAGCCGAGTCGGCATTGATGTCCTCGATGGCCGTCAACAGCTCGTCTTGCGAAACACCGGCAGGAAGCAACACGCGACGCGCCTCGATGCCAACCTTTTCGCAGCGTTTAAGGGCGCCGCGCTCGTAGGATAGGTCGTCCTCGCGTTCACCCACACGCACGATAGCAAGCGTCGGAACAACACCGCGTTCGCGCAGCGCAGCGCAGCGGGCAGCGAGCTCCTCAGTCAAAGCGCGGGCGACGGGAGCACCCTTCAGTAGCTCAGCCATGGCTATCCCCTCTTTCTTGCAGCGTCGGAGGCGCGGCGCGCCAGCGCATCGGCGCGCGGCAACCATGTGTCGAGCAACTCATCACACGCCGTCTCGAGCTCCTCGGCGCGTGCACGATCCTTCATAGACGTGGTGTTCGCAAAGAGCGTCAAGCTCGCGCCCTGCATGGCGGCGCGGCAGAATACGGCGCCGCACGCCACATCGGACAGCAGCTGACGCGAACCCTTGTCGGCCATGTCCTCGAGCAGCGCCAGTGCGCGCCCGCAGGCATCCATAATGCGATACGGCGGCATAGCGGCCACATGCAGCGCATCCTGAATCGCAGCCGGTCGGGCCGGGTCCTCACGCGGAATACCGTACGCAGCGGACACCTGGCCGTACGCACGAACGTCCTCGGCGACCAGACCCACAAGCTCCTGCGCCAACTCGTCTGCCTGGGCAAACGCACGCGTCAGGTCATCCGCACGATCAGCAAGCGCGGGATTAGTCGCACCGTAGCGGGCAACCATTCCGCACAGCGAGGCGCCCAGCGCGCCCACAAAAGCGCTCGCGCTGCCACCACCGGGAACTGGCTCGCGCGCGGCCAGCGCCTCGGCAAAACCGCGACAGGTTTTATCCATCATCTCTTGGCTCATACGCACACGCACCTTCAAGTCATATATATCGGTCGGGCGGCCGACGCCGGCCGACCGCATCGATCACGTAATGGTGCTAAGTCTAGCCCATAAGTACGCGAGCGTCAGCGCACCTGGCCATCGCGGATTTCTATGGCACACGATAGGCCATGCCAACGCAAACATGGGACACATGGCCCACCTTTCGAGACTCCCGAGCAGCACAAGCTGGGGCATATCTATAAGTAAGGAACCCGTTGGGGAACGGCCGCGCAACGGCCACAAGCGATGAACGGAGGCATAAGTCGCACAGTACACAGAGACATCCGCCGCCAGCGCAATCAGTACCCCAACAGCATGCGGCGCCGTGATGTCATCAGCAGACAAGGAGGACGCCACCATGATGAAAAAGACCCTATCAATCCTTTCCCTTTGCATCGCCCTCTTTGCCGCGCTCGCCCTTGTGGGCTGCGGCGGGAGCGCATCGGGCGGCGGCAGCGCCCCCAAGAGCGAGAGCAAGGAAAAGGCCCCCGTCGCCAAGAAGACCGACTACATCTGGTTTAAGGTCGAGATGCCCGAGGGCGTCGGCGTAAGCGACTCTGCCGGCAAGAATGCCGACAGGGTCCAGCTCACCTTCCCCGAAGACGAGAACGCCTCGGCCGATCGCTTTATCCCCGTTTGGAAAAAAGCGCTGACGGCCGAGGAATCCCACGCCGACCAGGCGGAAAAGAAGGGGGATACGTTCCAGTGGAAGGATGGCGGGTCCGTCGAGTATAACGGCAGGACGTGGCTCGTCGGAACATACGAGGACAACAGCGGCATCTCAACCATGCTTTTTACCGATGTTGAGCCGGGAAGCGTCTACGTCCTCATCTCGAACTTCGACCAGCACAAGAAAGAAGCCGAGGCACTCCTCAACTCCATCGAGTTCCCCGATGACATGGAAGAGGCAGTTTCCGAGGCACGCGAAGTCGAGATTTCGAGCATCGAGATCAAGTAACGGGACACCCGCACGCGCCTACGCGCACCCGCGCACATGCGCCCCATTAAAACAACGGGCGCCCAACCCGGGGAGGGCCGACAGCACCGGCCCTCCCCTCTTTTGGACCCGTGCATATTGCCACTTAACGGCGCAAATCCGGCCCTCAGAATGGGACACATGGCCCACCCTAGCGAGCCGTCCACGCGTACAGTAAAGGCAGGTAATCCGTGGGCGGTTACAGATCGAGGAGGACACGACCATGAAAAAGAAGGCCTTTGCGATTCTCACCCTCTGCATAAGCCTCTTTGCCGCAGTTGCCCTGGTGGGCTGCGGTGGCAGCGGCGGCGCTACCGGAAGTGGCGGTGGCGGTGGAGCAGAAAAGCCAGCCGTGGATATGAGGACCGACTTCATTTGGTTTAAGGTCGAGGTCCCTGAGGGCGTCGAGATCACCGACGTCGCAGGCGACACCGCCGACAGGGCCCAGTTTAAGTTCACCGAGAGCGAGCACGCCAGCGATCGCTTCATCCCCGTCTTCGACTCTGACAAGAACGCCGATGAACTGTTCGACTACGAGGCAAAGTGGAAGGCCAACTCCGGATGGACCGAGAGCGATCCCGTTAAGTACAACGGCAAGACCTGGCGCAACGCCTACTTTACGCACTCGGGCGGCGTGACGACCGAGTACTTCACCGACGTTGACGGCGGCAGCGTGTACGTGCGCATCGACAACGTCGAGGAGCACAAGGACGCCGTCGAAACCATGATGAAGTCTCTGGAGTTTGCCGACGACATCGCCGAGGCCAAGACCGAGGCCATGGACGTCAAGCTCGACGATATCGAGATCAAGCGTTAAGCGACTGGCGAGTGCAGCGGGAAACACGGGCGCAGTGCAAACAAGCGACGGTACCCCAGCGCTTCGTACCCAGGGAGGGCCGGTAAACCGACCCTCCCTTTCTTATGCAGGTAGCCAACGAACGCGAGGATGCCGGACGCCGGAACCGCTCCAAATGTAGCAACAGTACGAAAACGACAAGCACCCCAACACGTCCGCCCGCCGATTTATTGCGCCGCGCAGACAATTAGACCAGCATCTTTAAACATCTGAGCAGTATAGTGACCAAAACTATCGCATAACCGCACTCTACGAATGGAGAAGTTATGACCGAACACCACGCCATCAGCCGCCGAGCATTTACGTTGGGCCTTGGACTCGCGGCGTTGTCGCCACTTGCAAGCCTGCCCGAAACCGCGGCATTGGGCATTGGCCCACGAGCGGCATTTGCAGACGACGCTGCCACAGCGTCGGTCAGCCTCGACAATTTCGTCATTCGCCTTCGCCCCGCAGGCTATTTTCGTACCGCAAGCGTTAACGAAGACGGCAACGTCATCGGCAACGTCTGCCATCTGTTTAATGACGGCACGTCCAGCAAGCTCATCCTTGAGAACGTAACGACCAAGAATGACGATACAAACTGGTATGCTATCCGCACCTTGCTCAATTTCGAAGAGCATAAAAAGACGGGCTACAGCATTTGGTCGGTCGATGGCGACTCGGACAAAGACGGAAAGGTCATCCACGTATGGAGCGGCGAGTATGACAACAAGCCCAGCCGCGCTTTTGCGTTCGAGCGGCAATCAAACGGAACCTATATCATCCGAGACCGCACGGTCGAGAAAGAAACCGAGAAAAAGACATTAAGTACCTGGCAATAGAATCGAACGGCGAAGACCAGGACAACAATAAGATTTGCCATAAGAATAAGAGTAAGAGCATTCCGTGGGAGCTCGAGCTTGTCGGTTACGACATGAAAAAGAACGATGCCACGGTTAGCAGCCTCGACTGGATCACGTACAGCAGCTACGTCGATGGGCCATGTTGGATGAAATACGTCGACGACAACAAGTTCCTCGACGAGCTGAGCATCCCGGGTACGCACGATTCGGGCACCTGCAGCGTGGACAACGACACTGAGCCCCAATCCTCGCAAGTAAAATGCCAGCAGGATTACATTCCCACGCAGCTGCTCGAAGGCATTCGCTATTTTGATATCCGTCTCGGAAAGGGCGACAACCCTGGCATCGACCATGGGATGTACTACCTGCTCAAAAAAGACGCGTACTTTTTGCATCTTTCCGATGTCATAGGCTACTTCAAAACGTTTTTGAACGAAAACCCGACAGAAGCGCTCATCATGCTTGTATCACGAGGCAACGACGAGGCTACCGACGAAAGTGTTACGACGGCTTTCGCCAAGGTTTTGGACGACAACCCCAAACTGTTCTATACGTCGAGCCGCGTTCCCACACTGGGCGAGGTGCGCGGAAAGATCGTCCTGCTACGTCGATTTGGACTCGACGGCGACAGCGTAAGCGGCCACACGTGGGGACTCGACCTCACCGAATGGGATAACAAAATCGCAGCGCACACCGACAGCAGTTCCATGTGCCTCGTCCAAGACGCGCAGGGCTTTGAAGCCGCGGGGGAAACAGGCGACAAAGAGCCCTATTGCACCAAGGTATACGCCCAGGACAAGTACAAACTCACGGGAACCGACAAGCTCAGCTGGGTCGATAATGCGCTGAAGGAAACGACCGGGCGCACGCGCAACGAGGTAGATGTCGAGGACGATAACGGGGCCAAGGAGAAAGTCCTGGAGCGTTGCTGGTCTATCAACTACACCAGCTGCACGGGCTTGTCGCACGGAGGCAATCCTTTTACCTCGGCACGAGTAGTCAACGAGCATCTGTATAAGAGCCCGTACATCAATCCCAGCGGCATCGAGGATACAAAGTCAGATTACCTCAAGCACATTGGCATCATCGCATCCGACTTTGTTGATGCGGCGCTGGCCCGGAGCATCTACCAGCGCAATTACGATACGGAGCACAAGCAGACGGCTTCGTACTATCTCCCGTACTATCTCCCGACCCGCATGCGCATGACGTACGGCGACTCGCTGAGCGATGCCTCATTCCAGGATGGCAAGACCGTTGGCGAGGGCCGTTTCCGCCTCGTTAACAGCAGCAACGTACTCAACGCGGCCGCTTCTGGCAGCGCGTTTGCCATCGAATACGTGGATGTCGACGCCCTGGGCAACGAGACCGCTACAGGACTGCAGGGCTTCGTGCCCATCGATATCGATCCGCTCGCGCTGACGCCCCATTTTGAGGGACTCGAAGGCCTTAAGGCCGGCGAAGACGTGCGCGCCAAGATTGCGGCATCACTCGAGGGCAAGCTCGAAACCGACGCCTGCACCGCCCAGCTCGAGTTTGTGCACGACGCGGACGGCGCTCCGGGCACGGCAATGGCCGAGGGCGAGGCATTTGCCGCGGGGACGTATTGGGTGCGTGCGAAAGGTCTGTTGGGCGACGCGGCGCAGAACTACACGCTCGCCAGCGACGGAGCCGCAAACTTTACCGTAGCGGCCTCGGACAGTGCAGGCGGCACCGGCAGCGGCACGGGTTCCAGCGCAGGCAGCGCTGATAAGAATGGTAAGGGCAACAAGGGCAAGGGCTCGGGCGGAAAACTCGCCGACACGGGCGACGGCTCCGGCATTGCCGCCGGGCTCGCCGCTGCCGCCATGGCGACAACGGTCGCCGGCGCGGCGATGCTTGCCAATGACCGCGAAAACGTTGGGGACGACAGCGAATAGGCAAGCCCGCCTTTTAGACACATCGACTCAATTGGGGGGGGCGCAGAATACCGTTCTGCGCCCCGATTTTTACCTTAGCCCGAACACCGTTATCGGCTACATCACCATGTTCAGCGCATTCACGAACTCCTGAGCTTGGGAGCGGCTGCTCAGACTAAAGACACAGGCAGTCAACAGCCTGTTACGTAGGAAAACGTCGCGGCCCTTGATCCTGCTGACCCCCGTAATGTCCTTAAGATAAACAATCTCGGTGTGCTTGCCACCAAAAGTGCCCTTCTTGAGCACCTCGATGCGGTTAGGGTAGATCTTGACGTCTTTAAACCTACCCGAACCTTTGTCCTGGAACAGCAGCGTGTTGTTGTCCATACGCGTCACTCCCGTGGGGTTCGCTAAAACTGTCTCTATGGCCACATTTTAGTCACCGCAAGGCTCCCATGCGAAGGTGCCAGACAGCAAAGCAATTCGTGTCCGCGCGAGGCTTTAAACTAAATGCGATAAAGATGCATTCCACAAGAGGAAAGTGGGGCGACAGTGATGGGCGAACTGGTAAACCGTGGAGAATCGGCAATCGTGCCCGAAGGTTTTTACAAGCAGGTCTCCTCGATTCTCAACGCCGCTCGCGACAAGGCCTATACCGCCGTTAACTTTGCGATGGTTGAGGCATATTGGGAGATCGGCAAGAGTATAGTTGATGAGCAGGGCGGAGAGGAGCGCGCCAAGTATGGAGAGGCGCTGCTCAAGGCCCTCGCAATCAGACTTACCAAGGATTTTGGTAAAGGTATTGAAGCAAGAGAGCTGCGCAAAATGCGTCAGTTCTATCTTGCATTTCCAATTCGGGACTCACTGCGTCCCGAATTGAGCTGGACACATTACCGCAGGTTAATACGCATTCCTGACCCCGAAGCTCGCACCTGGTACATGAACGAATGCGCCGACTCTCGCTGGAGCACGCGCCAGCTCGAACGCCAGATCAACACCATGTTCCGCGAGCGCCTACTTGCCAGCAAAGACAAGGAGGCTGTCACCCAAGAAATCCAAAAGAGCGCCCCAGCTCGTCGCCCCGAGGATATCATCCGCGATCCATATGTACTGGAGTTTTTAGGTTTCTCGGACGATACTGCGTTTCGCGAGAGCGATCTAGAGCAGGCGCTCATCACGCATCTTCAGAAGTTCCTGCTGGAGCTTGGCCGTGGTTTCGCTTTCGAGGCGCGCCAAAAGCGCATCACCTTTGATGGGCGCCATTTCTATATTGACCTTGTTTTTTACAACTATCTGATGCGCTGCTTCGTGCTCATCGACCTTAAGACGGACGACCTTACGCATCAGGACCTGGGCCAGATGCAAATGTATGTGAACTACTACACGCGCGAGCTCATGAACGAAGGCGACAATCCGCCCATAGGCATCGTGCTCTGCGCGGACAAAAGCGATTCGATTGTCGAGTACACGCTGCCCGAAGACAACGACCAAGTGTTTGCCGCCAAATACCTGCCGTATCTTCCAAGCAAGGAAGAGCTGGCGCGCGAACTAAGCGCCGAGTACCGCGCCATCAACGAAGCGACTAATGGCGAAACGCAAGAGTAGCAGCACGTTGCGACCGAAGCCACCGCAGCCGTCGCAGGCGCACTCGCGGTTGCGACGCACGCTACGAAACAATACCGGTCATGGACGCCGGCAACGACATTCTAGCCGTGGCTGGCGAGCGTGACCTGACAGGCAAAGACGCGGCCTTCGTCTGATGTGGGCCCATTGGCTGCCACAGAAAAGGGCCGGTTGCAGCCGGCCCTAGACGATAATACCTGCGTTGCCCGCGCTTCCGAAGTGTGACTAGCTGAAGAGCGGGTTCCGCGGCACAATCTGATTTTACCCAGTGAGGAGGCTCTTTTGCAGCCGCTCCACTGTTTATTTACATCTGGCACCCTCAAACAATCAGACGGCAGCCCGCACTCCTGAGAGCTGCCCCGCACCCCCGGCCATCACCTTACGGCAACAACCGGTGCTACTCCCCTACTTCCCAAATAGCGCACCCAGCAGACCGCGGCGTTTGGGCTTCTCCTCTCGGTAGGAACCCTCGACGGCGGCTGCAACCTGGCGCGGTTGCTCGCCGCCTCCACGGCGCACGATCTGGTACAGGAAGGGCGATTTAACGTATTTGACCTCGACGGGCGTGGCGTGCACGGTGCTCTCGCCGGACAGATGCAGGCTCGGGCTGAGCGACGCCACGATATGCGTTTCGCGCTTGTCGCTAAACACCACCGCGGCCGCGCGGCCCGTCTGGCCGTTTACGGCAATGCGCACCTGCTCGCCATCGCGGCCGTCTGTCGCCGGACGATCGACAAAGTAGACCGGCACCATCACCAGGCCGTCCTTATGTTTGCGGGCCTTGCGCGCCCACATGCGAATGCTCTTTTTATTGAGCCCCAGTACAGCCTCGGCGTCGTTGCCCGCAACGTCGAGCGCCAACTTATCAATGACCACCTGGTCCTTGGTAGACGCATCGACTGAGACAACGCGAAAGTCACCTTCCTGCATGGCGGGATCGAACGGACCGACCTTAGCAAAGTCCCACGGCTCCAAAATGCCCATGAGGCGAACGTCCAGGTAGTTTGCCCTGGGGTATGCCCAGTCGAGCACCTCGTAGTACACCAAGGCCTCCTTGCTCAGGCCCTTGCCCGGGAAGCTCGCCATCATGCGCAAGTCCGCCAGCGCCATGGGGAAATAGAAGAGCATCATGTCGTTTTGGATCGCGTCTTCCACGTCGTGCCCGGCAAAGGCATCCGGATACTGGCGCACCAGCTGCAGCGCGTTGGCACGTGCCTGCTGCGGCGAGATTTCGCAGGGAATACCCTGCTCGGGCACATACTCCGCACCAACGCCCATGGTCAGGCGCTTGCTGAAGGTACCGGGCTTGAGCAGGTCGGCAATGCCGATCTTGTTGCCGCAGGACGGGCACTCAAACACACGCTGCGTTGACTCGCCCTCAAAGGACGCTCCGCAGAAGGGGCAAGGAATGCTCACATGCGTGGCCTCTTGGAACTCCTGCGCCGTGCCGCGATCCTCCCACAGCAGATGTTCCAGGACCGACTGATTGCGCCAGTGCGCATTGAAGAAATACCAGTCCGGGTCCTGCGGGCGCTCGAGTTGCGACACATGCGTGAGTTTGAGCAGTCCATCCACCACCGTCAACGGCGTATGGCGAATACCCAAAGCGCTCTTGGGCTCTCCGGCGTCCGCCTGCCACGGAACCACCGTGCCGCAATAGGCGCACTCAAAGCTGCGCTTAGCCTGGTGCGAGTACATAGGGCCGCCGCAGTTTTGACATTTAATGGCAAACATCTCGTCCATGGAAACGTCCTCCTTTGCACAGGGGCTGTCGACATTAAGTATGTCGAGCAAGCAGGCACATGCCCATACCCATGTGGCCCAAAATGGACCACCCAGGCAGACGAGAAGTCTCGCTCGTTAGCACCGGCAGACTATTGCTGCATTTTCTGAGCATCGGCGCACGGCGCCCCCGTGCGAGCTACACTATCCCCTTAAACATGATTGTGAGGACGACCGCTATGCTATTTGTAAATCGGCTGGTACATACGCTTGTTCCCGGCAGCGAGGGCGAGCCGGTCGATGCATCTTGCCGCACCAACGCGGGCTTTTCCGCAAGCCTCGTCTGCATTGGCCTCAACATCACCCTGTGCCTGGCCAAGGGCATCGCGGGTCTGCTCGCCGGCTCCGTCTCCCTCATCGCCGACGCTTTCAACAACCTCTCCGATGCCTCGAGCAACATCGTGAGTCTGCTCGGGTTCCGCCTTGCCAGCCGCCCGGCAGACGAGGGCCACCCTTATGGCCACGGCCGCTACGAGTACCTGGCCGGTCTGTTTGTCGCCGTCCTGGTTTGCGCCGTCGGCATCAACCTGATTCTCGAGTCGGTCACTAAGATCATCAAGCCTTCCCCCACTGCATATTCGGTGCTCTCCTTAGCCGCCCTCGTCTTGTCCATGCTCGCTAAGCTCTGGATGGCGGCATTCAACCGCACGCTGGGCAACCGCATCGATTCCGAGACGCTCATCGCCACGGCACAGGACTCCAAGAATGACGTCATCACCTCGGGCTCGGTCTTGGCGGCGGCGCTTATTTCGCAAGCGACCGGCTTTGATCTCGACGGCTGGGCAGGCCTGGGCGTGGGCATCTTCATTTGCATCAGCGGCATGGGCCTGGTGCGCGACGCCATCAGCCCGCTGTTGGGGCAAGCGCCCGACCCCAAGCTCGTCCAGGAAATCCGCGACAGGATCATGTCATACCCCCAGGTTCTAGGCACGCACGACCTCATGGTGCATGACTACGGCCCCGGCCGTCAGTTTGCCAGCGCACACGTGGAAATGCCCGGCGAGGGCGATGCCTTTGAGCACCACGAGATTCTGGACACCATCGAACACGACATCAAACGCCAGATGGGCATTGGCATTACGCTGCACTGCGACCCCATTGCAACAACCGGTGACGACCTGCGCGGCTGGGTAAAGCGCGGCGTAGCGCAGATCGACCCTGCGCTTTCCATCCACGACCTGCACGAGCACGACGGCTTTGTTTCGTTTGACCTGGTGCGTCCCGACGGCTTTGACATATCCGACGAAGAGCTACTGGAGCTCGTCACGCGCATCGTGCACGAGCGCCGGCCCGATGCATCATGCGTCGTTACGTTTGACTCGGGCTTTAGCTCGCCCGACCGTCCGGCAGAGCAGCTGTAGCCCGCTTAACAGCTAGTTACCCTGTGCGCCCGAAATGCCGTTTTGCAGAGCGTCCCAGGCATTGGTAGCCATATCGCCCAGATTCTGAGCAGTATCACCCAGGTTTTGTGCCGTATCGCCCAGCTCTTGCGCCTTATCTCCCAACTCCTGCGCCTTGTTGCTCAAGTCCTCCAGCGTATTGGAGCTCGAGCTGTCGGTACCGCTTTGGCCGCCGGACGAGTTGCCATAGCTGTTCTTGTGCGTGAGCTGAATCTCCAGGTTGCCGTTGTCGTTATAGTAGGCATTCGTAACAACCCAGTTGGAATCGATGACGGGCGTTGAGCCATCGTCGGTCAGAATCACGGCGTTCGAAAGGTCGGCTCCGCGCGACTTGAGGAGCTTCTTGGCGTTGGACCAGTACTGTCCCGGGATATCGCTCAGGTCGACGGCAGCAGACTGGGTGGTCTCGGCCTGCTCGGTCGTGGCATCGGTCGTGGCGCCCCGCTTGTTGAGCATGCCCGACACGATGGCGAACACGATCGACAAGGCAAAGAAGATCGCCAGCACAATCAGGATTTTCTTGATCACGCTCGACGAACGCGACGGTGCCTTCTCCTCGTCCTCACCATACTGCGGAATCGATTTGGGATACTCGCGATACGGCTGGCACGCATGCGGATCGCGCGACTCATAACGAGACTGGACCTGCGCCGTACGCGGCATATACGTCGTCTGCTGAGGCTGCGGAATGGGATTATGCGGCAGGTTGTTATAAGCATCTGTCGCCGCATTGCCATACGGGTCCGGCGCCGCATTGTCATACGGGTCCTGCGGTGCATAATCAAACGGATCCCGTGGTGTATCGCCGTAGCCTATAACCCGTGTGGGTTCGGCAGACGTCTGCGTCGCGGCGGGGTCGGTATAACCGGGGTTGGAAACAACGCGAGTCGCATCGGCGCTATCGCCAGCCTGCGCGGAACCGTAGCCGCCCATCACGGTCGTCTTGTCCTGGTCCATGCAACGTTTCCTTTCCGTCGCCTGCAAGCATCAAGTTATCCATGCATTCTACCCGCGCAAAAGCCTATGATGGGCAAAGCCCGCCGGTATCTACAAGACATGCGCGTGCCTAAGGATCAAAAAGCCCCGCCGAGCCTTGGTAGGCGCGACGGGGCGGGCTAGCAGCTATGGACAGCAGGCTTAGAACAGGCCGGTGATGTCGCCGTCGTTGTCGACGTCGATGTTTTCGGCCGCGGGCACCTTGGGCAGACCAGGCATGGTCAGAACACTGCCGGTCAGCGCGACCACAAAGTGGGCGCCGGCAGAAACCTTGAGCTCACGCACGGTGATGCGGAAGTTCTCGGGAGCGCCCAGGGCCTTGGCGTTGTCGCTAAAGCTGTACTGCGTCTTGGCGACGCACACCGGCAGGTTGCCAAAGCCATTCTCGCGCAGCTCGGCGAGCTGGCGCTTGGCGGCCGGCGTAAAGTCAACGCCGTCGGCGCGGTAGACCTTGGTGGCAACGGCCTCGAGGGCATCAGCGACATCAGCGCCGTCCTCATAGGCAAACTTGAGCTCGCTCGGCTGCTCAATCAGACGCATGACCTCATCGGCAAGCTCGAGCGCGCCCTCGCCGCCCTTGGCCCAGACCTCGGAAAGCTTAACGTTGACGCCGAGCTTCTGGCACTCGGACTCGATGAGAGCAAGCTCGGCCTCGGTGTCCGTCGGGAAGCGATTGATGGCGACCACGCAGGGCAGACCATATACGTTCTGGATGTTGTCGACGTGACGCAACAGGTTGGGCATGCCAGCCTTGAGTGCCTCGAGGTTCTCCTCGTTGAGATCGGCCTTGGCGACGCCACCGTTGTACTTAAGCGCACGAGCGGTAGCGACGATCACGACGGCGCTGGGGCGAACGCCCGTCATGCGGCACTTGATATCGAGGAACTTCTCGGCACCCAGGTCGGCGCCAAAGCCGGCCTCGGTAATGGCAACATCGCCAAAGCGCATCGCCATACGCGTGGCCATGATAGAGTTGCAGCCGTGAGCAATGTTGGCGAAGGGACCGCCGTGGACAAACGCGGGCGTGCCCTCGAGCGTTTGCACCAGATTGGGCTTGAGCGCGTCCTTAAGCAACGCGGCCATGGCACCCTGGGCCTTGAGGTCGCGGGCACGGACGGGCTCGCCGGCAAAGCTATAGCCGACGACAATCTCACCCAAGCGTTCCTTGAGGTCGTTGATGCTCGTAGACAGGCACAGGATTGCCATGACCTCGGAGGCAACGGTGATGTCGAAGCCGTCCTCGCGCGGCACACCTTGGGCCTTACCGCCAATGCCATCGATAACATGGCGCAGCTGACGGTCGTTCATGTCGACGACGCGCTTCCAGGTGATGCGCTTAACGTCAATACCGAGCTGATTGCCCTGCTGGATGTGGTTATCGAGCATGGCGGCCAGCAGGTTGTTGGCAGCACCGATGGCATGGAAGTCGCCGGTAAAGTGCAGGTTGATGTCCTCCATGGGAATGACCTGGGCCCAACCGCCGCCAGCGGCACCGCCCTTGACGCCAAAGACGGGACCGAGCGAAGGCTCACGCAGGGCCACGGCGCTCTTGATACCGCGACGACGCAGGCCATCGGCCAGACCGATGGTCGTGGTGGTCTTGCCCTCGCCCGCGGGCGTTGGGTTGATAGCGGTCACGAGGACGAGCTTGGCCTGGTGATCAGTCGGCTCGTTGAGCAGTGAATAGTCGACCTTAGCCTTGTCGAAGCCGTACGGAATCAGGTGCTTAACGTCGACGCCGGCGTTCTTGGCCACCTCGGTAATAGGCAGCGGCGTGACAGAACGTGCGATTTCGATGTCAGTAGGCATGGGCGGTCCTTTCGTTACCGAATGAGAAAAAGACCAATTCAGCATAGCACGGGCACGCAATAGTAAAACGCCCATAACCGATGAACGGCGATATGTTTACCCGATGCCCAGCGATAGCCTACAGATGCGCTAAAACAAGCCCATTCCTACAGGGTCGGTTCAATACCCAAATGCTCAAAGGTGCGAAGCGTTGCCTGGCGGCCCTGGGGCGTGCGAATCATCAAGCCGCACTGCAGCAGATAGGGCTCGTAGACATCCTCAAGCGTACCCGGGTCCTCGCCCACCGCGCTAGCAAGCGTCGTCAGGCCCACGGCACGGCCGGAGAACGTCTTGGCAAGCGTCTCCAAGATGCGAATGTCCATCCAGTCCAGACCAAGCTCGTCGATCTCAAAGAACTCGAGCGCCTGACGGCAAATGTCAAGCTCAATAGGACCGTTGCCGCGCACCTGCGCGTAGTCGCGCACGCGCTTGAGCAGACGGTTGGCAAGACGCGGCGTACCGCGGGAACGCGAGCCGATCTCGAGTGCACTGGCATGGTCGATCGTCACACCCAGAATGGTCGCCGAGCGTGTCACAATCTGGGCGAGCTCCTCGACGGTGTAGTAATCCAGGCGATACGAAATGCCAAAACGGTCGCGTAGTGGGCCGGTCAACATGCCCGAGCGAGTCGTTGCCGCTACCAGCGTAAACTTGGGGATATCCAGGCGAATCGAGCGCGCCGCCGGACCCTTGCCAATCACGATATCGAGGGCAAAGTCCTCCATCGCGGGGTACAGGACCTCCTCGACCGAACGGTTGAGGCGGTGGATCTCGTCGATAAACAGCACATCACCCGGCTGCAAGTTAGTAAGGATGGCCGCCAGGTCGCCCGTGCGCGCGATGGCGGGGCCACTCGTGGTCTTGATCTGAGCGCCCAGCTCGTTGGCGATAACGGTGGCCAGCGTGGTCTTGCCCAGGCCCGGAGGACCCGAGAAAATCACGTGGTCGAGCGTCTCGCCACGGTTCTGCGCCGCTTCGATCAACACGCGCAGGCTCTGCTTGATGTGCTCCTGGCCGCAGTAGTCGTCCAGGCGCTGGGGGCGCAAAGTGCGGTCGACATCGAGGTCCTCGGCCGTCAGCTCCGAGCCCACCATGCGCTCGCCGTGCGCCATGGATGCCGCCGGCGAGTTACCGGGCGTCGCCCACAGGTCCTGAGAGTCATCGGCTTCCCACATCACGCATCCATTCCGAGTCGCTTAAGCGCCGCGCCGAGCAGATCCTCGACACGCATATTCTGCCCATCATACCCGCTCAGGGCAACATCGGTCTCCTGCGGGCTAAAGCCCATGGAAAGGAGCGCCGCACGGGCATCATCGATGGCCGAGGGAGCAGCAGCGGGCACGGGCATCGCAACCTGGCCGGGAATCACGTCGACCGGCACAAAGCCCTTATCCTTGGCAAAGGTGCTCTTGAGTTCCAGGATCAGGCGCTGAGCTGTCTTTTTGCCCACACCGGGTACCTTGGCCATGCCCTTGTCGTCCTCGGCCATCACCAGCGAATACAGCTGCCCCACGGTATAGGTGGAAAGCACGGCGAGCGCCAAGCGCGGGCCAACGCCCGAGACGGACACGAGCCGATCGAACATCGTGCGCTCATCCTTGGAGGAAAAACCGAAAAGTGTCATGGCGTCCTCGCGCACCTGCATACGCGTATAGAGGCGGACCTCGCCGCCGGGCGTCGGCAACGTGGCCGCAGTGCTGCCCGAGATGCCGAGCTCAAAGCCAACGCCCGACACATCGACGACAGCAGAGCTCATCGTGGCCTCGACAAGCGTTCCATGGAGCTGGGAAATCATCAGTATCCGGTTCCTCTCTGTTGATAGAACTCGCCACCGGTGAGGGCGCGGGTGCGGCTGAGGTTTACGTGGCAGATGGCGCAGGCCAGGGCATCGGCGGCATGGTCGGGATGCGGGTCGTGGTCGAGCTGCGTGAGCGTGCGCACCATGTAGGCGACCTGCCGTTTGTCCGCGGTGCCGGTGCCCACAACAGCCTGTTTGATCTGCATGGGCGTGTACTCGCCAATCTCGAGCGCGCATTCCGAAAGCGCCACGAGTGCAGCACCGCGGGCATGAGCCGTAGGGATGGCCGAGCGAACGTTGGCGCCAAAGTAAATGCTCTCGATAGCAGCGGTATCGGGGCGGTAGCGCTCCACGACACCCTTGAGGTCGCGGGCGATATGCGACAGGCGCACCGCGAGCGGACTTCCGGCACTGGTCTCGATGCAGCCATAGGCACGGCAGCGAACCTCGCCACGACGCTCCTCGATAATCCCCCAACCCGTATGAGCCAAACCGGGGTCAATGCCCAAGATAACCAAGCCAACCTCCCCTCGTCTTTTTCAAAGCACAAGGCAAGGCCCCGCGCACTATTCACGAACGTCTGTTCTAGAATAACACAACAGCGACCGTATCTAGCAAGCAAGGTTGAACCATAGGTTGAGCATAAGTCAGCGAGCGAGTCCCTGCCGTGGCAAGGTGTCACGAAAGAGGAGCGCCGCGTACTTCTGTACGCAAGCGACGGTTTGAGCGGCAGATTGCCCGGCAGGGGCTCGCGCAGCGTCGACTCGTTACGCGGTTTGGTAAAACCGCGTAACCTTGGCCCTATCCCAGAGTTAGTTTTGAGAGAAAAAGGGGAACTGCCTTGGATCCACCGGCGGGTGCGGCATCGGTCCGCCCTGGGGCCCACCTTGCGGGCCGCCCTGACCGCCCATCATCTTATCGATGGCGTCCTGAACCTCGCCCTCGAACTTTTTCATTCCCTCGTGCAAACGACGCTGACCGTCCTCGGAGCGCAGCTCCTCCATTTGCTCGGGCGAAATACCCAGTAGCTCGCCCAGCACGCCCATCATCTCGTTTCGCACGCGCTCGCTCGTATCCTCGTCAGCAAAACGGCGCACCTCGGCGCGCGCCAGCGAATCGACCGTCATACGCTCCTTGCCGTTAAGCCCCAGGTCGGACCACGCGAGCATATACGGCCAGGCACGCTCGGCAAACGAACGGGCCGAGACGATCGGCGCCATCGGCAACATGCGGCGGGCAGCCTCACCCTGTCGAACGAGCATCAGCAGCAGCGAGCAGGCCTCAGGCTTGCCAGCGGCCATCGGGATGTCGTCGAAAGATCGATTGCGGTCCACGTGCGCCTCGAGCGCGCCATCGACCTCACCCGGCTCAAGCCCGCCGAGCAGCTGTGCCGCACGATCGAGCATATCGACCGGACCGTCGAGCGTCGAGAGCGCCTGCGCCAGCACGCGCTCCATACAATCTTCCACTGCGTTGAGCGTCACGAGCTCTTGGGGCACCACGGCAGACGTGCGGTTGCGCACACGCGCCACAAACTCAAGCGTCGACAGGTACACATCGCCAAAGGGCGCAAAGTCGCCCTGGTAGCCGCCGCAAAGCGCCGGCGCCGCCAGCGCGTACTCGGTTTTGGACAGCGGGCTCAGCGCCATCGCACCCAGCTCGAGCGCCGTATCCTCCAGCATCAGGCCCAGCGTGCGCGAGCGCAGGCGCTCGGCATCGCCCGCCGACACGTCGCGATCGAGCACGCGCGCCGCATCCGGTGCATCGCGCTCGACGGTGCGAATGTGCAGACGCTCGGCGATGGCGCGGACGGCGGCACAGCGGGCAGCCTCGGCTTCTTCCTGCGCCGGCGTAAAGATACGGTTGCGCCCCAGCACCAGGCCAATCACATTGCGCGGGCCCAGAGCGTCGACGGCCAGCGCCGCCAGCAGGGACGACGGCAAGTCACCCTCGAGTGCCACCACAGCACGCGACGCACCGTGGGCTCGGGCGTTGTCGCGCACGGCGAGCACCAGCGCCTGCCACAGCCACTCCTCGGAACGGAACTCGGGCAGTTCGTGATCCTCCAGGGCATCGAGCATCACGCCGCGCTGAATCTCCTGAACCAGCAGGCTCTCCTCAAAGCACGGCGCCTGGGCCACCACGCGACCGCAGTCGTCGAGCACAAACGAACCGCCGGTATACACCGACTCGTCATAGGCACCGACCGGCGCCATGCAGGCAAACCACACGCTGCGCTTGGAGGCGACCTTGCGGTAGGCGCCGCTGCGAACGGCGGCAATGGCAGCAGTCTCGCGGTCGGTCATGTCAAACGCGTTGAATTGGAAATACGCAATGAGGTCAACACCGGTCGGCAACATCTCGAGTTCGCGGTCCAAGTCAAAAATTACGGCGATGCGCACGCCGTCCACGTCGAACACCGGCGGCGCCCAACGCGTGTCGTTGTTCTCGCCACGCTGCAAGGCAATGCTCGAACGCGCCGGCACCACATGACCGTCCTTGAGCATCATGTAGTCGAGCAGCGGTTGGCCCTCAAACGAAACCGCCGCGGGCACGATGCAGATCATGTCAAGCTCCTGGATACGCTCGGCGACACCAGTCAAGCCGGCAAGCATGTCGTGCTCAAAGTCGGCAGCGCCCACCAGGCCACCGGGCATGGCGCCCATAAAGAGCGGAGCCGGAACGCACAGCACGCGCGCCCCGCGCTCGTGGGCCAGACGAGCCTGGTCCTCAATGCGGCCGCAAATGCCCTCAATATCACCCAGGCGCATATCGATCTGTGCAAGCGCGAGCTTCATGGCCCAGCCCTTTCCGTCGTAAACCATCGAAATCGTAGTAAAAGCGCCGGCCGCATAATGCAGCCGGCGCTTGCATGTGCATATGCTAGCTATGATACCCCGAGCGGGGGCGCGCTCCTAGAATGTCGCGGACCACAGCCCGTGCAGGTTGCAGTAGGCATAGACGGTACCGGTCTTGGAGCCGCCCGCGAAAAACGTCGCGGGTTTCATGCCGGGCTCAAGGTAATGGACCTCTAAGCGGCCCTCGGCCTCAAGGGCGATCCACTCAATGTAGTGCTCGGGCAGGCTGGGGTGCTCGACCGAGCCAATGCGTGCGCGAATCACGTGACCGTCGCGCTCGGTCTCGACGACGGGCACGTGCTTCTCGTGCGCCGCGTCCTCAGTATTTGCGGTCAGCTCCGTGCAACCGGCAGGGGTCGCAACGCCGTCGCCAAGGGCAGCGATGAGCTTACCGTCGGGGTCCTTAAAGAATTTCGCCATGATGTTCTCCTTTGCTGATGTGCCAATGTTCTTGATGGTTCTTATGCCCAAAGGCAGACAAACCATCCACGGCATTGCAAATGAACACATAACGGATCAGGCAAGCGGTCGGGCCAAAATGCGTCGACCGTCCTGTCCGCTCCAGCAGTCCCACCCCGCGCGCGGCTAGCGACCGTCGCCACCGAGCAGCGCCAGAACATCCTCGCGCGTAAACAGTGCCGACGAGATACCATCGCCGCCGAGCACGCTGTTGACCAGATCGCGCTTGGACTCCTGCATCTGCATAATGCGCTCCTCGATCGTATCCTTGGCGATGAGTTTGTACACGGTCACGGTGTGCTGCTGGCCAATGCGGTGGGCGCGGTCGGTCGCCTGGTCCTGTGCCGCCACGTTCCACCACGGGTCGTAGTGGATGACCACGTCGGCGGCCGTCAAATTGAGACCCACGCCGCCCGCCTTGAGCGAAATCAAGAACACCGGCACCTCGCCCGCCTGGAACTGCGCAACCATCTTGGCGCGGCTCTCCTTAGACGATGCGCCCGTAAGCTTAAGGAAGGCGATATCCTCCTTTGCCAGGCGCTTGCCGATGATATCGAGCATGCCCGTAAACTGGCTGAACAGCAAGATGCGATGACCGCCGTCGAGCGCGCCGTGCACGAGCTCCATGCACGTATCGAGCTTGGCGCTTCCCGCCTTGTAGTCCGCATAGTGCAGATGCGGGTCGCAGCAGATCTGACGCAGCTTGGTGAGCTCGGCAAGCACCTTGAGCTTGTCTTTCTTAAACTCGGATGCCTCGCGGTGCTGCACCTGCTGGGCGATGCGGTCCTGGTTGGCCAGGTAGAGCTTGCGCTGCTCTCCGGTAAGCTGCGCCATCACCGTGTCTTCGATCTTCTCGGGCAGGTCGGTCACCACGTCTTCCTTAACGCGACGCAGCACAAACGGCGACACAAGCGCCTGCAGACGAGCGGCGCTGTCGCCCTCGGCATGCTCGACGGGACTCTCAAAGCGCTTGGCAAATGAGTCGCGCGTACCCAAAAGGCCCGGCATCAAAAAGTCGAAGATGCTCCAGAGCTCGGACAGGCGGTTTTCGATGGGCGTGCCCGTCAGGGCAAAGTGCACGCCGGCCGGCAGGCGCTTGGCGGCGCGGGCCACCTGGGTGAGCGGGTTTTTAATGTACTGGGCCTCGTCGAGTACCACGCGGGCAAAGTCCTGCTCGACGTATTCGTCGATATCGCGGCGCATGAGATCATACGACGTCACGACCACGTTGTGCTCGGCGGCACCGGCAATTTGCACGCGACGCTGGGCCTTGGCGCCCACGATGGCACACACATCAAGCGAGGGGGCAAAGCGCTCCAGCTCGGCAGCCCAGTTGTACACGAGCGACGCGGGGCATACCACGAGCGTGGGCTTGGTATCCCCCGCCTCCACGCGCGCCAGAATGTGCGCGATCATCTGCAGCGTTTTGCCCAGGCCCATATCGTCGGCCAAGATGCCGCCTAGGCCCAGGTGCTCAAGCGAGCCGAGCCACTGGTAGCCGTCGACCTGGTAGCCACGCAGTGTGGCCTTGAGCGAGGCGGGCACCGTAAAGTCCATCTTGCCGAGCGTGTCCAGGCGCTCGACGGTACGGAGGAACGCAGCGTCGCGATCGGCCTCAAGCGCTGGCGTGCGCGCGAGCATGCTATCGACAAACAGGGTGCTCGACGCGGGAAGCGACATGCCGTCGAGCAGGTCGACGGCATCGACGCCCAGGTCCTCGGCAAGTCCAAACGCGGCGCGCGCTCCCTCGTCCAGGCGAACGATGTCGCCGGACGTAAGGCGCGCGAACGTCTGGTGGCGCTTATACGAATCGAGATAGATGGCAAGGTCGGCCGCCGAAAGCCCGCTCGCACCCAGCTCGACGTCGAGCAAGTTGCTCTTGACGGTGGCGCGCACCGAGAGCTTAGGCGCAGGGCGCACCGAGATCTGGCCCAGGCGGTCGCTGAGCATGACCTCGCCCAGCTCGGACAGAGCAGACAGGCCCTCGGTCAACAAGTGGAACAGGCTCTCGTCATCGCGCTCCTCAAATGCCAGGCCGCCCTCGTAAAAGTCGAAATACAGGGCAGCCGTGTCCATAACGCGAAACTCCGCCACCGTATCGCGGGGCGGAACGCCGGGGCGTTGCTCTTCGAAAGGACTGCCCGGAGCACCAAGACTAAAGAGATCTGCCGACCAATCGCCGTAGGCCACCGTAATCTTGCAGGTCACAAGACCATCGTCGACGCCAATCGCCATGGCAAAACTCGGCTCGGGCGCCACGGCGTCAAGTACGGCGGGAGCGGTCAGGTCGGTGTAGTCGCGCAAAATGGGCAGCGCCATGCGGCAGAACTCACCCACCTGGTCGGCAGCGATATGGACCGGCGTGCGGCAGGGCAACAAGTGCGATAGGAACGGCGCCGCATGTTGGGCAAACGCCGCGTCGGTACGGCGCGCGCGGCGCGTATCGACCAGATAGGCTGCGTCACCTGCGACAAAGCAGTACGTATCGGCCGGCAGGCGCAAGTCGTAGCTGCCTCCCGCCGCCGGTGCAATCTTGGCGGCAAGGAGCGGCGGGCGCTTAGCCGGGACTTCGCCCTCCCCCTGCGGCGACGGCTCGACCGCCACCTCGTAGGAGCGATGCGTCGTCGTCCCCCGCGACCAAGCAGGCTCAAAGGACATGGTCCTGCCGCGCAGCAGGTCCAGCACGGACACGATGGAATACTCGGATACCGGCAACTGACGCTCGGCAACAAAGCCGCTGCGAGCAAAGTCATACGATGCCGAGCGCGAACTCGTGATGTCGCTCAGGTAGGCGACCGTCATTGCGACAAAGTCGAGCAGCTTTGTCGACACGTCATCGAAAGCCTCGGGCACATGGGCAAACGTAAGCTTCTTGCCATAGGAGAACGTACCGCCGCGCACATAGGCATCGGCCATGCCGTCGATATCCTTAACCACGTAGGACACCGAACCGCAGCGAATGCGAAACTCGAGCGCCCAGTTAAAGCGATCGGCAAACAGCGGATTGTAGTACGGCACCAGCGAGGGCTCCAGCACCGCTTTGGGCGCATCGAGGTCAATGGTGCCGGCGAGCTTGCGGCGCATGGCCGCGAGCTCGTCCATGCGCGCGTCCGAAAGATCGGAAAGCGCCGCCACAAGGCTCGGGCTCGTGGGGACGGGCGCCGGGAAGGGAAAGTTGGGGTTGACCGCAGATGCGGTGGGCGCGGGGCGTGTGGGCTGTTTGGATTGTGCGGGCGGTGCCGTAAACGTGCGGACCGGCGTGCGCAGGCCCTCGACGGGCTCGGTGCCGCTTGCATCCAGATACGCCAACGCCGTGGCGATGGCGTGCTTGCACATGCCGGAATAGCGGAAGGCGGCGGGGCAATCGCAGTCGTAGTCGATAACCTCGTGCTCGTCCATATCGAGCGCCACGTGTGTCTTGTACAGGTCGCCGCGCGAGCCGCGCACCGTGCCCTCGATAGTCACATTTTTGGAGAAGCGCGAGCCGGAGTCCTCAAACGACAGCACGGCGCCGTTGAGCATGAGCGAGCGCCCCTTCATAAAGGTACTGCTGAGCGCCGCCTCCTTACGAAGCGCCTGCACAAACGTCCCCTGCGCCATCACTTCCTCCAATCTCACCCGGGGTAGCTTAGATAACCGTCACGCGGCCCTGGTTACCCACAATCGCCTTTGCCTCTGCCAGCAGCGGAATCGAGCGTGCATTGACCTTGGCCGGCACCTCGGCACGCAGCACGCGCCCGTCGACTTGCTCAATAAAGATCTCCACGCGGTCGCCGCCCGGGTTGGTGGTGAGCACCGTGGCCAGGCGCGCCATATTGCCCTGGCTAAATCGGCTGTTGGGCACCATGACCTCAAAGACCTTGGGCTTGTTTTTCTCCTCGCTAAGCTCCAGCGGCACAATCTCCTGCGCGATGATCTGGTCGCCGCGGTCCGAGCGCTCGAGCTTGCCCTTAATGCGCACAAACGCGTCGGACAGCTGCGCGCCGGTCTCGGGATCGACCTCGCCGTACAGATACCCCTCGGCCTCCTTGTAGGTCTTGGGGAACACCACGACCGTGGCCTCGCCTTCCATGTCCTCGAGCTGCACGATGCCCATGGGGTCGCCGTTTTTGGTCACGCGCTTGGACACGCTCGAGACCATGCCGGCCCACCACAGCGCCTTGCCCTCGGGAATCTCCTGGTTGATGGTACCGCCCGTGGGGTTTTGCACCTCATAGCCGGTGTCGATCTGCGAGAACGAGAAGTCGCGCGCTTTGCTAAGTGCATACTCAAACGGGCGCAGCGGGTGGTCCGAGACATAGATGCCCAGAACCTCCTTCTCCTGGCTCAGCTTAAGGTGGCGGTCCCACTCCTGGCCATCCGGATCGGGCACGCTCACCTCAAAGCCCGAGCCCTCAACGTCGCCAAACATATCGAAGAACGACGTCTGGCCGCTCGCACGATCTTTCTGGCGCTTTACCGCGGCATCGATGATGTTCTCGGGGTTGTTCTTATCCACAAAGTGCATCATCTGACGACGCGGATACCCCGTGGAGTCGAAAGCACCTGCCTTGATGAGCGATTCGATCACGCGACGGTTAGCCTGGCTGGAATCCACGCGCTCGACAAAGTCGTGCAGCGTCTTAAACGGGCCGCCCGCCTCGCGCTCGGCGATAATCGCCTGCGCCACGCCGGTGCCCACGCCGCGGATGCCGGCCAGACCAAAGCGCACGCCCTCCTTGGTAGCCGTGAACTCGGTACCGGACTCGTTGACATCTGGCGACAGCACGGGGATGCCGTCGTGACGGCACGCCGAGACGTAGTGAACGATCTTGTCGGTCTTGCCCGTGTAGGACGTCAGAACGGCCGCCATGTACTCGTGCGGATAATGCGCTTTGAGCCACGCAGTCTGCATAACCAGGATGGCATAGCCGGCGGAGTGCGACTTGTTAAAGGCGTAAGATGCGAACTCGAGAACATCGTCCCAAATCTTCTGGGCGACCTCACGCGTGTAGTTGTTCTTGATAGCGCCGTTCATCCAGTGGTCGTAGGTGGTCTCGTCCGAGCCATCCTCCCAGTGGAGCACCGTCGACGTGAGCAGCTTGATCTTTTTCTTAGCCACGGGCTTACGGATACGCGAGTCCGATTCGCCCTTGGAGAAGCCGCACATCTCGACGGAGATGAGCATAACCTGCTCCTGGTAGACCATGGTGCCGTAGGTTTCACCCAGGATGTCGTCCAGGCGGTCGTCGTAGGAGACCGCCGGCTCCTTGCCGTTCATACGGTTGATGTAGGACGAAACCATGCCGGCGCCCAGCGGGCCCGGGCGGTACAGGGCGATCAATGCCACGACGTGCTTGTACTCGGTGGGCTTCATGTTCTTGATCGTGGCCGTCATGCCGGCGGACTCGACCTGGAAGACGCCGGCGGTGTGGCCGGAGCCCATGAGCTTAAAGATCTCGGGATCGTCAAAGGGAATATCTTCCTCTTTGATGTCGATGCCGAAGTTCTTTTTGATGTTTGCCTTGGCCTTGGAGATAACCGTCAGCGTGCGCAGGCCCAAGAAGTCCATCTTGAGCAGGCCCATGTCGGCGACGGTATGGCCCTCGTACTGGGTAATCTCGACGCCGCCCTTGGTATCGAGCTTGGTGGGCACGTGCTCGTTGACGGGGTCGCGGCAAATCAGAACGGCGCACGCGTGCACGCCCTCGCCACGGGTAAGGCCCTCGATCGAGAGCGCCGTGTCGATGATGCGGCGGGCGTCGTCGTCCTTTTTATAGGCCTCGGCAAAGTCGGGGTTAAACAGATCCTCTTTGCCGGGTTGCTTTTCGAGCACCTGCTTGAGCTTGACCTTGGGGTCGCTCGAGACCATCTTGGACAGGCGCTGGCCCATGTAGACCGGGTAGTCCAGGACGCGCGCGGCGTCGTTGATGGCCTGCTTGGCCTTAATGGTCGAGTAGGTGATGACGTGGGTAACCTTCTCGGGGCCGTAGAGTTGGCGAACGTGCTCCACGACCTCGAGGCGCCGCTCATCGTCGAAGTCCATATCGATATCGGGCATCTCGGTACGCTGCGGGGACAGGAACCTCTCGAACATCAGGCCGTTCTCGAGCGGGTCGAACGCGGTGATGTTCATGGCGTAGGCGACGATAGCGCCGGCGGCCGAGCCACGGCCGGGGCCGACGCCGATGCCGTTGTCCTTGGCCCATTGCACGTACTCGGCAACGATCAAAAAGTAGGCGGCAAAGCCCTTGTCGCAGATGACCTTGTATTCGTACTCAAAGCGCTCTTTGATGTTGACGCCGCCGATCTCGCGCGTGGCCCAGTCGTCACCGTAGTGCTGGCGCAGGCCCTTCTCGCACTCGCGGCGGAACTGGCTCTCGTGCGTCTCGCCGGGATCGAGCAACGGGAAGCGCGGCAGGATGATGGAGTCCCAGTCCAGCTCAACGTAGCACTTGTCGGCGATCTCGAGCGTGTTGTCGCAGGCCTCGGGGCAATACGGGAACATCGCCCGCATCTCCTCCTCGGTCTTCATGTAAAACTCCGAGCCGGTCATGCGCATGCGGTTAGGGTCGTCGACCTTGGCGTTCATGCCAATGCACATGATGACGTCCTGCACGGGCGCGTCCTCGCGGCGCAGGTAGTGGAAGTCGTTGGTGGCGATGACCTTGACGCCCACCTGCTTGGCGATGTCGATGAGCGTGCGGTCCATCTGCTCGTCGGTCAGGCCGTTGTCGGTGGTGATGCCGTGTTCCTGGATCTCGATGTAGAAGTCGCCGGGCTCGAAGGTGTCACGGAAGGTCTCGGCCCACTTGATGGCGCCCTCCATGTCACCGCGGTCGATGTACTTGGGGATGATGCCCGCGATGCAGGCGCTCGTGCAGATCATGCCCTTGGCGTGGCGGCGCAGGTTGTCGAGCGTCACGCGCGGCTTGTAGTAAAAGCCCTGCACGGCGGCCTCGGAAACCGTCTGCATCAGGTTGACGTAGCCCTCCTGGTCCTTGGCCAGAAGGATCATGTGGTAGAGCTCGGGCTTGTGGTCGCGAGCAAGGGTCTCGTCCGGCGTAAAGTAGACCTCGCAGCCAAAGATGGGCTTGATGACCAGGGGCGGCTTGAGCTCGTCGATGTTGCCCTTCTCGTCCCACATGGCCATGTCCTTCACATACTGGGCATGCTCGCGCGGGTTTTCCTCGGGATCGGGCTCCACCAGCTCGTCGCGGCGGTCCTTTTCCAGGAAGGCCTTGTCGTGGCTCCAGGTTTTGTACTCGGGCGTGTTGTGGTTGACGGCGTCGCAGGCCAGCGCCAGGTCGGGCACGCCATACATGTAGCCGTGGTCGGTAATGGCCACGGCGGGCATGCCCAGCTCAACGGCACGGTTGACCATATCCTGGATACGGGTTGCGCCGTCGAGCAT
Organism: Collinsella aerofaciens; assembly: GCA_048503295.1. Classification (GTDB taxonomy): domain Bacteria; phylum Actinomycetota; class Coriobacteriia; order Coriobacteriales; family Coriobacteriaceae; genus Collinsella; species Collinsella aerofaciens_CI. Next base: position 78,417 of record DBFRVO010000046.1, on the reverse strand, counting down.
GGAAAAGACAGTGTGGTTGTGCAGATGGACGAATGCCATGTGATGAGCTCCGATGCGGGTTCGTGTTCTGACTGAACGATTTTACCCCACGGCACGGACAGCACCCGAACCTAGCCAAACCAACACGGGTTTTAGCGATCAGAACGATCAGGCAGCACTACCCACCCCTCCCCTCTCTCAGTTGCGGTGAAATACGGACTGATTGGCGGATTTTCTGGCCAAAACAGCCCGTATTCCACCGCAAGTTATCTGAGGACTAGAGGTTGTAGGTGACCACCTGAGGCTCGGCGGGTTCGACGAAGATGGCTGGATTCGCCTGCTCCACGCGAACGAACTTGACCGTCACCGTCTCAAAGCCCGCCTTGTGCAACACGTCGGCGTAGACGCGCGCCTGCAGGGCGTGCTTCTCGAGCAGCTGGTCCGGCGTCTCATCCGGCGTGCCACCCGTCTTGTAATCGATGACCAGTGCGCGTGACGGATCGGCCGGGTCGGTCGCCAAAGCGTCGATGGCGCCTTCGGCATATGCACCGTAGCGGGCGATGTCCTCGTCCTCGCAGCCCAGCGAGAAGAACGGCACCTCGGCGCGAACGCACGGCCACGCGAACAGCTCGGCACGAACCGACGACTTGAGCCAGCGCTCCAGAGCGACATCGAAGCGCTCGCGCTGTTCTGGCGTCAGGTGCCACAGGCGAGCCAGGGCGTCGGCACGCTCAGCGGGCAGCGCATCGGCACCCATCTCGATGAGCCACTGGCAGGCGGCGTGGAAGGCCGAGCCCAGCGCCATGGGATTGCCGGCGGGCTCGACAGCGGCCACGTCTGCGTCCGTCATCTCGGAACCATCCGACTCCGCATCATCGCCAGCCTCGTCCATGGGCACACGCGCCTCGGCGGCACGGTCTTCTGTCTCGGCATGGAGCGCCGCGGCAATTGACGAGTAGCTGTACGAATCGCGCTCCGGATACGGGCAGGTGCCCATGCGCACGCCCACTGCCTGGGGATACACAAGCTCGAACGAATCGGGCTTGGGGTCGACAGGACCGGGGACGATTGTACTGGCCGAATCGTCGGCAGCATCCGTATCGGCATCGCCACGAACAAGCCTGCCCTCGGCATCCAGCGAAGCGTTGGCCTCAAACGTCTGCTCGCCAAAGGTAAAGCCCGCGAGCGAAATGAGCTCGTAGTCGCCCAGCTGGGAGTTGTCGAACACCAAGCGGTCGGCATCGAGCTGCGGCATATCCAGAGCATCGGTCGGCAAAATACGGCGCAGCACATCGTAGGTCAGATCGGTCTCGACATCAAAGGTCGGCGCCGTCACCTTGCCGCGGCTCACGCCGGCATCCATCGCCAGAATGACCAGCTCACGCGCTCGCGTCATGGCGACATAGAGCAGACGAGCCCGCTCCTCGAGCGAAAGCTGCAGGTCGTCGTTGCGCAGGCGAGCAAATGCCTCGGCGGGAGAACCCGTCGCACAGACGTCCTCCATGAGCTCCGGCGGCAGCCACAGCGACGTGCCCTTGCCCTTAAACGCATGCTCAAACTGCTTTTTGACGTCATCGCCCTTCACAAAGGTCCCATCGGCAAGCTTAACGCCATCAAAACGAGCTGGCAGTGCCACGACCTGCGCTCCGCCCTCGACACGCCCCATCTGAGCCGCACCGGACGGCTTGCGCACGCCAAAACACTCGGCAACCGCTACGACCGGATACTCCAGACCCTTGGACGCATGCACGGTCATGATGCGCACCGCGCCGTCGCCCTCCTCGTTGAGGGCACCCGGGGCCTCCTTGCCCGCCAAGAAGCGGTCGAAGGCCAGCGCGATGGAACGCGGCGAGTTGCCGAACTCGGCCTCCTCCTCGGCCACGGCGTCGAGCGCCTTGAGCACGTTGGCGGCGATGGCCTTGCCCTCGGGGCCGCGCTGCGCCAGGCGCACGAACCAGCCGGAGGCATTGACCGCGTCGCGCGCGATGGCGGCGAACGAATCACGCCCCACGCGACGCAGTGCGTAGCGCAGCACCTCGCGGGCACGCGTCACAAGCGGCAAGCCCTGCAAGCCCGGCACATCGGAATCGCTCATGATGCCCATGTCGATATTCCGGCGCGAGGTCTCCCCCGTCTCGCCATCGAGCTTGGTCGCCAGCGCCAGGAACTCCTGGGCGCCGAGCGCAAACATCGGCGAGGCGAGCAGCGGCATAAGGCCCTGCGCCGTATCGGCCGGATTAGCGAGCGCGCAGACCAGGGCACGCACCGTCTGCACCTCGGCTGCCTGGGCAAAGACCGAGCCGCCTGCGATGACGCAGTCGAGCCCCTGATCGCGGAAGGCCTGGGCGTAGACATCGGCGTTGGTCATGCGGCCCAGCAGCAGTACCATGCCGCCCTGGGGCTGGCCGGCATCGGCAAGCGCGCGGAAGCGCTCGGCGATCGCGCGGGCCTTGGCCTGTGTGCGCTCCTGCATACTGCCGCCGGCAACAAAGAGGGCCTGGCGGCGCGAGGCGTCCGCCACCAGCATGTCCTTGCGGCCGTCGCTCGCCTCAAGATCCAAAAAGCCCTGCATCAGGCCGCCGTCATCGCCGTCGAAGACGCGTGCCACGTAACGCAGCACCTCGTCATGGCTGCGGAAGTTGCGCACGAGTTTGACGAGTTCGCCGGCAGGGGCATCGGCCACGGCAGTCGCCTCGGGCGCGGCAGACGAGCCCACCTTGCGCTCCTGACGACGGAACACCTCGACCTCGGCGCCACGGAAGCGATAGATGGACTGCTGCGCATCGCCCACGGTGCACAGCGCGCGCTCCCCCGCACCCGTCAGGTAGCGTATCAGATCGACCTGCATCTGGTCGGTATCCTGAAACTCATCGATCATGACCATCTTAAAGCGGCCCTCGTACGCAGCACGGATGGCAGGGTAATCGCGCAGGGCCTCGTAGGCCATACGCAGCAGGTCGTTATTATCGAGGGCGGACTGGGCAGCCTTCAGCGCGCGATACTCAGCCTCCACGGAACGGGCCAGGCCCACCAGCGCATCGAGCGCCGGGCCACCGCAGGCAAGCACGATATTGATAAACGCATCGGCGGCCTCGGCCTTGAGCAGCTCGACCTGCTCCTTAGGGAATGCCTTGCTCGCGCGCGGCATGGTGCACGACATCATGAGTCGCGCTGCATCGGCCATGGTCTTGCCGCTCGCCTCGAACGCGTCAATGGCGTCGAGTGCCATCTGCGCCTTCTCGGTCGCGGCCTTGCTTGCGCCCAGCGCCGCGCGATAGGCATCGGCGAGTGCCGAGGTATCGGCCTGCCCGCGCGCCACGCACACGTCGTCCATACCGCCCGGCAACTGGCTCGACAGCTCCAGCAGGTCGCGCACCAGGCCCTTGATGGTCGCGCCAGCGCCAAAGGAACCGCCCTCGCCCGCCATGGGATACCAGGCATAGAGGGCCTTGAGCGATGCCGCGAGCTCGGGGGCGGCATCGGGCGCCGTCGCGCGGGCCAACACATGCTCAACAGCCTGGTCCATAAGCTCGTCGGTATCGGTGAGCACCGTGAACTCGGGGTCGATGCCCAGCTCCAGCGCATGCGCGCGCAGGATACGCGAGCACATGCCGTGAATGGTCGAGATCCACGCGTCGTCGACGGTCAGTGCTTCCTCGTCCATGCCCTCGTCGATAAGCGCACGGCGCACGCGGTCACGGATCTCGGCCGCGGCATCTTTGGTAAAGGTAATGGCGAGCACCTGGTCAAGATGTTCAACGAACGGACCGGATTCAGGCGAGAGCGCGTAGACGATGCGACGCGTGAGGGTAAAGGTCTTGCCCGAACCGGCGCCCGCCGAGACAAACAGCGGACGGTCGAGCGTTTTGACAATCTGCAGCTGTTGCGGCATCAAAGTCGAAAGATCCATGGTCTACACGTCCCTCCTTACAAACGTTCCTTCGTGGTTATACGAGCAGCGCGCATGCGCGGCCTGAGCCGACGTCGGGTCGACGGCGGCAACGTTGCCTGCCTCGAGCTCGCGCAGGCGCTCGGCGATGCCGGCCTCAACGCGATCGAGCAGGGCGTCGAAGTCCATGCTGCCACCCTCGCCGGGGAAACCTTTCTTAAGGCCCGGGATGCGACCGTCGCCGCGCTCTTCCTCGAGCAGCTCGGCGCTCGCGGCACCGCGCAACGCCGGCTTGCCGCCCTTGGTCGAAAAGTAGAGCGCCGCGCGGGTGTCCAAATCCAGCGCCCGGCGCATGGCCTGCGCATAGATAAGCGTCTGGGTATGGGGCGGCAGCCAGCGCGGATCGTCGATGGGCGCCGTGCCCGATTCCTCGTCGCGCACCGTGGGGTCGGCGAGTTTAAACTCCTCAACGCCCGTGCGGTGCTTATAGTCGATCACCACGGCGCGGTTCTCGGCATCCACGTCCACACGGTCGATGCGCCCGCCGAGCGGCCAGCCGGCATACTCAACGTTAAGATCGTTAAAGGCAAACTCCAGGTAGCGCGGAGCAAAAGGCGTCAGCGCCTCGGCTTCATAGGCAAGCACGCCTTCCAGCTGCGGCAGAATCTCGGCCACCTGGCGCTCCTCTACCGGAGAGAGCGGCACGAGCGGGCCCTCGTTGCCACGCTTGGAGGCATGTTCGGCCAAGGTCTCGTCAAAGACCTCGCGCAGCAGCTCCTGAGCACGTGGCAGGTTCTCGGGCGTCACACGTTCCATGCCCTCCTGGGGCAGACGGGCGTGCAGGTGTTCCAGCACGTCGTGGACAAAGTTGCCTTTCTCCATATTGCCAAAGCCGGCGTCGATCGACTGAGGCTTCACGCGGTACGAGACGAACCAGCATAGCGGGCAGGTCGAATAGGCCTCGATCTGCGAGGCAGACGTCAGGCGCGGTACCAGCGGCGCATCCTCGCCCTCGCCATCGCGACGGCGCAGGACCAGATACGGAATGGCTTCATCGCTCAGATGCTGAGGAGCTTCGCAGGTCACGCGCTCGCGCCTAAGACCTTCGCCTGCCGCGGAATCAAAGTCGGCGATGATATCGCCCTCGCCCACGCGCGTGGGCTTGGCAGCGCCAGCGGCCTCGGCATGTGCCCGCAACTCGGTCCACACGGCCGCCGGATAGCACTCGCGTGCCTGACGATCGTGGGTCACACGGGCGAGCGCGACCGGGCCGCTCGCCGCCTGCATTGCACGGCCAAAGCGCACGCGCAGCAGGGCGGCGGGCTCCAAAGACACGCCGTCGCGGCGCAGCTCGGCCGTCAACGTGGCAAGTGGGCCCTCTTCGTGCGAAAGCGGGTAGCTGTCCAGGTCGACATCAGCAAACAGCACAGCATCGTAGCAGCCAGGACGCAGAACCGACGCATCGGCAAGCGACGCGAAGCGTACTTGCGCCCGTGGCGTGCGATCGACCTCGTAGGTCGCGTAATCGTAAGCGGTACTGCGCTTGTCCACCTTAGTTCGAACGCCGTCGAGAACCGGTACGGTCGCGGCCTGCGACACGTCGAGCGCGCGAGCATCGTTCATAAGGATGTCGATGGCATGGCGCAGCAAAGCCGTCTCTGCCTGGCGACGGGCCTGGCCGTCAAGGCCGCCTAGAGCGCGATCGGGCAGCGCCTCGGCAACGGCGAGCATGGCCTTGAGCGCCGTCACGGGTTTGTCGCGCCACAACGCCTGAAACACGTCCGAGACCACGCACGGCACGTTCTTAAACCAGTTGTCGTCGCTGGCGGCCTTGCGGGCGCCCCTCACCTGGCCCTGCACGCTCTGCAGCAGGCTCTTGACGCCCGCAGTGGTCTTGTTGCGCGACAGGCGCATGTTCTTGTCTAAACCGCGGGCGCTCGCGGCGTCGGCACCCGAAAGCGGGCTATAAATCCAGTCGGTAAGCTCTGGAGCGGGCCACCACTCGGTCTTGGAAGCGGTGCCCTCGTCGGCGGCCTTCATACGCTCGATCAGGTTGGCGAGCGCCGCAAACTGCCTGCCCGCGATGGACTGGGAAAACGCCGTGAACTCAGCCGTCTCGGCCGCAATGTGACGCGCCGCCAAACGGGCAGCGAGTTCGCCGAACAGCTGGGGCGCCCGGGCGGAAACTACGAGCACGCGCGCGGGGTCGGCGTTCGTCGCGGCGCCGTCGCGCGACATGGACTCTTCGCATGCCGCGACCAGGTTCTCAAGAGCATCCACATAAGCGCGGGCGCGGGCATGGGGGCCGGCCACCTCTATAAAAATAGGATGAGCAGCAGGCGCAGAAGCGGTCTCGGACGCGCCGGCGTCCTCCCCCAGCGGCGCGGCCTCAAACAGCACACTGCGGGCATCAAAAGCGGCTGCCAGGTCCTCGCGCATCGCCGCCTGCTCGCAAGCGAGCAGCACGACAACCTCTCCCCCACGGTTCGCCACGGCCGACAATAGCTCGAGCAGGCTATGCGTAAACGACGTGACGCCACGCACGCAGACGGCGCGGGCGCACCCCGGCAGGTTGTTCGCCAGGGCTTCTGCCATCATATCGGCGGCTTCGCAGGGCTCGACCATGCCTCGACGGTCCAAGCCGCTCGCATAGGCGCTCAACAGCTCGAACACACGGGCCTCGGCGTCGCTTTTGGGCTCGGGCTGAGCGGCGGCATCGCGACGGCGTTCGTCGCCCGTCCCTGCCACGCCCGGCAATACGTCGCGGGCCATACGCGCAAGCATGCGCACCGTGCCTTGGCTGCGCGAGAGCGGCTGCAGAGCAGCGTCGTCGCGGCGGTCGATCATGTCCGAGAACAGCATCTGGCGCTGAAGGTTATCCACAAAACTGCGGCCATCGCCCATAAGCTCCCACAGCGAGCGGAGCCACGATGTAGGCGTCTTGTAATCGATACCCAGTGAAACCCCGGCTTCTGCCGCATCATGACGGCACAGGTCGAGCTCGGCAAATGTTGGCGCCAACAGAACAGCGCGCCCGTGGCGGGCAACCAGGTCGGCCAGCAGCGCCGCCTCGGAATCGCTCAAATCCGTGCCGGCATTGGTGGTATAGATTCGAACAGGCATGGTCCTCCGCTCAAACTGTTCGCAATATTCATCGCATCTATCCTACCCGCCCGCACGGACAACCTGGCCCCAATGCACCAGATCCCCTCGATGATCCGTTTTCCTCCGTCCCCAAGGGATCAATTATCGACACACAAAAACCGCCCCCGAAGGGGCGGCTCCAGCTGATCCGTTTGTTGCCGTTGACCTACTCGCCATCCTCCAGTTTAATGAGGATCTTGCGGTAGCCACCGTACTCGCCGTTGAGTGCCTTGGACACACGGCTCACCGTGGTGGACGAAGCGCCGGTACGGGCCTGAACCTCAACATAAGGCTCGCCCTCATCCAGATAACGCGCAACCTGCAGACGCTGAGAAAGGTCGCAAATCTCACGCGGCGTGCAGATATCGGTTAAAAACGCCTGGATATCCTTCTCGTCATCCAAAAGACTAAATGCGTGGACTAGCTGCTTGACATCAGGCTTGTCAAACATGTTCTCGATATTCATCGATCACCGCCAAACCCGCCATAAGGCATCGAAGTTGATACTGACATCGGGCATCGTTCGCCCGTAATATGCAATAAAACTATGCATGGGCCATTTGCCCGTAGCAGTGTAGCACACCACCAAACTAAAGTGACAAGACTCTCTGTCAGCGGCGCGTTTTTCAGGACGAACGCCGTTTAGACACCGTATACGCACGTAAGCTCCACGAATATTTGAGACAATGGGCGCCCAAACACTGCGGCGCGCCCGCGCAACCATCCAAGTCGCCACGGCAAGCTGCTTCACGCGTCACTAACTCTCCCCGCGCAAGAAAGGACCCCTACCATGCGCTTTATGCTTAACTGGCTCTTTACTTCGATCGCCATCGCGATCGCCACGTCCCTCGTCCCCGGCATCCAACCCTTCGGTTTTGCCGAGGCCTGGGTCTGTTTCGCCTTTGTGGGACTGTTCCTCAACATCGTCGATTCGCTCGTCAAGCCGTTCCTGACGGTCATCTCACTGCCGCTCACTATTATTACGCTTGGTATTTTTCAGCTTGTAGTCAACAGCTTTATGCTCGAGCTGGCCAGCTACCTGTCGGTCAATCTGCTGGGCGCGGGCATCTCCATCGCCGGCTTTGGATCGGCCTTTATGGGCAGCATCCTGGTATCCATCATGCGCAGCATTCTCGATAGCATCGCCGAGGGCTAGAACGGCCATTCCGGCCGTGTCCGTCTCAACAGCCCAAAACAAAGGCCGCCCATCGCAAAAATGGGCGGCCTTCTTATTTGCCAAGTCTCAAAGGACGAGAGGATCTACCATTTCTACCCCGTCCCCAAATGCAGGTGTGGGCTAGATGACGTAGTCGTAGCCATGGTTGGGAGCGACAAGTTGATCGAGCGTCACGCCGTCGAGGTAGTCGTTGATGAGCTTGTCAAGGTTCTTCCACACGTCGAGCGTGGGGCACTCGTCCGAACGCGAACAGCCCTTGCAGTCGCCGTCCAAGCATGCGACCGGTGCCAGGCTGCCCTCGGTCAGGCGTAAGATCTCGCCCACCGTGTACTGCTCGGGCGGGCGCGTGAGCACATAGCCACCGCCCTTGCCACGCATGCCCGAAAGCATGTTGGCGCGCACGAGCGTAGCCAAGATGTTCTCCAGATATTTCTCGGAAATCCCCTGTCGCGCCGCGATCTCTTTGAGCGGGATGCGACCGGCCGCCTGGTGCTCGGCCAGATCGACCATAACGCGCAGGGCATATCTGCCCTTTGTGGAAACCAACATGTATAGTGCTGCCTTTCGGTCATTTAGTCCGTAGAAATTCTAGCCGAAAAATTGGTTTTGAAAATACCCATTCCCGTCAAGATGGTTAATCGACTCGTAATAATCTCCTATTTCCTATTGCATTACTAGGCTTTAGTGCCTACTATGCTTGCCAACAGCAAAACGAACAACCCATAAGGTTTGTGGGTTTCGCTGTTACACACACCGTAAAACCACACGGTATCCAGTCATTTGAACACTTTGGAGGTTCACCATGAGCAATGTTTACACGTCCATCGATCAGCTTATCGGCCACACCCCGCTTCTGGAGCTCACTCACTTTGAGGCCGATGAGGACCTCAAGGCCCGCGTGCTCGTCAAGCTGGAATACTTCAACCCCGCCGGGTCCGTTAAAGACCGCGTCGCCAAGAACATGATCGACGAGGCCGAGAAGGCCGGCAAGCTCGTGCGCGGCGGCGACTACACCATCATCGAGCCCACGAGTGGCAACACCGGCGTCGGCATCGCCTCGGTGGCGGCGGCTCGCGGCTACAAGGTGATCATCACCATGCCCGAGACTATGTCCGTCGAACGCCGCAAGCTTATGCAGGCATATGGCGCGCAGCTCGTGCTCACCGACGGTTCCAAGGGCATGAAGGGCGCCATCGCCAAGGCCGAGGAGCTGCAGAAGGAGACTCCCAACAGCATTATCGCCGGCCAGTTTGTGAACCCCGCCAACCCCGCCATCCACAAGGCCACGACCGGCCCCGAGATCTGGGATGACACCGACGGCGAGGTCGACATCTTCGTCGCCGGCGTCGGAACCGGCGGCACCGTGACCGGCGTGGGTGAGTTCCTTAAGGAGCAGAACCCCGAGATTCAGGTCGTCGCCGTTGAGCCCGCCACTTCCCCGGTACTCTCTAAGGGCCAAGCCGGCCCGCACAAGATCCAGGGTATCGGCGCCGGCTTTGTGCCCGATGTCCTCGACACCCAGGTCTATGACGAGATCATCCCCGTCGAGAACGACGACGCCTTTGCCACCGGCCGCGCCGTGGGCCACAAGGAGGGCGTGCTCGTGGGCATTTCGTCCGGCGCCGCCGTGTGGGCCGCGCTGCAGCTGGCCAAGCGCCCCGAGAACGAGGGCAAGACCATCGTGGCGCTGCTCGCCGACACAGGTGAGCGCTACCTGTCCACGGCGCTCTTCCAGGACTAAGGGCCTGTCGCCCATAGGTTGAGCCCACGGACGAGCCGGTCTCCTCTCTCCCGGCAGTCTGAGCCCATCCAATCAGGGTGTCCCACGAGACGTCCGAACTTGCTACAATGTCTGCGGCGCGGAACCAGCCTCCCGCGCCGCTTTTCTTTTTTGGCCACATGCCACCAAGGAGAACCTCCCCATGCACAACAAGCGCGTGCTCGTCGCCATGAGCGGCGGCGTCGATTCCAGCGTGACCGCGTACCTGCTCAAAAGCCAGGGCTACGAATGCGTCGGCGCCACCATGCGCCTCACCTGTCCCGCGCCCGATCCCGTCACGGGCATGAGTAAGGTCGACCGCGACATCGCCGATGCAAAGGCCGTCGCCGAGCGCCTGGGGATACCTCACCATGTGCTCGACCTGCAGCAGACCTTCGACCGCAATGTTATCGAGCGCTTCGTGACCGCCTACCAGGAGGGACTGACGCCCAACCCGTGCATCATCTGCAACCGCCACATTAAGTTTGGCGCGTTGCTCGATGCGGCACTGGATATGGGCTGCGACTACATCGCCACAGGCCACTACGCCAAAACGAGCCAAGCGTCCGACGGCACTTGGCAGCTGCACCGCGGCGAGGACCCCAAGAAGGACCAGAGCTACTTTTTGTATTCGCTCACGCAAGAGCGCCTGGCACGCACGATCTTTCCGCTGGCTGGGTTGGACAAAGAGCGCGACGTGCGCCGCATTGCCGCCGAGCAGGGCTTTACCAACGCCAAGAAGGCCGAAAGCGAGGACATCTGCTTTATTCCAGACGGTGACTACGCGGGCTATATCGAGCGCCGCTGCGGACATCCCGCTGCACCGGGCGACATTGTGTGGCGCGACGGCAGCGTGGTCGGGCGCCACAACGGTGCGCTGCGCTACACCATCGGTCAGCGCAAGGGCCTGGGCGTCGCGATGGCGCATCCCGTGTACGTGACGGGCGTCGATGCCGCCAACAACATTGTGCATCTGGGCGAGGCCGAGGACCTAACCGCCGCTGCCCTCACGGCCAATGAGTGGATCTGGAGCGCGCCGGACACGCGCATGGAGGCCGAGCTGGATGCCGGCGGCATTCGCGTGGGCGCCAAGTACCGCTACCGTCAGAAAGACCAGGCAGCGACCCTTACGCGCGGCGAAGACGGGCAAATGCTGCTGACTTTTGACGAGCCGCAGCGAGCCATCGCCCCCGGCCAGGCCGTTGTAGTCTATCGCGGCGACATCGTCCTGGGCGGCGGCACGGTGACCGGCGCACTTAAGTAGCGGCGGGTTTATCGCTGCACGTGTCGAAGCACTTCAACGGCAGCATTCACCTCGATAACGCGACGCTCCAGGCCGCGGCGAACGGACTCGAGCCGACTCTCCGCCGTGGCCCACTTGCTCTGCGAAAGAATCTCTATCGCTTCATCAACAAATCCGTTGAGCCGCGATGCGTCGAACCAATCGAGCGAGTCCGCAAGCGCCAGCTGGACGGAAGGATTGGGCCCAAACGGCTTAGCGGAAAACCCAAACTCCCCAGCTGCGAGCACGGCAGTTGGCACGTTGTACCACAGGCAGTTGCCGCTATCGAACAGCGGGGCAGGCCTTATCTCCAGGGTGTCGACATTGCGGATGATGCCGAAGTTTCGCCAATGGCGGTCGCTGTTGGCCAAAAGGGCATCGCAAACGATCATCTGCGACATAGACCTTCTCACGGCAGCCTCATCGGCACCATGCTTGCCAAGATAGCGACAGTATCGATCGTATGTCGAGTTTCCCCGCTGGCTACCAAGTGCACCCTTAACGTAAACAGCCGGAACGTATTCCTCGCGGCCGTCAAGAAAATCCTCGCACAGGCACACGGGGCCATCGAACATGCGCTCAACCGTGTAAGGAACAAACTCCCCCTTGGGAAGCAAGCGACGATGCAGAGCCGTTGCAACCGCTTCGTTAAAGGGACGCTGATCGTCCATCCCGCAACCTTTAGCCAAAACGCGAATGCCGTTGCGGATCATCCACGATTTAGGAAGCTCGCCCTCGGATGTGTTGTCGGGATTTTTAAGACCGATGCCCTCCAGCCAACCCGAACGCCCTTCGGGCGCCGATCGCTCAAAATCATTCTCGAAGTAATTGAGGTTTTGCCATTTGAGTTCGTCGCAATCGGCCGGCCGCAGCCAATAACAATCCGAAAGCGATAGGCCCAGGCACCGAACCGGAACCTCGATGCCACTGGTAATTCCCAGTTCACGATAGCGCGAGACGAGTCCAGGGCGGACGTCAGGCACCGACCGATGGCTCCACCACACGTTGAGCTCCCGTTTATTCACCGTAGGAGAAGAGCTCGAACACGTACCAAACGGCATCCTCTGCGCATCGAGTACCTCGGCGATTTCGAAGGGAAACTCGCGCGTCGGATCAAATGAGACATGCGCGACCTCATGGTCGGCCGACATCAGCGTAAACTTGCGTCCCACATCGGCCGCAGGACGGCGTCCTCGCTTGCGGACCTTTTGATAGGCGATCGCAGAATTGTACTCGACCATCTTCCGGCCGCCCACAATATCGCACACAAGCGTCCCCGATGCGGCAAGTTGCGATATGCGGGCTTTCGTAACGCCCAACAGGTGGGCGGCATCACCCATAGATAAGTACTCAGATGTATTCATATGCCGCATCACCTCGTTAAGTAATTTACGCGTTTAGTTAATAGATTACATATATCATAATACTAAACAGACTGAAGCGAAAAAAGGCCCGAGCAATCGGGCCTTAGCGATGGTCAGCCGAGTCGCAAGCTGCTCCCCTAGCGCTGTACGTAGGCGCGGACGAGCTCGAAGGTGTTGCGCACGCCGTCCATGTGGCTGCGCTCGTAGTTGTGGCTCGCGTACACGCCGGGGCCGATCAGGCCATGGCGAATGTCGTAGCCAGCCGAAAGCGTGGCCTCGACGTCCGAGCCGTAATGTGGGTACACATCGATCGCGTAGTCGAGCTCAAGCTCGCGCGCGATATTGGACAGCGCCGTCACCAGGTCGTAGTTGTACGGACCGCCCGAATCCTTGGCGCAAATCGACACCATGCGCTCGGTGCAGCCCAGGTCGTCGCCCACGCAGCCCATGTCAACGCTAATCATCTCGCGCGTGTCGGCCGGCACGAAGGCACCGCCATGGCCGACCTCCTCGTACACGGTAAAGAGTAGCGAAACCTTGCGCGAAAGCGTCACCTCGCCAGCGGCGACGGCACGCGCCAAGCCCAGCAGGATTGCCGCGGACAGCTTGTCGTCCAGAAAGCGGCTCTTAATGTAGCCGCTCTCCGTCACCGTGGTACGCGGATCCATAGCGATGATGTCGCCGGTCTGAATACCCAGCTCGAGCACATCGTCCTTGCTGTCAACGTTCTCGTCGAGCAGGATTTCCATGTTCTTCTCGATGGTCTTGACCGGCTCATCGGCCACATGCGCCGAAGGCTCGGTATTGAGGACCACGCCCGTGTAGACATTGCCGTCGCGCGTGTAGACGGTGCAGTTCTCGCCATCGGCCGTAGACCACTGATGCCCGCCGAGCGTCGTGGGGCGCAGGCGGCCATTGTCCTTAATGGAACGCACCATGGCGCCTAGGGTATCGACATGGCTCGCCAGTACGAGCGGCTCGCCCTCGCCGCCAAGCTCAACGAGCACGTTACCCTTATTAGAACGCTCAGGCCCAAACCCCATATCGCGCAGGGTCTCCATCAGATAATCAGTCGCCGCACGGGTATAGCCGGTAGGCGAAGCAATAGAAGTCAGCGTCTTAAGCTGTCCTGCGATATAGGAGAGCGTCTCCTCTAGAGAAGCATCAATATTAGAAGTCATATGCATCCTTCCAAGTAAAACTAAGACCGAGTCCCGATTTTAACCGTTCTGCACGTGCAATGCCCCAGGAGCCGAGCCGCCTCCAGACGTCCCCGCACCGGTTTTGTGCACGTGCACGGTTTACAATCTCAATCTTGCATAAATCCTATTGGTATTTGCATAGAAATGAGGCATCTTTTTGCTTCGTCTCAGGGTGCCCCACCTTGGACCGTGCAAAAAACGGAGTATTCAGCACCGTGGGCCCCAACGGCCCCATCACGAACGACAAAACGACGCGGTTACAGCAGTGTTGCAGGTCGTCGCAAAGCAGAAACTCAGTAACAACCCCCTCCACTCATCGATAGCCCGCCCACAATGGCTGTCGATGGGCGCCTGCGGATCACTACCGCCCATTCACAACGTTATGCATTTTTAAGAGCTTGTTGAATACTCCCAAAAATGCACGCAGGGAAGTGCACCACCTATCCGCAGCGGGCAGTACGCCTTGGTTTTGTCCGCCTCAGGGCATCGACGCAGCACAAAAAGCCCCGCCGTGCGTAGCACGGCGGGGCCAGCGGCAAGTCAAAAAGCGACCGCACACCTACAGGCGAAAGAACACCAAACGAGGCTAGGCAGCCGGGCAGATCTTCTTGAAGAGCTCGATGACGTCGTCGAGCGTCGCCTCGCGCGGGTTACCCGGGAAGCAGGCGTCGGCCATGGCGTCCTTGGCCAGGACCTCGATCTCGTCAGCCTTCATGGCCTCGCAGACGTGCGGGATGTTCACGTCGGCGGAGAGCTGCTTGACGGCGGCGATGGCGGCGTCGGCGGCCTCGTCGGTGCTCATGCCCGTGGTGTCAACGCCCATGGCAACGGCAACCTTGGCCAGGCGCTCGGCGCAAACCGGCTTGTTGAACTCCATGGCAATCGGCAGCAGCATGGCGCAGGCGACGCCGTGCGGGGTGTCGTAGTGAGCGGACAGGGTGTGAGCCATGGCGTGGTCGATGCCCAGGCCAACATTGGAGAAGCCCATGCCGGCGACATACTGGCCAAGAGCCATGCCCTCGCGGCCGGAGCCGGGCTGACCGGACTTGGCCTCGGCGACAGAGTCGCGCAGGTTCTCGCTGATCAGCTTAATAGCCTCAAAGTGGAACATGTCGGAGAGCTCCCAAGCGCCCTTGGTGGTGTAGCCCTCGATGGCGTGGGTCAGAGCGTCCATGCCAGTGGAAGCGGTCAGGCCGGCAGGCATGGAAGCCATCATGTCGGGATCGACGACAGCAACCTCGGGGGCATCGTTGGTGTCGACGCACACGAACTTGCGGACCTTCTCGGGGTCGGTGATGACGTAGTTGATGGTCACCTCAGCGGCGGTACCGGCGGTCGTCGGCACGGCGATGGTGAACACGGCGTGGTTCTTAGTGGGAGCAACGCCCTCGAGGCTGCGGACATCGGCGAACTCGGGGTTGTTGATAATAATGCCGATGGCCTTAGCGGTGTCCATGGAGGAGCCGCCACCAATGGTCACGATAGCGTCAGCCCCGGCGGCCTTGAAGGCCTCGACGCCGTCCTTGACGTTCTGGATGGTGGGGTTGGGCTTGATCTCGGAGTAGAGGCTCCAAGCGATGCCGGCGGCATCGAGCTCATCGGTCACCTTAGCGGTAACGCCAAACTTGACCAGATCGGGGTCGGAGCAGACGAAGATCTTCTTGTAGCCGCGACGCTGGAGCTCGCCGGGGATCTCCTTGATGGCGCCGGAACCATGATAAGAGATGGTATTGAGAACGAAACGATTAGCCATTGATAGCCTCCCATCGTGTGCGGGGCACCCATTACGCCCCGCGCTATAAGTCCCATCCTAACGCTTTTGAAACAAAAACGCGTGAGAACGTCAAAAGTGTTAAAGCGTTTCAACAGATGATGAAAAATATTGCGGCAAAGGAACAGCCCCTTTGCCGCAATCGGTTACTTTCGGCAGCCCTCTTTCCAAGCCTCGGCCGCAACCTTCCAGCGTAAGCGCAAGTCGCGCTCGCGGTCGATGAACATGATGGCAAACGCGACAAACAGCAGCAAGCTCGCCACGACGATGGCATGCAGGCCCATGCGTTCAATACACCAGTTGCCCAACACGGCGCCAAACACAAAGATAAAGATCACGCCAAAGTACAGCAGGCCGTTTTCCAAAAAGCCGCGCCTGTGGGTGATGATGTAATCGTCCACGTTTTGCAGCGCGTTGCGCAAGTTGCCGATGCACATGGTCGTAGCGATGCCGTGACCGTGGATCTTGCGGAAGCTCTCGACTTGCATGCCGCAGGCAAAAGAGGTGAGGCAGTTGGCGAGCAGGTTGTAACCGCCACCGGGGATAAAGCTCACGCCCAGCAAGATGACGGCTTCAAAGAACACCGTCACCTGACGCCAGTGGATCACGCTGCCAAACCGCTCGTGTACCAGATCGGCAAGCATAATACCCACGGCAAACGACACCACAGGGAAGAAGTAGCGCCCCGCAAGTGCCCAGTTGCCCTCCGAGATGCTCACTCCCACGAGCAGGATGTTGCCTGTTTGCGCGTTGGCGAAAACATGGTCGCGCCCAATGTACGAATACACGTCCATAAAGCCACCGGCGAGCGCCAAGATGATGCCCAGCTCAATAGACTCCGATATCTGTTTGGCACGCTGCATCGTCGTGCATCCTCCTTGTTGACGACTCTCTCGTGCGTTGGCGGAAACATAGCCGCCGTTCATACTGTAACCCATTGACAACATGGCGTGCGCGCGAGACGACCCCTTCGACACAGGGATACACAGTCTGGAAACAAACGACACCCGCATCGACACGCCGATCCGCCAGCTCGTGTACTCCACCAGTCTTTTTAGCCCCGTCCCAAAAAGACTGGTTACAATTACGTGCAGCATACAAACACCGGGAGGGATCGTGGCAAAAAAGCCTCAGCACGCTCAGAACAACCAGCGCAGTCAGCAGGGCAAACAGGGCCAGCAGCAAAAGCGCGGCGGTAAGGCGCAGGCCACGGTCGCCCGCGCCAAGCATTCCCAAGCGACGCCCGCCCGCCCCTGGCGCCCGGGCCGCGATAAATTCCTCCCCGTCAGTCGAGCCGACATGGATGCACGCGGCTGGGACCAGTGCGACTTTGTCTACATCTGCGGCGACGCCTACGTGGACCATCCCAGCTTTGGCATGGCCATCATCAGCCGCGTACTCGACGCGCACGGCTACAAGGTGGGCATCATCTGCCAACCCAACTGGACCGACCCCGCCAGCATCACCGTGCTCGGCGAGCCGCGCTTGGGCTTTCTCGTCAGTGCCGGCAACATGGACTCCATGGTCAACCACTATTCGGTGACCAAGCATCGCCGCCACACCGACGCCTACACGCCCGGCGGCGAGGAGGGGCGCCGTCCCAATCGCGCCGTCACGGTCTACGGCAACCTCATCCGCCAGACGTTTAAGGACGCTCCCATCATCATCGGCGGCATCGAGGCGAGCCTGCGCCGTCTGGCCCACTACGACTACTGGCAGGACAAGCTTAAGCGCTCGGTACTGCTCGACTCGGGCGCCGACATCCTCATCTACGGCATGGGCGAGCACGCGATTGTCGAGATCGCCGACGCACTCGACGCGGGGCTGCCCGTCGATCAGATCACCTATATCAACGGCACCGTTTACCGCACGGGTTCGCTCGACGAGGTCTACGACTACGACCTGCTGCCCAGCTGGGACGACCTTGCCGCCGACAAGCTCAACTACGCCCGCAGCTTTAACGTGCAGCAGCAGAATATGGACCCCATCACCGGGCATCGCCTGGTAGAGCCATATCCCAACAGCGTGTACGTGGTGCAGAACCCGCCGTCGGCAACACTCACCACCGACGAGATGGACGAGGTGGCCGAACTCCCCTACGCACGCGATTGGCATCCCGACTACGACGCGGCAGGCGGCGTGCCGGCCTTTGCTGAGATCAAGTTTTCCATTAGCTCCAACCGCGGCTGTTTTGGCGAGTGCTCGTTTTGCGCGCTCACCTTCCACCAGGGCCGCGTGTTGCAGATGCGCAGCCACGACTCGATCATGCGCGAGGCCGAGCTGCTCACGCGCGATCCCGAGTTTAAGGGCTACATCAACGACGTGGGTGGACCGACGGCCAACTTTAGCCGCCCTGCCTGCGACAAGCAGCTCAAGCACGGTGTGTGCAAGAACAAGCGCTGTCTGTGGCCGAGCGTATGCAAGAACATGGTGGTCGACGAAAGCGGCTACACGCAGCTGTTGCGCGACCTGCGCCAGCTGCCGGGCGTCAAGAAGGTCTTCGTGCGCAGCGGCATCCGTTTTGACTACACCATGGCCGATGCCTCGGACGAGTTTTTACGCGAGCTGCTGGAACACCATGTCTCGGGCCAGCTACGCGTGGCACCCGAGCACGTGAGCGACGCGGTGCTGTCCGTGATGGGCAAGCCGAGCCGAGCCGTCTACGATGCGTTCTGCCGCAAATTTGAGCGCCTGAACCGCGAGTATGGACTCAAGCAGTATGTTGTGCCGTATCTGATCTCGAGCCACCCCGGTTCAACCATGAAGGAAGCCGTGGACCTTGCCGAAGCCGTGCGCGACATGGGCTACATGCCCGAACAGGTGCAGGACTTCTACCCCACCCCGTCCACCATGTCGACGTGCATGTACTACACCGGCGTGGACCCGCGCACCATGGAGCCGATCTATGTGGCGCGCGACCCGCACGAGAAGGCCATGCAACGCGCGCTTATCCAGTATCGCAAGCCCGAGAACTACAAGCTGGTACGCGAGGCGCTGGAAAAGGCTGGCCGCCGCGACCTGATCGGCTACACCAAGCATTGCCTGATTCGCCCCGTGCCGCCACGCCCGGGCGAGACGTCTGCCGGCGGCGGACACGGCACCGGCAAGAAGGGCGGTAAGGCCCACGGTGGCGCCGCCGGCAAGGGACCCAAAGGCAGCAAGGGCCACGGCGGCATGTCGCGTGCGCAGAACACCGCAGGCCGCAACCGCGCGGCCCAGGGGCGTCAGGGCGCCAACGGCGGCGGCAGGCGCAACTAGGGCAGTGGTGCGCTCGCTGCGTCCATCCCACACGCGTGGCGCAGCGAGCGCATTGCCTCAACGAGGATGGCACCGGCGATAGCGACCGTAATTGCCACGCCGAACGGCGTGTTCACAAACCACAGCAGCCCCATGAGATACGACCCGGCATTAAACGCAAAGTGCAGCAGAATCGTGTAGCGAAGCTTTCCGGTGGTCACGAGTACCCAACCAAAAATGAGGCCGGCAGCGCCCGCGTAGCAGCCCTGCACCCAGTTCATGTGCATAAAGCCGAAGACCGCCGCCTGCAGCACGATTGCCGCGGCGACGCCCCAGGTACTCGGGGCCGCCCAGGGCACTATGGCGCCGTCCTGCGCGTTCGCGCGGCGCCGGCGCTTCCAGAACGAACGGCACTGTGGATTAAACGCACGCAGCGAAAACTCAAAGATGATGCCGCGCACCAGGAGCTCTTCGCAAAACGGAGCGCCGAGCACTGTGGTCAAGACAGCAAGAAGGCTGGTATCGCCCATGCCCGTCTCCTCGACGAGCTCGCTATAGTCTGCCGCGACCTCGGGCAGCAGCGACAGTACGCCGTCGCATAGGTAGCTAATGACCACCTGCATGGATAGGCCAATCACGATAACGCAGGCAATGCGCTTCCACGCGCTACGCAATCCCCCGCCAAGCGGGCGCACGCCCTGCCAGCGCGCCATAAACGAGCGCGGCCACAAATAACGCCACCACAGCAGCGCCATCAAAAACGATGCCGTCTGCGCGGCGGCCTGAAACCATTGAATATCGAGATTCTCGATCGGGAAACCCTTCAGCGCCGACACGATGTCCAGCACGGAGAACAGAACCATACTCAGGGCAATATCGGCAGCGACGACGCCAAAACAGGCAAGCGCCCAAACCAGCGCATTGAGCATGCCAACCTCCTCAAAACCCGGCACTTAGGGACGTTCCTTAACTGCCGGCAGAAAAGGAGCGTCCCCAAGTGCCGGCAGTTTGGGACAGTCATTGTTGATGAGAATCGGGCGCAATGCCAAAGGCCCCGTTGGGCGAGATGTCGAACGGAAAGGTGCCACAACGATTGAACGCGGCGATAAACATGCGAATGGCGTTGGACGGCGTGGTACCCACAAGCTGAGTTGCCGCCGCGAAGGCTGCCTTTTCTTCAGGCAAGACCTTCGCGACAACCGGGGTCATGTGTTCTGCCATGGCGCTTCCTTTTTGAAACGACGGTGGTGCGGATAGATGCGGGCCACGCGGCTGGGCGACGGGCTGTGAAGGCAACCCGATTGGCCCGCATCCGGAGTGTGTTTCTGCGGCGTTGGTATTACTTAGTATTCTTAAGTATTACCCCGCAAATAGAATACCACATCTGACCCCATGGGAACGGAAAACAGGTCATTTTGTTGCTGAGTAAGTATTTAGAGCGTGATGACGTCCGAGATATCGAGCGCCTGAGCGTCGATGGGGTCATGTGTGGCGAGCAGGAGCGTTCGGCCATCGAGCAGCTCGAGCACGACGCCGGCCGTCGCATCACGCGCAGCGGCATCCAAACCGGTAAAGGGCTCATCCAGAATGACGGCGCAACCGCCGCACAGCAGGGCTCGGGCAATCTCGACGCGACGGCGCTGCCCGCCCGAGAGCTCGGCCACACGAGCATGTACATCGACCCCCGGCACCAGCAGGCGCAACAGGGCTGCGGCACTCGAGGCGTCCACGCGCGCATCAGCACACACCAGCACGTTATCCAGCGCCGAGACGGACTCGATCAAGCGCGCGTCCTGAAACACCATCGAGCACGGCACGCACTCCCCCGCCGCCAGGGCGAGCAGCGTCGACTTGCCCACGCCCGAAGCGCCCATCACGCAAACACGCCCGCCCGCGGGTACGTTGAGCACCAGACCGTCGAGCGCCGGCGCCCAGGGCGCACGATCGCCCACGGCAAGCGCAAGCACCGCCGCAGCGCCGGCACCAGCAGAGGCCGCACGCCCGCGAGCACCGCGCCCATGCGCCCGCACGGCCACACGCCATGCCGCTGGCCCCGAAGCCCGCAGCAACCACACCAGCACACGCTCGCATGCCCACGATGCCGCCACGACCAACACGGTCCACGCCAGCAGATCCGCTGTCTCGATAAGCAGCTTTGCCTGATAGATACGCTCGCCCACGGTGCCCGTCGCCATGCCGATCAGCTCCGCCGCCACGCCGGCCTTCCAGCTCATGCCAATCACGGCCCGGGCGCACGAAAGCACAAACGGCAGGACCTCGCGCCAGGTATGGGCGCAAAACAGACGCCAGCCCCGCACGCCATGCAGACGAAACATCTGCTCCAGCGGCTTATCCGCTTGCGTCAAGCCCTCGACCAGTGAGAAATACACGCCCGGCAGCGCCATCAAAAAGACCGCTGCAATGCTCACGCGCGCCGACCCCAGCCAAATGAGCAGCAGGACCACCACGCAGGCAACCGGCGTCGCCTTAACAAACGAAAGCGCCGGCGCCACCAGGCGGGCAAACGTCCGCGATCGCACCGAGACTCCCGCCAGCACGCCACCGCATGCCGTAGCGAGCGCCAGCCCGCCCAAAATTCGCAAGCCCGAGCCTGCGAGAATCGCCCACGTGCCGGCATCACACACCAGTCGCAGCAACGCCACCACAACAGCGCCCGGTCCCGGCAAGATCAACGGCTGCGCCACCAGCGCCGCCGCGAGCGCCCACGCGGCAAGCCAAAAAGCGGCGACGGCACCACCTGCCACCGCCGCCTTCACACGCTCTGTCATTTGCCGAGCAAACGCACGCACGGGCTACTCCATGTAGTAGAAATCATCAGCCGGGAGCTTGCCGCCCACGGCGCTTGCATCCGCATCGGCCAGCACCTGCAGGTACCCACCGAGCGCCGCCTTCATATCTTTCCCCGTCTGGCATACAAGCATGCACCCGGGAATCGCCTTTTCGGCAATCGCGGCGTTATCGACGATACCCGCATCGACCACGGCCTGCGCCCAGTCCGCCGGTGTCGCATTGACGGCCTTCACGCTCGCCTCATGGCAGCGCAAGAACTCTGCCACAGCCTCGGGATGGTCCTCGGCAAACGCGCGGCGAACCACGGTCACACCCGTCAGCATACGCGAACCCGTGTCACCCGCCAGCTCATCCCACACATCGGTCAGGCTTACCGGCGCCGACAGCTTGCCCTCGCTCTTGGCGATGGCCGCGGTCTTGAATGGCTCCGGCAGCACGCCCACGGCAGACGGGTCGGCAAGCAGGGCCGACAGCACCTCGGTGGGCTCGCTCTTGAACTCGAGCGACACCTGGCCGGTCAGGCCCGCGCGCTCCAGCAGGTAGTTCATGACGTATTCCGGCGTGGTGCCCTTGCCCGTCATGTAGACGGTACGCCCCGCCAGATCGCCAAACGAGGCCACGCTCGCGTCGCCCGTCACCACGTTCAGCACGCCCAGCGTGTTGATGTCGATGACCTGGACCGCACCCTCGGTCTTGTTGTAGAGCACGCTCGCCACGTTAGCGGGCACCAGGGCAATGTCGATATCGCCCTGAATGACCTTGGGCACGATCTCGTCAGCGGCAGTGCTGATCGCAAAGTCGAAATCGTTGTCCGTGGCACCGTCGGCCGCCTGGTCCATAAACTGCACCAGACCGATCGACGTCGGACCCTTGAGCGAGGCGACGTGCACCTCAATCGGCTCAGCAGCGGCACCACTAGCGGCAGACCCGGCAGCCGAGCCCGCAGCAGACCCGGCCCCGGCAGCCCCGCCGCCACAGCCCGCGAGCGCAAGCGACAGGGCGCCCGCGGCGAGCGCCGAGGCAAACCCCCGGCGCGACAGCTCAACATTAAACGCGCCCATCGCTAGCACGTCCCCTCGTTGGGCATCGACCAGGCGTGATGGTCGGTATGCAGCAGCTCCTCGGCCAGCGGCGAGAGCGGCGCGCCCAAAAACTCGCTGTAGCACGCCTGAACATCGGGATTCTCGTGCGAGAAGCGAATGTCCGCCTTCGCATCGAGGCCCCAGAGCACCTGGCCACGCTCGGCTGCCAGCTCGCAACCGTCGTGGATGGGCTGACCGCCGCCACCGACGCAGCCGCCCGGGCATGCCATAACCTCGACGAAGTCATAACTCGCACGGCCGTCGCGAATCGCGTCGAGCAGGCGGGCGGCGTTGCCCAGCCCGTGCGCCACGGCAACATGCACCTTAGTGCCATCGATATCGGCGACGGCTTCCTTCCAGCCGTCGAGTCCGCGCACGTCAGTAAAGAAATCGGCATCCGGGTTCTTGCCCGTCACCAAGTAGTAGGCCGAGCGCACGGCGGCCTCCATCACGCCGCCCGTGGCGCCAAAGATCACGCCCGCGCCCGTGCCAAAGCCCAGCGGCGTATCGAGCGGCTCCTCGACCAGCGTGTCCACGCTCACGTGGCTCGCGCGGATCATGCGCACCATCTCGCGCACCGTCAGCGCAACGTCCACATCGGGCGCGCCGTCCTCGCCCACCATGCTCGGCAGCGCGCACTCGGCCTTCTTGGCCGTGCACGGCATAACGGACACCACGAACAGGCGCTCGGACTCCACGCCCAGCACCTTGGCGTAGTAGGTCTTGGCGATGGCGCCGAACATCTGCTGCGGCGACTTGGACGTGGACAGGCTGTCGACAAACTCCGGATAGCGCGCCTTCACAAAGCGCACCCAACCCGGGCAGCAGCTCGTAAACATGGGCCAGCCGTTGCTGTCGCTCTCGCCCTTGGCGGCGGCGCCCAGGTGCGCGAGCAGCTCGGAGCCCTCCTCCATAATGGTGAGGTCGGCCGAGAAATCGGTGTCGAACACGTACTCAAAGCCAACGCGGCGCAGCGCGCAAGCCAGACGCTCAACGGTGGCCTCCTCGCGAGATATGCCGAGCTCCTCGCCCCAAGCGCTACGCACGGCAGGCGCGATCTGCACCAGCACGATCTTGTCGGGATTAGCGAGCGCGTCAAACACGGTCTCGGTATCGTCGCGCTCGCGCAGTGCGCCCGTCGGGCAATGCGTGATGCACTGGCCGCACGCGACGCAATCGGTCTTGCCGATCGGCACGCGCCCGCGGGTGCCCACGGCGGTATGCGTGGCGCGGTTGGTCAGGTCCCAAATCCCTAGGCCCTGTACGCTCTCGCACACCTTGATGCAGCGCATGCATTTAATGCACTTGTCGTTTTCGCGGATGATGGGGAAATCGAAATCCCAGCCCTCGCCCGCCAAATGCCTTTGATACGGCAGATAGAAAATGCCCAGGTCGTTGGCAATGGTCTGCAGGTTGCAGTTACCGCTGCGCACACAGCTCGTGCAGCGTGAATCGTGCTGCGAAAGCAGCAGCTGCACGTTGGTGCGGCGCGCCTCGCGGGCCTTGGGGCTGTTGGTGTGGACCACCATGCCATCGAGCACGTAGTTGTTGCAGGCGGCAACCAGCTGGTCGCAGCCCTCAACCTCGACCACGCACACGCGGCAGCCGCCGATCTCGTTCAGATCGCGCAGGTAGCACAGGGTGGGAATCTGGATGCCGACGGACTTGGCCGCGTCCAGGATCGTGGTGTGCTCGGGCACCACGACCTCGCAATTATCGATAGTGAGCTTGACCATATTGAGTGCTCCGCTTTCGGTGTTATCGCTGACAGTGGGGTTGTTGAGCTCTACCATTCCAGGTTCCTCCCTCCGCGGAACGCGCCAAAACCAAAGTGGTCGCAACGCAGGCAGCGGCTTGCCTCCTGGCGCGCCTCCTCCTCGGTAAGGCCCTGCTCGACCAGATTCCAATCGTGAATACGCTCGCCGGCCTCGCGCTCACCCAGCTCGCAGCGGCCGCACTCGTGCTTGCCCTTAAACTGAACGGTCGGCAGCTCCACGTCGAGCTTGATCTTGTGGTCGAAGCCCAGATAGCGGTCGATGTTTGCCGAAGCCACGCGGCCGGCGTTGATGGCACGGATGACGGTGGCGGGGCCGGTCTGGCAGTCGCCGCCGCTAAAGAGGCCATCGAAGTTGGGCACGGCACCGTCCGAGTCGGTGACCACGCAACCCCACTTGCAGGCGATGCCCATGTCCTCAAACGGCTTGGAATCGATGTCCTGGCCAATGGCGACAAACACGCGCTCGCAGGGGATGACGCGCTCGGGCGTAGCGGCGGCACGCGGAGCCGGACGACCGCGGCGGGGCTCGCCGATAATCTGCGGTTGCACGCGCAGGCCGCTCACGCGACCATCTTCGCCCGTCTCGATGGCGAGCGGCGCCGTGAGCTCCAGCACCTCACAGCCCTCGGCCTGGGCACCGGCAATCTCGGCGTCCTGGGCCGTCATATCGCAGATGCGACGGCGGTAGACGATGCTTACCTTTTCGGCACCGCAGCGCACGGCGGAGCGTGCCACGTCCATGGCAACGTTGCCGCCGCCGATGACGCACACGCGCTGGCCGCTCAGGTCGGGCAGCTCGTCATCGCCGATGGCGCGCAGCATCTTGACGGCCGATTCCACGCCGGGCGCCTCTTCACCCGGAAGGCCGAGCTTCTTGTCACTGTGGGCACCGATGGCCAGGTAGACGGCATCGAACTCGTCGCGCAGACGGGCGAGCTCCTCGCCGCTCACGGAGTGGTCGAGCTCCACGTCGATGCCGGCGCTCAAGATCCAGTCGATCTCGGCCTGCAGGCGCTCGCGCGGCAGACGATAGCTGGGGATGCCGTAGCGCAGCATGCCGCCCAAGTGGTGGCGCTGCTCAAAAATGGTCACCTTGTGGCCCATCACGGCCAGGTAGTAGGCACAGGAAAGGCCGGCCGGGCCGCCGCCGATCACGGCGACGCGCTTACCGGTGTTGTCCACTACATGTGGCTTGTGGTCGTTGAGGTCGCTATGCTCAACGGCAAAACGCTTGAGGGCGAGGATGTTCATGGGGTCGTCGACCATGCCACGGCGGCAATGCATCTCGCAGGGATGCTCGCACACCAGGCCACAGACGAGCGGTAGCGGGTTGTTCTTGCGGATGACCTTGACGGCGTCGGCATAACGGCCTGCCTCGACGAGCGAGATGTAACCAGGAATGTCGACGTGCGCCGGGCAGCCCGAGACACACGGGACGCGAGCCTCGCGGTCAAAGCCGCAGGAGTGCTCGCGGATGTGGTGCTCAAAATCGTCGCGGAAGCCGCGAATGGCCGTGAGTGCCATGGCGCCAGCTTCGTAGCCGATGGCGCAGTCGCTCGAAAGGTAGATGGTGCGGGCCGTGCGCTCAATCAAGTTGAGCGTGGACTCGTCGGCGCGGCCCTCGAGCACATCGGCGAGCAGGTCGCTCAGCGCGCTCAGGCCCACGCGGCAGGGCGTGCACTTGCCGCAGCTCTGGGTGGAGCACAGGTTGACGAGCGCCGCCGTAAACTCGACGGGGCACGGGGCGAGTGAACTCACCGCCAGACGACGTCCGAGTGCATCGTGCAGGTCGTCCATGACGGCCTGAGCGTGGCTGCGTTCCATTACGTGCAGTCGAGCCATAAGATCCCCTCTCACATGGCAGCCCGGAGGCGAGGCCGGGCGAAATTGCTACACGCACAACACTGACCTATAAAGTTGTTAGGTCTCCACGCAGTTCGGCAGGCGGTATGAAATGTCACCATCAGCGGTGAAAATGAACATTATCGCAGATAAATGCCATATTTGATAAAACGCGTTACCAAACGACAATGCCCCGCCCACGCAATCACGTGGGCGGGGCATTGCTTCAGGCATGCGGCCAGCGACCCTGTTGCTTTTACTTAAGCTCGGGCCAGTAACCCTTGTTGGCCTCGATCATGTCGTCGAGAACCTCCTTGGCGACCTTCATCGACGGCACGGTCTTGTTGAGCGTAAAGGCCTTAAGCGCCTTCTCGTACGAACCCTCGATCGTAGCCTCGACAATGAGCTTCTCGGAGTTCAGCTGCTGCATCATGAGGCCCTGCTGGAACAGCGGAATGTTGTCGCGGCTGATGACCTCGGGGCCGTTCTTGCCAATGTAGGCAGGCAGCTCGACCATAGCGTCGTAGGGCATGTTGGGGATGGCGCCCTTGTTCTCGCAAATGACCAGGAAGCGCTGCTTGGTGTCGTTCTTCAGAGCGATAGCCAGATCGGCAATCCAGTCGCCGTGGCTGCCCGCATAGAACGTGCTCTCGTCGATCTCGCCCGTCTTCTCGTAATGGTCGATACCATCAAAGAGGTTCTTCTCACGCGTCTCCTCAACCTCGTTAGCACGGGTGCGCTCGGAGTTGGAGTGCTCGACGAACTCCTTCTGCTGCAGGTAGTAGTTCAGATACGTGTTGGGCAGGTACTCCGGGAAGCACTCCATGATCTCGTACTCGCCCTTCCAGACGTAGTACCAGCTGCCCTTGGTGTGGCGGTTCTGCTCGGGGTGCTCGTCGACGGCCTCCTCGGGCTTCTTTGCCATGAGCGAGCCCATGCCCTTGAGGTAAGAGTCGGGCAGCAGAATCTCATGCTCCTTGATGTACTCGCGCAGCTGCGGGAGCACCTCCTCGCCCTTGTGGCGGATCGAGGTGAACCAACCAAAGTGGTTGAGGCCAAAGTAATCGTACTCGACATCCTTCTTGTCGATATCGAGCGCGGCGCAAACCACGTCGATGATCGCGATCGGCATGTCGCAGATGTTGATGATACGAGCGTTGGGACGCAGCACGCGGCAGCCCTCGGAGACGATGGCGGCAGGGTTGGAGTAGTTGAGAATCCAGTAGTCCTTCTTGGCGTACTTCTCAACGTCATCGATCAGCTCGACCATGGGGAAGATGGTGCGCATGCCGTAGGCAAGGCCGCCGCAACCGCAAGTCTCCTGACCCACGCAGCCGTGACGCAGCGGAATCTTCTCGTCCTGCTCGCGCATGGCGTAGCCGCCCACGCGCATCTGGGCAAACACGAAGCTCGCGTCGGTAAAAGCCGTCTTTTTGTCGGTGGTCACCGTGAGCTTGATGTCCAGGCCGAGGTCCTCGTGCAAAATCCAGTCCACGAGCACGCCGATCTTGCGCTGGCGCTCCTCGTTGATGTCGTACAGACGAATCTCGTCAACGTCGAGCTCGTCCTTGCGCAGGGCGATGGACTTGACGATGCCGGGGGTAAAGGTGGATCCGCCACCACACAGAGTAATGATCATTGTTTACTGCTCCTTCTCAATTGCGTTTTCGACCTTGTCGCGCATCTCGGCGACCTTCATGCCAAAGATGATCTGGATATTATTGCCGTTGCGGTTGATGCCGCTGTTGGGCACGTGGTTGATGAGGTCCTCATTGATGAGGTCCGGGTTCTTAACGTTCACGCGGAGACGCGTAAAGCAGTTCTCGAGCTCCTCGATGTTGTCCTTGCCACCAAGACCTGCGACCAGGTCGGCAATACCTGCATCGACGCCCTCTGCGGGAGCTGCGGCAACAGCGCCCTGCTTCACCGCGACAGACGCGGCGGCCTCGCCCTCGGCAACGGACTCCGCGAGCTCGGACTCCTCCTCGCGACCAGGCGTGTGGAGGTTGAGCTTCTTGATGAGGAAGGTGAAGAGGAAGAAGTACAGAGCGGCGTTGACGACTCCAAGCACCAGCATAACCGGCCAGTTGGTCTTGTCGACACCCAGGACCAGGTTGGAAACCACGATGTTGATGATGCCGCCTGCAGTCGAAGCGGGCACGGAGAGGACCTTGAGCAGGACCAGGAAGATGCCGGAAAGAACCGAGTGAACGACAAAGAGCACGGGAGCGGCAAAGACAAAGAGGAAGTCCATGGGCTCGGTGACACAGGAGAGCACGGCGGTGATGATCAGCGGGATGATAACGGCCTTGGTCTTATCCTTGTTCCCCTTGTAAGCGGTGACGATAAAGGCGAGACCGATACCGATGTAGGGCCACAGGTTGTTGAAGGTGTAGCTGTTGAAGTAGGTGCTATCGGAGAAGGGCTGGCCCGTCATTGCCATCTCGGCGACACGGATGGGATAGGCACCGGCGATAACCTGATCGCCCAGCGTCAGGGTGCCACCCACATCGGAGAACTGGAACGGGGTGTAGATGAGGTGGTGCAGACCGGTAGGAACGAGCAGCTTGTTGAGCATGCCGTAGATAAACAGGCCGATGTTGCCCGACTCCTTAATGATACCGGCAACGGAGGAGATGGCACCCTGAACCGGAGGCCAAACGATGCAGAACCCAGCGCCCATGATCCAGGAAATGATGATCATGATCAGGAACGGGAAGCGAACGCCCGAGAACATCGAAAGGGCAATGGGGAACTGCTTGTTCGAGTACTTGTTGAACACGGCACCGGTGATGCAACCGAGAATAATGCCGCCGAACACGCCGGTATCGAGCACCTGAATGCCCATAACGGTGGCCTGGCCGGTTCCGGTAAGACCGAGCATGCCGCTCGCATCGGCAAGAGAGCCGGTGGCGTTGAGCACGATGTTGTTAGCCTGCAGGAACAGGAAGAACGACATCAGGGCAATCAGCGAAGCATGGCCCTTGTTCTTCTTTGCCATGGCGCCGGCGATGCCCACGCAGAACAGAATCGAGAGGTTGTTGATGATAAACATCAGCGACTGATAGACAACGGCGCCCACAAGCTGGAACGGACCGGAGCCCAGTACGGGGACCAAAGCGCAGATGGTCTTGTTGGTCAGAATGATGCCCACGATGAGCAGGATGCCGGCAACCGAGAGATACATCATCGGCTGAACGATCGACTTCGCGAACACCTCCAACGGCGCTTTGAAATTGAACTTCTTTTTTGCGGTCATAGCGGTACTCCCCTTCCTTTTCCGCAAATTAAGACAGATGTGCCCTGGACAAGACCGTGAGCCTTGCCTTATATCAATCGATGTGTGGGCACGTTATGCCTAGAGACCAGGTTCTCCAAGCAGGTTAACAATGTGATATGCGAGATAGCTCTTCTCGGCATCGGTAACGACAACGTTATAGGTAGACGACAAGTGGGCGGCTATGGCGTCCGCGCACGAGAATGCGCAGGGATACGCCGTTTCATCGATTCGGAACAGCGCGTCTCCGTTGATTTGCCCTGCCGTAGGATCGAGCGCTCGCTGTGCGAAAAACTGCAGGTGACGAACGAAGCGTTCGTAAGGCAGCGAGGTGTCATCGAGGGTCGTAGCATAGCGCTCGGAAACAATCGCGAGCACGTCGCGAACAAGCTGGACCGAAACGATCAGACGATCGGAGCGTTGCGGCATGGTGGCGTTGACGATATGCAGCGTAATGAAACCCTGCTCTTCTTCGCTCATCTGGATGCCCATATACTCCTTGATAATCTGCAGCGCACGGCCCGCAAGTGCATACTCCTTGCGATAGAACTGCTGGATCTCGAGCAGCAACGGATTCTCACAGGAGACGCCCTTGCGCTCGCGCTCCAAAGCAAGGCTGATATGGTCTGCGAGAGCAATGAGGATCTTATCGTTGATGTCGGCATTGAGCTCTCGGCGAAGCATCTGAACGATGTCCTCGGAAATCACGAGGTTGACGGTGGGGATGGACTCCAAAAGATGTGCCAAGCGGTCAATCGTACGCGAATCCTGAGAAGTTCCCTCCTGCAACGCGTAGGTCTTTTCGACTGATGCCTCGTCGATGGCATCGCCGGCATGGCGACCAAAGCAGAGGCCTCGACCGATGACGATGAGCTCGGAGCCATCGTCCGAAGTGACCATTGCGACGTTGTTGTTAAAAACTCGCTTGATAACCACGGTACCCACCACAAGAATTTACTCGGAAAGCCAGATGACAGGCTCTTTAACAGCAACAGGGCCGGAAGCATGTTCGCGAAGAGTCGAGTTCTCCGAACGCTCGCACACGATAACGAAGACCGTGGGATCAAAGCCGGCAGCGCGAACCACGTCGAAATCGACCTCGACGAGGGGCTGGCCCGCGTCGACATGGTCACCCTGGGCAACAAGCGCATGGAAGCCCTTGCCCTCAAGTTTAACAGTGTCGATTCCGATGTGCAGCATCACCTGAGCAGAGCTGTCATCGGACATGATGCCCAGCGCGTGCTCAGTCGGAAACAGCGCGGCGACGGTGCCGGAAACAGGAGCGCACACCGTTCCCTCTTGGGGAACCACGGCAACGCCATCGCCCACGGCACGGCTGCTAAAAGCGGGGTCATTGGTATTTTCTAGATTAACAAGCTCGCCGGAAACAGGGGCGAGAATCTCGAACTCGGAAGTCGCAGTCGCCTGCTTGTCCGAGCCACCCATAAGGCGAGAAAAGAAACCCATGGTGGCATGTCCCTTCATAAATATAGCCCAACCAAAATCATGTGAATGCGTCCATGGAGACACACCCGTTCAAAGACTTTGGTTAGGCCCACGTCCGAGGGACTCGGTAACCTTCCGCATTTCTTTTTACGGGAGGTATTGTAGACAAGCCCAAAGCCGGAACAATCATTATGACCGATGAACGGTATTTTTTCTTCGATAAACGGTATTTAGGCGGCACTTAGGGACGTTCCTTTCCCGCCGGCACCCAGGGGCACTCCTCACTCTGGCGCGTTGGGGACAGGTTTGTTTGCACCAGGTTGGTGCAGATTAACCTGTCCCCAATGCACCAATTTCGTATGCGCTAGATGAAGAGCTCGCATTCCTTCCGCACGACGCAAACCTTGCTCAGCATCTGGGAAACAGTGGATAGCTTGTTGGGATCAAGCTTGCGAGCGCCTCGCGGACATACGGCGATGCAGCGCATGCAGGAGATGCACGCCTCGCCAGCTGTTCGCTTGGGGTCGCCCTTTTCGATAGCACAAACGGGGCACGCCGCGGCGCATGCACCGCAGGAGACGCAATCCTCTGTTGCCTCGGGTGCCATACGGTGACTTCCAGCTTGTTTATAAGGACGATTGCCGGGAATAGAGGGCTCGGACGCATCCTCAGCCAACAGCTTTTGCTGAATTTGCTGCGCAAACTCTGCGAGCTGCGCCGCATCCTGCGCATCCGGTCGCCCAGCAGCAAACTGACGAGCAACGGAATGCTCAGCAATAGCAGAAACCGCTGCAACCACCCTAAATCCGGCGCGCTTCGCAACGTCCTCCAGCTCTACGAGCGTGTCCTCAAACGCGCGGTTTCCGTATACACAAACCAAAACAGTCCGAGCCCCGTTGCCGCGCACCATGCCCAACCGGTCAGCCACCACAGCCGGGATTCTACCGGCATACGCCGGCACAGAGATTACGGCCACGTCGTCCTCAGTCATCGAGACAGCGCTGAAATCTAGCCCGCTATCGGTCAGATCGACGGTAACGGTCTTTTTGTCCAGCGCCCCGGCCACAAGGCCAGACACCTTCCGCGTTCCACCCGTCGGACTAAACACAATTTCGAATACGCTCATCGAGGCACCCTCCCCCTACGCCAGGCAACGCGTCAAGCCGTTTTCACATTCAGACAGAGTATACGGCGCATGGGATCCCCGTCTTGGTGCACCAAGCACCCCAATGCACCCACCCTACGCTGTCTGCCTCTTCATTTTGTATAAATTACGGTACAGATTGTATATATTTACGGGATACCGCCGTGTTCTCCTGAGGTACCCCATCCTGGCCCGTGCAAAAAACGGAGTATTCTGCAACGTGACCGCGCCAGCACCGCCGCGGGCGGGCAAAACTGTAGGGCGCTGCGTCATTTAGGGTTCTGACATAGCGAGAATGACGTACCTTTGCTTCGAAAAACGGCGAAATCTAACTCAAAACGCTCATAGGGGGTATCTGAAGGCCACCGTTGGCAATACCGAATCGTATGCAGCCAGCTAGAGCTGCTGAATACTCCAAAAAAATGCACGGCGCACCCCATAGGACCCATTGCTGCATGGCGGAAATCGGTCCTCGGCATCCCCCAGATGCATTCCCGAGAAAATCACGTTTGAATTAACGATGGACACGGCAAACAAAAGGGCCCGAGCGTTGTTTGCTCGGGCCCTCACTGTGCCTCAATCTAATGCGCGATGCGCATCTTACTTGCGCTTGCCGCCGCCGTCGCCGGGGCGACGGGAGCTGCCACCGCGCTTGCCGCCACGGCTGTTGCCGTAGCTGCCACGGTTATCGCGACCGCCGGCACGGCCGCCACGGGAGCCGGCCTGGTTGCCGCCACGACCACCACGATAGCCGCCGCGACGCTCTTCGCGGGTATCGTCGTAGTTGCGCCAGTCATCGCGACGATCGCGGCTGGCACGCGGGTCACGACGATCGCGCGACTCGTTAGAACGACCAGCGCCGCCGCGGCCGCCATTGCTGCGAGCACCCTCGCGACGCTCGCCGCCGCGGCTACCGCGCTCTTCAAAGCGCTTGCCGCCACGGGACTCACCGCCACGGGCACCTCGCTCACCGCGACCCTCGCCGCCACGGCGCTCATCGCGCCCGCCGCGCTCGCCATCGCGACCGGAGCGACGACGGTCACCCGAGCCGCGCTTGCCGCCGCGCGAACCACGGCCCTCGTCCTCGCGCTCGACACGGCGACGACCGCCGCGGTCCTCGTCCTCGCGGCGACGACGATGTGCCTCGCCCTGGAACTGCTTGGCACGACGCTCGGCACGGTTACCGCGCGGGGCCTGCTCGACGGCAGCGGCACCGCCGCGCTCCTCGGCAGCTACCTCGCGGGCCACGCTCTCCACAGCCTCGTCCACGCGAGCCTGAACGCCCTCGCGCACGCGGGTCTTGCCGCCGCGCTTGGGACGGCTCGGACGCTCACCGTCGCCGCGACGCTCGTCTCGACCGCGGTTGGAACGACCGGCCACATCACCGTAATCGTCGCCGTTGCGTTTGCCGTCGCGACGCGCCTGCTCAAGCTTCTTCTTGCTCTTGGACTTGCCGCGCTTGGTCTTCTTCTTCACCTTAAAGGCCGCAGGATCGCGCTCGGGATCAACCGCGGGCGGATTGGGGCCCACATGCAGGTCGCCGGCCTCGTAGATGTCGGCGGTCTTGTCCATGAGCTTCTCGATCTCGTAGAACTCATCGACATCCTGCTCGGTCACAAACGTGATGGCCCAGCCCAGCTCGCCGGCGCGGCCCGTACGGCCAATACGGTGGATGTAGTCGGTCGGCTCGGCCGGCACGTCAAAGTTCACGACGTAGCGCACGTCGCTGATGTCGATGCCGCGGGCGAGCACGTCGGTTGCCACCAACACGTCAACGGTACCGTCGCGGAAGGCCGAAAGGGCACGCTCGCGCTGAGCCTGGCTGCGGTTGCCGTGAATCGCGGCGGCCTTGATGCCCTTGCGCTCCAGACGACGGCAGCAGCTGTCGGCGCGGTGCTTGGTGCGCATAAAGACGATGGTGCGCTCCGGGCCCTCCTTCTTGAGGAACTCGGGCAGCAGGTTGTTTTTGGCCTCGATGGACACCGGGAACACAAACTGGTCGACGGTGTCGGCGGTCGACGTGGCGGGCGCGATCTCCACGCGAGCCGGATCGCTCACCAGGTCGGTGATCTCGCCCACGGCCTCCTCGTCGAGCGTCGCCGAGAACAGCAGCGTCTGGCGCTCGGCCGGCGTCTCGCGCACAATGCGGCGGACGGCGGGCAAAAAGCCCATGTCGAGCATGCGGTCGGCCTCGTCGAGCACCAGGACCTTAACCTCGTCCAGGTGGCAGGCGCCCTGCTCGATCAGGTCGACCAGACGACCCGGCGTGGCAACTAGGATATCGCAACCGTACTTGAGTGCCGCGGTCTGCGGCTTGTAGCTCACGCCGCCCACGACGGTCACGGCAACGTGGCCCGTGACGTCGGCGATTTTGCTTGCGACCTCGTCGATCTGCTGGGCAAGCTCGCGCGTGGGGGTGATGACGAGCATCACGGGGCCACGGCCGTTGCCCTCGGGCTTTTTAGCACCGCGACGGCGGTTGCGGCCGCCACGCTCGCGCACGGGTTTGGGAGGAGCGATGTGCTCCAGATTGTTCATAGTCGGCAGCAAAAAGGCGGCCGTCTTGCCGGTGCCGGTCTGAGCGGCGGCAAGCAGGTCACGGCCCTCGAGCACTACGGGGATCGAGCCGGCCTGCACGGGCGTGGGCGCCGTGTAGCCCAGGTTCTCGATAGCACGAAGCATCTCGTCGGAGAGGCCCAGCTCGTCAAAGGCGGGCAGGCTCTCGGTAGCGGACTCGACGGCCTGGGCGGCATTGGCCTCATCGGCGGCATCGAAGGCAGCCTGGGTCATGGCCTCGCGGGTCTCGTCCAGAATCTCGGCGTCGGTGACGTCGGATACAGAATTACGCATATGTTGTTGTTCCTTATCTGCACGCGCAATGGGCACGGCATGCGGCCGCGCGGGCGTGCTTGGTAGTGCGCTAATACATACAAAAACAGGTGCGCACAGAGAGGACGTTGCTCAGCACGCTGGCGATCGCTTTGGCAGCCCTATCACGCGCCGTCCAGACGCAGCAGCTCTAAGCGATGGAGCAGATTCGCCGCCGGTTAGTATACCCGTGCTTCGCATGCCCCCACGTAAACCACAGATGACGAGGCGGACGAGGTGGGCCCGGCTGATTGTCTCAATCTGTAACATCTACAGGGCGAATCTTCCTCTACGTGTTACAGATCGAGACAAACGGTCGACACGGCTCACAAACGTCTCAATCTGTAACAGTTAACGAGTAAAATCGGCCCTAATTGTTATAGATCAAGACAGAGGGGGATTTCCGTCCAGTCCAAACCAAATCTCTCAGTCTTCCTGCAATTTCGAACATGTGGCCTATAATGTTGCTTTAGTTACGCTATATATTGCGCAGCCATTTAATACGTCGCCCACCGGGGGCCATTAATTCCTATCGCCATATTGGCTAGGAAGCAATCAAAGGAGGTATCCGTGGCAGCAGAGACGCCTTGCTCGGTCCTCTATAACGATATTCGCTCGTTCGGCGGTCTTAAACATCTCGAGATCGCCCGAATGCTCATCAATGGAAACTCTTATCTCGGCAGTACCCTGCTCGAGAAATGCTCTTCCAACCGCTCGTATCTCACCCGTTACATCGTCCATCGCAAGCCTGACCAGTGCGCGCCCGCCATCTACAGCGACTTTACCGTCACCACGCTCAACCTTTCCTCGGCAATCTGCAGCAAGCTCGGCGGCGGCGAGTCCGCCTATCGGGCAATCGCCGAGCACTATCGCGGTCCGGCCGCCAACGAAATGATGTCGGCTCTCGCCAGCTACAAGCTGGACAGCCGCCTATATGCAAATGCCCTCAATCGCATCGACAACTTTGACGGCAATGCCGTGCGCGAGAAAAGCACGCTTTACCTTATGCTCTTTGTGGCAACGGGGGCGCTCGCCGATCCCGTTCAGGGCGTGGCCACCGTCGAGCGCTTTTGCGACAGCAAGACGGGCGAGCACTTTGGCACCACCGAAACTACCGTCGGACGTGGCTTTATGAGCAGCCTGGAGCAGCCGCGCACCGTCGCCCCCAACCTCGGTCTGCTCAGAACCCATGCCGACAACTGCGCCGGCATGCAAATCCATCCCCTCACACGCGATCCGCGCGGCACCGTGATTGGTTCTTTGCCCAAAACCTCGCCCAGCATCACCGATGTGGGCGCCGACGCATCGCGCGAGCATCTTCGCATTTGGCTTGAGGGTGAGCACTGGTACGCCCAGGGCCTTGGGTCGACCAACGGCACAGTGCTCGAATCGGGCGCGGGTGACGGCGATATTGTGATTGAGCCGCCGCGCGACCAACGCGAGCCTGGCAAGATCTATCCCCCAGTGGAAATCGAAAACAGCGACAGGCTCCATCTGGGTCTCTACACGACATTCCTTGTCATTGTGGACTAGCGCGGACGGCGATCGGAAGACGGTCGCCGTCCGTCTTTCGTCTTCTACCTTCTGCGTCGTAAACGACAATGCTCAGCGGTATACGTGGGCAGTGCGGCTATCATGGTACTTTACCGATATCCGCACTGCTCGCGTATACGTGCGGCAACCCATGCCAGACAAAGGAACGCCATGGATACTACCGATAGCGCCTATGGCGACAAACTCATCCGTCTCGATACGTTCGATACCGCCGTGGCGGTCGACCCCAGCGCCGAGGACGACGCCAAACGTCGGTTTATGACGCTTATTCTCCAGACGGCCCACCGCAACAACGGCAACATCGGGCACGTGCTGCGCGCGACCAACACGAGCGGCGAGGTCTTTGCCGTCAAGCTGCTCAAGGACAACGCTATCCTTTCCGGCCAAGCCCCCGACCGCTCCGCCGAGCAATCGGCAGCGCACCTGGCCAGCACCGCCGCGCTGTTCGAGGAGTACCGTCATCTGTGTACCGTCTCGCACCTGCGCGGATTTCCGCGCGTCTATGGCTACGGATCGTGCGAGGATGACCCTCTCATCCTCATGGAGTGGGTCGAGGGCACCTCGCTCAAGCAGGCGCTGCCCCTGCTTCCGCACGACGCCTCGGGCGGGCTGACCACCCAGATGGTCGCCGCCGTCGGAAACGCCGTGCTTCGTGCGCTCTTGATGACCCAAGGCCTCGTGAATCCGGTCATCCATCGCGACCTGTCGCCTGCCAATATCATGTTCCGCACCACCAGCCGAACGCTCGAGCAGCAGATTGCTGATTGTTCCTTTGACCCCTGCCTCATCGACATGGGCTCCGCGACCATGGCTCTCGGCGACGACACGATCACCCGGCGCGCCGACATCTGGCGTTTTGCCACGCCCGCATACGCCGCGCCCGAGATGCTCACGCAGGATATCGAAGGCATCGCGGCCCTTCGCCGTTCGCCGGCAATCGACGTCTATGCGCTTTCGAGCATTCTGTACCAGCTCTACAGCGGTCGCAAACCGTTTGACTTTGAGTCGACGGACG
Organism: Collinsella aerofaciens; assembly: GCA_048503295.1. Taxonomy (GTDB): domain Bacteria; phylum Actinomycetota; class Coriobacteriia; order Coriobacteriales; family Coriobacteriaceae; genus Collinsella; species Collinsella aerofaciens_CI. Next base: position 40,797 of record DBFRVO010000046.1, on the reverse strand, counting down.
CCGCTGCAACCGGCTCGTTCTATCTCGTAAAGACCAAGACCAAGCCGGCACCGCTCGAGCCGCGCTGCGAGGGCGATGAGGCGCTCGTCCAGATCATCATGAAGGGTCTCTCAGTCGAGCAGTGCGATCGTCCCACCGAGCAGCAGATGCTCGAGGTGCTCTCGGCATACCTCACCGACGCCGAATCCGAAGGCCGCGAGGGCGCGGGCAGTGACACCGCAATTGACATCGACTCCGGTACGCACCTTAAGGTCGACGTCGCCGGCGAGCGCGCGAGAGAGATCCTGGAGCAGGCCCGGCACGATGCCATGACCCGCCGCCGCTTTATTATCGGTGGCGTTGTCGCAGCCGTTGCGGGGCTAGGCGTTATCGGGGCGGCAACCCATGGCTTTGGCATCCCCGACTACCTGGACGGCATCCGCAGTTCACTTGACGACTACACTTGGGATCAGCTGCAGGAGATTTCGCTCAAGATTAAGGCCACCGAGACCCGTAGCGAGGCACGCGAGATTGCCAGGCGCTATCATCTGCTCGATGCCGATGGGCATATCCCCTATCCGTGTACCAAGCGTGTCACGCTCACCAACGGGCTGCAGGTTGGCGCGCAGCTTGTGGGCATCCGCCACGATGAGCTTCTGGACGGGACGGGCAAGGCCGGACTAACGTTTATGTTCGACGCGGGTATTGCCGAGCGCAACGCTGCGGCTGAACCGCCGAGCGCCGGCTGGGCAGATTGCGAGCTGCGGGAATGGCTCAACGGCGACGGCCTTAAGCTGCTGCCCAACGAGTTGCGCGCACTCATTAAAGGGGTCAAGAAGGTCTCGAACAATGTGGGCGCCGCCAACAGCGCATCGTGCCTGAGCGAGTTGCCCGCAACCCTTTGGCTGCCCGCCATGGTCGAGCTGTGCGGTACGCAACCGCCCGATTCGTTTACCGAGGGCTATCACTACCTGGCAGACATCTACAACGGCGAGGGCAGGGAGTATCAGCTCTTCCGCGAGCTCAAGGTGAGCCCGTATTCCACGAACGAGACGATGGTCCGCCAGTGGAAGGGCAAGGACACCTGTTGGTGGGAGCGCACGGTGAGCCCCGACACATCGGAGAGCGAAGGCACGCTCTATATGAACCGCGTGGGGCACGACGGCGACGTCTTTACGTACGCAACGCCTGCGGAAAAGCCAAGCAAGCTAACCTGTGTGATCCCCGGGTTCTGTATCTAGGCGGCGGGCGTCTTGCCGTGACGGGACCCCTCCCCGGCAATTGTCTCGATCTGTAACAGTAAGGGGTCAAAAACCTCTCTAGATGTTACAAATCAAGACATTTGAGTTGACCGCGGACGGTTTGTCTCGATCTGTAACATCTAGCAGGAAAAACGGTCCTTAGGCGTTACAGGTTGAGACGTTAAGTTGTGGCTCGATGTAATGTCTCGATCTGTAACAGTTACTCGACAAAAACGGGTCTAGTTGTTACAGATTGAGACATTAGACCGGCTACGGTCCGCCGACCTGGCTATCACCTCGGCCAATAACAGAATGGCATACATTTCAATCTCCACTGTATACCCCCAGGGGGTATGGGTGTATAGTATCAGCAGGTTAACAATTCCAACACCAAATTACAGAAAGGAGAAGCCATGGCTCAGGATAAGTTTGACGTGGGCGGTATGACGTGCGCCGCGTGCCAAGCGCACGTGGACCGTGCCGTGAGCAAGCTCGACGGCGTCCAAAGCGTCGCGGTCAATCTGCTCGCCGGCTCTATGCTGGTGGACTACGACCCTGCGCAGGTCTCCCCCGACGACATCTGCACCGCTGTCGACCGCGCGGGCTACTCGGCCTCACCCATCAGCACGGGCACCGACGCTGTCCAAAGCGGAAGTGCGCAAGCCAGGTCCGGCGCCGCCCATATGGAGTCACCGACCAAAAAGTTGGAGGCCGCCGCCTCTGCCATGCGCACCCGCCTCATCGTCTCGATCGTATTCCTCATCCCACTGTTCTACATAGGCATGGGGCACATGCTCGGCTGGCCGCTGCCCGGCATCTTCACCGACCACACCCACAGCATGACGCTCGCGCTCACCGAGCTCGTCCTGCTCATTCCCATCGTCTACGTCAACGACGCGTACTTTATCAACGGGTTTAAATCGCTCGCGCACGGCGCGCCCACCATGGACGCCCTTATTGCCGTGGGCGCCACCGCCTCCATCGCCTGGTCGCTCTACGCCATGTTCATCATGGCCGACCAGCTAGCCGCAGGTCAGGTGCACGAGGCCATGATGACGAGCATGGACAACCTGTATTTTGAGAGCGCTGGCACCATCCTGTCGCTCGTCACCGTGGGCAAATACCTCGAGACGCGCAGCAAGTCCAAGACCGGCGGCGCTATCGAGGCGCTCATCGACTTAGCACCCAAGACCGCGACCGTCGTGGCAGAGGACGGCAGCGAGGCCACCGTCGACGTCGATGCCATTCTGCCCGGCCAGGTGCTGCGTGTGCGCCCCGGCGAGTCCATCCCTGTCGATGGCGTGGTGCTCGAGGGCAGCTCGGCCGTGGACGAGAGCGCGCTCACCGGCGAGTCCATCCCCGTGGAAAAGACCGCCGGCGACACCGTCAACGCCGCCACTGTCAACCGCACCGGCTCGTTTGCCTTCCGTGCCACACGCGTGGGCGCCGACACGTCGCTCGCCAAGATTATCCAGCTCGTCGAGGACGCCAACGCCACCAAGGCGCCCATCGCCCGCATGGCCGACAAGGTCGCCGGCGTGTTCGTGCCCGTGGTATTCGTGATCTCGGCCATGACCTTCGTGGCGTGGATGGCACTGACCGGTAGCGTGAACGAAGCGCTCACCTCCGCCGTCGCTGTGCTGGTGATCAGCTGTCCGTGCGCATTGGGTCTGGCCACGCCCGTCGCTATTATGGTCGGCACCGGCAAGGGCGCCGAGATGGGCATTCTGTTCAAGAGCGCCGAGGCGCTGGAGAATCTGCGCAGCGTGGGCACCGTGGTGCTCGATAAGACGGGAACGGTCACTCGCGGCAAGCCTGCCGTGACCGATATCGTGGTAGCCACGCGCGCCGACGGATCGCCCGCCATGAGCGAAAAGGCGCTACTCAAGCTGGCCGCCGCGCTGGAGCGCTCAAGCGAACACCCGCTGGCCGAGGCGATTATGGCCGAGTGCGAGACGCGAGGGATTGTCGCGCGCGCCGTCGAGGACTTTGCCGCCGTGCCCGGGCGAGGCGTTACGGCGCGCGAGGGGCAAAACGCCATTGCCGCCGGCAATATGCGCCTGATGAACGAGCTGGGCGCGAAGGTGCCCGCGGGTCTTGCCGAACAGTTCGCCGCCGAGGGCAAGACGCCGCTGTTCTTTGCCAAGAACGGCGAGCTCGCCGGCACCATTGCCGTGGCTGACGAGGTCAAGGAAACGAGTGCCGGAGCCATCGCCGCACTGCGCTCGCTTGGCGTCGACGTGCGCATGCTCACCGGCGACAACCGAGTCACCGCCGAAGCAATCGCCCGCCGCGTGGGGCTGAGCAGCGAACAGGTCATCGCCGACGTCCTCCCCGCCGACAAGGAGCACCACGTACGCGAGCTGCAGGATGCGGGCAGCAAGGTCGCCATGGTGGGCGACGGTATCAATGACTCCCCCGCCCTGGCGCGCGCCGACGTGGGCCTTGCTATCGGCACCGGCGCAGACATCGCCAAGGAGGGCGCCGACGTGGTACTCATGCGCAGCGACCTCATGGACGTCGCCCGTGCCATCGAGCTGTCGCGCGCCACAATTCGCAACATCAAGCAGGACCTGTTCTGGGCGCTGTTCTACAACGGCATCGGCATTCCGCTGGCGGCGGGCGTGTTCTTCCCCCTCACCGGTTGGCAGCTCTCGCCGATGTTTGGCGCCGCGGCCATGAGCCTGTCGAGTGTCTGCGTCGTAAGCAATGCGCTGCGCTTAAAATCCTTTAAGCCCAAAGTGGCAAAATAGGCTCACCATTAAGTCCATCTAGAACGGGTTTTCCAGACGCCCGAGATTGACCCGAAAGAGGAGCGACGCGCACTTTGGTACGCGAGCGACGGCTTGAAGGTCAAGGTCGGGTGCCTGGGAAAGCCGACACAACAGGGAGGAATACCCATGCGTTACACAATCAAGACTTCCGGCCTCATGTGCGGCCATTGCGACGCCACCGTCGAGACGGCGTTGCTCAACGTGGCCGGCGTGACCGACGCCGACGCCGATCACGAGACCCAGACCGTCCAGGTGGAGTGCGCCGACACCGTGACCGTCGAGCAGCTCACCGCCGCTGTCGAGGGCGCCGGCGAGAAGTTCCACGCCCTTTCGGTGACCGCCGCATAGCAGTCGCTGCCTACTGAATCCTCAGAAGTTGCGGTGAAATACGGACTGTTGTGCCGCCCTAGGCCTTTAAACGGTCCGTATTTCACCGCAACTGACGGGGACATCCGGAAGATCGACCAGAAACGAGGACCCGACATGATGGCAGACCATAAATCGGTGACCCGCATGCTCAAGACGGCACGCGGCCAGATCGACGGCATCTTGCGGATGGTCGAGGAGGACCGTTACTGCGTCGATATTTCCACGCAGCTCATGGCAACGCAGGCGCTCCTCGCGCGCATTAACGCCGACGTGCTCAAGGCGCATATCGAGGGCTGCGTGACTTCGGCAATCGAATCGGGCGACGAAGACCTCAAAGCCGCCAAGCTCGCCGAAATCGAACGCGTCGTCAACAAGCTCTCCAAGTAATAGGGGCATTGGGGACAGATTTCTTTGCACCGTCTTGGTATTCCGGGGACAGGTATGTTTGCACCACATTGGTGCAGATTAACCTGTCCCCCTTGCTCTAAATCGGGTATAAAGGCGTGCAGCATATCGAACGAAAGGCAATTTGCATGAATGACTTTATGAAGGGTCGCAATGGTGCCGATGAACTCACCATCGTGATGGGTTTTGCCGGCATCGTCATCGCGATGATCGGATCGATAGCCCGCATCCAGTGGCTCAGCTGGATTGCCATCGCCGTAATCGTGATTGGCGTGCTGCGCGGCCTGTCCAAAAATATCGACGCACGTCACAAGGAGAACGAGGCCTTTGTCGCCGCGACTGCAAACGTACCCGGCTTGGGCAAGTTTGTAGCTAGCTTGGGCGGCGGAGCTGCAGCGGCCAACGCCTCGCGCGCAGCCGGTACTAGCAAGGAAGACTTTGAACGTGCCAAGCGCACAGCCAAGAAGATGTGGAAGGGCCGCAAGACCACGGCCTATCTTAAGTGCCCCAACTGCGGCCAGATGCTCTCCGTTCCCAAGGGCAAAGGCAAGATCCGCGTCACCTGCCCCAAGTGCCATGCCAAGATGGAGACGCGCTCATAGCTGCCATACTATGGGACAAATAAAAGCCGAGGCCTCGCACTGGGACCTCGGCTTTTTCTGATTATGACAAAAGGATTGTCCCTTTGTCGCATCGCCATATCGCGCGCTTACGCCACGCCATCGCGGGCAAGCTCCTCGGCCAACGCCTCGGCAGGCATGGCCATAATCGCGTCGAGCTCGGCGTCCACCTCGGGAATACGCTTCACCTTGAGCTTGCGCACCAGATCACCGCGACACATCACGTGCGTCGGATCACGCAGTGCGCACAGGTCATCGAGCGGGTTCTCGCGCGTCACCAGAATATCGGCGGCCTTGCCGCACTCGATTGTGCCGGTCTCGCCGCCCAGCCCCAGCAGCTCGGCATTGACCTGCGTGGCCGTATGCAGCGCGAAAGCGTTGCCCACGCCGACATACTTGGCAAAATAGGCCACCTCACGCCACATGTCGTACTGCGTCACGAACGGGCAGCTCGAGTCCGTGCCAAGGCCCACCTTAACGCCAGCTTCCAGTGCGGCACGGGCGCTCTCGATGATGCCCGAGCACACGATGTCACCGTTCTTCTTTTGTGTATCGGTCGAATGGGTCTTTTCCGGGTCGAGCAATACAAACGGCAGCGCCGGGCTGATAGTGCAGGTAACGCTGGGCGCACGCCCCTCGAGCTGCGTGCCCGCGGCGCCGCGGTACAGTTCCAAGATCTCGGGAGTCATCGGGGCACCGTGCTCGATCGTATCGACGCCGGCCTCAAGCGCGGCCTTCACGCCTTCGGTGCTCTCGACATGAGCCATAACCGGCAGGCCCACCTCGTGCGCCGCCTTGCACGCCGCCGCGGCAACCTCGACCGGCATACGCAGCACACCCGGCTCGCCCACCTCGGTAGCGTCGAACACGCCGCCCGTCACGAACAGCTTGATGACGTCGGCACCGCGCGCATACAGGTCGCGCACCTGTTCGGCTGCCTCGGCGGGACTGTTGGCCACCTGGGCGAACAAACCCGCACCATGGCCGCCCGGCACCGTGACACCCGTTCCCGGCGCCACCAGGCGAGGACCTTGATACTTGCCGGCATCGATAGCATCGCGCACGGCAAGATCGGCAAACAGCGGGTCGCCCGCGCCGCGCACCGTGGTCACGCCACTTGCCAGTTGTTGTTGGGCGCTGCCCTTAAGAATATGGCGCACGATGGCGCGCCCCACGGGATTATCGAGCTTCTTCATCAGCGCGCCCGCATCGCCCGCCGAAACCGGCTTGCCCGAACCGCACAGATGCACATGCATATTGATGAGGCCTGGCATGAGATACGCACCTGCCAGGTCGATAACCTCGGCACCCGCAGGCGCCTGCGCCACAGCACTCGGCCCCATCCATGTGATGACACCGCGCTCAACGGCCACGGCCATATCGGGCTGCGGCTCCATATGTTTCGAGCCATCCAGGACGGTCGCATTGATAAACAACGTGGAACGATCGGCAGACGCCATATCGAGCTCCTCCCCCTCAGAAAACTTGAACATCTGTCCATTATTATCCAGCGCGGCAGGATTGCTGCGGACATATCGGTTAACGGAGGGAAGAGGGGATGTGGGGGGACGGAATACGTTGCAGCCCCACCCCAGCAACATCAGGGGAATGTCTCGATCTGTAACAGGTACAGGGTTATTGGGCCCCTTGATGTTACAGATCAAGACATTCGGTCGACGTTTCACCGGTTTGTCTCGATCTGTAACAATTACGAACTCAAACAACTTCTAAACGTTACAGATCGAGACAAAACCTCTCAGCGCCCATACCACTGGCGTCTCCATTCCTCAGCCAGATCGGCCCGCTGTTGAATTCCCGCCAGTCTCATCTTTTCAGCCAGCTTCCCCGGGTTCTTGAGTTCATCAAACGTAAACCGAAGCACCTTGTGCCCGAGCATCGTCAGATGAGACTCTCGCTGACGTTCTGCCACGAATGGGTCGACCGACCCCCGATCCCCACCATCCTGCAGGGTATACTTTCCCTTCCCGTCGAGCTCGCCGATGACACACGTCCCGTTCTCGAGCCGCCAAAAATAGTCGACGCGAAACACCTGGCTCGAATCGAGCGGGTCGCGAAACTCCACCTGCAGCTCCGGAACTGGAAAGCCGTACGCAATAAAGAACGCTCGGAACCGAGACTCGCCGCCGTTTTCGGACAGCCCGTCCGCATACGACGCAATCACCTGTGCCCTGCGATACCCTCGCCTGCCCTCGCAATCGGCGCGGAGGCGCTCGCACAAATCCCAACGTGATACGCCTTTCGCCCGCAGTGCAGAATCGGCAATCGCCAACCCGTAGGAGAACGGCGCACGCAGTAAGCAATCCTCCACCGTGCGCCAAAACGACGTCACCCGCACGCCATCAACACGCTCGAGCGCGCCCGCCATCTGCGGACGCAACAACCTGCACCCGCCGCTCAACGTCACCGAACAACCCGTCTTAACAAGAAAGCGCGGCCCGAGCAGATCATTCGGCACCTCCAGACCCCACAAAAGCGCCGCGTCATAGCCCCAAAACGCCCAATCGGGATGAAATTCCGCAAGCCCTTTGATAGTCCTCAGCGCTCGCTCCGCCGGCGTCAATGCATCCCAATCATGCTGAAAACAGAACAGGTACGGCTCGGGCTCCGCGATATCGTCGGTTCCAACATGGCGTCGCAGCCACATGAGCTCGGTATTGTCATGCGTTGCGAGCAGCGCACCTTGCTTGGCCGTCTCCGTGAGCCGCGCGAGCATTCTATTCCGCGCCAACGTGTTGCGAGTCGCATGTTTGTGTTTGAGAACGGTATTAGACACTTTCGTCACCACCACGTCAGACAAATGGACCATCGTCACCGTTGCCTCCGCTGACAAATGTCTTGATCTGTAACAGGAAGACAGTCTTTGAGCCTCTAGTTGTTACAGAACAAGATCTTTCGACAGCCGCCAACCTTCCGTCTCAATCTGTAACAGTTACGGGCTCAAACAGCCGCTAAACGTTACAGATTGAGACAAAGTCAGGGCTGTAGGGCGACACCAGTCACATCCCCTACTCCCATTCTTGTTCGTAGATGTTGAGGGACTTTACGTAGCGCCCCTGGGCGCCCATGATGTCGCGGACCAGGCGCAAAAAGAAGCTGATGCACGAGGTGTCAAAGCCATCCTGCAGGTCCTCCGGATGCACCGCACCCGGCCCATCGACTGCCGTGTCACTCAGGCGCGCGATGTCGTACAGATAGAGCTGTCCCGCCGTCAGCCAGACATCGTCGACGCAAGCGAGGCGCACCGCAATCGCGCCGTCGCTCCAATGCTCCTTTTGCACGATATGCGGGTCGTAGACATCAAAGCGACGGTCGGTGCGCGTATCCTTCAGCGCAACTATGCCGTTCGCAGGATCCTTGTCCAAAATGCCAAAGCGCGAGAAATACTGCGTGTCGCGTACCTGCTCGAGCCGCTTGAGCGAGGCAGGCGAAAGCGATGCCGGCGGCTCGTCAACATACAGCTCGAGCAGCGTCTTGCCATGGCGATAGGAGCGCTCGAAGAGCAGCCAATCGGTAAACGCCATGTTGTAGGCCATGATTTCGTTTTGCGAAGGCTCGGTGCAATAGCTGAGCCACGGGTCGACAATGATCTCGAACTGTTCGCGCGCCGGCTCCAAAAACTGGAACTTCCGCAGCATCCAAAAATGGGCTATGTCGGCAATATCGTTGCCGACGGCTTCGGCTAGCTGCGCTCGGTCTAAAGCGTGGACAGTCATGGCATCCTCCTCAAACTGATAGACCTCAATTTGAGCTTACGAGGAGGGTGGTCGGCCACGACCAGCGCGGGCAAAATAGGCCTCCGGCTGCAAACCAGATGCTGACCAAACACTTGACGAAAAGCTTGACCGAAAATGCGCACCGCAACAAAACCGCAGGTAAACATAGACGGCCAACCCGCCCTTTTGAGCCAGATACCCACAGCCACCACAGAAACAACAGGTGACCACAGCCCAAGAAGTCGACAAATAAACACCCGTACGTCGACAAACGAGCAAATCGCTCGCAAAGAGTGTCCCCAACGACTAGACAAAAAATGACTAGTCATTGGGGACGTTCTTAAATGACTACTTTACAGCTCCAGCGCCTCGGCGACTTCGGCAGCGCAGGCCAGGGCGTCGGCCATGGCGCTTACCACGAGCGAACTGCCATTGCGAGCATCGCCGGCCACGTATACCGGTATGGCGCCCGCGGCGACGCCGTCGACACGGGCCGCAAGGTGCGAGCCCTCGGCAGCCATCACCGGCAGCGGACGACCAGCGGTGGCAACAGGCACGCCAACGGCGTCGAACACGCCATGCTCGGGACCCGTAAAGCCGCAGGCGATGAGCACCAGCTGGGCCGGCACCTCGTGCTCGGAGCCCGCGATGCGCTCGGGCTTGCCAGCCGACCAATCCAGATCGACCACACGCAGGCCCGCGGCCGCGCCCTTCTTGTCCAACAGTACCTCGAGCGTATCCACACCCCAAGCGCGCATCTCGCCGCCCATGGCAGCGATGGCCTCCTGCTGGCCATAATCGGTCTTCTTCACGTTGGGCCACTGCGGCCAGGGGTTGCTCGCCGCGCGCGCATCAGGCGCCGCCGGCAAGAACTCAAACTGGCGCACGCTGCGCGCACCCTGACGTACCGCGGTGCCCACGCAGTCGTTACCGGTATCGCCGCCGCCAATGACCACAACGTCCAGGCCGCGCGCGTTCACCGCGGGCTCGCCGCCATCGAGCACCGAGACGGTCGAAGCCGTCAGGTAGTCCACGGCGTACACCACGCCCGGGGCATCAATGTTCGCAGCCGAAAGCCCACGCGGAGCACGAGCGCCGGCAGCCACCACGACGGCGTCAAAGCCATTGAGCTTGGCCGCCACCGCAGGGTTCGTAACGTCAGCACCCAGCTCGAACACAATGCCCAGCTCGCGCATAAGTGTCACGCGACGCTCGACCACGGACTTCTCGAGCTTCATGTTGGGAATGCCGTACATGAGCAGGCCGCCCGGGCGGTCGTCACGCTCAAACACCGTCACGCGCGCGCCGCGACGCGCAAGTTCCCATGCAGCCACCAGGCCAGCCGGGCCAGAGCCAATCACAGCGACCGTGGGCGCATCCTCCCCTGCCGGCTCAAAGCGGCGCGGGCCGCCGTTGGCCCACTCATGGTCGCTGATCGCACGCTCGTTGTCGTGAATCGTCGTGGGCTGGCCGTCGACCGAGCCCAGGTTGCACGCGGCCTCGCACAGCGCCGGGCACACGCGGCTCGTGAACTCGGGCATGGGCGAGGTGAGTGACAGACGCTCGGCAGCCTCGTTCCAGCGGCCGCGATACACTAGCTCGTTCCACTCGGGAATCAGATTGTGCAGTGGGCAGCCACTCGGACGCGCCTTGCCAAAGCTCGCGCCCATCTGACAAAACGCCACACCGCACATCATGCAGCGGCTCGCCTGGGCACGGCGCGCATCGTCGTCGAGCTCCACGTACAGCAGATCGAAATCGCGGCTGCGCTCCTCCACGGGGCGCAGCTCGTGGGTCACGCGATCGATATCAAGAAAAGCACCGGGCTTACCCATGGCACTTACGCCTCCTTCTTGGTCGAAGCAACAGAGCTGGCGGCGGCGGGCACAGCGCCAGCGACACCACCCGCCACATCAAAGCGAGCGACATCGGCGGCGTCGGCGCGACCGGTCACAATGTCAAACGCCAGCTCCTCGGCCTGCTCATGCGTCTTGCCGACGGCCTCGGCGGCGGCGACAATCGCCAGCACGCGCTCGTACTCGGTCGGAATGACCTTCACAAAGTGCTTGCTCATCGTCTCAAAGCTGTAGAGCAACTTAATGCCGCGCGGGCTCTGCGTCGCGTCCACGTGCTCCTGGACGAGCGCACGAATCTGCGCCAGCTCACCAGCCGTCGGGGCTTTAAGCTCAACGCTCTCGTGGTTCACACGGGCATCGAGCGTGCCGTACTGGTCAAAGACGTAAGCCACGCCGCCCGTCATGCCGGCGGCGAAGTTCTGCCCGACCTCGCCCAGGATGAGCGCCAGACCTCCCGTCATGTACTCGCAGCCATGGTTGCCGCAGCCCTCGACCACCACCGTGGCACCGGAGTTGCGTACGCCAAAGCGCTGGCCGGCCAGGCCGTTAATGAAGCCGCGGCCACTCGTAGCGCCAAAGAACGCAACGTTGCCCACGATGATGTTCTCGTCGAACTTGTAGGTCGCATGCGGGTTGGGGCGCACCGACACCTCGCCGCCCGAAAGGCCCTTGCCAAAGTAGTCGTTGGCGTCGCCGCACACGTTGAGCGTAATGCCGCGCGGCAGGAAGGCGCCAAAGCTCTGACCGGCCGAACCATCGCAATCGATGGTGATGGAGCCGGCGGGCAGGCCCTCGGGATGCGCCTTGGTCACCGCGTTGCCCAAGATGGTGCCCACGCAGCGGTTGACGTTGGCGATATCGGCGCGGAAGCGAATCGGACGCAGGTGCGCACGGGCATCGGCCGTATAGGGCACAAACAACGTGGAGTCGAGCGTCTTTTCGAGCTCGCTGTCCGCAGCCATCTGCGGCAGGAAGTGACGACCGTCGGCACCCGGGATGTGGGCACCGAACTCGCAGGTCGCGCTCGCCAGCACGGGCGACAGATCGAGCAGGTTGGCCTTGCGGTTGCCCGGGACCTCAATCTGGCGCAAGCACTCGGGATGGCCGACCATCTCGTCGACGGTGCGGAAGCCCAGGCTCGCCATGACCTCGCGCAGCTGCTCGGCAACAAAGAGCATAAAGTGCTCGACGTGCTCGGACTTGCCGCGGAAGCCGCGACGCAGGCGACAGTTTTGCGTGGCGATGCCGGCCGGGCAGGTATCCTGCTGGCAGTCGCGCTGCATAAGGCAGCCCATGGAGATGAGCGGCATGGTCGCAAAGCCAAACTCCTCGGCACCCAGCAGGCAGGCGACGGCGACATCGGTGCCGTCCATGAGCTTGCCGTCGGCTTCGAGCACCACGCGTGAGCGCAGGCCGTTTTGCAGCAGCGTCTGCTGGGCCTCGGCAAGGCCAAGCTCCAGCGGCAGGCCGGCGTGCCAAATGGAGTCGCGCGCCGCGGCACCCGAGCCGCCGTTATGACCGCTGATCAAGATCTTGTCGGCAGCGCCCTTGGCCACACCGGTGGCGATGGTGCCGACGCCGGCCTCGCTGACCAGCTTGACCGACACGCGCGCACCGGGGTTGGCGTTCTTAAGATCGAAGATCAGCTCCGCCAAGTCCTCGATGGAGTAGATGTCGTGGTGCGGCGGAGGCGAGATCAGGCCGATGCCGGGCGTGGACTGACGAACCTCGGCGATCCAGGGGTAGACCTTCTTGCCGGGCAGGTGTCCGCCCTCGCCGGGCTTGGCGCCCTGGGCCATCTTGATCTGAATCTCGAAGGCGCTGCACAGGTAGCGGCTCGTCACGCCAAAGCGCGCGCTTGCCACCTGCTTGATGGCGGAGTTCTTAGAGTCACCGTTGGCCAGCGGGGTCTCGCGGCGCGGGTCCTCGCCGCCCTCGCCCGAGTTGGAGCGGCCGTGCAGGCGGTTCATGGCAATGGCCATGCACTCGTGTGCCTCTTTGCTTATGGAACCGTACGACATGGCGCCGGTGTTAAAGCGGCGGACGATATTGAGCGCGGGCTCCACCTCGTCGAGCGAAACCGGGGTGCGGCCGCTGGCATCAAAGTCCAGCAGGTCGCGCAGGCGCACGGCACGGCCGGTGCGGTGCAGGCGGGCGCTGTACTCCTTAAAGGTGTCGTAGCTGTCCTCACGGCAGGCGGTCTGCAGCAAGTAGACAGTCTGCGGATCGATGAGGTGATCCTCGCCGCCGAGCGGGCGCCACTTGGTCAGGCCCAACGTGGGCAGCTGATCGGGAGCCGGGCTCTTAAGGATAGCGAGCGCGGCATCGTAGCGCTCGTTTTGCTCGCGCTCGACGTCCTCGACACCCATACCGCCCACACGGCTCACCGTGCCGGCGAAGTACGCGTTGACGAACTCCGGCGTAAAGCCCACGGCCTCGAAGATCTGCGCCGAATGGTAGCTCTGCACCGTGGAGATGCCCATCTTGGACATGATGGAGACGATGCCCGCCGTCGCGGCCTTGTTGTAGTTGGCGATGCCCTGCTCGGCCGTCACGTCCAAATCGCCGCGTGTCGCCAGATCGCGGATGCACGCATGTGCGTTGTACGGATAGATGCCGCTCGCGGAGTAGCCCACCAGTGCCGCAAAGTCATGCGGGGACACGGCGTCGCCGCACTCCACCACGATGTCGGCAAAGGTGCGCACGCCGGCGCGGATCAGGTGGTTGTGTACGCAGCCCACGGCAAGCAGCGACGGCACGGGCACCTCGCCCGCAGCGGCACGATCGCTCAACACCACGATGTTCACGCCGTCGCGGACCGCAGCCTCAACGTCCTCGGCAAGCTGCTTGAGCGCAGCCTGCAGTGCGCCCTCGCCGGCATCGCGGCGGTAGACGGCACGGAAGCGACGGGTCTTAAAGCCCACGCGGTCGATAGCGCAGATACGCTCGAACTCCTCCTCGTTGAGCAACGGGCGCTCCAGGCGCACCAGTTGGCAGGCCGTACGGGAGTCCTCGAGCAGGTTGCCGTGGTTGCCCAGGTAGAGCGTGGTCGAGGTGACCATGTGCTCGCGCAGGGCATCGATCGGCGGATTCGTGACCTGGGCGAACAGCTGATAGAAGTAGTCAAAGAACGAGCGCGTCTTCTTGGACAGGCAGGCCAGCGGCGCGTCGATGCCCATCGAGGCGAGCGGGGCCTTGCCCTGCTGGGCCATGGGACGCACGACCTCGTCGACGTCATCCCAGTGGTAGCCGAGCTTGGCCATACGCACGGCGGCGGGCACCTCGGCGTCCTCGGCGGGCGTTGCTGCAACGGGCTCATCGAGCGCGTCGACGGTCAGCGTCTCCTCGGCAATCCAGTCGCGGTAGGGTTTTTCCTTGGCATAGCGAGCGCGCAGCTCATCGTTGTAGATCACGCGGCCGCGGGCAAAATCGACCTCGAGCATCTGGCCCGGTCCCAGGCAGCCACTCGTCAGGATGTTCTCGGGGCTCACCTCGATGGTGCCCACCTCGCTTGCCAGCATAAAGCGACCGTCGCGCGTCACATAGTAGCGGGCGGGACGCAGGCCGTTGCGGTCGAGAGCAGCACCCAGTGTGCGGCCGTCGGTAAAGGCGATGGCGGCCGGGCCGTCCCACGGCTCCATGAGCATGGACTGGTAGGCATCGTAGGCGCGGCGTTCCTCACTCAGACTGTCGTTGTGGTCCCACGGCTCGGGCAGCAGCATGGACGCGGCACGCGTGAGCGGGCGACCGTTCATGACCAGGAACTCGAGCACGTTGTCCAAAATCGCGGAGTCAGAACCCTCGCGGTTGATGATGGGCATCACGCGCTCAAGATCGTGCTGCAGCACGGGGCTGTACAGGTTGGGCTCGCGGGCGCGGATCCAGTTGACGTTGCCCTTGAGGGTGTTGATCTCGCCGTTGTGGATGATAAAGCGGTTGGGGTGCGCGCGTTCCCAGCTGGGCGTGGTGTTGGTGGAGTAGCGCGAGTGGACAAGCGCTACGGCCGTCTTGACGGCGGCGTCGTTGAGGTCGATGAAGAAGCGGCGCATCTGCGTGGCGACCAGCATGCCCTTGTACACGATAGTACGCGAGCTCATGGAGCACACATAGAAGATCTTGTCGCGCAGGGCAAACTCGGCGTCGGCCTTCTTCTCGATGGTGCGGCGGCACACATACAGACGGCGCTCGAAGGCGTCGCCCGCCGGCGTGTCGTCGGGGCGACCCAGAAAGGCCTGCAGGATGGTAGGCATGCAGGCGCGGGCCGTCTCGCCCAGGTCGTGCGGGTCGACCGGCACCTCGCGCCAAAAGAGCAGCGGCACGCCGGCCTCGGCGCAACCCTCCTCAAACACGCGGCGGGCATCCTCTACGCCCTTGTCGTCCTGCGGGAAGAACAGCATGGCCACGCCATAGTCGCCCTCTGCCGGCAGAATCTGGCCGCACTTTTGAGCCTCTTTACGGAAAAAGTGATGCGGAACCTGGAACAGGATGCCAGCGCCGTCGCCGGTGTTCTTCTCGAGTCCCGTGCCACCGCGGTGCTCCAAGTTGACCAGAATGGACAGCGCATCGTCCAAAATCTGGTGATGGCGCTCACCGTTGATATCGGCAAGCGCGCCGATGCCACATGCATCGTGGTCGAATTCGGGGCGATAAAGGCCCTGCTGCTGAGCGGAATCTGCCTGCATCGCGATCCTCCCCTAGATATTAGACAATCAGTTGAATAGGCATACTAGGAGCATCACCGGCCCGTTGTGTTTCCCGCCCGTTTCGAAACAATTGCGTAACGCACGCCCCATGAGTGGACACCGCCGACCTCAAGGGCGACAACATAGGCCCCAAGTTCGGCCTGCAAACTCACCTCTTCAAACATCTCAATCTGTAACAGGAAGACCCAATTTCGACGACTAACTGTTACAGATTGAGATGTTTTCGAGAGACGGTTCCGAATGTCTCAATCTGTAACATGAAGGGCCGGTTTTTGCAGCTAACTGTTACAGATCGAGATATTCCATAGGACCATTTCTTCTTGTCTTGATCTGTAACACCTAGACCCAATTTCCATCCCTAGTTGTTACAGATCAAGACATTTCGGCAACTCCCTTTCACCATCCTATTCAAATACAATAATTTTGTTAGTCATGGTTAACTTTTGAGCCTAAAACGGGTATCCTTTGCGGCGTCAAACAAACGGCACGCAGGAGCTCACCATGCTCAACCATCTCAAACAACACTTTGGCTCCCGACGCACCGGTGGTCACGGAGGCCTAGACATTGCGCGGCACATCGGCCCCGGGCTGCTCGTGACCGTCGGCTTTATTGACCCGGGCAACTGGGCCTCCAATATGGCCGCGGGCTCGCAGTTTGGCTACGCGCTGCTGTGGATCGTCACACTGTCCACGATTATGCTCATTGTGCTGCAGCACAACGCGGCGCACTTGGGCATCGCCACGGGCGCCTGCCTTGCCGAGGCCACGACCCGCTTTCTCCCCCGCTTCGTTGGGCGCACGGTGCTCGCCAGTGCCTACCTCGCGACCATCGCCACCGCCATGGCCGAGATCCTGGGCGGCGCGATTGCGCTCCAGATGCTCTTTGGACTGCCCGTGCGTGCCGGCTGCGTCATCGTGGCAGCAGTATCGATGGCGATGCTCATGACGAGCTCCTACAAGCGTGCCGAGCGCTGGATTATCGCCTTCGTAGGCGTGGTAGGACTCTCGTTTTTGGCCGAGCTTGCACTAGTCAAGGTCGACTGGCCGCAAGCCGCCGCAAGCTGGATCACGCCCAGTATGCCCACTGGCTCTGCCGCGATTATCGTGAGTGTCCTGGGTGCGGTCGTTATGCCCCACAACCTCTTTCTACACTCCGAGGTCATCCAATCCATGCATTTCGAAGGCCAAGGCGAGCAGGTTATCGAAGAGCGTCTGCGCTATGAGCTCTTCGACACGCTCTTTTCGATGGGCGTGGGCTGGGCAATCAACTCGGCCATGGTCATCCTGGCCGCAACGACCTTCTTTGCGCACGGCATTGTCGTAGACGACCTCGCCGTCGCAGCGGACACGCTCTCCCCCATTCTGGGCCCAGCAAGCTCGACAATCTTTGCGGTGGCGCTGCTGTTTGCGGGCCTCTCGAGTAGTGTGACGGCAGGCATGGCGGCAGGCACCATCACCGCGGGCATGTTCGACGAGGAATACGACATCCACGACCGGCACTCATCGATTGGAGTGGCGGTCTGTTTCGTCGGCGCAGTGGCGGCGTGCCTGATCGTCCCGAATCCTTTTGAGGGTCTCATCTGGAGTCAGGCGCTGTTGTCGCTTCAGTTGCCGATTACGGTCTTTGTGCTCATACGACTCACCAGTTCGCCCCGCGTCATGGGCAAATACGCCAACTCGCGCCCGCTCAACACGCTGCTCGTAGGAATCGGTGCCATCGTGACGATTCTCGACATCGTGCTGCTAACGGGGATGTAATTGGGATGGCGTGACTGTCCAGATATAACGTCTCAATCTGTAACACGTAAGGCCGTTTTAAACCGTCAGATAAATCAAAAGGGTCCCGGCCGGAATATCCGGCCGGGGCCCTTGGACAGAGCTCTGTATAGCTAATCGCCGTGTGTCTACGAGTTACTCCTCGACGAGCTCAAACTCATCGGGGCCGACGCCGCAGACCGGGCATACGTAATCCTCGGGCAGCTCGGGCGTGTCGACCTCAACCTCGTAACCGCAAACGGTGCACACGAACTTATACGTCTTCTTCTCCTCAGCCATGATGTTCTCCTCTCGAACGCGACTGGTGATGTACTTCACTTATTAGTATAGATTCTCAATAATATAATGCAAGTATTTTTAGAACATTTCTAGCCTTGATACGACGAAGCCTTGGGCGGCGTCTTGCCCTTCAAGACCTTGTGATAGTAGTCATAGGTCAGCGGGGCCTCGCCGCTCAAGCGCTCGGCGTCCTCCACCTCGCCGATAAAGAGCAGGTGCGTGCCCACATCCACGGTATCAATCAGACGGCAGCTGAACAGCGCCGCCGCGTGCTCGGGCACATAGGGCATGCCCAGAGTGGTCTCGTGGGTCTCGTACTTGGCAAACTTGTCGTAATCGCTGCTGGTGCGGAAGCCAAAGTTGCCAATGTAGAGCATATCGGCCGTCTGATCGATCACGGTCAGCGCAAAGGCCTTAGCCGATACGATTACGCCGGACGTGACATTTTCCTTGTTCACGGCAATCGAGATGCGCGGCGGGGCGGATGTCACCTGCACTGCTGTGTTGATAACGCAGCCGGCACGCAGCCCGTCCGCCGCGGCGCTCACCACGTACAGGCCACTCGGCATCGTAAAGAACGCAGTTTTGTCCATAACGATCACTCCCCTAACCCAGGATTGAACCTCATGGATGTATGTACCCACAAAAAAGGCGACGCCCATAACGGACGCCGCCTTTGAGACATATGTGTCAGAACAGTAAGAAAGATGAGACGCCCGCAGTTGCGGTGAAATAGGGACTGAATAGCCCCTCAAACAGGCAAAACAGTCCGTATTCCACCGCGACTTATACAGAGTGCCTAGCGGTTGCGTTCCTTAAGGGCGCGGTCGATCTCGCGTTGGACATCACGCTTGGCCATGTCCTCGCGCTTGTCGTAGAGCTTCTTGCCGCGACCCAGACCCAGCAGCAGCTTTACGCGGCCGTCGGTATTAAAGTAGAGCTCCAACGGAACCAGCGCATAACCACGGTTGCGAAGTTTGCCGTCAAGAAAGTCGATCTCCTTGCGGTGCAGCAGCAGACGACGCCGACGGTCGGGATCGCGATTCCACACGCCACCATGGCTATAAGGGTGGATATGCAGTCCGACGAGCCAGCACTCGCCGCCACGGATCAACGCAAAAGTGTCAGTGATCTGACAGGCGCGCTCGCGAATCGACTTGACCTCGGTGCCACTCAGTTCAATACCGCATTCGAACGTCTCATCGATAAAGTACTCGTGATGCGCCGAGCGATTCTTAGAAATGAGCTTGCGTTCACGCTTACTGGGCATCGCCGGCCTCCTTGGCGCCATCGGTTCCCTTGTCGGCACCTGCGCGCTTTGCCTTGCGCTCGGCATTGAGCTCGGCATCGCTCTCGCGCACCAGTTTGATAATCGCCGCGCAGGCCTCCTCGCCCACCAAGTCGCGAGCACGCACCGTCAGGCGCGTCGCCTCCTGCTTGTCGCCGTCGCTTGCAGCATCGGTCGCACACATGATCAGGCAGACGGCAATCTCGGCCGAAGGCGAGGTCGGCACGCCTTGCAGGGCCAATTCACCCATCACGTGGTCGTCGCTCTCATCAGCGGCATCCGGATAGGTGGTATGGATCTTGTTGAGCAGGCGCGTCGTATGCGCATCGTTGGGCGCCAGGCGCAGCGCCAGACGCGCGCAGCCCACGGCAGCCGAAACGTTCTCGGTCTCGGGCTCCAAGAAGTACTGACCTAGATTGGCGTAAGCGCGGGCGGCGCACTTGCCATCGCTTGCACGCTCCAGCACCGAGAACGAGAGCGATGCCCATTCCTGCTTGTCCTCGAGAGCGCGGAACAGCTCGGCCAGATCAAGGCGGTAGTTGCAGTTCATGGGGTCCCAGCGCACGGCCTGCATCAAGGCGTTGCGAGCGCTTACATAATCCTGCTGGCGAATGTAGGCAAACGCCATGTCAGAGTACAGGCGGTCAAACGGCACCTCGACCTGCACGAGCTCGCGCGGATCCTTCTCCACGCGGCGATAGGCCAAGCGCTCAAACTTGCTATCGAAGCTAAAGTATTGGCGCTTCTCCTCCGTCTTGCACTCAGCGTCGATATACTCCTCGGCGAGCTCCACCAGACGCTCCAGCAGCGGCGTCGCCGTAGCCAGGTCGCCCTGCGCCAGATAGTTCTCGGCATACGTGATGTCTTGCAAGCTGATGGGCAGATCCATGGCTACTCCTCGATCTGAGCGAAACACGGCAGGCGCCGTATATACGGTTAATACACAAAACCCGGGTCTCTTACGAGGCCCGGGCGTTCAATTTTGGTAGCCCGTACCAGATTCGAACTGGTGATCTCCGCCTTGAGAGGGCGGCGTCCTAAACCGCTAGACGAACGGGCCATATGTAGCAAATGCAATGGCTGGGATGGAGGGAGTCGAACCCCCATTGACGGAACCAGAATCCGCTGTCCTGCCATTAGACGACATCCCAATGACTGCATCGCTGCGCTCGGCTGTGCCTTTGCGCACGAAAGAAATATACGGGAAGTCTCGCCGTGACGCAAGCCCCAATTTTGACTTTTTTGAAATTCAGTCAAATTGGCCTAATTTAGTCCAACCCGTGAAGGACCTGTGAAGCCGACCGCTGTACACGAAGGGCAAAACGCCGCGAGCGGTAGCCGTCAACCGTTGGCAGATTCTACCGCGAAAACGATAGCACCAGGCAACACAATCGAAGTATCAATGATCACGTAGATATCGAGGCGCCATGGACGAAGAGCTTGATTACCTATGGGAGACCCTGGGCCTCGAGATCACTGCCGACCTTTGGCCCGAACGGGACAAAATCCATCCCACACTGCGCCCCGCCATTACTGTGGTGCAGGCAAAATACCGCCGTGCATCCTTTTTGATCATGCGGATGTCATGGCACGCGGGACTCCCCGACCTTAAGCGAATCCAGGCAAGCCTCGTCGAGTTGTCCGGCATGCCGACCGTCATATCCGAGGCGCACCTGGAGCAGCGCCAGCGCGAGCGACTGCAACAGCAGCGGATTCCCTTTATCTGCCCCGGCGTTCAGGCATATCTGCCCTTTATGGACGAGGAGTACTGGAGCGGCAAGCCCAACAAACACGTAAAGGTCTACGATCCGCACGAATGGGCACAGCTGGCGGACTGACTGGGGCAGGCCCGCCGGCGGAAAGTGCGTCCCAGATTTCAAGCTCAAACTGGTCCCCACTTTCCCGTCGAGCCCTCAACCGGAAACCGTGTCCCACAATCGAAGCTCAGAATGGGACGTGCTTTCCGCAACCGGCCACTTTGGGAAAGCGCATCCCATTCTGGAAGCGAATTCCGGGTCGCACTTTCCGCAGCCGCTACAGCAACGCCTCGGCCCAAGCCGATTCCCTAAAGCCTGGAATCACAAAGTCGTCGCCCACCAGCAGCGGACGCTTGACCAGCATGCCGTCGGTCGCCAGCAGCTCGTAGCACTCCCGATCCGTCATGCCCGCATCCAGACGCGCCTTCAGGCCCAGCTCTCGATATTTCATGCCCGACGAATTAAAGAAGCGCCGCACCGGCAGCCCCGAACGAGCAATCCAGGTCGCAAGCTCATCAGCCGTGGGATTGTCCAAAACGATATCGCGGTCGATGTACTCTACCCCATGTTCGTCCAGCCATGCCTTGGCCTTCTTACAGGTCGAGCACTTGGAATATTCAACAAACAGTACGGTCATGGGAATCCTCCGAATATAGATCGGCCAACGCAGGCACACGCCACACGAGGCGCCTTCGTATGATGGGCCAATTGTAGCCCGCGGGTCACACGTTAAACGAACCGTACCCCGAATCCGCGTTTGATGAACGGCAGCAGTTCCATTGCCTCGGGCGTGATATGGCCCGCAACGTTCATGCGCTCGTCACCGGGAAGATCGACCCGCGCAATCTCAAGCTCGCCTTCGTAGCGCCCATATCCGCTATTGCTCACAGCGATCGACCCCGCCTTTCGCGGCAGGCCGGCTCCGGCATCCGTCGGCACGGAATCCGGCTTAAGCGTCGTACGTGACTCCTGAGACCTAAAGATGAGGACGCTCGAGTCGGGTCGGTCGTGATGAATCTGCCCGCGCACATAGGCATAACTGAGCTCAAGCTCGCATTGCAGGTCCACGTATCCGGCGGAAACTTGAGCAAACTGCGCCCAGCCCGCATCGGAAAGATCGGGGTCGCCGACCAACACAATGTCGCAATCGGCGCCATGTGCAAGCTCAAGCATATTGAGGGCAACCTTTGACGCGCGACCGCGCTGCGCCTCGACCGTCGGCAGTCCCTCGAATACCGGCCCGCGAACGTTAGCATCACCCGGCACAAAAGCCATGATTTCGAATCCAAGCGCCGCAAGACGAAGATTCACCCGAGCAATGTCCTCCAGAGCTAAACCGGTATAAGGCTTGGGGTAAAAATTGTGGCAGGCGGCAAAACGAGTCACATCGGCACCGGCCTCACGCCACGATGCGATTTCATCAGAACTCACTGTCGATGCATTGACCACAATGCGAAATACACCGGACAGCTCCGCGACCCGCTGGGCGCTAAAGCCATAGTCCAAACGAAGGTATTCCAACCCCAGATCGCGCAAGTCCTCGATGCGCTCAAGCCCGAGCAAATCGCACGTGCGAGGCCCCACATCGGCAATGAGCGCAATGCCGCGGGCGGAAAGCAGCGACAGCACATGACGGACCTTATCGGCATACGCCGCTCCCCCATCCTCGGGAATATGCAGCGAGGTGAACGCATAGCGCGCACCCGCCGCGGCACCACGCTCAATCGTCCGCTCAATATCCTGCAGAGGGCTGGAAAGATAAATCGAAATACCCGTTTTCACGCTTCAACGCTCCTTTAAAAAAGGCCGGCGGAGCAGTTAGCCCCGCCGGCACAACCATATCATCAAGAAATCTGCCGCGCTCCGCGAGCCCTGAGCAACACGGCTCGCGATATCAAACTACTCGCCAAAGAACTCGTTGATCTTCTGCTCGTCGACACCGAAGAACCACGTCAGGACAAAGCCGGCGGCATAGGCAAGCAGCATAGCGGCAACGTAGCCGAGTTGCTGGCCAGGAACGACGATCAGCAGGCCAAACAGACCGGAAACGCCCTGAGAAACCGTGCCGATGTGAAGCAGCGCCGCGAGCGCGCCGCCAAATCCGGCGCCCAGGCAGGCCGTCACAAACGGACGAACGAGCGGCAGCGTAACAGCATACATCAGAGGCTCGCCCACACCCAGGATTCCAACGGGAATGGACTCTGCGACGTACTTCTTGAGCTTGGCGTTCTTGGTCTTAAAGTACAGCGCCAAACCGGCACCGACCTGGCCGCCGCCAGCCATCATAAGGATGGGAAGCAGGTAATTGATACCCTTGGTAGCGCCGTCGGGATCGTTGAGCATAGCGTGGATCGGCGTGAGCGCCTGATGCAGGCCGACAGAAACCAGCGGCAAGAAGCCTGCCGACAGGATATAGCCGCCCAGGACGCCCAGCTTCTCGAAGATAAAGGTCAAAACGCTAAAGATGGCAGTCGTCAGCCATGCACCAACCGGCTGGATGACGAGCATCAGAGCAAAGGCGCCGATGATGAGCACCAGCAGCGGGGACAAGAACGTGTCGAGTGCGTTGGGCATAACCTTGCGAATCTGACGCTCCATCCAGGCAAAAAATGCGCCAGCGATGAGAGCCGCGATCATGCCGCCCGCTGCGGGGTTGTACTGCGCATTGGTGAGCGGCAGCAGAATGGCAGTGGCAGGATCAGCCGCGCCAGGCGCAAGCAGGGGCATGGCACTGTTGGCGATGCACATCATGCCGGCGATGCCGCCCAGCGCAGCGGAGCCACCAAACTCACGTGCCGCGTTATAGCCCACCAAGATGGGCAGATAGGCGAACAGGGCCCAGCCCATGGAACGAATGCCCTGGTACCACCACTCGCCTGCAAGCGCGCCTGCCGTCGAGACGTTAATGACGTTGCAGATACCGTTGATGAGGCCAGCCGCAATGATGCCGGGAAGCAGGGCGACGAAGACATTGGAAATCTTCTTGAGGAAGGCCTGAACCGGCTTGGACTCGTACTTGGCTTTCTGCGCGGCCTTGTTTGTGGCCGCAGCGTCAACCACGCTCTCGTCGGCAACGCCTTTCGCAAGGCCGGTGAGCTTGGAGAACTCCTCGAGCACCTTATTCACCTTGCCCGGACCCAGCACGATCTGCATCGTGTCGTCCTCGACCAGGCCCATCACGCCGTCGAGCGCCTTAATACCCTCCGTGTCGACGTTGCCCGTGTCTTTGACGGTCACGCGCAGGCGCGTCATGCACGCCGCGTTTGCGAGCACGTTGTCTTTACCGCCCAAAAGGTCCAGCAGCTTTTGAGCCAGCTCTTTGTTCGTCATAACTCCTCCTTGTATTGGGTATCTCGTCTAGATGTCATATCAGCTCACGCCGTGCACCTATTGGACATCGGCATTGCTCTTCTCATGGCCACTCACCGCAGTACGGACATGGCCGTGCGCCCGTTCAAGAGCTACCGCAGCCTGCTCGGCATCGCAGTCCAACAGCACCGAGACAATAGCGGTTTTTACGTGGCCGCCGGCATCCGCAAGCGCCTGAACAGCGCGCTCGCGCGTGCAGCCGGTCGCCTCCATCACGATGTTCTGGCCGCGCACCACCAACTTCTCGTTCGTCTGCTGCACATCGACCATCAGGTTTTGGTATACCTTGCCGATCTTGACCATGGCACCGGTCGAAATCATGTTGAGAATGAGCTTTTGAACCGTTCCCGCCTTGAGCCTCGTTGAGCCGGTCAGCACCTCGGGACCGGGCACGGGCTCAATGGCAAGATCTGCGCTCTCCCCGATCTTCGACCCTTGGTTGCAGGCAATTGCAATGGTCTTGCACCCAGTTGCCTTGGCGTACGCAAGGCCGCCCACCACATAAGGAGTACGGCCGCTTGCCGCCAGGCCAACGACAAGATCCTTGTCCGAGAGTCCACGCTCCCGCAGGTCGCTCGCGCCAAGCTCCTCGCTGTCTTCGGCACCTTCGACAGCCTTGATAAACGCCGTCTCGCCTCCGGCAATGAGCCCGACAATCAGATCGGGTGACACGCCAAACGTGGGCGGACACTCCGAAGCGTCGAGTACGCCCAGACGACCGCTGGTGCCTGCGCCCATGTAAAAGACGCGCCCGCCGCGCTCGAGTGTCTCAGCAGCCCAGTCGATTGCCATGGCAACCTGGGGCAACACTTTCGTGACCGACTGGACGGCACGAAGATCCTCATCGTTCATCGTCGTGACGATTTGCAGCGATGTCATCGTATCGAGGTCCATTGACCTTTGATTACGCTGTTCGGTCGTGAATTTTGTTAAATCGAGCATTTCATTCACCTCATCTTTCCTGTTTCTCGATGTAGTTTTGCTTTATGACATGCGTCGCCCGTTCGTAGTCGCTGGCAACGTAAGCAGCGTACAGGGCATCGACAACCATAAGCTGGGCCATACGCGAAGCCATGGCACCGCTGCGGACCAAGGGTTCACTCGCAGCGACGCCGAGCACGGCATCGGCCATGGTGGCAAGCTTGGATGATCCATCTACTTTGGTAACGGCCACAACGGGACAGTTGTGACGTTGAGCCTCGGCGGTGCAGTCCAGCACCTCTTGCGTCAAGCCCGAGTAGCTAAAGGCGATTGCCATATCGCCCTCATGCATGTTCTTGGCACATAAGAGCTGATCATGCCAGTCGTCGTACAGATGGCACTCTTTGTCGACACGCATGAGCTTTTGCGCCAGGTCGTGCGCGACCAAACGAGAGGCACCAATACCGAACAGATTGACCGCGCGTGCCCGCTTAAGACGGGCCGCGCATCGCTCCAAGACGGTGTAATCGAGCGTTCGCGCCGTCGCCTCGATTGTGCGCACGTTGCTTTTCATCACCTTCCCCACGATACGTTCGACGCTGTCATCCATGGAGATGTCCTCGAGGGCTATGTCTTTCTTGTCACCTAAGAGCGCCAGCTCGGCAATCAGTTCGCGCTGGAACTCCTTGTAGCCCGCAAAACCCAAACGCTTGCAAAAGCGCAAAATGCTCGAGGGCGAGGAGAACGTGACATCGGCAAGACCGCGGACGGACAGCCCGACCACCTCGTGCGGATGAGCGCTTACATATGCGATGACATTGCGTTCCGCCGGGCTCGCGCTGAGCTCACGCTCGCGAAGCCGCAAAAGCAATCCGTTTGCCATCTCAAACACCTCCGTTGAGAAGAATTAAAGACCAACGAACGATTCGTACCGGATACAAACAGCTTTTGCGGTACATTGTGCCGCATCGTGGCGCACAAAGGGCGAGCGTTCTACCGCTCGCCCCTCAAATCCGACCGCTCGGAAATACGCGCGACACAAAATAATTCAACAAGGTCGCATTATCAGAAACGGGTTTGTTACCGGCTAGCGCCTCGCATGGGCACCGATCGGCCGAGTCGCATGGCGCACCAACGCCGCCGCCAGCAATACCAACAGCATGGCGGTGACATAGCCCGCAGCGTCGAATCCTAAATCGATAACGTCGAAATGCCTTCCGGGAACAAAGATCTTATGCACCTGATCGCCAACGGAGCAGGCGGCGCAAAAGAGCAATACGGGCACGCAACGGGAGCATACGCTCCACGGACGCCTGGAAAAGCAAACCACGACCACGGAGGCGAACAATCCGACGAAGAAAAACTCTACGGTATGGGCAACGCGACGGACGTTTGTGCCCACCCACATGCGAATGGAAGCAAGTCGGCCAGACCGGACATTCGAGGCAGCCGAATCGGCGCCCCCGGTCATTCCGTACTCCGTCTGGGCTTCACCCGTGGCATCGACAGCCTGAACGCCCGTAGCCTGGCCCTCCACCACACGCGCGGTGGACTCGCTCAGCAACGACGTCTCCACCGCATTTTGCTCCGTCAGCACCCAGATGCCCGCCAGCGTTGCAGCGAACAGAACGATCGCGGTCAATCCGATTATTTGTTTTACTCGCGCCAAGGGCCAACCTCCTTTTTTGAATATCAGCGAGTGTAGCCCCAAATGGCATCGTCACCGTATCAAAATTTGAATCGCAACAGGAAGCGACAAAGCGACGCAAACCCCCTACCCCGCCTCGCGCATCCAGCGATCGAACGTCCCCACGCACACGCCCAGGCACTTTGCTGCCTGGCTGCGGGTAATATCGCCTGCCTCATAGCTATCGCGCACCAGCTCAAACTGAGGAGGGCACGGCTTGCGAGGTCGACCGAAACGGACCCCTCGCGCCCGCGCCGCTGCAATTCCCTCCGCTTGGCGCCGATGGATATTCTCGCGCTCCACCTGCGCCACGTAGCTCAGCAGTTGCAGCACAATATCGGCAATCAGGACGTTGGTCACATCCGGCGCGCCGCTGGCCCTAGCGCGCGTGTCAAGCAATGGCATGTCCAACACCACAATGGCAACCCCGAGTTCCTTGGTGATGCGTCGCCATTCCTCAAGAATCTCGGAGTAATTACGGCCAAGTCGGTCGATAGAAAGAACCACCAGCACGTCCCCGTCTCCCAGGACGTGCAGCAGCTCGCGATAACGCGGTCGATCGAAGTCCTTGCCGCTCGCATGGTCGGCATAAATATTCGCCGAGCCCACGCCATAGGCGCCCAGCGCATCCAGCTGCCGATTAAGGTTCTGATCGCGCGAACTCACCCGCGCATAACCGTACACCGTCGCCATCTCATCCCCGCTTTCTTGTAAACCTGCCAAAAGGGACAGGTTTATTTTGGTAGGTTTTACCTCTCAAATAGCAGGTAAGCGGGCGGCCGAGCAGACGGCAAGGTAGCCACGATTCAAATGCGGAGGGCGGTCCCGAAAGGCCGCCCTCCGCTCCCCCACCATCAGTCGGGATTTGGCTAATGGATAAGCTTGAAGTCCAAGTGCCCACGCGTGGTATTGACGCGCGAGACCTCGATGATCACGCGCTGCCCCAGCTCGTAACGGGTGCCCGTGTCGGCACCCGTGAGCGTGAGCGCGTCCTCGTCGAACTCGAACCACTCGTTGCCCAGGCTCTTGATCGAAACCAAGCCTTCGACCTGCGTTAGATCCAAGCGCACAAAAAGGCCCATGCTGCTAACCCACGAGACGGTTCCGGCATAGCGCTCGCCTAGACGGTCCTCATAGTACTGGGCAATCTTGATCTTTTGCGTCGCATGGCTGGCGGCATCTGCCGCGCGCTCGGCATCGCTGCACGCGCGGCAGATCTGCGGCAGAATGCGCGGCAGCGACTCGCGTCCCTTGCCGATCAGCCGCGACGTACGGACCAAGGCGTCCTTGCCGCCGAGTTGCTCATAGGCCAACTGCAGTTTGAGCACGCGGTGCACCACCAGATCGGGGTAGCGACGGATGGGACTCGTAAAGTGGCAGTAGCACGGCGCGGCGAGCGCAAAGTGGCCCTCGTTGCGCGGTTTGTACAGTGCGCGCTGCATGCTGCGCAAAAGCAACGTGTTGACGAGCGGCGCGTTGACCGTACCGGCGGCGGCATCAACTGCAGCCTGCAGCTCATCGGGACTCCCCAGGGCAATACCGGCAGCACGGCGATCGTCGATGATGCCTAGCTGCGCCAGCGCAACGGCGGCACCGTGCAGGCTATCGGGGCTCGGATCCTCATGCACGCGATAGCAGGCCTCGATATCACGGTCTGCCAGCCACTCTGCAACGCACTCGTTGGCGAGCAGCATGGCTTCCTCGATAAGCGACGTGGCACACGAACGCTCACGTGCCACAATCTGCACGGGTACTCCATCCTCATCCAATAGAGCGCGAATCTCGGCCGTGTCAAAATCGACTGAGCCGCGGGCGCGACGGATACGACGGCGAAGTTCGGCGAGCTCGTTCGCGGCGACAAGGAAATCGCCCAGATCGACGTTATAGCCGCGGGCAGTTTCCTCGCACGCAAGACCGCGCTCAAGCGCTTCCTCGCGCGAGGTCTCGGCAGCCGCAACATCCTCGGCCGCACCCTCCAGCACCGAATACTCAACCGCGCCGGCACGCACCAGCAGCGCCTCGGCGCCGTCATAGTCCATACGCACACGCGAGCGAATCACGCTGGGGTACGGATCGTAATGCCGCACGCGACCCTGCGCATCGAGCTCGATATCGACGGTAAACGCAAGACGGTCCTCGTCAGGGCGAAGCGAGCACAGGTCACAGGACAAGCGTTCGGGCAGCATGGGAAGCACGCGATCGGCCAGATACACCGATGTCGTGCGATGGCGAGCCTCAAGATCGATATGCCCGTCCCAAGCCACATAGTGCGAAACGTCGGCGATATGCACACCCAGCTTGTAGCCGCCCTCGGGTGTGCGCTCCAGCGAAATGGCATCGTCAAAGTCGCGCGCGTCGACTGGGTCGATCGTGATGACAAAGCGGTCGCGCAGATCGCGGCGGAGCGGGTCCTTAAGCGCCGCGGACACATCGAGCGAAAGTCCCTCGGCCTCGTCCAGCGCGGCCTCGGGATAGCTATCGGTATAGCCGTAACGCGCCATCACATATTGAACGCCCAAATCGGGCGCGTCATCTCCGCCAATGCGGCGCTCGATCGTCACGGTGCCCGATTCCAGGCGCGTCGGGTAGGTCAAAATGCGCGCGACAACAGCATCACCCGGGTGGACACCCAGACGATCCGCCGAGGTATCCTCGGGCAAAATGAAGAAGTCGGCCTTCAGGCGCGAATCGAGCGGCTCAATCACACCGAGCGGACCGGCGGTCTGGTACGTACCCACCACGCTTATGGCTGCGCGCTCAACCACGCCTTCGATCACGGCGCGCCGCTCACCGTGCGGGCTGTTCTTCATGCTCACGGCAACGGTATCGCCGTCCATGATCTCACGCTTGCCGCGACCCATGACCTTGTAGTCGCCATTCTCGGTTATGACATAGGCACTGTGCTCATGGAGCTGCACGCGTCCGGTCAGGCTCGGACGGCGTTCGCTGCGCACCGGCCC
The DNA here is from genome assembly GCA_048503295.1 of Collinsella aerofaciens. GTDB lineage: Bacteria > Actinomycetota > Coriobacteriia > Coriobacteriales > Coriobacteriaceae > Collinsella > Collinsella aerofaciens_CI. The sequence goes on along the minus strand of DBFRVO010000046.1, from coordinate 11,079 downwards.
GCGCTTATTGCGAGCTCCACGCTTATGCTTGTTATTGCGCCCCATGGCGCCTCCTAACTATCGATTGCGAACTCCAAAGAGTCTACCCAAATGATTCGCTTTCCTGCCGTCCCCTAGGGATCAAAAAACGGGCCGCCCCATAAGAGACGACCCGTTGGAAGGGGTGAATTCCAGGCATGCTTACACGCGCAGGTAGCGGCGCATGGCGATGGCAGAACCAAAGAGACCGATAATCACGCCGACCAGAATCAGCGCAGCATAGGTCACCAGGTAGTACTGCATCGGCAGGGCAAACGACATCCAGCCGATGCTCTCCTGCAGACGCGGAATCATCAGATTGCGCAGCAGCTCCAGAACGCCGATGGAAAGCAGCGAGCCCAAAATGGCCTGCAGCACGCCCTCGGTGATAAACGGGCCGCGAATGAAGCCGTTGCTGGCGCCGACCAGACGCATAATCGCAATCTCACGACGACGCGCCGTGATGGACAGGCGAATCGTGTTGTTGATAAAGATGAACGCGATAAAAGTCAGCAGGCCAACGAGCACCACGGCGGCGATGCGGATGTAGTTGGTCACCTGGAACAGGCGGCTCACTTCCTCCTGGCCGTACAGCACGCTCGCGTTGACGTCGCCGTCATCCGCGATCTTCTGGAAATCGGCATCCTTCTTGAGCTTCTCTGCCGTGCTCTCGACCTTGGACGGATCGTCCATCTCAATAGCGAAGGAAGCCGGCAGCGGGTTCTGGCCATCGAGCGCGCTCATGGTGGCGTCGGCGTTGCCCGACATCTTGCTCGTATACTCGGCCAGCGCGTCGTCCTTGTCCTTATAGGTCACGGACTTGACGTTATTCCACGTCTTAAGCTCGGCCTCAAAAGCCTGAACATCAGCCTGATCAGCGTCATCGCTAATGAACGCGTTGATGACAACCTGATCCTCGACGGTGCCGATCACGGAGTTCAGCATCGCAGAGCCCATGATGAACAGGCCGATGATAAACAGCGAAAGGAAGATCGTGATGACGGCGCCGAGCGAGGTAGTCCAGTTACGGAAGAAGTGGCTGATTGCCTCTTTGAAGGAGTAGCCCACGTTAGTTGGTGCCATAGTTGCCGTAACCTCCCCTCTCCTGGTCGCGAATAACGTGGCCGCCCTCGAGGGCGATCACGCGACGGTGCATGCTATCGACCATCTCGCGGTCGTGCGTGGCGACGATCACGGTGGTGCCGGTGCGGTTAATACGCTCGAGTAGCTTCATGATGCCCAGCGAGATCGCCGGGTCGAGGTTGCCCGTCGGCTCGTCGCAGATCAGCAGCGGCGGACGGTTGACCATAGCGCGGGCGACGGCAACGCGCTGCTGCTCGCCACCGGAAAGCTGGTCGGGCAGCGAGTCCATCTGATCGGCCAGACCGACCAGACGCAGCACCTCGGGCACCTGGCTGCGAATGACGCCCTTGGGCTTGCCGATGCACTGCAGGGCAAACGCCACGTTTTCGTAGGCGGTCTTTTGCGGCAGAAGCTTAAAGTCCTGGAACACGGCGCCAATCTGGCGGCGCAGGAACGGAACCTTGCGGTTCTTGATCTTCATGAGGTCCTGACCGGCAACCAGGATGCGGCCGCTCGTCGGCTTGACGTCACGGTTGAGCGTCGACAGCAGCGTGGTCTTACCCGAGCCGGAGTGACCGACCAGGAAGACGAACTCGCCCGGATAGATCTCGATGTTGATGTCGTCGAGTGCAGGCTTGTTAGGCTGTGCCGGATAGATCTTGGTGACATGCTCCATAAGGATGACGGGCTCGACACCGGCCTGCTTGGCCATCTTCTTGCGGCTGGCCTGCGGATCGATGGGCGCAAACACCGACGTAAAATCGGGGTTGTTGAGCGCGTTATCGAGGCTTGCGACCTCGGCTGCCTGATCGCTCTCGACCACCGGGGCAGCAGGCTGCGTGGGGTCGGGAATAGCGGCAAAGAGACCGGACTGCGCAGGCTGAGGAGCCGGCGTCGCAGGGGCCAAGGGGTCGGGAATGCCGGCCATGGTAGGCTGCGGCGTGGCGGCACCAGCCTGAGGCTGCTCCACGCGAGCGGTCACGGCCTGAACGGGCTCAAAACCCGCCGTGCCGGAAAGCGCGACATCGCTGGTTGGATTGTAGGCAAAGGGATCGGATGCCGGCTGTGCCTGACCTGCCGGCTGAGCGGGGGCCTGAGCAACTGGCTGGCCCTCTGAATCCGGAGTGGCGAAACGACTGCCCTGGACGCCTGCCTGCGTCTTGGGGGCATCATCGCCCGCACCGGAGGTACGGAAGTGGTTACCCACTGGTGCTCCTTATCGTCGTGCGTTTAAACTACATGAGCGCTTTGTATTTTAGCAGCATTAGCTTTGCTGCACATAAGAAGCATGGCGTGCTTAGGGATCCCGTCGGCCGGGCACAGGGTTACTCTCCAAATCGTCCTCGGACATGTCGGAGCCCCCGCTGCGCGCTTCGCGCGGCAGGGGCTCCTCCGTCCTGCGGAAAGATTTGGAGAGTAACCCTGTGCCCGGCCTGCGATAACTAAGGGGTCGCCGCGTTTATCTTGGGGTGCTGCATATACAACGCTGGAAGGGTCTGAATTGCGCTTTGTCGATATATGCCCTTTTCCCTGATGGGACCGTGCTTGAGGGGCGTCTTCATGAGTTGCGGTGAAATAGGGACTGTTTTACCAGTTAAAAGGTCTAATCAGTCCCTATTTCACCGCAACTGAAACAGGGGCGCTCTCCAAGAGAGCGCCCCTGCCGGGTTTCCATAGTTCTGGCGAAGCAGTCCTTGAGATCCGCCTTGCCTTATGCCAAGAACTCCTTGGTGGTCGCCACGATGTTGGCGGCGTCCAGGCCATACTTGTGCAAGAGCTCGGCACCCGGGCCGGACTCGCCAAAGGTGTCGTTGACGCCGATCTTCTTGAGGGGCGTCGGGCACTGCTCGCACAGGACGTCGGCAACGGCGCTGCCCAGGCCACCGATTACAGAATGCTCCTCGACGGTCACGACGTGGCCGGTCTTGGTGGCGCTCTTGACGATCAGGTCGGCATCGATGGGCTTGATGGTGTGCATGTTGATGACCTCGGCGTCGATGCCCTCGGCAGCGAGCTGCTCGGCGGCCTCGAGAGCCTCGCCGACCATCAGGCCGCAGGCGATGATGGTGACGTCGGCGCCCTCGCGCATGACAATGCCCTTACCCAACTCGAAGTTGTAGGTCTCGGGGTCGTTGATAACCGGCGAGGCCAAACGGGCGAAGCGCATGTACACCGGGCCGTCGCACTCGTAGGCAGCGCGCGTCACGGCGCGGGCCTCCACGTCGTCGGCAGGAACGATCACGGTCATGCCGGGGATGACGCGCATGAGGGCAATATCCTCGCAGCACTGGTGCGTGGCGCCATCCTCGCCCACCGAGATACCGGCATGCGTGGCACCGATCTTAACGTTGAGGTGCGGGTAGCCGATGGAGTTGCGGACCTGCTCAAAGGCGCGACCGGCAGCGAACATGGCAAAGGTGCTCGCGAAGGCAACGCGGCCGGTGGTCGCGATACCGGCGGCGACGCCCATCAGGTTGCTCTCGGCAATGCCCACATCGAAGAAGCGGTCGGGGCAGGCTGCCTTGAACTTGCCGGTCTGCGTGGCGGCAGCCAGGTCGGCGTCGAGGACCACAAAGTCATCGTGCTCGTTGGCGAGCTCGACGAGGGCCTCGCCGTAGCTTACGCGCGTGGCGATTTTCTTGACATCTGCCATCCTAGAGCTCCTCTCCGGCGGCCGTGAGCTCTGCCATGGCCTGCTCAAACTGTTCATCGTTGGGGGCCTTACCGTGCCAACCCACCTGGTTCTCCATAAAGGAGACGCCCTTGCCCTTTGTGGTCTCGGCGATAATGGCGGTAGGCTGACCCTTGGTGGCGCGGGCCTCGGCAAAGGCGGCGCGGATCTGGTCAAAGTCGTTGCCGTCGGCGAGCTCCACCACATGGAACTTGAAGGCGCGGAACTTGTCTGTCAGCGGCATGGGGTCGTTGACCTCCTCGACGGGGCCGTCGATCTGCAGGCCGTTGTGGTCGACGATCACGCAGAGGTTGTCGAGCTGCTGGTTGCCGGCAAACATGGCGGCCTCCCAGACCTGGCCCTCCTCGCTCTCGCCATCGCCCAGCAGGGCGTACGTGCGGTAAGTATCGCCCCAGTGCTTGGCGGCAACGGCCATGCCCACAGCGGTGGAGATGCCCTGGCCGAGCGAGCCGGTGGACATGTCGACGCCCGGGGTGTCGTTCATGTTGGGGTGACCCTGCAGGTGGCTGCCGATATGGCGCAGCGTCTCGAGGTCCTCCTTGGGGAAGAACCCACGCTCGGCGAGCACGGCGTACAGGCCCGGAGCGCAATGGCCCTTGGAGAGCACAAAGCGGTCGCGATCGGCCTTGCGGGGATTAGCTGGGTCGACGTTCATTTCCTCAAAGTACAGATAGGTCATGATGTCGGCGGCGCCGAGCGAACCGCCCGGATGGCCGGACTTGGCAGCGTGCACGCCGGTGACGATGCCCTTCCTTACCTCGTTGGCAACCTTTTTGAGCTCTTCGTCGCTCATTGTGCCTTCCTTTCATCCTCTTAAGACAAAATGCGCACGGCACGGAAAGGTAATCCCAACACAGCCGCAATGCACGTACGTCATTCATTATGCTGGAAACTGATGGCTTTACCAGAGTTTTTATCATTATTTGAACAATTGAGCAGGCAGAACCGCTGATGAAACGGTTTATCAATGTGAACGTCTTTTGGATGGAACGCGATCGACCCTACGCGCTAATGTCCTTGAATCCCTCGCCGAAGGCTTCCGTAACGTCGGCAACCGTCACGATGGCATGAGGATCGCGCTCGCGCACGATCGTCTTGAGGGTATTGAGCTCTCGACGGCTCACGATGACCATAATCACTGGCTTCTCGGCACCCGAATACATGCCAGTCGCCTTAAACTTGGTACAACCACGACCCAGGCCATACATGATATCGGCAGCGATATCAGGGAACTTGTCCGAGATGATGAGTACCATACGGCGTTTGTTGCCACCATCGACCACGGCATCGATCACGTAGCCGCTAATGACCATCGAAAGGCCTGCATACAGTGCGTTTTCGATTGAAAAGACCGGAGCCGATAGCGCGCATACGGCAACATCGATCGCCATGACGGTCGAGCCCACCGGCAGCGAGGTGTTACGCGAGATGATTTGGCCAATCGTGTCCGAGCCGCCGGTGTTGGCGCCGGCGCGCAACACCATGCCGTAACCGATGCCCGTAATAATGCCGCCCCACATGGCAGGGAGCATCAGGTCCGCATCCGCCAGAGGTGCTACAAACGGGGCGAACAGATCGGTAAAGAAGCCCAGCAGCACAAAGCCCGTCGCGGTCTGCACCACGTAGAACATGCCGCCCTCGCGCATAACGACCAACAACAGCAAGGCGTTCATCACGATCGTCTGAATACCAACGGGAAGCGATAGGCCGCGCGCCGCGCCGACCGCCTGGATAATGGTGGCAAGGCCCGTAACGCCACCGGCGGCAAGACCGTTGGGAATCAAAAACAAGTCGGTCGCGATGGCGGCCAAGGCACACCCCAACATGATCTGGGGCAGGTCGTGAAAGAAGTTCATCGAAAGAATGCGCTTGATGTCCAGACGATATGCCATGCTGCCTCCCTCAAAAAAGCGCACCCAAACGGATGCGCTTTGAACTTCTTCTTGTATTCGATTCTACCGATTCGCCGGACAAAAACCACCCCTGCGCAGGGTTTATTCTGGATACAAACCCGTCCAACCGTTGGGCTTGGCATCGGCTTGAAGCCACCCGATGTTTTAGACCTCCGAGCCTTCTGCATCGGCGTTGCCGGTAGCCCAGCGATGGTAGCCAATAACAAACGGGTCCAGGTCGCCATCGTCAAGGACGGCCTCGACATTGCTGGTCTCCACGCCCGTGCGTAAGTCCTTGACCATCTGGTACGGGTAGAGCACGTAGCTGCGAATCTGGTTGCCAAAACCAATCGTGGTCTTGGGTCCGCGGATCTCATCGAGCGCCTCGGCGCGCTTCTCGAGCTCAATCTCGTACAGGCGAGCCTTGAGGATCTGCATGCACGCGGCCTTGTTCTGAATCTGGCTGCGCTCGTTTTGGCAGGTGACCACAATGCCGCTGGGAAAATGCGTCACGCGCACGGCGGAGTCGGTGGTGTTGACGCCCTGACCGCCCGGGCCGTTCGCGTGGTACACGTCCACGCGGATGTCATCGGGACTGATCTCGATGTCGATATCATCGGGTAGCACGGGGATGACCTCGACGCCGGCAAACGTGGTCTGGCGGCGCTTCTTGTCGTCGGTGGGGCTAATGCGAACCAAGCGGTGGACGCCGGCCTCGGCGCGCAGCATGCCAAATGCGTCCTTGCCCTCGACGGTAAAGGTCGCACGGTCAATGCCGATGACCTCGGCCGCGGGACAGTCGTTGATGGTGACCTTCCAGCCGCGACGCTGGCAGTACTTCATGTACATCTTAAAGAGCATGAAGGTCCAGTCCTGGGCCTCCAGACCACCCTGTCCGGGCTTGATGGTCACAATGGCATCGCCGTGATCGAACTCACCGGTAAACCAGCTCGAAAGCTCAAGCTCATCGATGGCACGGGCCAGGCGCTCAGCCGTGGCTGCAGCCTCCTCGCGAAGGGCGGCGGCGTCGGGGTCATCCCCCATCTCCTCGGCAAGCTCCAGCGCGGCGCGGGCATCGGAAAGCTCGCCGCGCGCGGTGTCCACGGCAGCGATATCTTCCTTGGTGCGCGCGATCTCCTCCATGGTGGCACGGGCGGCGTCGGCGTCATCCCAAAAGCCAGGGGCAACACTTTTGGCCTCGAGCTCGAACACGCGGGTACGCTTCTCGTCCAGGTGGAGATACGACTCGACCTCACCGAGCCGGTCCGCAAACGCGTCCAGCTCGGCGGGCGTTACCTCTAAAGCCTCAGCCATTAACGATTCCTGCCGTGGCAGTACTTAAACTTCTTGCCGCTACCGCAGGGGCACGGGTCGTTGCGGCCCACGTTGACGTACGGATCGTCGCTCTCGGACTTGCGATAGGTGGTCACCTTGCCACCGTTGTTGACGGCAGCCGGACCACCCTGGACAGCCATGCGGGCCTGCACCTGCGCCTGCTTGCGCAGCACCGAGCCGCCGTTGTCACCATCGACCTCGGCAGGACCGGAGAAGTGCGCACCCTCGAGCGCGGGCTCCTCCTTGTGCTCCACGGCACGCGGGGCAGCCTTGATCTCGATGCGCAGAACCGTACGCAGATAATCCTCGTACATGGTATCGACGAGTATCTGGAACGCGCCGTAGGCCTCGGTCTTGTACTCAACCAGCGGGTCGCGCTGGCCAAAGCCGCGCAGGCCGATGCCGGTCTTGAGGTAGTCCATCTCCTGCAGGTAGTTCATCCAGCGGGTATCGATGACGCGCAGCATGACCTGGGTGTTGAGCTCGCGCATCAGGTCCTCGCCCAAGCGCTCGGCCTTCATGTTGTAGCACTTCTCTACGTAAGCCAGGACATCGGCAGCCAGGGCCTCATAATCCTCGTCGGGGAACTTCGGCGTATCGATGTGGCCGGTGAGCTCCACAACCCACTTGCGCAGGCCCTCCAGGTCGCGCTCGCCATCGTGACTGTCCTTGGTGCAGAACTCCTGCACGCAGCGGTACACGGTGTCGTGCATGACCTCGGTGATGTGGTCAGTCAGGTCCTTGCCGTCCAGAATCTTGTTACGCTCGGCGTAAATGACCTGGCGCTGCTTGTTCATAACGTCGTCGTACTCAAGGACGCTCTTACGCATGGAGAAGTTGATGCTCTCGACCTTGTGCTGGGCGCTCTCGACGGCCTTGGAGATGATCTTATGCTGGATGGGCATGTCGTCACCCATGTCGGCCGTGACCATCATCTTGGAGACGCGGTCCATCTTGTCGCCGCCGAACAGGCGCATGAGGTCGTCCTCGAGCGACAGGTAGAACTGGGTCTCGCCCGGATCGCCCTGACGACCGGAGCGGCCGCGCAGCTGGTTGTCGATACGGCGGGACTCATGGCGCTCGGTGCCGATAACGGTCAGGCCGCCGGCGGCAAGCACGCGCTCGCGCTCGGCCTTGCAGGTCTCCTTGGCCTCGGCGTTAAACTGCTCGAGCTGCTCGGGCGTCACGTCCTCCATGGTCAGGCCCTCGTACTCAAGGCGCTCGCGCACCAGCTCGTCGGGGTTGCCGCCCAGCAGGATGTCGGTACCACGACCGGCCATGTTAGTAGCGATGGTCACGGCGCCGTAGCGTCCGGCCTGGGCAACGATATGAGCCTCGCGCTCGTGATGCTTGGCGTTGAGGACCTCGTGTGCGATGCCGCGCTTGGTAAGGGCGGCGGACAGCTTCTCGGAGCTCTCGATGGAGACGGTGCCCACTAGGACCGGTTGGCCCTTGGCGTGACGACGCTCAACGTCGTCGGCAACGGCGTTGTACTTGGCCTGAATGGTGCGGTAGACCAGGTCCTCGTGGTCAACACGCTGCACGGGCTTGTTGGAGGGGATGACCTCGACGGGCAACTTGTAGATCTCACGGAACTCGGCATCCTCGGTAAGTGCCGTGCCGGTCATGCCGGAGAGCTTGTCATACAGACGGAAGTAGTTCTGCAGGGTGATGGTGGCCAGGGTCTGGTTCTCCTCGCGTACGAGCACGCCCTCTTTGGCCTCAATGGCCTGGTGCAGGCCCTCGGAGTAACGGCGGCCTTCCATAATGCGGCCGGTGAACTCGTCGACGATCTTGACCTCGCCGTTGGTGACCACGTACTGCTTATCACGGTGGAACATGTACTGGGCCTTCAGCGCCTGCTGCAGGTGGTTGACCAGCTGGCCGGAGAGATCGGCATAGATGTCATCGATACCCAGGCGGCGCTCGATCTTCTTAAGACCGCGCTCGGTGGCGGCGATGGTGTGCTTGGCCTCGTCCATGACGTAGTCGCCCGTGGGTTCAACGTCCTCGGTGGCGGTGAGCATGTCGTGCGACACGTCCTCACCGCGCTCCAGGCCGCGCACGGCGCGCGCGAAGTCCTTGTAGGTGCTGGCGGACTTAGTGCCGGCGCCCGAGATAATGAGCGGCGTCCTGGCCTCATCGATCAGGATGGAGTCGACCTCGTCGACGATGGCGTAGTTGTGACCGCGCTGCACGCGCTGCTCGGGACGGGTGACCATGTTGTCGCGCAGGTAGTCGAAACCGAACTCGGAGTTGGTGCCGTAAGTGACGTCTGCCTGGTAGGCCGGGCGCTTGAGCTCGAGCGGCATGTTGTTCTGGAGCAGACCGACGGTCATGCCCAGGTACTTGTAGATGCGGCCCATCCACTCGGAGTCGCGCTTTGCCAGGTAATCGTTGACGGTAACGACATGCACGCCCTTGCCGGCGATAGCGTTGAGGTAGCCGGCCAAGGTGGAGACGAGCGTCTTGCCCTCGCCGGTCTTCATCTCGGCAATATGACCCTCATGAAGCGCCATGGCGCCGATGAGCTGTACGTCAAAGTGGCGCATGCCCGTGATGCGCTTGGAAGCCTCGCGCACGGTGGCAAAGGCCTCGGGAAGCATGTCGTCGAGCGACTCGCCGTTGGCGTAACGCTCGCGGAACTTATCGGTCTGGGCGCGGAGTTCCTCCTCGGTCATCTTCTCAAACTGGGGCTCAAGACCGTTGATCTGGTCGACGATCTTGTAGTAGCGCTTAAGGTCCTTATCGGATCCAAAGGACAGCAGCTTTGACATGAATCCCATGTGGTTTTCCTTTTTGGCCATCGCCCACGCCGTGCAGCTGCGGGCGAGTTAAACACAGATGATTGTACTTTAGCCAAACAAGGCGCGGCCTATACGGTCGACCTCGACCGCCACGTAATAACTACGACCCGACCGACCTGCCAAAAAGGGACTGGTTTATTTTGGCAGGTTTTATCTGGGAAAACGCCGTCACTCTGCCATTTGGTGCAAACCAACCCGTCCCCTTCGCACCAATCTGGTGCAATGGGAACGGGTTAGCCTGCACCAATAAAAAGAAAAGGGCCGCGCACCCAAACGGATGCACGGCCCTTTTGCCATGAATGCGAGCGATTCCTCGGCGAGCTATTTACTCAGCAGCCTCGGTGGTCTCGGCCTCGGCAGCGGCCTCCTCGACGGGAGCCTCTGCGGGAGCCTCGGCGGCCTGCTTGGCAGCCTCCTCGGCAAACTTAGCAGCACGCTTGGCCTTCTCGGCAGCCTTAGCCTCAGCGGCGGCCTTGCGAGCGGCCTCGGCCTCAGCAGCCTTGGCAGCCTTGGCAGCCTTGGCCTCCTCGGCCTTCTTGAGCTGGGCGGCAGCGGCGCCACCGAACTTGTCGGCGAAGCGCTGGACGCGTCCACCGGTGTCGACGAACTTCTGCTGGCCGGTGTAGAACGGGTGGCACTCGTTGCAAAGCTCAACCTTCATCTCGGACACGGTAGCGTGCGTCTTGAAGGTGTTGCCGCAGGAGCACGTCACCGTGCACTCGACATACTGGGGATGGATACCCTGCTTCATGGTAGGACTCCTTATTGGTCAGGCGCTGGTTACCGATCAGCGCATAAGGCGTCTTGGTTTCCGACCAAGACAACAAACTCGGCTATGGTACCACGGCGCCGCGTGTCCCACAAAAGGTTCACGGTCTTTTCGGAACGACACGAATCTGACCCATCGAAACACATCTCCACCGTTCCTTCAACTGGGAAAATGCCGTCCCCGGGGCCTGAGAAGGGCCCCGGGGACGTTCGACTGACTGCGGGAACGGCCTTTCCGCTCAATGTGTTCGGCTGAGATCGGAAATCAACCAAACTGAACTAGGTTCAGTTGACATGGTTAAAAACGAGGGGCGACGCTTTTGCGTCACCCCTCGTCCCGGCCGGTTGCTTTAGTTGTACACACGGTAGTTACACTTGAACTGGGTTATGTGTCCATAGCTGGAGCGGTACCAACCCGATGTATAGCTGATTGCCTCTGCGCCTAGATAGTCGTAGCCCTTGTTGTAGCGAAGCTGACGGTAGG
>DBFRVO010000045.1:0-23155 GCA_048503295.1 Collinsella aerofaciens | reverse complement strand
GAAGGCCGCCGCGATTGACGCCGACGAGAAGCCGGCGGATGCCAAGAAGCGCCGTGCCGAGGCGCGCAAGGCCCGCATCGAGGCGAGCTCGGTCGTCATGCTCACGGGAGACCCGGTGCGCATGTACCTGAAGGAGATCGGCAAGGTCGACCTGCTCACCGCCTCCGAGGAAGTCGACCTGGCCATGAAGATCGAGGCCGGCCTCAAGGCGACCGAGGAACTCGAGCGTGCCGAAGAGGAGGGCGTCGAGCTCACCCGTCGCGAGCGTCGTCGCCTCACGCGCGTCGAGCAAGTCGGCTTGGACGCCAAAGACCAGCTCATCGAGGCAAACCTGCGCCTCGTCGTCTCCATCGCCAAGCGCTATGTCGGTCGCGGCATGCTGTTCCTGGACCTGATCCAGGAGGGCAACCTCGGTCTGATCCGCGCCGTCGAGAAGTTCGACTACCAGAAGGGCTTTAAGTTCTCCACGTACGCCACGTGGTGGATCCGTCAGGCCATCACGCGCGCTATCGCCGACCAGGCCCGTACCATCCGTATTCCCGTGCACATGGTCGAGACCATCAACAAACTCGTCCGCGTGCAGCGCCAGCTCCTTCAGGACCTGGGCCGCGACCCGACCCCCGAGGAGATCGGTGCCGAGATGGACATGAGCGCCGACCGCGTCCGCGAGATCCAGAAGATCTCGCAGGAGCCCGTGTCGCTCGAGACCCCCATCGGCGAGGAAGAGGATTCCCAGCTGGGCGACTTTATCGAGGACTCCCAGGCCATCGTTCCGCCCGATGCGGCCAGCTTCTCCATGCTGCAGGAGCAGCTCACCCAGGTGCTCGATTCGCTTGCCGATCGTGAGCGCAAGGTTATCGAGCTGCGCTTTGGCCTTGTCGACGGACATCCCCGTACGCTCGAGGAAGTCGGCCGCGAGTTTGGTGTCACGCGCGAGCGCATCCGCCAGATTGAGTCCAAGACCCTGGCCAAGCTCCGCCACCCGAGCCGCTCGAGCAAGCTCAAGGACTATATCGAGTCTTAGTAGTTACGGCGTTTTACCAAACGCCGTAACTGGTCGACGCTGTGCGGACACCAGAGCGACAACTTGTCATTCAAAGAGGGCGGCATGACCAGAAGGTCTATGCCGTCCTTTTTTCATGCCAATTTGTTCGCTCTGGTGCCCGCTCGCTGGTATTGTCAAAACATCGGCGTTTCCGTTGCCGGTGCCGGCAGCTAGAGCGTCCCCAAGGGATCATGGCGAGAAAAATTCTCAAAAAAGTTCTTGCCCTGAGCTGATTCGTCCGTATAATAAACTTCGTTGCTTGAGAGCACGCACCTATTCCTCGGTAGCTCAATGGTAGAGCACGCGGCTGTTAACCGCGCTGTTGTAGGTTCGAGTCCTACCCGGGGAGCCAGAATTTTTCAGCCCTTTCTGTTGGGCTTTAAATTCCTCGGTAGCTCAATGGTAGAGCACGCGGCTGTTAACCGCGCTGTTGTAGGTTCGAGTCCTACCCGGGGAGCCAGGTTACAAAACCCGTCGCATATGCGGCGGGTTTTTTCATGCCGCGATCGCCGTTCGCGAACGTTACCGTATCAACATTTCGTGTCGAGGATGTAATCCCGAGGCCCGCCACCTCAACATGGCGCGGTCGTTGTAGAATAATGCAATGATTGCTCCCACGACATGGTGCCGCGAGCACCAAGAAAAGGAGATTCTTGTGTCTGAGACCATTAACGGCAGCCTGAGCGTCTCGAACGACGTTATTGCCGATATTGCCGGTTATGCCGCGATGACGTGCTATGGCGTTGTCGGTATGGCTGAGCAGCTCCAGGGCGCCGAGAGCGTGCGCCTGCTTGCCGGTCAGCGCCTCCGCAAGGGCGTGCTTGTCTCCGCCGACGAGAACGGCCTTACGGTCGATCTTCACGTCGTGCTCGAGAACGGCGTCAACATGAAGTCCGTCTGCCACAATCTTTCGAGCTCCGTTGCCTTCACCCTGCAGGAGATCGCCCAGATCGATCCCGCCAGCCTTAAGATCGGCATCCATATCGACGCGCTCAAGAGCCGTCTGAACTAGCATCCGAAAACGGAGATTCAAATACCCATGATTGCAAAGACCATTCGCACCTGTTTTCCGATCGCTGCGGCTGCCGTTTCCGACAAGGCCGAGGAGATCAACAAGCTCAACGTCTTCCCCGTACCCGACGGCGACACCGGTACCAACATGTCGCTCACGCTTGCCTCGGTGACCAAGGAGCTCTCCGCCCTTCCTGCCGATGCCGATATGGAGGCCATCGCCGGCGCCATCACCCACGGCTCCCTGATGGGTGCCCGCGGTAACTCTGGCGTTATCACGTCGCAGATTCTGCGCGGCGTGGCCGAGGGCCTTGTCTCTGCCGACGAGCCTATTACGTCCGCCAACATTGCCTTCGCCTTCCGTCGTGCCGTCAAGGTTGCCTTCCAGGCTGTCCGCAAGCCCATCGAGGGCACGATCCTCACGGTCCTGCGCGATGTCTCGACCAAGGCCGATGAGTGCGAGAAGAAGAAGTTCTCGGCTGAGGATGCGATCGATGCCATCGTCGTTGAGGCGTACCAGTCCGTCGCCCGCACACCCGACCTGTTGCCCGTTCTGAAGGAGAACGGCGTGGTCGACTCCGGCGCCTTTGGCTTTGCCATCTTCCTGGAGAACTTTGTTGCCGCTGCGCTCGGCCGCAGCACCGTTGTCGAGGATTTCTCCGCCACGTTTGACTCCGCCGGCTCTGCCCGCGATGCCGCTCTTGGCCGTGTTGAGATCGAGGCTAACGACGACTGGGAGGGCTCGGAGTTCCGCTACTGCAACGAGTTCCTCTTTAAGGCCGACGCCCCGTTTGACGAGGACGAGTGCCTTAAGTTCCTAGGCTCCATGGGCGACTGTGAGCTGCTCGTGGGCGCCTATCCCGACTACAAGATCCATGTGCACTCCAACACCCCCAACCTGGTGCTCGAGCACATGCTGCAGCTCGGTCAGATCTATGAGGTCTTTATCCACAACATGGAGATGGAGGCCCACGACCGTACCGCCAAGATCCACGAGGATCAGGAAAAGGCCGCCGAGCCCGCCAAGGCGCTGGGCTTTGTCGCCGTTGCCGCCGGTTCCGGCGAGGCTGACATCCTCAAGTCCCTTGGCGTCGACGTGGTCGTCTCCGGTGGCCAGACTATGAATCCCTCGACCGCCGACCTGCTGGGCGCGGTGGACCAGGTCAACGCGACCTCGGTCATCATCCTGCCCAATAACGGCAACATCCGCATGGCTGCCGAGGCTGCCGCTTCTGCCTGCACGGACAAGAAGGTTGCCGTTGTTCCCACCAAGACCGTTCCGCAGGCGTTCTCCGCGCTGTTCGCGGTCCTGCCCGATTCCGAGCTCGAGGACGCCGTCGCCGCCATGGTCGACGCCATCAGCGAGGTTCGTGATGGCGAGGTCACCCGCGCCGTGCGCGACTCCAGCGCATCTGACGGCTCTCCGATTCACTCCGGTGACGTCATGGGTATCATCGCCGGCTCCATCGACGTGGTCGGCTCCGACGTGAAACAGGTCACGCTCGACTGCATCAACCGCATGCAGGAGGAAGAGGAGGGCGACGCGCTGACGATTCTGGCCGGCGAGGAGCTGTCCGATGAGGCCTTCCAGGAGATCGTCGACGCCATCGAGGAGGCTCAGCCCGATCTGGAGATCGACGCCCATCGTGGCGAGCAGCCGCTCTATCCCGTGATCTTCTCGATCGAGTAGGCAACTGCCCATGTCCGAGCTGTGCTCCGTGCCGCGCGTCTCGGAGCGCTTTGCCCAGAGCAATGCGCTCGACGAGGATATCGCGCGACTCAAATATGTTTCGGGTAAACGTGAGGAGGCCCTTCGCCGTCTGGGAATTCGGACGGTGGGGGACCTCCTTCTCCATATCCCTCATCGATACCTCGACTTTACCCGTTCTTGGTCTATCGAGATGGCGCCCATCGGTACCGTGTGCACCATCGTCGCCACGGTCGACCGTATCGTCCAAAAGCAGCCGCGTCCGCGCATGCAGGTGACTGAGGTCTCACTTGTTGACGAGACGGGCGTGCTGCAGGTCGCCTTTTTCCGCCAGCCCTGGATTGCTCAGCAGCTTAAGCAGGGCGACCGCCTGGCCGTGATGGGCAAGGTCGAGTTTGCCTACGGCTTTAAACAGATGGCCTCGCCCCACTTTGAAAAGCTCGAGGACAGGCGCGCCGCAGGCACCATTCTGCCGGTCCATTACGTGAGCGATGGCGTGAGCCAGGCGTGGATGCGCCGCATCGTAAGCGGCGCGCTCGAGGTCGTCGGCAATCCGTTCGATCCGATTCCCGCGCCGCTGCGCGCAAAGCGGAAGCTCATGAGCAATGCCCGCGCGTTGCGTTCGATCCACTTTCCCCCGAGCATGGCTGAGCGCGACATCGCACGCCGGCGTCTTGCCTACGAGGAGTGCCTCTACCTGCAGCTGGCGCTGCGTCTGCGCAACGACGGTGGCCTGGTCGATGTGGTGCCCTATGCCCACACCGCGGGCGAGCATCTGGGCGCGCTTAAACAGGCCCTTCCGTTTTCGCTGAGCGACGAGCAGGAGGCCGCATTCCAAGGCATCCTGCATGACATGTGCGATGGCGGGCGCGTGATGAACCGTCTGCTGCTGGGCGATGTCGGTACCGGTAAGACCGCCGTTGCCGCCTGCGCGCTAGCTGTGGCTGCCGATAGCGGCACGCAGGCCTGCGTTATGGCGCCCACGGGCGTGCTGGCGCGCCAATATGCCGATAAGACCGGCCCTCTGCTCTCGCAGGCCGGCATGTCCTGGGCGCTTCTGACGGGTGCCACGCCGGCCGCAGAGCGCGAGCGCATCCATGCACAGCTGGAATCAGGCGAGCTCGACGTCCTCTTTGGAACCCACGCGGTCCTTTCGGATAACGTTGCGTTCAAGCATCTGTCGCTCGTGGTCATCGATGAGCAGCACCGGTTTGGCGTCGGCCAACGCAACGCCCTGCGCGCGAAGGGCCCCGGTGCCGATCTGCTCGTTATGACGGCAACGCCCATCCCGCGTACGCTGGCGCTTTCGGTCTACGGCGATCTGGACACGAGTATCATCCGTCATCGGCCTGTCCCCGGCGCTGGCGTGACGACACGCGTGCTCACCGAGTCGAGCCGTGACCTCGCCTATGGCGTCATCCGCGAGGCGCATGAAAAGGGTCAGCAGGCCTACGTGATTTGCCCACTCGTGGAGCCGAGTGACTCGGCCGATGAGCTGGAAGACGTGCCCGGTATTGCCCGCGACGATGAGGGCCGCGTAACCGTACCCGTGCCGCTGCACGATACGGCGACCGAGCTCGATCGCCTGCGTCTGGCGTTGCCGGGGCTTACCGTCGAGCGCCTTCACGGCCGCATGCCGGCGGGGGAGAAGGACCAGGTTATCGATGCCTTCAAGCGTGGCGAGATTGACGTGCTCGTCTCGACTACGGTGGTCGAGGTGGGCGTCGATGTGCCTAACGCCACCGTCATGGTCATCGAGAACGGCGAGCGCTTTGGATTGGCTGCCCTGCACCAGCTGCGCGGCCGCGTGGGCCGTGGCAGTGTGTCGGGCACGTGCCTGGTCATGACGCACTCCAAGGGCAACGGCGGCGCGTCCGCAGCACAAGATCGCCTGCAATCGCTCGAAAAAACCGCGGATGGCTTTACGCTCGCCCAGATGGACCTGCGTCTGCGTCACGAGGGCGAAATCCTGGGTTATCGCCAGCATGGCGGTGTGACTCTGCGCTTTGTCGACCTGGATGCCGACGAGGAACTAATCGAGTGGGCCCATTTGGACGCGGTCGAGCTCTTGCGGTATGCTTGCACCCTTGACTCCGTGGCGACGCGCCCCCTGCGCGATGCGGTCGCCATGCGATATCGACATATTTTTAAGGAGGTCAGCGGAGGATGAGAATCATCGGCGGCGAATGGCGCGGTCGTAAGATCGAGGAGCCCCGTGGTCGCGATGTCACCCGCCCCACGACTGATCGCGTGCGTGAGGCGTGCGCATCTATGGTCATGTCGGCATTCGACTTCGATCTGGACGAGGTCCGCGTGCTGGACGCCTTTGGCGGCTCCGGCGCCTTAGGGTTAGAGATGCTCTCTCGTGGGGCCCGCTCGCTCACGACGTTTGAGATCGATCGCAACGCCGCGCGGCTCATTAGCAAGAATATCGAGTCGCTCTGCCGTGACCGTGCGCGTTGGCGCGTGGTCACGGGCGACATGCTGGTGAGTGCCTCGCGCGGTCGTGTACCAGGCGGCCCCTTTGATCTGGTCCTGCTCGACCCGCCCTATGCTTTTGGTGCCGAGCCGGTCGAGGAGCTGCTGCAGGACCTGGCTCAGCAGGGTATGCTTGCGTCTGGCGCTTACGCCCTGTTTGAGCATGCCGCCGCCGATGCGGGCGCGCATCCGGCAGGCTTTGAGACTGTACGTGAGAAGCGCTACGGCATTACCTCGGTCGACCTGCTTCGTTGGGTCGGCGATGACGACGGTGAGGGCGACAGCGCCGGCGCAGATGCCGACAACAACGATGCCACGACGTTTCAGGAGGACGCCCATGAATGACACCATCAACCGCGTGATCGTCCCGGGCACCTTCGATCCCATCACGTTTGGCCATATCGATGTGATTCGCCGCGCCCGCCGCATCTTTCCCAGCGTGATCGTCGCTGTTGCCGAGTCGCAGGGTAAAAACGGTGTGGGCACCACGTTTATGCTCGATGAGCGCGTGGCGCTGGCTCGCGAGGCGCTCGGTGATATCGACGGCGTCGAGGTCCTGCCCTTTACCGGCCTCTTGGTCGACTTCGCTCGTGAGCAGGGGGCGGGGGCCGTGGTCAAGGGTCTGCGCGCCATGACCGACTTTGAGTACGAGCTGCAGCAGGCCGACCTTAACTATCGCCTGGATAGCGAGCTGGAGTCCATCTTTGTCATGAGTGCGCCGCAGTACGGCTATATCTCGAGCTCGGTCGTTCGCCAGATTGCCTCGCTCGGCAGCGATGTATCGACGTTTGTTCCGCCCAATGTGGTCAAGGCGCTCAAACATCGCTTTTCGTGACGTTTTTTAATGCCTGGTGGCATGTGGTAAACTTACACGATGATATGTTACCTATGAAAGGAGACCGGATGCCGGGCGAGAATTTTCCTGGCGATAGGATTGTCAGCTTGGTCGATGAGCTCGAAGGGCTGATCGAGGAAGCCAAGCCGCCTTTCGGCAAGAACGCTCAGTTCAAGGTCATCGACGCCGACGTGTTCTTCAACATCCTCGACGAGATCCGTATGAGCTATCCCGAGGAGTGGCAGAAGTCCCGCCGTATCCTTAAGGAGCGCGAGGAGCTTATGGCTTCCGCCGCCGCTCAGGCCGATTCCATCATCGCCGACGCTCAGCAGCAGGCCCTCACCATTGCCGGTGAGCAGGAAATTGTCCGCCTAGCGCAGCAGCAGGCCGACGATATCCGCGACCGTGCCCAGCAGTACGAGCGCGAGACGCGTTATGCTGCCGAGGACTATGCAGAGCAGGTCTTTACGCACCTGGAGGAGAACCTCAAGAGCCTGACCGGCACCGTTACCCGTTGCCGTCAGCAGCTCAACGAGGGTGCCGCCCAACAGAATGGTCAGTGGTAATGGCTGAGTTCCCGAGCGTTACCGTCGATCTTTCCGAGCAGCTCGAGTTTCCTGGAGATTCGTATCCGCTGACCGGTAAGGTCGATGTCGCCACCTACACGGTGGGCGAGAAGGAGTACCAGCTTCAGGACGGCATCGACTACGACGTTGTCTTTACCAATGCCGGTACCGGTGTCTTGCTCACGGGCATGGTCCGCGCGCACGCCACCGGCGAGTGCGACCGTTGCCTGGAGCCCGCCTCGTTTGATATCGCCGGCGAGATCGAGGAGTTCTACCTCTTTGAGGAGCCCGAGGATCCCGAGGCCTACGAGGACGGCTACGAGCTCCTGGGTGAGGACCGTCTAGTCGATCTGGGTGAGCCCATCAATGACGCGGTCGTTATGGACACGCCGTTTGTAGTGCTCTGCAAGCCCGATTGCCGTGGTCTGTGCCCCACATGCGGTTGCAATCTCAACGTCGAGCAATGCGATTGCGCCGCCCAGGCAGAGGCGGAATGGGCCGCTGCCACGGAAAATCCATTTGCAGCATTGAAGAATCTCAAGCTCGATGAGTAAAACTGTGGTAGTATCGCTACTTGCGCGTAATCGCCACACTGGATAGTTCATAAGGAAGGTCACTATGCCCGTACCTAAACAAAAGCAGGGTCGTATCCGCACTCACACCCGTCGTTCCGCCAACATGAAGATCTCGGCTGCGGCTCAGTCCACGTGCCCCCGTTGCGGCGCTGTCAAGCTTCCGCACCACGTGTGCCCCAGCTGCGGTTTCTACAAGGACCGCGAGGTTATCGTTACCGAGTAACGGTATACTCTGGATGCGATGCCGTTCCAAATGGAACCACAATGGCCGGCTCAATGAGTCGGCCATTTTTGTATAAGGAGCATGTATATGAGTAACGTTCGCGTTTGTGTAGACGTTGTGGGTGGAGACGAGAAACCTCAGGTCGTTCTCGATGGTATCGAGGCTGCACTTGCCGCCGATCCCGATATCGAGGTCTTGGCAGCTGGCCCCGCCGAAATCGTCAATCCCTTTGCTGCTTCCCACGTACGTGTTGAGGCCCTTGAGGCACCCGACGTTATCGCCATGGATGACGATCCCATTCGCGCCGTGATGACCAAACGCAAGTCTTCGATCGTGCTGTCGTGCCGCGCCATCAAGAAGGGTAATGCGGACGCGTTCTTCTCTGCCGGCTCCACCGGCGCCATGACCGCCGCCGCCACCGCCTATGTGACGCCGTTTAGGTATCAGGCCGAAGGCAAGAAGCAGCCGGTGCGCCCCTGTCTGACCAATGCGCTGCCCAATCGCGCCGGCGGTCTGACGGTGCTGTGCGATATGGGCGCCAACCCCGATGTCGAGGTTGACGATATGGTACGTTTTGCCCAGATGGGTAGCGCCTATGCCCGCGTCGTCCTGGGCATCGAGCATCCCCGCGTGGGCCTGCTTGCCAACGGCACCGAGGACGAGAAGGGCTCCAACTTTACCAAGGCCTGCTTCCCGGCCATGAAAGCCGCCGTTCCCGGCTTTGTTGGTAACTGCGAGGGAACGGACATCACCTCAGGTAACTTCGATGTCGTCGTTGCCGATGGCATGTCGGGCAATATTGCGCTCAAGGCGACCGAGGGCGCTGCCAAGTTTTTACTGCAGGAGCTCAAGGGCGCCTTTATGTCTTCGCTCGGCACCAAGATTGCCGCGCTGCTCATCAAAAAGCAGATGCGCGAGATTAAAGCCAAGCTTTCGGGCGACGCCAAGGGCGGCGCGATTCTTTTGGGCCTGCGCGGCGTGGTCCTGATCGGCCATGGCGCCACCTCGGTCGAGGCTGTTAGAAACGGTACGCTCGCGGCGGCCGAAGCCGTGCGCGCCGGGCTGGTCGAGAATGTCGCCAACTCTATGGACGGTATCGTTTTATAAGAGCGAGTAAGAGCGCTGTTATGTGCTTCGCGGCGCACGTCGTGGGGTAGAATCAGAACCGTGTCTTGGTACCGCCCGGGCGGTACCATTCTTTTGGTATTCATGCACTATGAGAGGAAGCGCTATGGACCGCTCCGAAATCTTCGACAAGATCGCCGAGGTCGCTGCTGACGTTCTAGGCGTCGATGTTGCCGAAATTAGCGAGGAGACCACCTTTGACGACCTCGATGCCAACTCGCTCGAGCGCCTGCAGCTGGTTACGGCTATCGAGGACGAGTTCAACCTCGAGATCGATGACGAGACCCTGCTCTCGCTCAACTCTGTCGCCGACGCCGTCGACGCTATCGAAGCTGCCAAGGAGGCCTAAGTCTTGGCTTTATCCGACCGACTTACGCGCGCCCAGGAAATCCTGGGCCACGAGTTCAACAATAAGGTGCTGCTGCGCGCGGCGCTTACGCATCCCTCGGCAGTCGAGGGCCAGCCGGTTTCTGCCAGCTATGAGCGCCTTGAGTTCTTGGGCGATTCCATTTTGGGCGCTGTGGTCGCACGCTCCCTGTTTGAGTCCTATCCGGAGTTTGACGAGGGCAAGCTCACGCGCTTGAAGGTGTCGCTTGTCTCGGGCGCTACGCTGTCCGAGGTTTCTCACGAGCTGGGCATCGACGACATCATCATCTTTGGTGCCTCCGAGACCGGTACCGGTGCGCGCGGCCTGCATTCGGCCCTCGAGAACGTCTATGAGTCGCTCGTGGGCGCGCTGTACCTGGATGCCGGCTGGGACGTTGCGGCGGAGTTCATTCACCGTACGCTTAAGCCGCATTTGGCTTCCGAGCGTGCCGAGCATCCTGCGAACCCCAAGTCGTTTTTGCAGGAGTGCGTGCAAGCCGACGGTCACGAACCTCCGGCGTACAAGCTCGTTGGCTCCGAGGGCCCGGCGCATGCGCCCACCTTTACCGCTGTGGTTTTGATCGATGGTATTCGCCAGGGTCGCGGCTCCGGCTCCTCAAAGAAGGAAGCCGAGGGAGCTGCCGCGCTCGAAGCGCTCGACCGCATGGGTTACACCACCAACGGCGTGATTCTGAACAAGAAGCACGTGTAAGCGAGGAACCGTGTATCTCAAGTCCCTCACGCTCAAAGGGTTCAAGTCGTTTGCCGACCGCGCCCATATGACGTTTGAGCCGGGCCTGACCGTCATCGTCGGTCCAAACGGCTCGGGAAAATCGAACATCTCTGACTCGATTCTGTGGGTCCTGGGCGAGCAGAGCGCCAAGCAGCTGCGCGGCCAGGCCATGGAGGATGTCATCTTCTCGGGCTCGTCGGCGCGCAAGCCGGTGGGTGTCGCCGAGGTCACGCTGGTGCTCGATAACTCGGACCATGTGTTGCCCGTCGACTTTGACGAGGTCGCCATCACCCGTCGTATGTATCGCTCGGGCGAAAGCGAGTACCTCATCAACTCGAGTCCGTGCCGCCTGATGGACATTCAGGACATCCTGCACGATTCGGGCCTAGGCAAGGATACGCATTCCATCATCAGCCAGGGCAAGCTCGACGCCATTTTGCAGAGCCGCCCCGAGGAGCGTCGCGCCCTCATCGAGGAGGCCGCCGGCATTTCCAAGCACAAGCGCCGCAAGGAGCGTGCGCTCAAAAAGATTAAGTCGATGGACGAGCACCTGACGCGTGCCCGCGACATCAATAAGGAAATCGCCCGTCAGCTGCGATCGCTGGAGCGTCAGGTCGATCGCGCGCGCAAGTACAAAGAGCTGTCCTCGCGCGCGAACGAGCTTACGCAGATGCTGGCCGTTGACGAGCTTCGTTCGCTGCAGTCGCAGTGGAACGACCTGGAGAGCCGCTCCAAGGAAGGTGCTGCCGAGCTGGAGCTTGCGCAGTACCGCATGAGCGAAAAGGAGCGCGAGCTCGAGAAGCTCCAGGTTATGCTTGAGGAAAAGGGCCTGTTTGTGGGCGACCTGGGCGAGCAACGCCGTCATATGCAAGATGTGGTCGGCCGCATTAACTCCGACATGCGCCTGCTCGAGGAAAAGGGCCACAACATGGTGTCGCGCCTGTCTGACATGCGCGGTCAGATTTCGAGCTCCGAGCATCAGCGTCGTCGCGTGGTCGAGGAGCTCGAGGACGCGCGTGCGCAGCTTGAGGAAGTGACCGGTGCGCATATGCAAGCCCAGGAGGACGTTGACGCCGCTGGTCCTGCCGCCGCTGAGCTCCACGAGCGGCGCGTGGCGCTCGACAATCAGATTTCGCAGCTTACGCGAGAGCAACGCGATGTGCAGCGCGTGGCCGATAACGCCGCGCTCGAGCTCGCCAAGGTGAAGGATTCCTTGAGCAATGCCGAGGTCGAGGACAACATGTATGCCTCGCGCCTGGAGCAGATCGACGAGCAGCTTGAGGAGGTCATGGCCTCGCTTGAGAGCCGTCGCGACCGCGCCGAGGAGCTTGAGGGCGCTCTTGAGGAAGCGCGCCAGGCTCAGGTTGATGCGCGTGAGGCCACCGAGACGGCACGCGCGGCCCTGAAGGACCTGCGTGCCCGCGAGAGCGAGGCGCGCAACAAGTTGTCCGAGGTGCGCTCGGAGCTTTCCAGCCAAAAGAAACTCGATGCCCGCATGGCCGACAGCTCGCCGCTCGTGAGCCGTCTGGTGGGTGCGCTGGGCGACGATGTCTTGGGTCGTCTGGGCGACGTGCTGGAGGCCCCGCGCGAGCTTGAGGGCCTGGTTGAGCAATTGCTCGCCGGCGATATCGATGCGCTGCTGTTTGATGACGCCGCCACGCTTGAGCGTGCCGGTCGTGCGGCTCTGGACCAAAAGAAGGCCTCGGGCGAAGCACTGCTGGTGACGCGCGGCGTGAGCGGCTCTACCGCCGCTGAGGGCGCTGCCGGTACCCGCCTGGTTGATCGTCTGTCCGTGCGTGCAGGCTACGGACCCGTCGTCGAGGCGCTGCTCGGCGGCTATTACGTGGTCGATGACTTGGCTGCCGCGCTGGCTGCGCCTGTCGTTGACGGTGTGACCTATGTGACTCCCGATGGCGCCCGCGTAAGCTGTGGCGGCCTGGTGCGTGTGGGCCTCGATGCCGGCGAGGCGTCGGGTGCTCTGGAGCGTAAGCGTCGCATTCGCGAGCTGGATGGGCTTGAGCCCGATTTGGCCGCTGTGTTTGAGCATGTGTCGGATCAGGTCGTCGAGGCCAATGCGGCCGTTGAGGAAGCGCGTGCCGCTGAGGGCGATGCCGCTGGCGAGATCGCCCGTCTTGATGGCGAGCGCCGCTCGCTGCTCTCCGAGATCGGCCGCTTGGAGCAAAGCGCCAACAATGCCGAGGTCGAGCGCGTGCGCATCTCCACGCGTCGCGAGCAGGCCTCCGAAGCCGTTCGCGCTGCACGCCCGCGAGTTGATGAGCTCACCCGTTCGCGTGACGAGGCCCGCGCGCAGGCAAGCGATCTGGGCTTGCAGATTGCCGAGGCCAACGACGAACTCGACCGCGTTCGCCGTGACGATTCCGAGGCTGCCGGCAAGCTCGCCGACGCCAAGGTCCGCCTAGCCCAGACGAGTGAACGCCTGCGTTCGCTGAAGGGCCGCGTGCCCGACCTGGAGCATCGTCTTGAGGGCATCGACCGTCGTATCCGCGGAACACGCCAGGCTTCGCGCTCGCTCGAGCTGCTGCGCCTGCGCGTCGATCCCATGCACGAACGCTATTCTGCCCTGTTGGAACGCGCGTCGGATTGGGCAGCGCGCCTGCGTGACCAGGCCTCTCTGGAGGAGGCGGACTCCGCTTCGCTCAAGAAGACCATCGAGGATGCCAAGGCAGAGGTTGCCCGCGCTAAGGAGCGAGTCGATACCGCCTCTGCCACGCAAAACGAGTTCAAGGTCGCGCGTGGCAAGCTCGAGGTGCAGGTAGAGGCCGCCATTAAGGCCATTACCGCCGATGGCACGACGGTGCTCGAGACAGCGCTCATGCTTCCGGCGCCCACGGACCGCGATGCCGCCGAGCGCGAACTCAACCAGCTTGTGCGCCAGATCAACAACCTTGGTCCCGTTAACCAAGTTGCCATGGAGGAGTACGAGCAGCTCAAGCGCCGTGCCGACTACATCGAGGAGCAGCTGGCCGATCTGGAGAGCGCGCGCAAGGCGCTCACCAAGATCACGGTGGCCATTGATCGCAAGATGCGGAAGGCCTTCCTGGTGACGTTTGAGAAGGTCGACGCGAACTTCCGCGAGATCTTCGCTATGCTCTTCCCGGGCGGCCAGGCTCATCTGGAGATGACCGATCCCGAGCATCCTGCCGAGACGGGTATCGAGGTCGTGGCGCAGCCGCGCGGCAAGCGCATCACCAAGATGATGCTCATGTCGGGCGGCGAGAAGAGCCTGACGGCGCTCGCCCTGCTCTTTGCTGTGTATCGCACGCGCACGGTGCCGTTCTATGTGCTGGACGAGGTCGAGGCGGCGCTCGATGACGCCAACCTGTCCAAGCTCATCGGCGCACTCGATGTGTTGCGTTCCGATACGCAGCTCTTGGTTATCTCGCATCAGCGCCGTACTATGGAGGACGCTGACGTCCTCTATGGCGTCTCGATGCAAGCCGACGGCGTCAGTCGCGTCGTCTCGCAAAAACTCGATCGCGAAACCGGAAAGGTCGTGAATGCATAATGGGATTCTTCGATGCTCTCTCGCGCGGACTTGAGCGCAGCCGCGAGGCCCTCAACGAGGTCTTCTACT
Source organism: Collinsella aerofaciens (assembly GCA_048503295.1). Taxonomy (GTDB): domain Bacteria; phylum Actinomycetota; class Coriobacteriia; order Coriobacteriales; family Coriobacteriaceae; genus Collinsella; species Collinsella aerofaciens_CI. Next base: position 8,895 of record DBFRVO010000045.1, on the reverse strand, counting down.
TTGGCGGCGAGGTCGACGAGGATTTTTGGGAGGACCTGGAGGACACCCTCGTAATGGGTGACATGGGCGCCGAGGTCGCTATCAAGGTCTCCGATGACCTGCGCGATGCCGCGGCCAAGAAGAACCTCAAGACCGCTCCGCAGCTTCGCCGCGCTCTGGCCGAGCAGCTTGAGCAGCACTTTGTGCCCATCGAGCGCGATCCGTTCTCCGATACGCCGAGCTGCGTGCTGTTTGTGGGCATCAACGGTGCCGGCAAGACCACGACGGTCGGTAAGATCGCGAGCGCCATGGCTGCCCGCGGCAAGAACGTGGTGATTGGTTCGGCCGACACCTTCCGCGCCGCCGCCATCGAGCAGCTTGATGTGTGGGGCCAGCGCGCTGGCGTTCCCGTCATCAAGCGCGATCGCGGCTCCGACCCGGCAAGTGTTTGCTACGACGTGCTCGACGAGGCCGATAGGCGCGGCAGCGACCTGGTGCTCATCGATACCGCCGGCCGTCTGCACACGAGCCCCGAGCTCATGCGCGAGCTTGCCAAGGTGGTCAATGTGACCCGCAAGCGCGCCGCCAATATGGCCGCCGGCCCCATGCCCGTCTATGTCGTGCTCGTGATCGATGCCGCAACGGGCCAAAACGGCCTCAACCAGGCGCTCGAGTTTAACGAGGCGCTTGGCCTGGACGGTATTATCATGACAAAGCTCGACGGCACGGCAAAGGGCGGTATCGCCATGGCCGTGGCCGAGAAGCTCAAGCTTCCCATCCTGCGCATCGGCGTGGGCGAGCAGGTCGATGACCTGCAGGAGTTCAATGCCAAAGATTTCTGCCGCGCCCTGGTGGGCGAGTCCAATTAAGGAGTGACTAGTGTTTGATTCTCTGAGCGATCGCCTCAACGACACATTTGACCGCCTGCGCGGCAAGGGCAAGCTGACCGAGGCCGATATCACCTCGGCCATGCGCGATATCCGTATGGCGCTGCTCGAGGCCGACGTCAACTTCAAGGTCGTCAAGGAGTTTGTCGCTAAGACCAAGGAGCGCTGCATGACCGCCGAGGTCATGGAGTCGCTGTCGCCGGCGCAAAACGTCGTCAAGATCGTGCTCGACGAGCTTACCGAGATGCTCGGCTCCACCGAGAGCAAGCTTGTCTTTAGCAACCGCATTCCCAATGTCATCATGCTCGTGGGCCTGCAGGGCTCCGGCAAGACTACGGCGGCCGTAAAGCTGGCCTACCTGCTCAAGAAGCAGGGCCGCTCCCCGCTGCTCGCCGCGTGCGACGTCTACCGTCCCGCCGCTGCCGACCAGCTGGCCACGCTCGGCGGCGAGATTGGCGTTCCGGTCTTCCGCGGTGACGGCGAGCACCCGGTCGACATCGCCAAGGGCGCCATTCAGGAGGCCGTCGACCACCTGCGCGATGTGGTCATCGTCGATACCGCCGGCCGCCTGCAGATCGACGAGCAGATGATGCAGGAGGCCGTGGACATCAAGAAGGCCGTCAAGCCCGATCAGGTGCTGATGGTCGTCGATGCCATGACCGGCCAGGATATCGTCAACGTCGTCTCGACCTTCGCTGAGCGCACCGACTTTGACGGTGTGATCATCTCCAAGCTCGACGGCGACGCCCGTGGCGGCGGCGCGCTTTCTGTGCGCCAGGTGACCGGTAAGCCCATCAAGTTCGTGAGCATGGGCGAGAAGCCCGATTCGCTGGAGCCGTTCTATCCCGATCGTATGGCCAAGCGCATCTTGGGCATGGGCGATGTTGTCGGCATCATCGAGAAGGCCCAGGAGGCAGCCGACGCCGAGCAGCTCGAGGCTGCCGAGCGTATGCTGCGCGAGGGCTTCACCATGAACGACATGCTCGACCAGATGAAGGCCGTCAAGAAGATGGGCGGCATGAAGGGCATCCTGGGCATGCTCCCCGGCGGCCAGCGTGCGCTTAACCAGATGGGCGGCAACCTGGACGAGGGCATCTTCGACAAGAACGAGGCCATTATCATGTCGATGACCAAGGAGGAGCGCCTTCGCCCCTCCATCATCAACGGCCAGCGCCGTGCCCGCATTGCCAAGGGCGCCGGTGTGACCCCCACCGAGGTCAATAGCCTTATGAAGCAGTGGGGCGAGATGAATAAGATGATGGGCCGCATGCGCACAATGGCCAATCAGGCGCAGGCCGGCGGCAAGAAGGGCAAGAAGGGTAAGAAGGGCAAAAAGATGCGCATGCCCAATATCCCCGGCCTGGACGCTATGGGCCTGGGCGGCATGGGTGGCCTGGGTACGGGCGGCCCCAAGTCCGATATGGACCTGCTGCGCCAGATGGAAGCGCAGATGCGTAATAAGAAGTAACGGCTGGTTGAGTCGAGTATGGCGAAGGCCGCCTGGATGGTACTCCAGGCGGCCTTCGCCGTTCGTTCGCAGGTTGTCGCACGCGCGGAAGCGTGCTGGCGCCGGGGTATGTGCCGCTAGTGGCAGCCGCAGCCCTCATGTCCGTCGTGGTCGTGATGGCCGTGACAGCCGCAGGACTCGCCATGCTCATGGGTGTGCTCGTGGTCATGTCCATGGCAGTCGCAGGTGGCCTCGCCGTTCTGTGCGAGCGTGCCGGCAATGAGGGCCTCGACGCAGGCATCGCAGCTGCCCTGGGCGCCCGCATAGACCGTGATGCCGGCTTGGGCAAGCGCGTTGATAGCGCCGCCGCCGATACCGCCGCAAATGAGCGTGTCAACGCCACCGTTGGCAAGCAGGCCCGCCAAGGCGCCGTGGCCGGTGCCACCGGTGCCTACGACCTGCTCGTTGAGCACCTTGCCATCCTGGATGTCGTAGATCTTGAACTGCTCGCTGCGGCCAAAGTGCATAAAGAAGTTGCCGTTGTCGTACGTTGTTGCCACCCTCATGGTGCCGACCTCCTTTGCTGGCCATGCGGCCGTCGTCGTGGTGATGGGGGAGTACGCGATGTTGCCGCCTTCGATGACGATCGCCCGTCCATTGACCAGCGCGTTTGCCACCTTGCGATGCGCGCGACTGCTGATTGCCGCCACCGTGGCGCGGGCGATACCCATGTGCAGGGCGACGGCCTCCTGATTGAGGCCCTCCAGATCGCACAGGCGCAGTACTTCGAGCTCATCGACCGTCATATCGATAGCGTCTCCGCTGGCAAGGCCATCGGGGGTAAAGCCGCGATATTCGGGGATGATCCCAACGCGGCGCAGTTTTTCGCGTCTTCCAGCCATACACTCTCCAAATCTGACATATGTCAACAATAGAATAGCGAACGTGCGGATTTGCGCAAGGAATTTCTGGCATATGTCAGAAAATGAGGGCTTATGTTTTGGCTGTGGGGCCGGGTGCGCCTGGGCTACAATAAAAATCGCTTATAGGCGACTGACAGGAGGGTCAATGAGCAAGGCTGATCAACAGTTTGTAGCCATGTGCCGCGACATTCTGGACCATGGCACCACCACCGAGGGCCAAAAGGTCCGCCCAGTGTGGGAGGATGGCACCCCTGCCTATACCATTAAAAACTTTGGCGTCACGGCACGCTACGACCTGCGCGAGGAGTTCCCCGCACTTACGCTGCGTCGTACGGCGCTCAAGTCCGCCATGGACGAGATCCTGTGGATCTATCAAAAGAAGTCCAATAACGTGCATGACCTCAATAGTCACATTTGGGATGAGTGGGCTGACGAGACCGGCTCCATCGGCAAGGCCTACGGGTATCAGATTGGGCAGAAGAGCCATTATGCCGAGGGCGACTTTGACCAGATGGACCGCGTGCTGTACGACCTTAAGCACACGCCGTACAGCCGCCGCATTATGACGAACACCTATGTGTTTAGCGATCTGTCCGAGATGCACCTGTATCCGTGCGCCTACAGCGTGACGTATAACGTCACGCAGCGCCCGCAGGATGACAAACCGACGCTCAATATGATTCTCAACCAGCGCAGCCAGGATATTTTGGCCGCGAACAACTGGAACGTGTGCCAGTACGCCATTCTGCTCATGATGGTTGCGCAGTCGGTCGATATGATTCCCGGCGAGCTGCTGCATGTGATCGCCGACGCCCATATCTACGACCGTCATGTCGATATCGTCCGCGAGCTTATCGAGCGTCCGCAGTTTGCGGCTCCCAAGGTAACGCTTAACCCCGATGTGCATGATTTCTACGCGTTTACGACCGACGACCTGATCGTGGAGGGCTACGAGCACGGTCCGCAGGTTAAGAACATTCCCATTGCGGTGTAGGTGACGCGCATGACGTGTAAGCTTTCTGCCATTGTCGCCGTGTGCGATGACTGGGGCATTGGTTGCGAGGGCGACATGGTCGTCTTCAATCGCGTCGATATGCGCCATTTTGTGGCGTGTACCAAGGGGTGCCCGGTCATTATGGGGCGCAAGACCCTGCTGAGTTTTCCCGGCGGGCGTCCGCTTAAGAACCGCCGCAATATCGTGCTTACGCGCGACGATAGCTTTGCGCCCGAGGGCGTTGACGTGGTGCATAGCGTTGACGAGGCGCTCGCCGCGGTAGCCGATGAGCCTGTTGCCTGGGTGATTGGTGGCGGTGAGGTGTATCGGCAGTTTTTGCCGTATTGCGCCGAGGCCGAGGTCACGCACAACCATTGCGCCCATGCCGTGGACACGTACTTTCCCAATCTGGATGCCGATCCTGCGTGGGAGATTGCGCAGTGTAGCGGGGTCGCGACGATTGCCTCTGGCGAGGGTGACGAGGGCGTTGATTATGAGTTCGTGACGTATCGTCGCATCGAGGCGTAAATCGTCTGGCGTGAACGGTATCATCGGGTTATTTGAATGCATGGGGCGGCGCTTAGCGTCGCCTCGTTTGGTATAGATCTGCTGTAAAGAAAGGTGCGGGCAGGCTGCTATGACTGATGCCGTTGAGGTTCTGCGAATTGATTCGCTCGAGGACGAGCGGCTCGATGCCTACGTGCGACTGACCGAGCGTGAGCTGCGCTGCGTGCTAGAGCCGCAAAAGGGCATCTTTATCGCCGAGAGTGCCAAGGTTATTGAGCGCGCGGTGCGTGCCGGATACGAGCCGGTGAGCTTTCTTTTGGGCGAACGCTGGCTCGACCAGATGATGCTGCTGTTTGAGCGCCTGGTTGTGCGCGAGGGCGCAGGTCCGGTTCCTGTGTTCGTGGCTTCCATGGAACTCATGGAGCAGCTGACGGGCTTTAACGTGACGCGCGGTGCGCTCGCGGCGTTTCGTCGCCCGCGGCAGATTCCGGTTGATGAGTTCTTGGGTGGCGTCGTCGAGGCGGCGGGGGAGCGCCCGGTGCGCGTGTGCGTGCTCGAGGGTATTGTCGATCACACCAATGTTGGCGCGATTTTCCGCTCGGCTGCCGCATTGAACGTTGACGGTATTTTGGTCAGTCCGACGTGCTGCGACCCGCTGTACCGTCGCTCGGCCCGCGTGAGCATGGGCACGGTGTTTCAGGTGCCGTGGACGCGTATTGGCAGCGAGGCTCGTGTGTGGCCGCACGATGGCCTGGCGGCACTGCACGAAGCCGGTTTTTCGTGCGCTGCGATGGCGCTGACGGACGACTCCGTTTCGCTGGACGATCCTGCGCTGCAGGAGGTTGATCGCCTGGCGATCTTTATGGGCACCGAGGGTGCCGGCCTGGGCGCCAAGACTATCGCGGGCTGCGACCGAGCCGTGCGCATTCCGATGGCGCACGGGGTCGATTCGCTCAACGTGGCCGCGGCGAGTGCCGTCGCCTTTTGGCAGCTGTGCCCGCACGTGAGCAACGAGTATCACTACCAGCCGGGGCTGTATCACTAGGCAGATAGTTTGCACCGGGCTCTGACTCGGGGTGTTTCGGTCGACGTCGGTCGGTGCTAAGCTGCTATTAGCTTAGGTCTTTAATTACTGTTTTGTCGGTTGACGTACGCTTTTGGGGAGGGCGTGTGGCTAAGAAATCTACGGCTATCGATGTAACGCAGGGTGTTATTTGGCAGCAGCTGCTTTCGCTGTGCGTTCCCATCTTTTTTAGTTCGTTTTTTCAGCAGGCCTACACGCTTATCGGTACCTATATCGTCGGTCAGTTTGGCGGCAAGCTCGCGCTAGGTGGCATTCAAGCTACGATGGTGCTCACCGAGCTCTGCATTGGCTTTTGCGTTGGCGTCGGCGCCGGCTGCGCGGTCATTACCGGTCAGTATTTTGGTCAGCACGATGATGAGCGACTGAGCCGTTCGGTCCATACGGCCATGACGCTCGCGCTGGTGGGCGGTATCGTTTTCTCGATTCTTGGCATAGTGTTCGTTGAGCCCATGCTGGTACTTATGAACACTCCGCATGAACTTTTGGCCGAGGGCGTGGCCTATGCTCGTTGCTATTTTGCCGCCATGGTTGCGGCGCTGCTGCTCAATATGGGAACGGCACTGCTGCGCGCCGTGGGCGACACGCGCGGGCCTGCCGTGATCATTGCCTCTGGCTGCCTGGTTAACGTGGTGCTGGATATCATTTTTGTCGCTGTGTTGCATATGGAGGCGCTGGGCTGTGGCATCGCAGTGGCGCTGACCATTTGCTCCAATGCAACGATGATCGTGTTGCGCATGATGCGCGCTCCGGGTGCATGGCGTCTTTCGCTGTCTAAGCTCGGCATCGATCGCGGTATTTGCAAGAGTATGATCTCGTGTGGTCTGCCACTCGGTTTTCAATCGGCTGCCTATTCGATCTCGAACGTGCTGATCCAGGTGTCGGTTAATTCGTTTGGCGCCGATGTCACGACTGCTTGGGGTCTATCTGGGCGCCTGGATGGCATTATCTGGATGGTGACCGAGGCGCTCGGCGTATCGATCACTACGTTCTCGGCGCAGAACTTTGGCGCGCGCAATTACGAGCGCATGCGCAAGGGATATCACACGTCGCTCGTGCTTTCGTTTATGCTCATTGGTGGCCTGTCTGCCGTGCTCCTGGTGTTCTCGGGTCCTCTGTCGCGTTTGTTTGTCGACGATGCTTCGATTTCGGCGTACACCACGACGATTCTTCATTTCATCGCGCCGTTCTACGCGATCTTCTCGATTATCGAAAACGCGTCGGGCTCCATTCGCGGTGCCGGCGTGAGCTTGCAGCCCATGCTGCTCACGATTTTTGGCACTGTCGTGCTCAGGGTGATCTGGGTGTTTGCGATTATGCCGTTCGATCCGTCGCTTGAGCACCTGCTGCTTGTCTACCCCGTAACCTGGGTAATCACCGCCATGATGTTCACCGTCTACCATCACAGCGGCAACTGGCTCGGCCGCGCCACCGCCTAGCCATTCGGGACGTCCCCAATGGCTAGTATTCGATGCCTTGGCGGGCTAGGAGGCCTTCGTCGAAGTAGTGTTTGACGGGGCGCATTTCGGTGACTAAGTCCGCGAGGTCGGCCAACGGCAGCAGCCCGCGGCCGGTCAGTACGAGCTCTGTGGTGTCGGGTTTCATCGCGATCAGCGCTTCCATATCCTCGCGTGTCACAAAACCTCGGCGCATGGCTTCTCCGAGTTCATCCAAAATCAGAACGTCGACCTGTGATATCTGCTCGCGTGCGAGCTCCAGAATCTGTGCGGCGCAGGCCTCGGGCGTGTCGCGGTCGGCTTGTACGATGCGCAGACCCAAACGGGGCGCCGCATCATGCTCGGCGCAGTGCAGTTTCTTGGCAAACTGCAGCATAAACACGTCGAGTCCGTAGCCCGTCGCGCGCAAGGCGAGCCCCAAAGCAGCCGTCGTCTTGCCCTTGCCGTCGCCCGTATAGATTTGAACCTTGCCGACTTCCAGTGATGCCATCTCTGTCCTTTCGTGCCCAGCGTCGGTTTATCGCCGTTCGGGTTGGGTATTCTAGAAAGCATTATCAACCCCAGTAGATGGAGTTCAAACAGATGGAGATGGATGACAACAAACGTAGACGGAATATGATCCTCTACGTGCTCATCGCCTTCGTCGTCTACCTCGTGCTCTCGACCGTTCTGTTCCCCAACATCGGTCACACGCAGCAGATTACGAAGACCGATTATTCGACGTTTGTCAAAGCGCTCGATAAGAAGAGTGTCGACAAGGTCGAGTACAACACGGACGATTACACGATTTATTACACCAAGAAGGGCGAGGACGAGAACATCGCCTACAAGACGACCGGTGTTCCGAATGACGCGGGCTTTACCGATCGCGTGCTTGAGTCCGGTGCTTCACTGGAGTCGGTCGTTCCCGATAAGAACTCGGGTCTGATGACCTACTACCTGCTCACCCTTATCCTTCCCATGGCGATTTTCTTCCTGATCGGCTGGTGGCTCAACCGCCGCATGAAGAAGGCCATGGGCGATGACGGTCCGTCGATGAACTTTGGCGGCGGCGGTTTTGGCGGCGGCGGACTGGGTAAGTCCGGCGCGCGCGTGATCGCCTCCAAGGACGTGGGCGTGACCTTTAAGGACGTCGCCGGCCAGGAAGAGGCCAAGGAGTCCCTCAAGGAGGTCGTCGACTTTCTGGAGAAGCCGCAGCGCTACGAGGAGATTGGCGCCAAGCTGCCGCGCGGTGCTCTCCTTGTCGGCCCTCCGGGTACCGGTAAGACCCTGCTAGCCAAGGCTGTTGCCGGCGAGGCTGGTGTTCCGTTCTTTAGCATTTCGGGTTCTGAGTTCGTCGAGATGTTCGTCGGCCGTGGCGCCGCCAAGGTGCGCGACCTGTTTAAGCAGGCCAAGGAAAAGGCCCCGTGCATCGTCTTTATCGACGAGATCGATACTATTGGTAAGAAGCGCGATGGCGGCGGCTTTAGCGGCAACGACGAGCGCGAGCAGACGCTCAATCAGTTGCTGACCGAGATGGATGGCTTCGATAACCACAAGGGTATCGTTGTCCTCGCTGCCACCAACCGTCCCGACAGCCTCGATCCGGCCCTGCTGCGCCCCGGTCGTTTTGACCGCCGC
>DBFRVO010000044.1:0-45493 GCA_048503295.1 Collinsella aerofaciens | reverse complement strand
GCAACGGGGATGCAGGCGGCGTCGGCCATCAGCATGTCCTCGGCCTCGTGCAGCTTCTCAAAGTGGGTAGCCTTGTCGGCAACGCGGGACTCCTCGATGACCTTGTCGAAGTCGGGGTTGGCGTACTTGCCGTCGTTGTTGCCGTTGTTGGTGGTGAACAGCTCCAGCATGTTGGAGGGGTCGTTGTAGTCCATGGACCAGCCGTTGCGGCTGATGTCATAGTCACCGGCGCGGCGCATCGGCAGGAAGCTGGCCCACTCGACCTTGTTGATGTTGACGGTGATGCCCAGCTCGCCCCAGGCCTGCTGGACGTACTCAGCAACAGGGATGTGGTAGCCGGCGTCGTTGGCGCTGTACTCAACAACCGGGAAGCCCTCGCCGTCCGGGTAGCCGGCCTCGGCCATCAGCTGCTTGGCCTCCTCGAGGTTGGCCTCGTAGTCGTCGCCGATGTAGGGCTTGCCGCCGTTGGCATTGTCCATGAAGTAGCCCTCGTTGTCCACGATGCCGGGGCCAACCAGCGCAGTGGCGGGGGTGTAGATGCCCTGCATGATGGTGTTGGCAACGTAGTCGCGGTCAATGGCCAGAGACATAGCCTTGCGGACATTGGGGTCGGTGAACGGCTCCTTCTGATCGTTCAGGGAGATGTAATAGGTGCCCATGATCTCATCGAGATAGAAGTCGCCGCCGTCCTCGGCCCTGGTCAGGCTGGGGATCTCATCGGTGGGGACGTCCTTGACGAGCTGTGCCTCACCGCTGTTGTAGGCGGCGTAGGCAGCGCTGGAATCCTCGAGCAGAAGCAGGGTGATGGTGTCAGAAACGATCTTGGAGGAATCCCAGCCGCCGACGTAGTTCGGGTTCTTGGACAGAACAATACGCTCGGAGGGAGTCCACTCGGTGATCATGTAGGGGCCGTTGCAGACGTAGGTGTCGGGCTCGGTGCACCAGGCGTCGCCGTTGGCCTCCACAGTGGCCTGCTGCACGGGTGAAGTGGCGACGAAAGCGGCCAGCTTGTCAAAGTAGGAGCAGGGATAGCTCAGGGTGATGGTCAGGTCCTTACCGTCCTCGCTGGCAACGACGTTCAGGGCATCCCAGTCGGGATCGGTGGTGGTGTTGCCGTCCGCATCGGGGTTGCCGATGGCATCCTGATAGCCGTCGATCATGCCGACAACCGTCTCAGCATAGGGGGCGGCGGTGTCGGGGCAGGCCAGACGCTTGAAGCTGTACTCGAAGTCGGCGGCGGTCAAATCGGAACCGTCGCTCCACTTCAGGCCGTCGCGCAGATGGAAGGTCCAGACCAAGCCGTCATCGCTGACTTCGTAGCTCTCGGCCTGACCGGGCTGGATTTCGTTGTTCTCGTCGATGATGAGCAGGGGCTCCTCGATGGTGATGAGGGTGTTGCCGCCGTCGACGGCAGCGTTCAGGGCCGGGTCCAGGGTCTCGGGGTTGGGGCCGAGCTGGACGGTGAAGCCGGTGCCCTCGCCGGTGGCGGCGTCAGCAGCCTCGGTGGTGGCAGTATCGGCGCTGCCGTTGGTGTCAGTGGTGCTTGCGGAAGAACCGCAGGCTACCAGAGAAACTGCCATGCCGGCAGCCATCGCCGCGGCGATGATTCTCTTGTTCTTCATGTTGCTTGTATCCTCCTGATGGATCTTTCTTACACTCGTTGTCTGTCCGTGACAGGCGAACATTGACTATTATAATACGCGCAACACAGGATTGCAAGTTCGGCAACGATATGTTACTGTTTTGTAACGGTTTTGCCTTCCCCAAGAGGAAGCCTCACCAACAAAAAAAGGCACGGCCTTTTAACAGGTCGTGCCCTTTATAAAGGTTAGTTACTGCTCAACATAACCGTACTGCAGGTACCAGTAGCCGTAGGGGCTGTGCCAGGTGCCCTTCAGAGAGGGGCTCTGCAGCCAGAAGTCGGTGTAGTAAGCAACGGGGATCGCACCGGCATCCTCCATCAGGATGTCCTCGGCCTCGTGCAGCTTCTGGAAGTGGACGCTCTTATCGGCGACCTTGGAGGCTTCGATGGCGGCATCGAACTCGGGGTTGCTGTACTTACCATCGTTGTTGCCGTTGGTGGTGGTGAACAGCTCGATCATGTTGGAAGGATCGTTATAGTCCATGACCCAGCCGTTACGGCTGACGTCGTAGTCACCGGCGCGGCGCATCGGCAGGAAGCTGGCCCACTCGACCTTGTTGATGTTGACGGTGATGCCCAGCTCGCCCCAGGCCTGCTGGACGTACTCAGCAACGGGGATGTGGTAGCCGGCGTCGTTGGCGCTGTACTCGATGGTGGGGAAGCCCTCGCCGTTCGGGTAACCAGCGTCGGCCATCAGCTGCTTGGCCTCCTCGAGGTTGGCGTCATAGTCGTCGCTGATGTAGCGCTCGCCGCCGTTGGCGTTGTCATAGAACATGCCAGTCTCATCGACGATACCAGGGCCGACAAAGTTATAAGCAGGCTCGTAGGTGCCCTGCATGATGGTGCTGGCAACGTAGTCACGGTCGATGGCCAGGCTCAGAGCCTTGCGGACCTTGGCATCCGTGAACGGCTCCTTCTGGTCGTTCAGGGAGATGTAGTAGGTGCCCAGGATGGTGTCAACGTAGAAGTCGCCGCCGTCCTCAGCCTTGGTCAGGCTGGGGATCTCATCGGTGGGGACGTCCTTGATGAGCTGTGCCTCACCGCTGTTGTAGGCGGCGTAGGCAGCGCTGGAGTCCTCGAGCAGGAGCAGGGTGATGGTGTCGGAAACGATCTTGGAGGTATCCCAGCCGCCGTTGTAGTTCGGGTTCTTGGACAGAACAATACGCTCGGAGGGGATCCAATCGCTGATCATGTAGGGGCCGTTGCAGACGAAGGTGTCAGGCTGCGTGCACCAGGCATCGCCGTTGGCCTCAACAGTAGCCTGCTGCACGGGGCTCATAGCCGCGAAGGCGCAGAGCTTATCGAAGTAGGAGCAGGGATAGGACAGCTGGACGGTCAGGGTCTTGCCGTCCTCGCTGGCGTGGACGTTCAGGGCATCCCAGTCGGGATCGGTGGTGGTGTTGCCGTCCGCATCGGGGTTGCCGATGGCATCCTTATAGCCGTCGATCATGCCGACAACGGTCTCGCCGTAGGGGGCTGCGGTGTCGGGGCAGGCCAGACGCTTGAAGGAGTACTCAAAGTCCTTCGCAGTCAGGTCGGAGCCGTCGCTCCACTTCAGGCCGTCCTTCATGGTGAAGGTCCAGGTCAGGCCATCCTCGGAGACCTCGGGCAGCTCTGCCTGGCCGGGAACAACCTCGTTGTTCTCGTCGATGAGCAGCAGCGGCTCAAAGGTGGTGATGATGGTGTTGGCACCATCGATAGAGCTGTTCAGCGCGGGGTCCAGGGTCTCGGGGTTAGGTCCGAGCTGGACAGTGAAACCGGTAGCGTCGCCGGTAGCCTCGGTGGCTTCGCTGGTCGCAGCTTCGGTGGATGCAGCGGTGCTGGTCTCGGTGGAGGCTGCGGTGCTGGCAGAGCCGCCGCAGGCAGCGAGAGAAGCAGCCATGCAGCCGGCCATAGCCACGGCAGCAACGTTCTTCATCTTCATGTGAAATACCCTCCAAATTCATTATACTTTATACCCAATCCCCCTCGGGGGCAGCGCCCCCAACGGAGTGAATATTTATACTTTACCACTCTAAAGCGGCATTTGCAAGTGTTCTGTAATTTTTGTAACTGTTTTGATAGAAAATCCGTTTGTATCTCCACCGTGGACAATTCTGTGTGTCGCAGATAGATGTCTCTCTGTCGCATACAATTTTGCTTAAAACGCAAGGCGGCCACGGCTGACCGCCTTGCATATGTATAAATTTCAGGCCGAGTGAAGTCAGTCAGCGGACAGAATCGTCCAAAGGCCCTCACGGCCGCCGTCCAGCAGGTTGCAGGGGTGTCGAGGACGCCGCCCCCCCTACTTATTTTACCTTATCCAGATGGTGGCAGGCTGCCCAATGGCCGCTGCTGACCTCCTTGAACTCCGGCACCTCGGCAGCGCAGCGCTCATCGGCGTAGGGGCAGCGGGTGCGGAAACGGCAGCCGCTCGGCGGGTTCAGCGGGCTGGGCACATCGCCCTGCAGCACAATGCGGTGGCTCTGGCGGGCCATCACGGGGTCAGCCACCGGAATGGCCGAGATCAGGCTGCGGGTGTAGGGGTGGACGCTGTGGGCGATCAGCTCAAAGCTGTCGGCCAGCTCGACCAGCTTGCCCAGATACATAACACCGATGCGGTTGGAGATATGCTTGACAACGCTCAGGTCATGCGCGATAAAGAGGTAGGTCAGCCCCATCTCCTGCTGCAGATCCTCAAACATATTGACGACCTGCGCCTGAATCGAGACATCCAGCGCGGAGACCGGCTCATCGCAGACGATGAACTCCGGGTCCACAGCCAGCGCACGGGCGATGCCGACACGCTGACGCTGACCGCCGGAGAACTCATGAGGATAGCGGTTAATGTGCTCGGGGTTCAGTCCGACAACGTCGAGAAGCTCGCGAACACGCTCAATGCGCTCCTCCTTGGTGCCCACGCCGTGAATGGTCATGGGCTCGGAGACGATCTCACCGATAGTCATACGAGGATTGAGCGAAGCATAAGGATCCTGGAAGATGAACTGCATCTCGCGACGCATATCCTTGATCTCATGCTTGCTCATCTCGGCAACATCTTTACCCTGGAAGAACACCTTACCGGCGGTCGGCTTGGTCAGACGCATGATGGTGCGGCCCGTCGTGGACTTGCCGCAACCAGACTCGCCAACCAGACCAAAGGTCTCGCCAGGATAAATCTCAAAAGAGATGTCATTTACAGCAGAGACGACACGCTTGGAGAAGCGCTTGGCGAACATGCCGGACTCAGCGGGAAACTCCTTAGAGAGGTGCTCGACCTTCAGCAGCGGAGTGCGCTCGTTGGTATCTGCCATTACGCCTCGCCTCCCTTCTTGGAATCCTTGCGCGTACGGGACGTCTCAGGAGCGTTCTTGAGGAACTCGGGGTCACCGGAGTAGTGGCACGCAGAGTAGTGACCAGACTCGGTGACAACGCGCTCGGGGCGCTGCTTGCGGCACTTATCGGTCGCATAGGGGCAACGAGGCGAGAACACGCAGCCCTCGGGCAGGTTCATGAGCGAAGGCGGGTTGCCATGAATCGGCGTAAGCGGCTTCTTCTCATCGATGGCCTGCTCCGGGATGGAGCGGATAAGGCCCCAGGTGTAGGGGTGGCGGCTCTCGTAGAAGATTTCCTCAGCAGTACCGAACTCGACGGGACGGCCGGCGTACATAACCATGATCTTGTCGGCCATATCAGCGACAACGCCCAGGTCATGGGTGATCATGATGATGGCGTTGCCGTTCTTCTCCTGCATTTCCTGCATAAGCTCAATAATCTGAGCCTGAATGGTAACGTCCAGAGCCGTCGTGGGCTCGTCGGCAATCAGGATATCGGGATCGCAGGCAAGAGCCATAGCGATCATGACACGCTGACGCATACCGCCGGAGAACTGGTGCGGATACTCATTGACGCGCTTCTCGGGCTCGGGGATACCCACGAGGTCCAAAAGCTCGGTAGCGCGCTTGAGCGCCTCCTGCTTGGAGTAGCCACGGTGCAGACGAAGGCCCTCGCCCACCTGCTTGCCGATCTTATAGACCGGGTTCAAGGAGGTCATAGGATCCTGGAAGATCATCGCGATGTCGTTACCGCGAATGTGCTGCATCTCTTCCTCGGTCATCTCGAGGATAGAACGACCGCGATAGCGAACGTCGCCGCCCTCGATCTTTCCCGGAGGCATCGAGATGAGGCCCATGATGGTCATGGCGGTCACGGACTTACCGGAACCGGACTCACCGACGACACCCAGGGTCTCGCCGCGATCGAGCGTGTAGGAGACACCGTCGACAGCGCGAACAACGCCATCCTCGGTGTGGAAATACATCTTAAGGTCATCGACCTCGAGCAGATGCTGGCCCTCGGGAACCGGCTGGTCCTTCAGGTCCACATAGTTCTTGTTCTTCTTCATCCTTATGCGTCCTTCATCTTGACGTCGAGGGCGTCGCGCAGACCGTCACCCAGCAGGGTGAAGGCGAGCACCGTCGAGAGAATTGCCAGACCGGGCATGATCATCATCCAGGGAGCAGTCAGAAGATACTGCTGACCGTCTTGAATCATGGAGCCCCACGAAGGCGTAGGCGGAATAACGCCCATGCCGAGGAAGGACAGAGCTGACTCGGTCAGGATGGCGCCACCAATGTTCATGGTCGCGTAGACCACGATGGAGGCGACGGAGTTCGGGAAGATGTGACGCACGACGATACGAGCATCAGATGCACCCATCGCGCGCGCAGCGTCAACATAATCGTTTTCCTTGACCGTCAAGATTGCAGAGCGGAAGACGCGCGCAATCGAAGGCCAGCCGAGAATGCCGATGGCGAAAAAGACGTTCTGAAGACCACGGCCGATAACGGCGATCATGGCGACAACGAAAAGCACGTACGGGAACGCCAGGAAAATATCCGCACAGCGCATGATGATCGTATCCCAGATGCCGCCGTAGAAACCGGCCAGAGCACCCATGACCAGACCAATCACCGTGGAGATCGCAGTGGCCATAATACCGACGGAAAGCGAAACACGTGCACCGTAGATAACGCGAACGAGAATGTCACGACCAAGGGCGTCGGTGCCAAACGGGTGCTCTGCACACGGAGCCATCAGCGACGTCTGGGCCATGGTGGTCGAGTCGGAAGCCGTCGGCGAACCGAGCCAGGGCTTAGCCCACAGATCTGCGGTCAGGGCAACCACAACGACGATGATGATCCAGCAGACACCGATAACGGCGAGCTTGTTCTTACGAAGACGCTTAAAAGCGTCGCCCCACAGCGTGCGGGACTTGGCGGGAGCAGATGCGGCCTTGGTGGCGGTAGCCTGCTCCTGAGACTGAGAATCAGTTTCCTGCATGAGACGTACCTCCCTTAGGCCTTATCCGACGGACCGCCAAGGCGGATGCGCGGGTCGAGGAATGCATAGCTAATGTCGACGAGCAGGTTGATCACCATGACGACGACGACGATGAGCGTAACGCCGCCCATAACGATGGGCCAGTCACGCATGCTAATGGCGCGATAGACCTCATAGCCGATACCGGGCCAGTTAAAGACCGTCTCGGTCAGGATGGCGCCCGAAAGCATGCCGCCAAAGTCGACACCAATATAGGTAACGACGGGGATGAGTGCATTCTTAAGCGCATGCTTGATGATGATCGCGCGATTGGAGAGACCCTTGGCTTTTGCCGTACGAATGTAATCCTGGTTCATGACGTCAAGCAGCTGCGAGCGCATAATGCGGGCAGCATAAGCGGTCGAAACCGAAGCCAGCGTAATGGTCGGAAGCACATAGTGCATCCAATCCTGATACTGAGAGCTGGCACCGCCGGCACCCGAGATCGGCATGGAGAATGCACCGCCCGTGGCGTCCTTGAGAATGACGCCAAAGAACAGTTGCAGCAACATACCGAGCCAGAAGGCCGGGACGGCAACGAGGATCGACGTGGTGAGCGTTACCAAAATATCCCAGAAGGAATAACGCTTTACCGCCGAAATGATACCCGCACCGATACCCATGATTGCCTCGAGCACGATGGCGCACGCGGCAAGTTTGACCGTATACGGATACTTCTGGGCAAAGATTTCCGTAACCGGCAGCTTGCGCTGATACGAATTGCCCAGATCACCATGAAGCAGGCCGTTCATGTAATACAAGTAACGGTCCACGAGCGACGTTTGAACGGGGTCGCCGTTCTCGTCAAGGATCGCGTTGCCGTCCTCGTCCGACTGGACCAGGTGATAGCGGACGCGAAGCTGAAGCTCCACCTCGGGGGACAGAGCCTTGTCTCCACCGATCAGCTTGATCGGATCTCCCGGCACGATATTCTGGAGGGCGAACAAAATCAGCGTAACGCCCAAAAACACCGGGATGAACTGAAGCACACGTTTAACGATGTACTTACCCATACCACTCCCCTATCTAGGGATTAACCTAAATGGGATGCCGATCGCCAGACCGGCATCCCAAAATTACCATCAGCCAGTTTACCCCAGGTTAGGGAGAACTGTATGTTTCCCATGAGGTCTACGTAAATACTTGACCCTCACGGAAGCTGCAAACTCTTAGGCGAGCTCAGCGGTACCCAGATCGGCGTGCTTCTGCGGATCGACATAGAGGTGCTTGATGCGATCGGAGCCGGCGATGGTGTGCGTGTAGAACATCACCGGGATGACCGGGCAGTCGGCAGCGACCATTGCATCGGCCTCCTGCATCTTAGCGACGCGCTCTTCGTCGTCAACCGTGGTACGGGCCTCATCGACCTTGGCGTCGAACTCGGGGTTGTTGTAACCAGAGCGGTTGTCGCCACCGAGGGAGTCGGAGTGGAACAGCGGATACAGGAAGTTGTCCATGATCGGGTAGTCAGCAATCCAACCCAGACGACCGAACTGATAGTTAAAGTTCTGATACTGCTCGAGCAGGGCAGACCACTCGGGGGTATCGGAGACAGCGGTAACGCCAACCTTGGCGAGGTCGCCGATGATGGACTCCATGATCTCCTTGTGGCCACCGTCCTGGTTGTAGGACAGAGTCACGTTAATGCCACGATCGCCGTTAGCGCCAGCGGGAGCAACCTTGTCGAGGTACTCGTTAGCCTTGTCGACGTCGTAGGCGCAGAACTCCCATGCGCCCTCCTTGTAGCCATCGATGCCCGGAGGAACAATGCCGTCGGCAGGGGTACGGGTACCCTTGAAGATGGTCTTGCAGATGGCCTCACGGTTGATGGCCAGGGAGATACCCCTGCGCAGGTCGGCGTTGTTGAACGGCTCGGCCGTGTTGTTGCAGGTCAGGTAGTAGGTGGAAGGCTCGGCGCCGAGCAGCATGCGCTCGCCGTCACCCATGGTGTAGCCGTCCTTGGACACGCCGCGATCCTTCTTGGCGGCATCGATCTGAGCAACGGGAACGTCGCAGACATCGAGGTTACCGGCCTGGAACTCCTTGTAAGCAGTCTCCATGTCCTTGATGACCTGGAAGTGGATGCTATCGATCTTGGCCTTGTCGCCATAGTAATCGTCGAACTTCTTGAGGTTGATCTCCTGACCATCCTCCCACTTGCCGTCCATCATGAACGGGCCGTTACCGACCGGTGCAAGGTAGAAGCTCTTGACATCGGACTCGGCGCACTCGGGAACCGGGGCCAGAGCCGGGTGAGAGGCGACGAAGGGGAAGTCGGCGTAGGCGGAAGACAGCTTGACGACGAGGGTCTCATCGTCGGGGCAAGTAACACCGCTGAGCTCGGTGGCGTTACCGGCAAGCAGGTCGTCATAGCCCTCGACCATGGAAAGGTGATAGGAGACCTCAGAAGGGCCGTACTCGGTAGCGATGGCCGACTTGGTGTTGACCAGACGCTCCCAACCGAGCTTGAAGGACTTGGAGGTAACGTCGTCACCGTTGTGGAACTTGGCCTTCTTGATCTTGAAGGTGAACTCGGTTGCGTCGTCGTTGGCCTCGAAGGACTCACAAGCCAGCGGAACGATCTCGCCCTTCTCGGCGTCATAAGAGGTCAGAGCGTCAAAGAGCTGGTACTCGACCTGAGTGCCCTGGTCCTCCTGGACATTGTAGGGGTCGATGCAGACCGGGTTGTTGATGTAGAAGTTCAGCGTCGAACCGGACTCAGAACCGGAAGCGTCGCCGCCCTTCTTGCCGCATGCGGCAAGAAAAGCCATGGAGCTCGCAGCAAGGGTGCCGCCGACAAAGGCGCGACGACCCATAACGGGCTGGTGGAACATAGAATCAGCCATGCCATCCTCCTTATGAGATAGGACAAAGTAAGTTCGGTCGGGCAACGTCAAGACAGCCCAATCGAACCATTCAAACGCGGTCCGCCGTTTTGGCTGGTTATACAAAGCGGACCAACGTATTGCAATACAGTAGCGCATTTTATGCACGATTTGGGGCTAATTCCGGTTAACGGTCGAGATTTTCTTTAGTTGGGCGAAGTATATGAGGATATTTTGACTCTGTTACAAATATGTAAACAAAAAGGGTCCCGCACTTGCGGGACCCTTTTCAAGTATTTATGCGGCTCGTGATTAGTAGCCCACGATGCCCTGCGGGAAGAAGAACATGCACAGCACGACGCACACGGCAAACACGACAGCCATGATGACGGTCAGGCGGTCAAGGTTCTGCTCCATAACGCCCGTGGCAGAGCTGGAGTTATACAGCGAGCTGGCAATCATATCCGAAACGCCGGTACCCTTACCGGAATGCATCAGGACGAGAATCGTCAGCGCCACGGCAGAAACAGCCCAAACGACAAACAGAAGAATCTGGAACGGACCCATAGATAAGCTCCTTAATAGAACAGTTCAAACTCCAGTACTGTACCACAATCCCCCGCTCTCCCCTACCTGCCACTCAAGGACGGGGTGGAAATGGCAGAAATACCAAAAGGGGGGTTGTCCGGTTGTGGACAACCCCCCTTGCTAGAAAACGGTATTTGTTTTCTATTAGGCCTCGGTAGCGAGCACGCGGCCCGTCATCTCGGCGGAAGGCTCAATACCAGCCATGGTGAGCATGGTCGGAGCGATATCGGAAAGACGGCCGTCCTCGATACCGGTGAGCTTGGCCTTCTCATCAACGATGATGAACGGCACGCGGTTGGTGGTGTGAGCCGTAAACGGATGCTTGGAACCGTCGGAAGCAACGTCAAACATGTGATCGGCGTTGCCGTGGTCGGCGGTAATCAGTGCAAAGCCGCCCTTGGCGAGAATCGCCGGGACAACCTTGGACAGGGCATCGTCAACAGCCTCAACGGCCTTAACGGCAGCGTCGAAGACACCGGTGTGACCAACCATGTCGCAGTTCGCGAAGTTCACGATGTAGAAATCAGCGCGATCCTCGTTGATGGCGGCGACGAGCTTCTCGGTAACCTCGGGAGCGCTCATCTCGGGCTGCAGATCGTAGGTAGCAACCTTGGGGGAAGCGACGAGCACGCGCTCCTCGCCCTCCTTGGGCTCCTCGATGCCACCGTTGAGGAAGAACGTCACGTGGGCGTACTTCTCGGTCTCGGCAGTGTGCAGCTGCTTCAGGCCATTGGCGGCGATAACGTCGGCCAGGACGTTCTCGGGGAACGTCTTGGGGAAGGCGACCTCGACGTCAAACGTCGGATCATACTCGGTCATCGTCACAAAGTGCGAAAGCTTGATCTGCTCGCGCTCAAAGCCGTCGAACTCCTTGTCCGTGAACACGCGGGTCATCTGACGAGCGCGGTCGGGACGGAAGTTGAAGAAGATGGCCGCGTCGCCCTCGTGAATGCCCTCGTTGTGGGCAGCGAAGGGCTCGACGAACTCGTCGCCGCGCGGGTCCTTCTCGTAGTAGGCCTTGATACCGGCAACGGGGTCGGTATCAGCATCGGACGCGTTGACCATGACGTCGTAGGCGCGCTGGATGCGCTCCCAACGATTATCGCGGTCCATGGCCCAATAACGGCCCGAGACGGTGGCAACGCGAGCGTCGCAACCGGTCTCCTCGGAGATCTTAGCCAGGAAGGCGCAGAACTCACTCATGTAGCCGGCACCGGACTGCGGGTCAACGTCGCGGCCATCCATGAAGGCGTGGACGCGAACGGTCTTGACACCGTGCTCGGCAGCCATCTTGACCAGAGCCTCGACGTGGTTCATGTGGGAGTGAACGCCGCCAGGGCTCATAAGGCCCATGAGGTGGAGAGTCTTGCCGTCAGCCTTGACATCGTCCATGGCCTTGACGAAAACCTCGTTCTTGGCGATGGAGCCGTCCTTGATGGCATTGTTGATGCGCGAAAGCTCCTGGAACACGATGCGACCGGCACCGATGTTGAGGTGACCCACCTCGGAGTTGCCCATCTGGCCGTCGGGAAGGCCCACGTCCTCGCCCGAAGCACCGAGCGTGGTGTGAGGATACTTCTCGTACAGGCCATCAAGGAAGGGCGTCTTGGCAGCGGCGACGGCGTTCTCGCCATCAGCCGGAGCCAGGCCGCAGCCGTCCATGATAATCAGGAGTGCAGGAAGATGACGTTGTGCCATATGTCCTACTCGCCTGCCTTGACGACCATAGAGGCGAAGTCGGCAGCCTTGAGCGAAGCGCCGCCCACGAGGGCGCCGTCAACGTCGGGCTTGGCGACGAGCTCGGCGATGTTACCGGGCTTGGCGGAACCACCGTAGAGAACGCGGATGCCGTTGGCGAGCTCCTCGCCGAACATCTCCTTGAGGGTCTCACGGATAGCGCCGCAGACCTCCTGAGCATCCTCGGCGGTAGCGGTCTTGCCGGTGCCGATGGCCCAGATGGGCTCATAGGCGACGACGACCTGCTTGGGGCAGGTGATCTCAAGACCAGCAAGGCCAGCCTTGACCTGGTTCACGACGTGCTCGACATAGGTGCCGGCCTCGCGGACCTCAAGGGACTCGCCGCAGCAGAAGACGGGAACAAGGCCGGCGGCAACGAGAGCCTTGGCCTTCTTGTTCTGGTCCTCGTCGGTCTCGTGGAAGTAGTCGCGACGCTCGGAGTGACCGATGATGCAGTAGGTGCAGCCAGCGGACTTGAGCATGTCGCAAGAGGACTCACCCGTGAAGGCACCCTTGGCCTCCCAGTACACGTTCTGTGCACCGAGGGCGATGGGGGCAGCCTGAATGCGGTCATGAACCGTGGTGATGTCGATGGTCGGAGGGCAGACGAGCACCTCGACGCCAGCCGGAACCTCGGGCAGAGCCTGAGCCAGCTCGTCGGCGAGCTTGGCGGCCTCGGCGACGTCGTTGTTCATCTTCCAGTTACCAGCGATAAGAAGGGTGCGATTAGGCATCGAGAAGCGCCTCCACTCCGGGCAGGGCCTTACCCTCGACGAGCTCCATGGAAGCGCCACCACCGGTGGAGATCCAGCTCATCTTGTCGGCCAGGTTGAACTTGTTGACAGCTGCGACAGAGTCACCACCGCCGATGATCGAGGTGCAGTCAGCCTCGGCGAGAGCCTCGGCGATAGCCTGGGTGCCGTGAGCAAAGTTGTCAAACTCGAAGACGCCCATGGGGCCGTTCCAGAACACGGTCTTGGCGCCCTTGACAGCCTCGGCATAGAGCTCCTCGGTCTTGGGACCGATGTCCATACCCTCACGATCGTCGGGGATAGCGTCGGAAGCAACAACCTCGGGGACAGCGTCCTCGCCAAAGTGATCGGCAACACGGTTGTCGATGGGGAGTAGGATCTTGACACCCTTCTCCTCGGCCTTCTTGAGCATCTCGCCGGC
This sequence comes from Collinsella aerofaciens, assembly GCA_048503295.1. Classification (GTDB taxonomy): domain Bacteria; phylum Actinomycetota; class Coriobacteriia; order Coriobacteriales; family Coriobacteriaceae; genus Collinsella; species Collinsella aerofaciens_CI. Next base: position 32,167 of record DBFRVO010000044.1, on the reverse strand, counting down.
GCGCTCGACCCAGTCCTCTTCCTTGAGGGACTGACCAACGGTCAGGCCCTGAGCCAGGAAGAAGGTGTAGGCCATGCCGCCACCGATAATCAGGGTGTCAGCGGAGTCGATGAGGTGATCGAGAACACCGATCTTGGAGGAAACCTTGGAACCGCCGACGATGGCGACGAAGGGACGCTCGGGCTCGGCGAAGATGCCGGTCAGCGTGTCGACCTCCTTCTCGAGCAGGAAGCCAGCGACGGCAGGCAGGTAAGCGGCGGGGCCCACGACGGAACCCTGGGCGCGGTGAGCGGTGCCGAAGGCATCGAGAACGAAGACGTCGCCATAGGAAGCGAGCTTCTTGGCGATCTCGGGATCGTTCTTCTTCTCACGCTTGTCAAAACGGACGTTCTCGAGAACGAGGACCTTGCCCGGCTCGACGGCGGCGACAGCCTCAGCAGCCTTCTCGCCGTAGGTGTCGGCGACAAAGGCAACGTCGAGACCAGAGAGCTCAGCGAGTTTCTTGGCGACGGGCTCGAGGGACAACTCGGGCTGGAAGCCGGTGCCCTCGGGACGGCCGAGGTGGCTCATGAGGATGACGCGAGCGTTGTGCTCAACGAGATAGTTGATGGTGGGCAGGGCAGCCTTGATGCGGGTGGTGTCGCCAACGACGCCATCCTTGATAGGCACGTTAAAGTCAACGCGGACGAGAACGCGCTTGCCGTCGACATCGATGTCGCGGACGGTCTTCTTGGTAAAGGCCATGTTTGCTTCTACCTTTCGTACGTGTCTGCCTCCCATTACGGCAGACGATTTCTTATAAAAAGGGCGCGACCCTAGGGTGTAAGCCCTATAAGGCCGCGCCCTTCTTTAGACGCTCAACGAGCTATTCGCTAAAAGCTAAATTAAGCAACGAACTTCTCGAAGTACTTGATGGTGCGGACCATCTGAGAGGTGTAGGAGTTCTCGTTGTCGTACCAAGAGGTGACCTGAACGAGGGTCTGGCCGTTGCCGAGGTCAGAGCACATGGTCTGAGTGGCGTCGAAGATGGAGCCGTGGGTCTCGCCGACGATGTCGCGGGAGACGATCTGGTCCTCGTTGTAGGCGAAGGTCTCGGGGATGGTCTCGGCGTAGGCCTTCATGGCAGCGTTGACCTCGTCGACGGTGACCTTCTTGTCAACGACGGCGTAGAGGTTGGTCAGCGAGCCGGTCGGCGTCGGGACGCGCTGGGCGGCACCGATGAGCTTGCCGTTGAGCTCGGGGAGAACCAGGCCGATGGCCTTGGCAGCGCCCGTGGTGTTCGGGACGATGTTCTCAGAGCAGGCGCGGGAGCGACGGAAGTTGCCCTTGCGCTGCGGGCCGTCGAGCGGCATCTGGTCGCCGGTGAAGGCGTGGATGGTGGTCATGATGCCGGACACGATGGGAGCGAAGTCGTTCAGACCCTTGGCCATCGGGGCGAGGCAGTTGGTGGTGCAGGAAGCAGCGGAGATGATGTTGTCCTCAGCGGTCAGCGTTTCATGGTTGACGTTGTACACGATGGTGGGCAGATCACTGCCGGCCGGAGCGGAGATGACGACCTTCTTGGCGCCAGCGTTGATGTGGGCCTGAGCCTTAGCCTTGCTGGTGTAGAAGCCAGTGCACTCGAGAACGACGTCGACGTCAAGGTCGCCCCAAGGCAGGTTGTTAGCGTCGGCCTCCTTGTAGATCTTGATCTCCTTGCCGTCAACGGTGATGGAATCCTCGCCAGCAACGACCTCGTGATCGCGAGCATAGTTGCCCTGCGTGGAGTCGTACTTCAGCAGGTAAGCGAGCATATCGGGAGAGGTGAGGTCGTTGATAGCGACGATCTCGGAGCCCTCATGACCGAACATCTGACGGAAAGCCAGACGACCGATGCGACCGAAGCCGTTAATAGCAACCTTTACTGCCATTGTGTCTCCTTTCGTAAGGCCCCCGCGAGCTACAGCGCCCGCCGTTGAGGCCCACAAACTAACCACTCGCCTAATATACCTTTTTTTTGACTTGAATTTCACGAGAATGCTCGAAATTGAAAATCAAATTTACGTTAAAACGTTTTAAAGACTAAAAAAGCAGCTAAATCCGTATATAAGTCGATACTTCAAACTACCTGTTTGCTTCAATGAGCTTTTCAAGCCGTAAAACACGATGGTAGAGGGCTGACTTCGACAAGGGAGGGTCAGCCATCTCCCCCAAATCACGCAGCGACAGATCAGGATAGCGCTCGCGCAGGTCGCAAAAGACCGCCAAGGCATCCGGAAGCGCATCGCGAAGGCCACGCTGCTCGAGCTCATCGATCAACGCAAGCTGATGTTGGGCGGCACCGGCGCTTCTGGTCTGGTTGGCGAGCTCGGCGTTCACGCGACGGTTCACATCGTTCTTAACCAACTTGACCGCGCGCGCCTCCTCGATCTCGGCAACGCTGCGCTTGGCACCAATCAGCTTTAATAGATGCTCGATTTCCTCGGCGCTCTTAATGTACACGGCATATGACCCCCGCCGTGCATTAACACGCGCATGGACCCCAATCTGCTCCAACAGATCGCAGAGCCCCTTGGCATATTGCTCGCCCTGCACAGCGATCTCCAAATGAAAATCGCCGCGTGGATCGGCCACGAAGCCGCCCGCGATGAGCGCGCCGCGGATATAGGCAAGTCTACAGCAAGGACGGGCGACAATGTGACGCGGCACACCTGCGACGAGCCCTCCCCTACGGTCGAGAATGCCCAGCAGCACCAGAGCCTTATCCAAATCGGGCTGATCAGGCAAGGTGATGAGGTAGTTTCGAACCTTATGCAATACAGATTTACGGACGGTGAACTCCGTTTTGAGCTTAAGGATACGATGCGTCAGCGTGATCATCGTGCGCGCGACGGCTCCCGTCTCAGTCGCAACCGTCAAACGATACCGCCCAGAGCCGGCAAGGGAGAGCGTACCGCTCACGCGCGTGAGGGCGGCAAGCGTCGACAAGTCGCAGTATTCACATTCGGGTTCGCAGCGCGCAAGCTCGTCGCGCACCTCAGCGGTAAACGACATGCAGGCCTATGCCTTCGTGTTGGCGCGCGACAGGTCGCGGTGGGAGATGCTCACATGATACTGAGCGCCTTCCAGGTAACGGGCCGTGGCCTCGGCAATGGCAACGCTGCGGTGCTGGCCGCCCGTGCAGCCGATGGCGATAGAAAGCTGCGGCTTACCCTCCGCGATATAGCCCGGCATCACCGTATCGAGCAGCTGTGTCCAAGCCTTCCAAAACTCCTGCGTCTTGGGATGGTCCAGAACAAAATCGGAGACCTTTTTATCGAGACCGGTCATCGTGCGCATCTCGGGATCGTAGAACGGATTAGGCAGGAAGCGGACGTCGATCATAATGTCCGCCTCGACGGGCATGCCGTGCTTAAAGCCAAACGAGAACACGTGGACGTCCATGAGCTGCTGGTCGGACAGCTCGGAAAATGCCATACGTAGCTTGTTGCGCAACGCAGAGGTGCGCAGACGGCTCGTGTCGATAATCATATCGGCTCGGTCGCGCACGCCCTGAAGCTGAAGGCGCTCGCGCTGAATGGCATCGGCCGTAGTCTCCCCCGGCTTGGCAATGGGATGACGGCGGCGATTTTCGCTGTAGCGACGAATCAGCACCTCGTCAGAAGCCTCCAGGAACACGATGTCGCAGCTCATCTCGCGCTCTTCGAGCGCGGCGACCGCATCGAGCAACTCGTCAAACAGTCCCTGGCTACGTAAATCGCAGGTGACGGCGAGATGCCTGCCCACGCCCGTATTGATGCCGACGAGCTCGGCAAGCTGGGCGATGAGACGTGGAGGCAGGTTATCGATGCAAAAATAGCCCATGTCCTCGAACACGTGCATGGCCTGCGTGCGGCCCGATCCGGACATTCCGGTGATGATGACGATATCGGGGATGCGCTCCGAGCGCTCCGCCGCATCCATGGCATCTCCCTTTTGCATGTGCTGCCTCCCGAAAACAAGCGCGGGACCCAGCAACCCGGATCCCGCGCGGTCAATTGCCTATATTGAGTATACCGCCCCGAGCGGATACGAGGCCTGTCTTACGCCTCAAGCGCAGCCTTGAACCAACTCGTAATACTCGTGGGGTGCGTGATGGCGGTGCCGACGACAACGGCCCAGGCGCCAGCATCGATCGCGGCGCGAGCCTCCTCGGGCGTGTGCACGCGGCCCTCGCAGATGATGGGAAGATCGGGGAATTCCTCGGTCGCCTGACGCAGGAGCGGCAGATCGGGGCCATCGGCCATGGTGCAGTCGATGGCAGCGACACCGTGAGAAAGCGTGGTAGATACAAGGTCGAAGCCCATATCAACCGCACGGCGAATGTCCTCGATGGTGGCACAATCCGCCATCAGGAGCACACCCTCCTCGTGCAGCGGGCGGAAGGTATCCTCGACCGACTTGCCGTCGGGACGCGGACGATCGGTGGCGTCGATCGCCACGATATCGGCACCCGCAGCAACGCAGGCGCGAGCGTGACGCAGCGTCGGCGTGATGTAAACGCCCTCGTGCCCATCCTTCCACAGGCCGATAACAGGAACCTCACAGCGACCCTTAATGGCGGCAATGTCGGCAAGGCCCTGGCAGCGAATGGCGGCGGCGCCGCCGAGCTCGCAAGCACGAGACATTTGAGCCATGGTCTCGGGCGTACGAAGCGGCTCGCCCATATACGCCTGAACGCTCACGACGAGCTTACCCTTCAGGGACTGGATCAAAGGATCAACGGTCATGTTCGACTCAACCTTTCTCAAAAACAGCCTTCTGAGACACCGCACCTTGACGTTCAAACCGTCGCTCGCGTACCGAAGTACGCTTCGCTCCTCTTTCACGTCAATCTGCGGCACCTCAGAAGGCGCACTTGGTAGCTATGTTTATTTCAACGACGCAAGAAGGTGTTCGGCGGCACCGATGAGCGGAGCATCGCCCTCCAGAGAACCGATGAGGATCGGCGTGTCCTGAAGCGGATCGAGCGCCTGGCTGGCATAGCCCTCGTGCACCGAATCCTTCCACGTCTGTGAACGCCAATCGGGACCTTGGTGAATCACGCCACCCGAAAGCACGATGACCTCGGGGTCCAGGATGTTAGCGAGCGAGCCCAAGCTGGCACCCAGCGCAAAGCCGGCGTCATGGATGACCTCGGTCGCCTTTGCGTCGCCTGCGCGGCACAGGTCGTTCACGTCGCGACCGACCGAAGGACGGCTGGAGTCGACGCGGCCAAAGCGCTCATCGTACATGCGCCCGATCGAAGTTCCGGAAGCAACCGACTCAAGATGGCCGGAACGCCCGCAGGCGCAGGGAATGCCAGCGGCAGCCGAGCACTCGATGTGGCCCATATGGCCGGCAGCACCATGGAAGCCCTGCATCACGCGGCCGTTCTCGACATATGCGCCGCCGATACCCGTTCCGATGCCCAGGCACAAGACGGAGAACTTGCCCTTGCCGACGCCCCAGTGGGCCTCGCCCAGAGCATGAGCCTGCACGTCGCCCACAACGGCAACGGGAAGACCAAGGTCCTCGCGCAGACGCGGCCCCAACTGAACGCCGGACCAGCCGGGCATGATCTCATTGGCATACGCGATGGCGCCCGTCTTGGGATCGACGACGCCTGCGGCACCAATACCGACACCGAGGACCTCGACATCGGGATTCGCCTCGAGAGCGGCCTTGATGGACGCCTCGATACGCTGGAAGACGGACTCGCCGCCCTCTTGGGCCTCGGTGGGAACCTCAGCCTCAAATACGGGATGGGGCACACTACCGTCAGCCGGATACTCCATAATGGCAGTCGCAATTTTGGTGCCGCCGATATCGACGGAGCAAACGTACTTGTTCTCCATGTCGCTCTCCTTAGGAAATAAAAACAACTACAGGAAATGCGCCGTCAGGCTAGCCGTCACAGCGCGGTAAAGGTTTTCCAGGTGCCCGAGATCGCCGAGAAACCGTGTGGCCATCGACCTAATGGGTCATGGTCACACGGTTGAACGGCGAGGTCGGGTGCCTGGGAAAGCTTTAAAGGAGACCGTTGTCCTGGAGGACCTTCTTAATCGCCTCGACGTTCTCGCCGGTCATGGCCTTCACCGGGCGCGGCATGGTCGGGCTGTCGAAGATACCCATGAGATTCATAGCGGTCTTGAAGGCGCCGACGCCACCGGCATAGCCCTGAACGCCCGAGGTGACATCCCAGATGTGCGAAATCTCATTGAGGCGATCCTGCTCGGCCTTGACGGTAGCCCAGTCACCAGCCTGAGCGGCCTTCCACTGACGCACGTAGCCCTCGGGCTCAACGTTAGCGAGACCCGGGACGGAACCGTCGGCGCCACCGAGGTAAGCGCCGTCGACAACGACCTCGTGACCGGTGAGGATGCTCATCGGATGGCCGTTCTTCTCGTTCTCCTGAACGAGATAGCGGAACGAGATGTCATCGCCCGAGGAATCCTTGACGCCAGCCAGGACGCCCTCGGCGCCGAGCTTGGCAAGGAGCTTCCAGGGGAGCTTGGTGTGGACGCACACGGGGATGTCATAGGCAAAGATGGGCAGGTCGAGCTCCTCGTGCAGGATGCGGAAGTGCTCCTCGACCTCGGTCATGCCCTGCAGGGCATAGAACGGGCAGGTGGCGACGAGGGCATCGGCGCCCAGCTCCTGGGCGACCTTGCCGTGCTCAATCATGCGCTCGGTCTCGGTATCGATGATGCCGACCAGAACAGGCACACGGTGGTCGACGATACGAACGGCCTCGGCGATAATCTGGCGACGGCGCTCATCGGTGGAGAAGACGACCTCGCCCGAAGACCCCAAGAAGAACAGACCATCGACGCCGGCATCGATCATGCGGTTGATGCTGCGCTCAAAGGAGGCAACGTCGAGCTGGTGGTCTTCGGTATCGGGAACAACGACGGGAGGGATAACGCCGGTGAATTTCTGAGTTGCCACAAGAATCTCCTTAGCTGTCTGGCGAGCGGCCCTATGCCGCTCACTCTTGTTGGCAGTGTCCAGGCCGTCTAGGCCAAAGAACACGGATAGAACGTTTGGTTAAAGAAGTCGACGACTTCGTTTTCGAACGCGTTAATACGCTCATGAGCGTATTTGGCATAGATGATATGCCTCCGGTCACACTCAAGACCGTTGAATACGGCAAACTGACCCTTGGGGTCGCTCACGGTATCCATGAGCGACGTGCCCATGAGCACCGATCCGCGCACCCGAGACGACAGAGCCTCGAGGCCACCGGGAATTGGATTGGCAACCGCCGTGCAGGCAAGTCCGCGCTCGTCCAGAGCAGAAACCGCCAGCGCGACACCGCCGCCAAGACCCTCGCCCCATGCAAAAATGCGATCGGGATCCATGCCATCAAGATTGCGCGCGACCTTCGCCAACGCGCAGCCCCAACGGACGCGCTTGACAAAAGCGGGCGAAGCAATCCCCCACTGCAGGTCGTCCGCACCAGCAACATCGTCATCCAGCGCGAGAACGGCATACCCCATGGCGGCAAATCTCGTCATGTGATGCCATCCACGCACGGGTCGATCGATGTCGTGAAACATCAGGCACAGCGGCACGCGCTCAGACACTCGGGCACGACCGACAGGCTCGATCAAACGAGCGTGAATCGCATCGTCACCGAGCTCAAAGGAGACCTCCGAGTAACGGGCGCAGGGGTTAACAAAGTCAATCGCCGTAATGGCCAGGCCTTGAATCTCAAGATTCGAAGCGCATGTCTCTAAATCAGAAACATCTGCTTGGACATCACCGCGCCAGTCCCGATATTCTGCGAGCCTTGACGAAACCGTTCCAGGCATCTCCGCGAGCCCGGGGACGATCAGCTCGTCGATATTGCTCTCGCACTTAGACATGAGCCTCCCCTCCCTCGCAGAAAAACGGAATGATCAGATCGTCAAAGTCCTGAATCTCCTCGTGGCCAAAGCCCTCAAAGAACTCGCGTCGCTTCTCACAGGCCAGATTGTTGTAGACCGCAAACTGCGTCGCCGGCGGACAGACGATATCGGCTGTGCCCGTGCCAAACAGCACGGGGCATTTGACCATGGGGGCAAAGTTCTTGGAATCGAAGTACGCCAGTTTGGCATAGGCCTCCTCAATACGAGTCGAGTCCTCGTCAAACCAACGCGACCAATAACGCAGGCCTTCATAAGCGATATCGTCGGCATCCAGATCCCAAACAAGGCGGAAATCCGACAGGAAGGGATAGAGGATGGCAGCGCGATTGATAAGCTCACTATTAAGCGCGCAGGTCGCAATGCCCAAACCGCCGCCCTGCGATGCGCCGTTCACAAATACGCGGGAAAGATCGATGCCCTCGAGCTCGCGAACAATACGGCACAGAATGCGGATATCCTGGTGCAAGCGGACATAGTAAAGATTGGCCGGGTCGCCGTCGATACCGGCGACGATATGCCCAGCAACCGTCGTGCCTTCAAATCCACCAATATCCTCGGAGGGGCCACCCTGGCCAGGACAATCGAGAGCGATGAGTGCCATGCCCATGCCCGCAAACGACGCCTGCTCGAACCAGCTGCGGCTTGCACCCGGATAGCCGTGGAACTGTAGCACCAGCGGCACGGGCTCGTCCGAAACCGGCTGGAGATACTTGGCATGCAGGCGTGCACCGCACATGCCGGTATACCAGAGGTCGAAAAACCGACAGGTCGCGGAATCCGCAACCGAAGCCGCCTCAATCGCATAGTCGAGCTCGACGGCGTCGGCCTCGGCCATGCGGTCCTTCCAAAAGAGATCGAAATCCGATGGACGGGGCATAGCGCCTCGATATTCACCAAATTGCTGTTGTAGCTCCTGAGCACTTGGCATGGCTCGTGAACCCAACCTTTCGAAATCGCAACGGAGGTGCGCCCGGCAAGGGAACCGGGCGCACGGGAGGGAAAGCGAGGCTACTCGCCGAGCTTGGGATGCAGCAGCGACGGCGCAGCGCCGAGCAGCATCTTGGTGTAGGGGTCCTGAGGGTGCTGGAAGACCTGCTTGGCCTCGCCCTGCTCGACGATCTTGCCGCCATTCATAACGATGATGTCGTCAGAGATATAGCGGACCGTCTGGATGTCATGGCTGATGAACACCATGGCCAGGCCGAGCTCCTTCTTAAGGTCGGTCAGCAGGTTCAGAATCTGCGCGCGGACTGAAACGTCCAGAGCCGAGGTGGGCTCGTCGGCGATGATGGCATCGGGGTTCAGCGACAGGGCGCGCGCAATTGCGACGCGCTGGCGCTGGCCGCCCGAAAGCTGGCCGGGAAGAACCTCGGCGGCGGAGCTGGGCAGACCGGTGAGCTCCAAGAGCTCCTTGACGCGCTTCTCCTGCTCGGCCTCGGTACCCAGGTTGTGGACGCGCATGGGGTCGAGCAGTTGCTCGCGAACGACCATGCGGGGATTGAGCGCCGTGGCCGGGTTCTGGAACACGACCGAGATGACGCGACCCATGTGGCGACGGTCCTCGGCGGTACGTTTGGTAACGTCCTTGCCCTTAAAGTAGACCTTGCCGCTCGTGGGGGCCTGCAGGCCGCACATGACGTTGGCGGTGGTGGACTTTCCGCAACCGGACTCGCCGACGATGCCGATGGTCTGTCCGGGCATGAGCTTAATCGTTACACCCTGGACGGCGTGAACCAAGTTGGGGTGCAGAATCGAGCCGGTACGGGTCCTAAAGGTGACGTGGACGTCATCAAGGAAGATGATCGGCTCGACGCCGTTGACTGCGGTCTCGCTCATCTACATCACCTCCGCGTGAGGGGTCAAACCATTTGCCTTGAGCACCTCGTCGGGGAGCTCGGAATAGAAGTGCTCGGTGCCGGGCACGCGCTTGAAGACCGGACGGGTGTCCAGGCCAATGCGCGGATGGCTCGAGCGGGGTGCGAAGCGATCGCCCTTGGGGAAATCGCGCGGGCTCGGAACGGCGCCGGGCACCTGGTGCAGGCGGCCCGAACCGCTCTCGATGGACAGGACGGAACCCAGAAGGCCGCGGGTGTACTCGTGAATCGGGTTGGTGAGCAGCTCCTTGGTGGGCGCCTGCTCGATAACCTGGCCGGCGTACATAACCGTGATGTTATGAGCGACCTCGGCGACCAGTGCCAGGTCGTGCGAAACGAAGATCATGGCAAAGCCGAGCTTGGCCTGAAGATCGTTAAGCAGCTTGATGACCTGCTTCTGGACGGTAACGTCCAGAGCGGTCGTGGGCTCGTCGCAGATGACCAGTTTGGGGTCGCGGGTAAGGGCCATAGCGATCAGAACGCGCTGACGCTGACCACCGGAAAGCTCATGCGGATAGCTCTCGAGCGTACGCTTGGGGTCGAGGCCCACGAGCTCCAGGAGCTCCTCGGCGCTACGGGTACCGCCGCGCTTGGTGAGCTGCTTCATCTGGGCGGAAATGAGCATGGAGGGGTTGAGCGAGGACAGGGCGTCCTGATAGACCATGGCGATATCGGTACCGCGCAGGCCGAACCACTCCTTCTTGCTCATCTTGAGCAGGTCGCGGCCCTCCCAGAGAACCTCACCGGAAAGATGCTCGTCATCGTCGGTCAGGCCCATGATGGCCAGCGTGGTGATGGACTTACCGCAGCCGGACTCACCGACCAGGCCCATGGTCTGGCCAGGACGGACATCAAAGTTGACATGATCGACGACGTTGATATCACCGTGGTGCTCAAACTGGATGCAGAAATCACGGACCGAAAGGATCGGCTCAACGGACTCATCGGGCACATGGCGGTCGTTACGCTTGAGCTCGACATCGCGCAGGGCGCCAAGACGGGCGGACAGGGACTGAGCCTGCTCCTTGTAAGCGCGAACAGGGTCGGAGACCAGCAGGTCGGCCTCGCGGCGCTTGGAGGAATCGGTCGGATCCAGGGCGGCGGAGGGAGCAGCGGCCATGGCGTCGGTAATGCCCTCGGAGAGGATGTTGAGCGCCAGGCAGGTGATCATGATAGCCAGACCCGGGAACAGCGCCTGCCACCAACGGCCAGCGAGCACGCCACCGCGGGCGTCGGCGAGGATGTTGCCCCAGGTAGCGGTGGGCTCCTGGATACCAGCGCCGATAAAGGTCAGCGAGGCCTCGAAGATGATGGCGTCGGCGACCAGGGTAACGGTGAAGACCATGATCGGGGCGATGCAGTTACGCAGAACATGCTTGATCAAAATCCACGGAGCCTTGGCGCCGGAAACGATGACCGCGCGGACATAGTCCTCGCCGTACTCGGACACGATGTTGGCGCGCACGATACGGGCAATCTGCGGAGTGTACATAAAGCCAATGGCGAAGATGATCGACGGCACGGAATTGCCCAGGATGGAGACGAAGACGGCAGCGAGGGCGATGCCCGGGATGGACATGATGATGTCCAGGATGCGCATGATCGCCTCGGAAACGGACTTGCGCGAAACCGCCGCGAGGGCGCCCACGACCGAGCCGCAGACCAGAGCCATGGCAGTAGCACCGAAGCCGATGATCAGCGAGTAACGGCCACCGTAAAGCATACGCGACAGGATGTCGCGGCCCTTATCGTCGGTACCGAAGATAAATCCATTGCCGGGAGCCTGGCGAGCAGTGAAAATCTCGACCGGGCTATAGGGGGCAAGAAGGGGCGCCAGAATCGCGGTCAGGGCGACCAACACCAGCACGACGGCGGCAATCTTAGAAGACAGCGTCATCTTCTTCCAGCCACCGAGCTTGAGCCCCTTGGAGGCAGCCTTCTCGAGCTGCTCGGTTTGCTTCTCTCGAATCTTTACCATAATCTACACCGTCCTGATGCGCGGGTTGATGAGCAGGTAGAGCATGTCAACCACGATGTTGATGATGATGAAGGCAAGAGCAACGACGATGACGACGCCCTGAACCAGGTTCGCCTCGTTGCCCTGAACGCCCTGCAGAATCGCAGTACCCATGCCGGGGAGGTTGAAGATGACCTCGATGACGACGGCGCCGCCCATAAGGTAACCGATCTTAAGACCGAGGGTGGTGACCGGGGTGATCAGCGCGTTGCGCAAAACGTTGATGCCGACGACGACCTTCTCGGGAACGCCGGCGCCACGGGCCATGCGGACGTAGTCCTTGTCGAGCTCCTCAACCATGGCGGTACGCACGATACGAGTCATCTGGCCCGTCAGCGGGAATGCCAGAGCGATAGCGGGCATGATCATACGTCCCAGATAGCCAGCCGGGTTGGTGGTGAAGTGAGGCAGAGCACCGGATGCCGGGAGCACCTTAAGGTAGGAAGAGAACAGCAGAATCAACAGAACGGCAAGCCAGAACGACGGGGTTGCCAAGCCGGCGATGGAAAAGACGCGGATCACTTGGTCCGGCCATTTATCGCGATACAGTGCCGCGATGACGCCGAGCAAAAACGAGACGACCGCGCCGATGGCAAGACCGATGAAGGTCAGCTGCATCGTGACGGGCAGGGCCGTGGAGATGCGCTTGGCAACGGAGTTGCGAGCAGCACCATAGGTGCCCATGTCACCATGGATCAGATCGCCCATGTAGCGCACGTAGCGCACGGGCCAGGGGTCGTCCAGACCATACTTCTCATGGTACTCGGCAACCGCCTCGGGCGAGGCACCGTCACCCAACGCCGTATAGGCGGGGTCGGTCTTGGAGAACGACATAAGGAAGAACACCAGGACGGTGACGCCCAATGCCATGATCGGCAGCGCCACGAGACGCCTTCCAATCAAACGTAGAAAGTTGTTCACGTTCTCTCCCCTTTCTTTTGTCGGTAGGACCAACTGGTATATGAGTATGGATACTCATTACAAGACCCGAGCGACATCGAGGCCGCCCGGGTCTTTGTTTCAACTATGAGGACGTTGCCTTACGACCGACGCCCCACATATGACTCAAACGAGTCTTAGGCCTTGACGGTCGCGACGCCCCTGAAGGACATGCTCGTCGTGCCGATGCCCTTGAAGCCATCGAGGGCCTCGCCGTTGGGCGCGGTAGACGGATCGTCCCAGGAAGCGGAGACGGTCTTGACGTGGACAACGGGGTACAGAACAGCGTTGTCGGCGATGATGTCGAAGCACTCGTTCCACTTCTTCTGCTGCTCGTCGCCCTCGGCGGCAAGAGCCTCGTCCATGAGACCGTGGAGCTTCTCCCACTCAGCGGACTCCTTCCACGGGCAACGGGTCTGCATCCAGACGTTGTCGCCGTACCACCAGTTGAGCAGCAGGTCGGGGTCAGCGCCGAAGCAGGACGGATCGCCAGGGGCAAGGAGGATATCGTAGGCCTCGCCGCCGTCGATGGCAGCGTAGGTGGCCGGCGAGGTATCGGTCTGGATGGTCACCTCGAAGCCGAGAGCGTCGAGGTCGTTCTTGACCTGGGCGGCCATGCCCTTAATCTGCTCGTTGTCGGTGGTGCGCAGGGTGATGGCACCCGGGGTGATGCCGGACTCCTCGATGAGCTTCTTGGCCTTCTTGGCGTCGGTCTTGTACACCGTGGAAGCCTCATGATAGTTGGTGAAGCTCTTGGGCAGGTAGCAGCTGGCAGCGGTGGCAAGGCCGGCGAAGGTGTTGGTGATCATCTTCTCGGTGTCGAGCGCGTACATGACGGCCTGACGGACCTTGACGTTGTTCCAAGGCTCCTTGGCGACGTTGAACATGATGAAGCGGGTGCCGAAGCCCTGGACGTTGTCGATCTTGCAGCCAGCGCTCTCGAGCTGGTCGACGGCGTCAGCGGTGACGAGCTCCATAACGAGCGTGGAGCCTTCCTGCTGGGCGGTAACGCGAGCGGTGGGGTCGGTCAGGATGCTGTACTGGATCTTCTTATCCTCGGCAGCATACTCACCGTTGTACTCGGGGTTGGGAACCAGGGTGATCTCGGTATCGGAGATAGAGTCGTACATCCAGGGGCCGGAACCGATCGGCTGCTTGGCGCGATCCTCCTCGGACTGAGTAGCCGGGGTAACACGGATGATGGCCAGACGATCCTTGAGCAGGGAGAAGTTGGGGACCTTGGTCTTGACCGTTACAGTGCTGGCATCCTTGGCCTCGATGGACTCGAAGGGCTGGAAGAACGGAGCATAGGTAGCGGAAGCAGCGCAAGCGGTGTAGGAAGCGACGACGTCGTCAGCAGTGACCTCGGTACCATCGGAGAACTTGGCGCCCTTGCGGATGGTGACCTCGAAGGTAGTGTCGTCCACGGACTTGGGATCGTCGGTGGCGAGCTCGTTGAAGGTGCTGTAGTCGTGGTAATCGATGCCGTAGAGACCCTCGACGACGTGCCAGTTAGCACCCAGGCCCACAGCGGAGCCGGTGCTGGCGGGATCGAAGCTGGACGGAGCGTAAGCGGAACCAGCGGTAATCACACCGCCGCCACGGTTGGCGGAATCGGCGGAACCGGAAGCGGAACCCTCGTCGTTGGAGCTGCCACCGCAGCCGGTGAGACCAAGCCCTGCGACAGCAGCGACGCTGCCGGTGAGGCCGAGGAACGAACGCCTGGACATACCCTTGTTGATGATGGCCATGTCTTCTCCTATCAATAGAGAATCTTACCCGGGAGCACCTAGACTTGCCCCCGCGCAACTTGCGGACGATATATACCTTACCTACCGACGAACCCAACTGAGGTGCCGCGCTCGGCGACCGATACATACATACGCTTGAACGGTATTTACTACCGTTCACCGAATTCATTGACAAACGATTCGCCAGACAGTATGTATCGACGAGGTGAGATATCAGTCATCGTCAACCCGCAGGATAGCAGGGTTGTTCACCATGGCTAGTCAAACGTTTTAGCGTTAATAAAACCCGAAATCGACAGGTAATCGCCGCGAAATAAATGATTGAAAATCGGCCAATCATGTATATCAGTTGTTTAGAAGCACGTTTAGTTTTCGGAACGGTTGGCCGATGCCTGGGCGCGTTCGGCATTCCATGCAACAAGTGCCTCGTGGACCGCTTTGGCGACATCGGCCGGAACGCCTCGAACTTCCGCGATCTCTTGCTCGCTCGCCGCGCGCAAACGCTTCATCGAGCCAAAATGGCGCATAAGGGCACGTTTTCTGGTGGGTCCCACGCCTGGAACGTCATCGAGTACCGAAACCGTCATGGCTTTATCGCGCAATTCGCGATGGAACGTGATGGCAAAACGGTGCGATTCATCGCGCACCTGTTTGATTAGATAGAGCGACGCGGACCCGGTCGGAAGCACGACTGGAGTCTCGTCCCAAGGCACGAAAACCTCCTCATCGGCCTTTGCCAAGCCACAAACTGGTATATCGAGCCCAAGAGCCTCAAGTTGCTTGATCGCAGCGGTCAATTGCGGCTTACCGCCATCGACAACGAGCAAATCGGGGCGCGATCCAAAGCGCTCGTCGGCCATGCGCTCGGGAGCATAGCGTCGTCCCAAAACCTCGGACATCGACACGAAGTCGTTTGCCTCGTCCAATTCGGCCTGAATTTTAAAACGACGGTACTGGCTCTTGTCGGCACGTCCGTTGGTAAACACCACCATCGAGGCGACGGTAAAGGTTCCGTGCAGCGTCGAGATATCGAAGCACTCGATACGCATCGGCGGCGCTGGCAGCGCCAGCGCGCTTTCGAGCTCCAGGAGCGCCTGATTGGTGCGGTCGTCAGCGTACCCCGTTCGCATCATGTAGCGCATGAGGGCATGGCGCGCATTTTTGGATGCCATATCGAGCAAACGGTGCTTTTCGCCACGCTGCGGCCTATGGAGATGGCAGGAACGCTCGCGCTTGCCCGCAAGCCATTCCCCCAGCGCCTCCGCATCCTCAAGCTCGACGGAAAGGTTGACCTCAGCTGGAATATCAGCCGTCTCGTCGTAATAGCGCTTAAGAAAGCCCGACTGGAGCTCTTCCTCGTCAACATCAAGACCCTTGTCGAGAATGAACTCGCAGGTGCGAACTGTTCGGCCCTCGCGAACGACGAAGACGCAAGCGGCGGAGATGGTCTCCTCGCGATAGAACCCGATGACATCGATATCGACACTGGAGGGAAAAACGACTTGCTGACGATCGTCCAGACCCCTGATGACCTCCAAACGACGTTTGACGCGTGCCGCGCGCTCAAAGTCGAGCGCCTCGGCGGCATCCGTCATCTCGGAGGTCAGCTCATCGACGACATCCTTGCGATGGCCCGACAAAAAGCGCTCGACACGCTTGACGTTCTTGGCATAGTCTGCCGGGGAAATCGCGCCGACACACGCACCCGGGCCGCGCCCGACATGGTAGTCAAAGCAGGGACGCCCGTTTTGCGCGCAAATCATATTGACGATGTCTTCCTCGCCCTTGTGGGACTCAACGATACGGCGACAACGACGCCACTCCGCACAGGATGCGGAGCAGATGGGAATAACCTTGCGCAGCGTATCTATCGTCTCACGTGCCGCACGGCTATCGGTATAGGGTCCAAAATAGCGCGTTCCCGGCTTATGACGCTCACGCGTATATTTGATAGCGGGATACAGGTCGCCCTTTGTAATGGCGATAAAGGGGTAGCTCTTGTCATCCTTGAGGTCGACGTTAAAGTACGGATGGTACTGACCAATCAAATTGCGCTCGAGCACCAACGCCTCATGCTCGGTCTCCACCACGATATAGTCAAAGCTCGCCACCAGCTGCATCATCAGCGGAATCTTTTGACGCTCATCCTGCAGTGTCACGTATTGACGCATGCGGGCGCGTAGGTTTTTCGCCTTGCCCACGTAGATGACATCGCCCTTGGCATCCTTCCAAAGGTAGCATCCGGGCTGTGTGGGAACGCGCGAAACCTGCTCGGCAAGCGTTGGAATGTTGTCGTGACCGGCCACGCGCACCTACTTGCGACGAAGCAGCGCCGAGACCTCGGGCATCTTAAGGACGACGGCAAGGCCAAAGGTAACAGCAAGCGAGACGACACCCGCAACGCAAACATAGCCAAGAGTAATCAGAATCGAACCGCCAAGCGCCCCGACAAAGTGCTCAAGCGCCCACATGACGCCGGCGCCTGCGGCAGCACCCAGGCCACCGAGCAAAAGGCCAAAGAAACCGCCATGTAGGATAGATTTGACCTGAAGGCCACGCAGACGACGACGCAGCCACCACAGCGAACAACCGACCAAGATCACGTAGTCGACGACATACGAAAGCGCGATTGCCGGCATGCCGAAGCCCAGCACAACGCCAAACAGCAGAACCGAGCCGGCCTGGCCGATGGCAGAATACAGGCAATAGCGACTATAGGGCTTCATGTCGAGCAAGGCAGAGAAGCTCTTCTGCATCAACACGACCACGCCGTAGAGCGGCAGCGAGAGCGCCAGGTAGACAAGGTACTCGGACACCAGCGTCACGCCGGATTCATCGAACTTGCCAGCACAGTAGATCATGTTGAGCGGACGCGCGAAGACAATCAGGTACAGCGCGAACGGAATCAGGAAGAACAGCATCTGGGCGACGCCACGCGAAATGCCCGTGCGAACGCTGTCGTAATCCTTCTCCTGCGCGTCGTGAGAGAGCTCGGTATAGAGCGCCGTCGAAAGCGAGGCGGCAATCAGCGCGTAGGGCAGCGTGTACCACAGGCGCGCATAGGCGATGACGGAAGGACCAGTCTCGGGCTGGACCACCAGCGCGGCAGCGTTGGTGATAGAAGTCGAGACAAACATGCACACCGTGGCGAGCAGCGTCGGGATACCGAGCGCAATCGTCTGCCGCAGTGCGGGGTCCTTAAAGTCGATATGGATATGGGGGTGCACGCCGTGCTTGCCAAGCGCGGGGATCTGACATGCCATCTGAACAAAGACACCGAGGGTCGTACCGGCCGCAATCAAGATGATGCCGGCACGTTCGCCAAACTGTGCGGACACGGGCGCAAAACCCATAAAGCTCGCAATGACGATCACATTGTTGAGGACCGGAGCAAACGTCGACCAGAAGTAGTCGCGGTGTGCGTTGAGAACGCCCGAGAACACCGAGCCCAAACCATAAAACAGAATCTGGATGGCAAAGAAACGGAACATGAACGCAGCGGTATCCATGCTGCCGCCGTCACCCGAAAGGAACGATTGCGTCCAGATAAAGCCCGGGGCGAACACGGTCCCCAGCAACGAAATGCCACCCAGCACCAAAAGCAGAATGCCGAGCAGGTTGCCCACGTACTCGTTTGAGGCCTCGCGACCCTGCTCACGCCTCACGCCCATGTACACGGGCAAAAACGCCGTCACGAGCATGCCGCCCATCACGAGTTCGTAGAGCATATTGGGCAGGTTGTTGGCGACCTGATAGGAGGACGAGAGTAGCGACATGCCGATAGCGGCCGCCATTGCCCACGTGCGGATAAAACCGGTGACGCGAGACACGATAGTCAGGATGGTCATAAGCCCGGCGGAACGACCAACCGTGGAGTAGTCCGACGAGCCCATGTCGTCAGTGTCATCTCGCGACGAAGAAGCTTCGGATGAGGGTGTCTGAGGCGCAGATTCTTTTGCAAAATGAGCTCCGCGCTTCAATTCTTCCTGCGGCATCGCTCAGTCCTCTCTCGTAATCGCGGCAACCGTCGCCCCGCAAAATGCAATTAAATCATCGGGTGCAAGCTCGAGCTGATAACCACGCTTGCCTCCCGAAATAAAAATGGTATCCCAAAGGACACATGTCTCATCAATGAGCGTCCGGTAGCGTTTTTTCATACCGACCGGGCTGCAGCCGCCGCGAACGTAGCCAGTCGCCGCAAGCAAATCCTTCACATGCATCATGGCCAAGGACTTCTCCCCCGCGGCACGCGCGGCGGACTTTAGATCGAGCTCGTCGGCAACAGGGATGCAGCACACGACATAGTCGTTGGACGGTGTCACACAGACCAAAGTCTTAAATCCTTGACCGGGCTCCTCGCCAAGCTGCTCCGAAATCGCGACCCCCAGGCCCACCGACTCATCGCCATCGTCTTCGTACGTATGTAGAACATAGGAAATGCCGGCGCTTTCCAGCTCGCGCATCGCATTGGTTTTTGGCGTCTTTACAGCCTTTGCCATGACATATCCTTTCCCTCGCATTCGGACGCAAGGATTAAGTATATGTCCAATTCGGCTGCATACGTCACTTCGGCACAGCAAGCGCCATCGAATCACAAGGAGTCGATGGCGCCCATAAACTGAATCGCCTATTTATTGAGCATCAAGTTGAGCCTGGCGCTCCCGGTCACGCCTGAGCAACGGCGCCAAAAACTTGCCCGTATAACTCTGCGGACAGTCCGCAACCTGCTCCGGTGTACCCGAAACCACGACGGTTCCGCCGCCGTTACCGCCCTCGGGACCCATATCGATCAGGCGGTCGGCAACCTTGATGACATCAAGGTTGTGTTCAATCACCAGCACCGTGTTGCCCGCATCGACCAAGCGCTGCAGTACATCGAGCAGCTGGCGGACGTCCTCAAAATGAAGGCCGGTCGTCGGCTCGTCCAAAATATAGAACGTCTTGCCCGTCTGGCGTCGATGAAGCTCCTTGGCGAGCTTTACACGCTGCGCCTCGCCGCCCGAAAGCGTCGTGGCGGGCTGGCCCAGGCTCACGTAGCCCAAGCCTACATCGTACAGCGTCTGGAGCTTGCGCTTAATCTGCGGGATATTCCCAAAGAAGGCCAGCGCCTCGGTAACGCTCATGTCGAGCACGTCCGAGATGGTCTTGCCACGATAGGTGACCTCGAGTGTCTCGCGGTTGTAGCGTTTACCGCCGCAAACTTCGCAGGGAACGTAGATATCGGGAAGGAAGTGCATCTCGATCTTGATCTGTCCGTCGCCCTTGCACGCCTCACAGCGCCCGCCACTCACATTAAAGGAGAAACGACCTGGCGAGTAGCCGCGCGCCTTCGACTCCGGCGTACTCGCAAACAGTGCGCGAAGATCATCCCACAGGCCGATATAGGTAGCAGGGTTGGAACGCGGCGTGCGGCCAATCGGCGACTGGTCGATATCGATAACCTTATCGATACACTCGATGCCCTCGATTTTCTTATACGGACCCACAGGGCGCGTCGAGCGGTGAATGGCATTCGTAAGGGCAGGCGCAATGGTGTCGGTAACTAGGGAGCTCTTGCCCGATCCCGACACGCCGGTAACAACCGTAAGCGTACCAAACTCGATCTTGGCAGTAACGTTTTTGAGGTTGTTGGCTCGAGCGCCCGTAATTTTAAGGCAGCCGCGACCGGGTTTGCGCCGTTCATCAGGCACCCGGATCATTCGTTTGCCGGTCAGATAAGCGCCCGTCATCGACTCAGGACACGCCATGATATCGGCAGGCGTTCCCGCCGCGACTACGTGTCCGCCGTTGACGCCGGCGCCGGGCCCCATGTCGATCACGTAGTCGGCGGCACGGATTGTATCCTCGTCGTGTTCGACGACGATAACGGTATTGCCGATATCGCGCAGGCGCTCGAGCGTCTTGATCAGGCGCTCGTTGTCACGCTGATGAAGACCGATCGAGGGCTCATCCAGAATATAGAGCACGCCCATGAGACCCGCGCCGATCTGCGTTGCCAGTCGAATACGCTGTGCCTCGCCACCGGAAAGCGTCGCCGAAGCACGATCGAGCGTCAGATAGTCGAGTCCAACATCGACCAGAAAACGCAAGCGCTCCAGGATTTCCTTGACGATACGGCCGCCGATAAACCGTTGACGCTCGGTAAGTTCCAAGCCCTCAAAAAACTCGAGCGACTCACGGCACGACAGGCAACAAACCTCGTAAATGGACTTGCCGCCCACGGTGACGGCGAGCATCTCAGGGCGCAAACGAGCGCCGTGGCAGCTCGAGCACGGTTCCTCGCGAATGTACTTCTCCAGGCGCGCCTTGGTGTTCTCGTTCGTCGTCTCGGCATAGCGTTCGTACAGGATGTTGCGAACGCCCGAAAACTTTGTATCCCACTGGCTACGACGTCCGTCGAGCTTTTGGTAGTCGACCGAGATCTTCGTATCGCCCAGGCCATCCAAGAATGCACGACGCACGCGAGGGGGCAAGTCCTCCCACGGCGTATCGGCGCTCACCTTAAAGTGTTTGCAGACCGCAGCAAAAATCTGCGGATAGTAGTTCGAATTGCCAAACAGGCTACCAAAGACTCCGTCGGCAATGGACTTCGAGGGGTCCTCAATCAGCGCCTCGGCATCAACGGTTTTCTTAAAGCCCAGGCCGTCGCACTCAGGACATGCGCCATAGGGAGCGTTGAACGAAAAATCACGCGGCTGAAGATCGTCAATGGAGTGTCCATGCTCCGGGCACGCCAAGGCCAACGAATACTCCAGCAGTTCGCCCTCGGTCCCCTCGGGAGCATCGCGATCGGGCAGCATGTACACGTTTACATTGCCGTGCGCCAAGGCAGTCGCCTGTTCAACAGACTCGGCGATGCGGCCCAGAGAGTTTTCCCGAATCACGATGCGGTCGACCACGACCTCGATATCGTGCTTGAACTTCTTGTCCAGATCGATCGGATCGTCGAGCGAGCGCACTTCACCGTCGACACGCACGCGGCTAAAGCCCTCGGCGCGAAGGTCCTCAAACAGTTTGGTGTACTCGCCTTTTCGCCCGCGCACCACCGGTGCCAGCACAAACGCGCGGCGGCCCTCCCCCGCCGCCAAGACCTTGTCGGCAACCTGGTCGGTCGTCTGACGCTCAATGACGCGGCCGCATTCGGGGCAGTGCGGGGTGCCCACACGGGCGAACAGCAGGCGCAGATAGTCATAAATCTCGGTTACGGTGCCAACCGTCGAGCGAGGGTTTTTAGACGTCGTCTTTTGGTCAATCGACACCGCCGGCGAAAGGCCGTCGATTGAATCCAAGTCGGGTTTGTCCATCTGGCCCAAGAACTGGCGCGCATAGCTCGAAAGGCTCTCAACGTATCGACGCTGGCCCTCGGCATAGATAGTGTCAAATGCCAGCGAACTCTTGCCCGAGCCAGAAAGACCGGTAATGACCACGAGTTGGTCACGCGGAATGGAAACATCGATATCACGGAGGTTGTGCTCACGAGCGCCGCGAATAACGATAGAAGAATCAGACATGGAAGCTCCTTGCCTCCTATTGCATCGAATCATACTGTCGATGAGTTTAGCGCACTCGACGCGCACAGATGTTCGTAATACAAGATTCGCAGACCTTTAGCTTTGCGTATCGGGCGCTTTGTTTCTCGAAATGCCGTGGAAAGGTTACAGTAATCTAATACTGAACTTAATTTGCCGTAACAGAGGAACGTCCATGACCGAAGATATCCCCCTTGAAATCACTTCGAGTGACATGGCCAATCTGCCCATATTCATCGCCATCCTTATCGTGGCCACCGTCGTCGTGCGCGTGTATTTTTCAATCAAACACAATGAAAAGCCACCCATTGCCCGCGTCTTTTGGTGCGCGACGCTCCTCATCCCGCTCGGCATGGTAGCTGCATGGATTACGAATCAATTGCTCGTAAATGAGGACAGTTCCCTATGGGTCCTTTCTTATTCGGCGCTCGGTGCTGCCGCCGTCATACTTCTTGTCGAGCCCTTGGTTTCGGGACTTATCGACCAAACCGATCTTGCGACGGGAACGGTTGCCTGTATTTGCCGTGACATCCTTGTCATCGCCGCTGTTTCAGCGCTCTCGTTCGTTTCACTCGAAATTGCCTGCAACGAAACGTTCTATCGCATTCCCGCCAACTCATTCGGGTTTTCCGTCGGGCTGCTCGCGACGGTTCTGCTCTCCCTTTATTTGCTGGGACAGCGTCATGGAGGCGTCATGGCCCTCGTGCCCGTCGCCTGCTGCATCCTTGGCATTGCCGAGCACTTCGTCATAACGTTTAAAGGCGAAGCCATCCTGCCAAGCGATATCTTGGCCCTTGGCACCGCAATGGAGGTGAGCGAGGGATACGAGTTTACCTTTACCGCCGGAATCGTAACCTCTCTCGCCCTGCTGGAGATTTCCCTGGGGCTTCTTTCGCTTATCCGTCCGCGAAAGCTCCGTACGCCCACCCATGTCTTCCCCGCAATCGCCGCTAACCTCTGTGCTTTTCTGTTAGTGACCGTTGTGGGGCTCTCGGGCTTTTCCAGCATCGACTTGGAGCAGGCGCTGAATTTTGGATTTGACCGTTGGCAGCCCATCACCACATATGCGTCTCAGGGTTTTATCACTTCGTTCACCGAAATGGTCAACGAGTTGCCCATTGAGAAGCCCGAAGACTATACGCCCGATGAGGCGCAGAGCATCGAGCAGGAGCTCGCCGCCACCTACGACAGCACGTATGGCTCGAGCGAGCAGCGCGCGGCGGCCGTTGCCCAGTTCAATGAAATCAAGCCGACGATTGTTGCCGTCATGAATGAGAGTTTTAGCGACCTTTCGTGCTTTGAGCAGCTCCAGGCGGCCGGGTACACCGGCCCCGCATTCTACAACTCGCTTCCCGACACACTTGTTCGCGGCACCATGCTCGCTTCGGTCGCCGGTGGCGGAACGGCGAACTCCGAATTCGAATTTTTGACCGGAGCGACAACGGCCTTTGTCGGATTAGGCAAAATCCCCTATCAGCTATATCAGATGAATGGCGTCGACAGCCTGGCAAAGGACCTTAAGGAGCTTGGGTATACCGCCACCGCTATGCACCCGCAAAACCCCGTCAACTACCATCGAGATAAAATCTATCAGCAGCTGGGCTTTGGAGACTTTCTTTCAATCGGCGATTTCGAAGGTGCGCCCTGTTACCATGCCGGCGTATGCGACTACGCCACCTACGACAAGATACTCGACCTGCTTAGAACCGACGAAGCCCCGCAGTTCATCTTTGACGTCACGATGCAAAATCATGGCGGCTACGACTATGGCACCGTTCCCGCCGAGGAGCTTACAAACTATTGGGTCGAGGGAGCCAGCGAGGGTGCCAATAGCGCGCTCAACACCTATCTTACCTGCATCAACGCATCCGACCGGGACCTCGAGTACTTTATCAACGAGCTCCGCAATATCGGCAGACCGGTTGTCCTTGTCTTTTTTGGCGACCATCAGCCGAGCGCCGCAACGACTCTCAACGACGAGCTGTACCCTCAGGAAGATACGGCAAGCCACGCTTTCCGTATCTATCAGTCGACATATTTTGTCTGGGCTAACTATGAAATCGCCGGCAATACCGAGCTCAACGTCTACGACACCGTCGGGGCAAACGAGGTTGCAGCCATTACCCTTAATAAGATCGGCGCCCCGCTCACCGACTATCAAAAGGCTCTGCTTGCAACAAGGTCAGATGTGTCCACCATCAATGTCGCCGGCTACCTCGGTACCGACGGGCTGCGCTACGACTTGGAATCTGAAGACAGCCCATACGCCTCGACGATCAACAAGCTGTAGCGCATGCAATACCTCGAGTTCGCCAGCAAAGTTCAGTAAGCCCGCCCATTCGCTTGGACCCATCGTATTGCAAGCACGCTCGGCCCAAATGCATCGTAAATGACTCCCGCTCGCAAACGAGGGTACAATGACGCTCGTGTCACATCACGGGGCCCCGGCCCCAACATATACAAAGGAGTCATACATGGGTTGCGAGCACGCACAGGCCGCCGGCGGACAAACGTCGCCGTCGCAATTTGAGGAGAATACGCTGTCCGAGGTCAAACGCGTCATCGCCGTGCTTTCCGGCAAGGGCGGTGTCGGCAAGTCGTTTGTCACCGGTGCCATCGCCACCGAGCTTGCCCGTCACGGCCACAAGGTCGGCGTCCTCGATGCCGACATCACCGGTCCCTCTATCCCCAAGATGTTCGGTATGAGCGGACGCCACGTCCATGCCCTTGGCAACCTCATGCTGCCTGAAATCTCCGAGCACGGCGTCAAGGTCATGAGCTCCAACCTTCTGCTCCAAAACGAGACCGACCCCGTCCTTTGGCGCGGTCCGGTCATCGCAGGCGCCATCAGGCAGTTCTGGAGCGAGACCTCGTGGGGCCCCATCGACTACCTGCTGGTCGACATGCCTCCGGGAACAGGCGACGTCGCGCTCACCGTCTTCCAGTCACTGCCCGTCGACGGCATCGTCATCGTCACGAGCCCGCAGGATCTGGTCTCGATGATTGTCGCCAAGGCGGTCAACATGGCCGAGAAGATGAACGTCCCCATTCTGGGCATCGTCGAGAACATGAGCTATATTGAGTGCCCCGACTGCGGCAAGAAGATCGAGGTCTTTGGCAAGAGCAAGCTCCCCGAGGTCGCAGAGCGCTATAACCTCGACATCTTGGGCACGCTTCCCATTAATCCGGCACTCGCCGAGGCCTGCGATAAGGGCGAGGTTGAGACCGCGCTGCCCGATGGCATGTTGCCCAAGGCAGTCTCTGCCGTCGAGGCTATTACCCCGCACGAGACCGACGAGGCCTAAGTGAACACGAGCGCCTTCTATGACGTCCTGGTAATCGGCGGCGGGGCTTCAGGCCTCGCCGCCGCCATTACGGCCGCACGTGCTGGCAAAAGCGTCTGCATCGTTGAGCGCGATGTCGCCTGCGGCCTTAAGCTCCTTGCGACCGGTAACGGCCGCTGCAACCTCTCCAACGAATCGATTGATCCTCAGCGGTATAACCACCCCGCATTCGTCGAATCTGTCATGGGCCCCCAACCCGAACAAGAGCTTATGGGTTTCTTCTCCTCGCTGGGCATCATGACAACCTCCGAGGAAGGCCGACTGTACCCGCGCTCCCTTCGCGCCGAATCGGTGCGCGACGCGCTTCTCAACGTTTGCGACCGCCTAGGTATCACCTTAATCTGCGGAGCCAATATTGCCACGGCGCGCAAAGCTTCCGAAGGCTGGACACTCCAAATAGACCGTCCAGCGCGGGCACTCAAGGCAAAAAAGCGCGACGACCGAAAATCGGAGCTCCGCTCGCTTCGGAAAGCGCTCGCCGATGTCCCTCGCAAGAACGAGGCCCTGCAGGCACATGCCGTAATTATCGCCACGGGTGGCAACCCCACTGGTATCGCCGATACGTTTCGCCTCCCCCTAACTTCGCTGCGCCCCATCCTCTGCCCCGTATCGGCAACGGTCGTCGGCGATCGGGCGGCAATCAAGACGTTGGATGGCCTGCGCGTCCGCGCCCGCTTGACGCTCGCCCGCAATCATAATGAGCTCTGGCACGAAGACGGTGAAGTCCTGTTTCGAACCTTCGGTATCTCGGGCGTCGCTGTCTTCAACCTCTCCCGTCGTATCCAGCACGGCGATACGATCCTGCTCGACGTTTTCCCCGACCTCTCCAAAGACGAGCTGCTCGATATGCTCAACCGGCGCGTTGAGCTGCTCGGCGGCTTTTCGCCCCGCGATCCCCGTTGGCTCGACGGCATGCTCGCCCCGCAACTCTCCCGCGTCGTCTGCACGGCGTTCGAGCAGTGCCATCCAGGCTCCAACGATGTCATCCACCTGGTCTCGATCCTCAAGCACTTTAAGTTGCTCGTCGAGGGAACAGCCGAGGAGCGCTCGGCGCAGGTCACGCGTGGTGGCGTATCTGTCGAGAGCATCTCAACACCCAGTCTACGCGCGAGCAGCGCTGTCGACGCCCCGCTTTACGTCTGCGGCGAAGCGCTCGACATCGACGCCGATTGCGGAGGCTTTAACCTTGCGTGGGCCTGGCTCTCGGGCATTCGCGCTGCAAGCAGCCTGTAGCCGCGCAGTCTATAATCAAAAACGCATTCGGGCCGTCTGGGATACCGGACGGCCTCTTTCTTGCCTCTAAGGAGACCTCGATGATCGAAATCACCCAAGTCAACGTGTCGCTCGATGAAGCCGGCGATGAAAATACCTGCCTCATTGTTGGCAAGCGAGTCGCCAAGCGCATCCTACGTTGCAAGGACTCCGAGATCAAGTCCATCGAACTCCACCGCAAGTCAATCGACGCTCGCAAAAAACGAGACGTCCATTTTATCCTGAGCTTTCGTGTTGAGCTGACTAGTCCCCACCTCGAGCGAGAAGCGGTCGACAGCGTTGCCGAGCGTGACCGCTCGCGCGTACGCGCGATAGAAGACGATGAGCCTTCATTCCCCTCCCCCGTCTCCGACGCACCTCAAGAACGCCCTGTCGTTGTCGGCGCCGGATGCGCCGGCCTTTTCGCTGCGCTCACGCTCGCCAAAGCAGGTCTTAAGCCCTTGCTTATCGAGCGCGGCGACCCGGCATTTCGCCGCTCGCAGGCGATCGACCTCTTTCTAAAGGAGCGCATCCTCGACCCCGAGAGCAATATTCAGTTTGGTCTGGGCGGCGCGGGGACCTTCTCGGACGGCAAGCTCAATACGGGAACAAAAAATCCCGCCCATCGCCTTATCCTCGAAACCTTCGTCGAGGCGGGTGCGCCCCGCGATATTCTGTGGGATGCCAAGCCGCACATTGGCTCCGACATCCTTCCCAAGGTTGTCACCGCTATATCCCAGCGCATCGAGCAGCTCGGAGGTGTCGTCCGTTATCGAACGAAGCTCGTCGACATTCGCATCGACGCGTCTGGCGCCATCACCGGTATTGATGTCCAATCGTCCCAAGACGCCGCTTACGAGCCAATCGAGACAAAGCACCTCATCCTCGCCTGCGGGCATTCTGCTCGCGATATTTTTGAGCTCCTTAAGGACCACAACGTGGCCCTCGCACAAAAGACCTTTGCCATGGGCGTTCGCATCGAGCATCCGCAACGCGACATCGACAGAGCCCAATATGGAGCCTCGGCGGGACATCCAGCGCTCGGGGCGGCCCCCTACAAACTTGTTGCCCATCTTCCCAACGGCCGCAGCGTGTTCTCGTTTTGCATGTGCCCCGGCGGACAGGTTGTTGCCGCCTCTTCAGAACCGTGCCATCTGTGCGTCAACGGGGCCAGTCTCAATGCCCGCGACGGACGCAACGCAAATGCCGCCCTGCTCGTTAACGTCACGCCTGAGGACCTTCCCAACGATGACCCGCTCGCCGGCATCGAGCTCCAGCGTGCCTGCGAGGCGGCCGCCTATCGCCTGGGCGGTTCCAACTGGAACGCACCGGCACAACTCGTCGGAGATTTCCTCGCAGGACGCGCCAGCAAGGCGCCCGGAAAGGTAAAGCCCACCTATCCGCTCGGTGTGACCTGGACGGCAATTGACGAAGCCCTACCGCAGCATATCGTCGAGTCGCTCCGCCTGGGACTTCCCCTACTCGGAAAAAAGCTACGAGGCTACGACCGTCCCGATGCCGTTCTTACCGGCGTGGAGACTCGTTCGAGCTCACCGGTCACTGTTACCCGAGACCGAACGTGCCATGCCGTGTCGACCCCGGGCCTCTACCCTTGTGGTGAGGGAGCTGGATATGCCGGCGGCATCATGAGCGCGGCCACCGACGGCATCCGTTGTGCTGAAGCCCTGATCGCAGACCTCTAACGCACAAATTCCAGCGCGCAAAAGACATAGGCCCCGAGCTCCACAGAGAACTCGGGGCCTGTTCGCTATTTCTTAAACCGTGCACCCTGGCGTTTTCTGCCCGATGCGAACGTGGAACCCTTGCGGGCCTGCGAGCGTAAGCGCTCGATCGTCTCGTCCTCAGACGCACCCTCGAGCATCGCCCGAATCTGAACGACGGCATCGCGCAGGCGCGCCGCCTCCTCAAAGTCCATAGCGGCAGAAGCGTTACGCATATCCTCTTCCATGGTTTCGACGATCCGCACAAGCTCGTCATGCGGCAGTTCTTCCAACTGCTCCGCAAGTGTCTGCTCGGGCGCCACCGTTTCCGGCACACCGCCCTCGCCCGACTCATCGGGCGTATAGAATGCGCCATGGCCAAGAGAGTCGCCCTTCGAGCGTCCCTTGGAGCCCACGGTTTTTTCGGCCTCGGCAATAAAACTTGAGATGTCGTTGATGGCCTTGCGCACTGTCTTGGGCACAATGCCATGTTCTTCGTTATATGCCATCTGAATCTCACGACGGCGCTGCGTCTCCTCGATGGCCTCTTTCATCGAATCGGTCACAACGTCTGCATACATGATGACTTCGCCATCGGCGTTACGGGCCGCACGGCCAATCGTCTGAATCAGCGAACGGCGGTTGCGCAAGAAGCCTTCCTTATCGGCATCGAGAATTGCCACCAGTGAGACCTCGGGGAGATCCAAGCCCTCGCGAAGCAGGTTGATGCCAACGAGAACATCGATCTTGCCTTCGCGCAGCGTTCGCAGGATCTCGACACGGTCCATTGTCGCCGTATCAGAGTGCATGTAGTTGACCTTAATGCCGGCATCAAGCAGATGGTCGGTCAGGTCCTCGGCCATGCGCTTGGTGAGCGTGGTCACCAGCACGCGCTCCTTGCGGGCCACGCGCTCGCGAATCTCGTCCTCAAGATCGTCAATCTGGCCTCGGACAGGACGAACGTCGATCTTGGGATCAAGCAGGCCGGTCGGACGAATGATCTGCTCAACGTCGTTTTGACTCACGCGCAACTCATAGTCGCCCGGCGTAGCCGAGACGTAGATGAACTGGGGAATCCTCGCCTCAAACTCATCGAAACGAAGCGGGCGGTTATCGAGCGCCGAGGGCAGGCGAAAACCGTGTTCCACCAGCGTCACCTTACGCGAGCGGTCACCTTCGTGCATGCCGCGAATCTGCGGCACCGTCACATGGCTCTCATCGATGATGCAGAGCATATCCTTGGGAAAGTAATCGATTAGGGTAAACGGCGGCTCGCCCGGTTTGCGACCGTCCAGATGACGCGAGTAGTTCTCGATGCCGTTGCAAAAGCCCATCGTCTCGAGCATCTCAAGATCATAATCGGTGCGCTGCTGCAGACGCTGCGCCTCGAGCAACTTGTCGGTCGCCTTGAGCTCTGCGACGCGCTTCTCGCACTCTTCGCTGATCGATTTCAGAGCCGCCTTGACCTTCGGCTTCTCGGTCACGTAGTGCGATGCCGGCCATACGGGGATGGCCTCGTACTCACGAAGCATCTCACCGGTGACCTCATCGATCTCGGCAATCAACTCGACCTCGTCGCCAAAAAACTCAAACCGCAATGGATGCTCGGCATAAGGCGGATACACGTCGACAACATCGCCGCGCACGCGGAACGTGCCGCGTGCCAGGTCATAGTCATTACGATCATATTGAATGTCGATAAGTGCATGGATAAAGTCATCGCGCTCGAGCGGCACCTTCTTGTCGACGTTTGGAGCTAGGCCCGCATAGTCCTCTGGAGAGCCAATGCCATAGATACACGAGACCGATGCAACGACGATCACATCGCGTCGAGAGAGCAGTGACGCGGTCGCCTGATGGCGCAGCATCTCGACCTCTTCGTTAATCGAGGAGTCTTTCTCGATATATGTATCGCTTTGTGGCACATACGCCTCGGGCTGATAGTAGTCGTAGTACGAGACGAAGTAGACCACAGCGTTATTGGGAAAGAACTCTTTGAGCTCGCTCGCAAGCTGAGCGGCGAGCGTTTTATTCGGAGCCATGACAAGGGTCGGCTTACCCAAGGCCTCAATGGTTTTGGCCATCGTAAAAGTCTTACCCGAACCAGTCACACCCAGCAAAACCTGATAGCGGTCTCCGTCCCTCACGCCCCGTACAAGCGACTCAATGGCCTTAGGCTGGGAACCAGCGGGCTCGTATGGAGACACGACCTTAAACGACACATCAGCGCCCTCAACGCCAAAGCGCTTAAGTTCACCACCAACGCGTTCTACTTCAAATTCCGCCATGGATACTCCTAACTCATACATCTGCAGTATACGCAGGCGGTGGGCTTAGTCCTATACGA
Organism: Collinsella aerofaciens; assembly: GCA_048503295.1. GTDB lineage: Bacteria > Actinomycetota > Coriobacteriia > Coriobacteriales > Coriobacteriaceae > Collinsella > Collinsella aerofaciens_CI. The sequence goes on along the minus strand of DBFRVO010000044.1, from coordinate 1,484 downwards.
ACCGATCGGGATAGAGAGTCTTATATCGAACCCAGGCATTATTGACGCGGATCAGATAAGCCTGCGTCTCGGGAAAGGTGATTGCATTATGAAGCGACGTACTCTGCTGCGCCCATCCGTCGACATTGCCCATGCCGGCGTTATAGGCGGCAATGGCACTGTCAGTCGACCCGTTAAAATACGCTAGAAGATACGAGAGATACGCACAGCCAAACTCGATATTCGTAGCCGGATCGTTAAGGTTGTCGGCCGAATACTCGCCACCGTCGACAAGGCCTTTGGCGATCATATCCTGGGCAGTCTCGGGCATCAGCTGCATCAATCCCTGAGCACCCTGATTCGACTCGGCCTCGGAATCCCAATTCGATTCAGACTTAATGACAGCGCACACCAGATACGGATCCAGATTATGCGAAATACTGGATTGCTTTACATACGCCTCGTAGTCAATCGGATACAGCGGCTTAAAGAAAGCGGCAGGAGCATACGAGTAAACGAATGAGATAAGGCCGAAGGCAAAAACGGTAGCCAGCGGTATAAGGCGATACCACGTAAGGAAACGTGTCTTAGGCATCGGCCTCCTCCTTATCCACTACATCCCCGAACCCATGGCACGAAAGCCATGCGTCCAGTTGTTCAAAGAGCGAGTTATCGTCTGCCGCATTGTCAATCACAGTTGTAGCGAGATTGCACAGCGCAGACTCTTCGGGCTGGCAAGCAGAACGGGCATCGAAATCAGATGGCTCCATGCCACGTTGAATAGCGCGCTCGCGACGAACTGACAAAGGGGCGCTGATGACCAAAATTTCATCAGCCAAGCCAAATGCATCCTCAAAACCAGTCGGAGCAGAAACCTCGACCACCGCAAAGGGATAACGGGGAGACGAAACCGTACAACAAACCGGATCGAGAATCCTAAGCGAAAGCTGTTCAATGAGAACGGGATGCACAATGCCATTGAGCCGTGCGACCGAATCAGGAGAAGCAAAAGCTCGAGAAGCGAGGATGTTGCGGCGAATGCCGCCATCCTCATCCAAAATGTCCCAACCGAATTCATCCGCGAGAGCATTGACGATATCAGAGCCCGGCACATACAGCGATTTTGCAAGCTCATCCAGATCGATTAGCATAGCGCCACGAGATTCGAAATAGCGGCAGGCAGTCGACTTACCCGAAGCAATATTGCCCAAGACAAATACGGTAAACATCAAGCCCTCCCTAACGCCAATGCGAGTAATTATCGCTCAAATACACTAGAAGGACTCAAAATACAGCCAAACAGTAAGAGCGCATACGGGGGAACTAGGTCCCAAAGTACAACGTGTATATAACGCAAAAAAGGAGGAGGCCGCGAGGCCTCCCCCTTCTCAGTTCAAGCGTACGGCTCGGTGCCGTCCACCGGTCAGCGGCGCCCTGGCCTCCCACGGGCTGACCCCGCAGTACTCTCGGCGCGATGGGGCTTAGCTTCCGGGTTCGGAACGGGA
>DBFRVO010000043.1:0-8799 GCA_048503295.1 Collinsella aerofaciens | reverse complement strand
CCCTATTCTTCTTTCCGGACATGCCGTCCTCCGATCTCCCGGGGCCGGCCGATCCGGCCCTCAGGGTATCGGGTTCCCACATTCATCCGCACATGTGCGGATGAATGTGGGAAGTGTTCGGATGAAGTTGATAATCAAGGCTCATTCGGTGAGGGCAAGGTGAGGCATATCACTCGTGATGCGCAGTCACTCGGAGAGATTATAATAGATCAGCCCACCGGCATCGCCTATGACTCGAGGACCGACACGATCTGGGTGCTTACCTATAGGCAGCTTATCCGATTCTCCAAGGACGGCAAGCGGCTCAAGTCCTTTGATGTGAACGTAAAGGGGCAGGATCAGCTTTGGCTCGACGAGTCCAATGACGTTATGTACTTCACCGCCGGCCTTAACTATAGCGACAGCATCTTCAAGGGGGATAATGCCGTATGGTCTGTAAACTTGAAGACCGGTGAGCTTGAGGAGGCCTACGTCCTTGCTGACTCCTATTCTGTAGAAGGCTTGTATATGGCCAACGGTAAGTTATACGTGCTCAACGATGGTTATTACCACAGTGCAAAGATTCCGACGAACCAAGTTAACGTCTATGACTTGAATTCGAAAAGAGAGAAAATTTTTGCCTAACGGCTATTGATTTGCTGCGTGAAATAGCTCTTCGGCTGGCTAGAAGCATATGACAAGAAGTCGCTTACGCCGGTGGCGGTAAGATTTTAGACTTTTTGGTCGTATATTTGATATTAGTCGATTCCTCCTTTCACCGACTGGCAAAACGATTTACACCTAATTATGGGAGTTGTCACAGACTTTTACGCTTCGCTTCACTTGATCTCGCTATACTAAAAGCTGCCGTTACCTGGTAGTTTTCTGGTACGGCATATATTGGCTCTTGCGAAGATCGGAGCGGTTATGTTTGCCACCGCGTTCCACACCAGCCGACACTACATTCTGTTTACTGCTATGGCCTGCCTATGCGTTTTACTGGGCGGGCCTTCTTATGCCGCGGGCGCGGACAGCCTGCTCATTGCGGGCGCCACGTACTACGAGCCGGGCGTGTCGGGTCCCGGGTGGGCTTGGATAGATACCGATCATCTTGAGCTAACCGGCTATGAGGGCGAGGCTATTGGCGCCGTTGGCGACCTGGTGGTGACGCTTGTGGGGCAAAACTCCGTGGTCGAGACGCATGCGCCCGATGCGGACATTTCCATGAGCGGCATGGAGGTGTGGGGAAACCTTACGCTTCGCGGCTCCGGCTCGCTCGCGGCGACGGGTTCGCAATGCGGGATACATGTTTCCCAAGTGCTGGTGGTGGACGGCTGCTCGGTCGATGCCAGGGCCGACGGCGCGGGCGTTGTTAACCAGACCGTGGCCGGCATTGCCGCAGGCAGCTTGACAGTACGTGGCGGAGGGCGCGTTGTTGCCGCGGGCGCGGGTTCCGATACTGGCTTGCGCTTTTATGGCGTGCGCTTGCTCGACGAGGGGTTTGGTGCTGACGTTGCGAGCGAGACGCTTGTCGTGAATGCGTCCTGGCTGGATGTAACCGGTACGGATGCTGGCGTTGCCTGCAATCGCGGGTCGCTCGTGGCCGCACACTTTGTGACGCCCGCAGGCGGGGCCTTTGGCGCTGCCAGCGTGGTGGATGCTGGTGGGTCCGTGGCCATGCATGTGGTGATTGAGCCCGATGGCGCCACCGCCCCGGCGGGGGAGACCGACGCGCGCGATGTGCCGGGTGATGGCACGGGCGAGCCTACTGGTGGCGCCGACCCCGCTGCGGAGCAACCCGGTGCGGGACCGGCGACGGATCCTGCGGTGAAACCCGCAGTTACGTCGCTCAAGACAACGGTCACCAAAACCACAGTCACCAAGACGACCAAGCCCAAATCCACTATGGCAACAACATCGGCGCTTCCCAAGACCGGCAACGGCTACTGGATAGCAGCCTCCTTAACGCTATTCCTGCTGGGGACAGTGCTTCTGAGCGCCGCATATCGCTGCTGATGCGGCGCGACGCACCTGGCTGCGATACAAGAGCTCTGTAGGAGCTTTAAGGGCAACGCTTTCGGCAAGGGAGCGTTGCTTTTTTTCATGCATGCAATGACTAACGTGCAGCGATATGCGTTTCCGAAACAAGGACTATCGCTTGTGGCAATACGCAAACATATGTTCTATATTTATAAATAGGAGTTGGTGAAAAGCGGTTATATAAAAGTCAGAAGAGATGAACTCGTGAGCAGCGTTGTTCGTTTAATTAATAAAGCGGGGCGCAGCCCCTATTTATTCGTTGGCTCGGGCTTTTTTCGTAGACATATGGGCACTGTCGATTGAGACGGCCTACGCAGCCAGCCGGCAGGGTTCGGGTCTTATTGGACTAATTCAATACACCTCGTGTTAAATCCACTCCGTTCTTTATACTCAAATGCAAACACTAAGGAGGTAGTCATGTTTTGGAGCTATGTTCAGCTTGATGATGGCACCCAGTTTGCCTACTCAGAGACAAGAGAAGACGGAACCGTTCGCGTAGCCGTCGAGCGCCCGGTTGACTTTGGCTTTGACCATGCGGAATGCTTCTTGCCTGCGGTCAAATGGTTCAACGTCGAAGGATTTACTGCTGATGACCTCAATTTCTTGACAGAATTTGTTAGATCAAACGCCCCGTTTATCTTCGAGCTCGCCGAACGCCAAAAAACGGACCGGCGGTTTCGGCGCTAACCCTCTGACGTTCTACTGTTGAACGGTAAATAACCCATGATTTCGACTACCGACATATCCACTGCCGTCTCCCGCGTGCTGACTCAATACGACGTCAGCGAAGCGTATTTATTTGGCTCGTTTGCCCGAGGCGAGCAAACGCCCGATAGCGATATTGACTTGCGCCTAGTCTGCGGCAGCACCATGACGTTCGGCACGCTTTACGAACTCTCTCATGAACTCGAGAAGGAACTTGGGCGAAAGGTTGATATCGTCACTAACCCACCAGAGCACATGCGCCCGACCTTCCGCAAAAGCATCGAGCAGGATGAGGTGCGTGTCTATGAAACACTGTAAGAAGGACGAGGGGTTTGCGAATATTTGGATTAGATAGAACGGCTCACCGCCTTAGGTTAACGAAGGCGATTGCGGGACTTCTTAACCCGCCTTGCATCGCTTTCCATTTATTTATATGCTTGTCCTAGAATTAGGTCGTAAGGCTCGACCAACGGAATCAAAAGAAAGCCTGCCGAGAAGATCTTGGTCGCAGGGCGCGACCAACGCAATCTAAATAACGCTCGCGGAGAAGACGCCTTCAATCTTTCTGGTTGAAGGCGTCTCTATTTTGACTTATAAGCCACAGTTTCGTTTCAATGCCGTCAAAGCCCAAGGCCAGCGCGAGCGGCGTGTTCCCCACACTCGCCAAAACTGCCGACTTCCACTGGATTGCAATGTCCTTGGGGCCTGCGTTGGCCGAAAGCGCGTCATGTGTGCGCGTTATCGCAAGTAAACGTCCTTCAGCACCTCAACGATCTGTTGCGCCGCAACACCCTTGATCCTGATTGTTTTGGGATCGACGGGGTCCGATTCATAGGCCTCCATGAAGCGCCTCATGTCAGCACGAACCCCCTCGCTCATGGCGGGGTGCTCGTTACCCGCGAGCAAGGTGACGAGGCGGCAGACGTCGTTGCGGTGTTTCTTCACGGTCTTCTCGTCGACGGCCTGGCCTTCCGCGCGCTTGGCAGACAGGTCAAGCCACGCCTTAGCTTTGAAGGGGATTAGCCCCTCGACCGACAGGACAGCGACGCCGCCGGCCGACACCCTGTTCTCGACAAGCAGTCTGTAGTATTCCTCGTCCAACAGAATTGCAGAAAGGCTGGAAACCTCATCGTCGATGTGAATCGGCATAAGGCCGGAATCCCCGTCGCGCAAGTTGATGTCGGCGCGCGCGAATAACTCCAGCATGGCGGGGAAGGCCGGGTCCTTCGGCTTAGAGAACCTGTAGAACTGCGGCTTCCCGCTACTCTTTTGTCTGTTCTCGTATCCGCCCTCCCGAACAAAGTCCCAGAAGACGCGGCCGAACTCAGGTGTCAGCGCCTCCACCAGAAGGACCAGATCGAGATCTTTCGTTGCCCTGAAATCCTGCCCTGCCTCGCCGAACAGCAGGTCGCAGGCGCCGCCACCGATTAGGACATATTCGTCCTCGCGGCCCACGAAGCGTTCCCTGAACTTATCGATTCCCTTCATAATCAACCCCAAGCACTCGATTCAAGACGTACTCGATCTCGCCCGCGACGCGCGGGTCGTCCCTCACATCGTCGGGAAGGGATAGGATGGCGGAAAGCGGGTCGCCAACACACCCGGGCGCTGGCTCGGGCTCGTAGCGCAGTACCTGCACTACGCACGCAGGCTCCTCTGACTCGTCGAATCCAGCGTTACGTGCACAGGTCGCCAGCCCCAGGGCGCGCTCTTGCGCTTTGGTCGCGGTGAAAGTCGGCCAGGGGTCGTCCTGCAGCATTGAGAGCTCGCACAGCGCCGAAACTCCTCCTGGTGGAAGGTCCGTATCAGGCATGTAGGTCAGGCGATGCTCCCTTGCGACCGGGCTTGCCATGTATGGTTCCAGCCGTCGCCACAGCGCCATCTTATTCCGGTCGGGGCGTAGGAACCGTCGGCGCCCTTCGGACACGACGATCGAGGGGTCGGCAGCGGCGAGTTCGTCGAACGCGCGCGAGACGGTCATCTTTGCGACAGCGAGAACACTCGCCGCCTGAGTGACGTTGGCTCCGTCGAGTTCACCGTAGAGCGCCCTGATGGCGAGACGCTGCGCCTGGGGCGAGAGCGTTTCGACGCTCACCTGCTTACGGTCGCCCGCATGGCCCTTGCCACCATTCAGCGCGACTCCCAGGAACGGCAGATACACCTGTTTGTCTGTAGCTACGAAGGCGAGGCCGGCCTCAAGCATTCGCTCGACCCTGTAGCCCGTCGCGCTCTCGAGAGCGAAAGCCACGGGAATCCCCAGAGCTATCTCAAGCGTGTTGCGGTGTTTCGCCATGGTCTTCACCGTCGCGCTCTCGATGGGGGAAGCCATCACGAACGGCACGCCGAAGGCGGTCCACCGCTCAAGGGAGTACAACCCCCTCAGATACAGGGGAAGCCCCGAGACGTCAACGGGCTCACGCTCGACCCTCGTATGCAGCATCTTCTCAACGAATTCCCGCATGCCTCGCCTCCTTTTGTAACATGCCACTTTGAAATGTAACATTAGTAATGTTACACTGCAAACTATTTAGTTACATTTATAGATGTCCTGTGAATACTTCCGTTTCAAAGCCGGCAAAACCCAAAGCGAGCGCAAGCGGCGTGTTCTTCACACTCGCCAAGACCGCCGACAGCTACGGGATTGTCATCTTGCTCTTTGAATACAGATATCGCTCTAGCGATAGTATGTTATACTATCGCTAGAGCGATATCTGTTAGGAGACTCGCGTGGAACTGTGGCATGGTTCTCAGAAAATTATTGAGACTCCCCAGCTTGGCCTGGGGAAAGTCCATAACGACTATGGACAGGGATTCTATTGCACAGAGAGCCTCGACCTTGCAAGGGAATGGGCGTGCTCGCGTGATGCCGACGGCTTTGCGAATCGCTATGAACTCGATATAGCCGATCTCAAAATTCTCGACCTGCTATCGCCGCAATATTGCGTCCTGCATTGGATAGCGTTGCTTGTTGAGCATCGTTCTTTTCGCAAAGACACCGCCATTGCCGCGGGCGCGTGCGAATATCTCCACAATCATTTTCTACCTGACACTAGAGCTTGCGATGTGATTAGGGGATGGCGCGCGGACGACTCGTACTTTAGTTATGCCAGAGCTTTTGTGAACAATACGATTACCGTCGATCAGCTTGGTCGATCTATGAGGCTCGGCAACCTGGGAGAGCAGATTGTGCTCAAAAGCGAGCGCGCGTTTAAGAGTATTCGTTTTGCAGGATTTGAACGTGCGCCGCAAGCTCTGTATGGTCCATTGGCCAAGGAGCGAGATGAAGCGGCAAGGGCGCAATATCGGGAGCTACTTGCCGAAAATCCATTTGAGGGAATCCGTATCGTCGATATCATTCGAGAGGGGATGACGGACGATGATCCACGCCTACAGTGAGATGTATCTCGAGGATGCCATGAGAACGCTGGGCGAGGCGGTCGATTTTGCCCTCTGTGACCAAGGGCTGACTCCGGCCGAGTTGACGGCCATCCTGTCGAACGCTTTTGAGATGAAACAGTTTGAGCGCGGTGCGCCTCGCGTCGTCTGCGGCATGGCGGGTGACGAGCTCGCGCGCGATATTATCGCCCATGCGGGACTGATCCCCGTCGAATGCAGGGAGACCTATCCGTTTGACCGTTCGCCTCAGTATTGGGCGGGTTGGGTTTTGGCCTATGCGCAATGGATGAGCAGCTTGTGTTTTAGCGACCTGTTTGAAGTCGCCCCGCTCGATTGGATAATCGGCTCGTACCATCCGCTTCACGAGGCCTCCGAAGACAAATTCGCCCAGATTGTCATTGATAAATGGAACAACGCCCAGGCAGACAAAAAGGGTCTCAAGGCGGCACGAAAGTCAGCCGGACTAACGCAAAAACAGCTCGCCGCCCAATCGGGGGTTAAGCTTCGCGCCATACAACTCTACGAGCAGAACCAACTCGACCTACGCCGCGCCTCGGTTTCCTCGGCATTGGCGCTTGCAGACACCCTAAACTGCACCATCGAAGACCTCGTCTGGCAACCGATTGCTCTGGAGTACGACTCTCAGCCTATTTCTTCTGTAAAGCTATAGAGGAGTCAGACATGCCTTGGAGCTATGTTCAACAAGATGACGGCGCTGATTGCGTTGCTCAAGAAGATCATTCAACTGCGCACGTGGCAAATTCAGCATCACCGATTTTGCTCGACGGCGCCACGTCAATCGATGAAGCTGTTCGGCTGACCATTGAGGGCATGCCCAACGCGCTCAGGCTCTTGGAGAACTCATGATGGCGGCTATGCAGCGGAGCGCTCATCCGTTCGCGCCGCTCGTGCTCGATGATACCGGTTCGCTTGAAGCTATGGCCGAGGCCGTGATGCGCCTACACAGCACGCTAATGACGGTCGGGCGCTGCTATACAACCGACGCCACAGGCGACCGGGCCGCGCTTGAGCTTGGACGCATCGAGCCCGTGCTTGCGGGTGCATTCTGTACGATATTCGGCCAATCGCCGGCCGATCGCTTCGCAGACATCTTTGACCAGATCACTTATGTGGCCGAGCACATGGTCAAGGACCACATCTTTGAGGACGGCAACAAACGCACCAGCCTTGTCTTTGCGTTGTCCATCTTAAGGTTCGCCGGCACCCCGGTCGTGCAGTCCGACAGCCCCGAGCCCAAAGACAACCAGTACTACGCCTGGATCCAGGACCTCGTTTCTAGTAGCCGCACGACCAGCGAGCTAGCCGAAGAGCTGCGCCGTGATTGTGTTGTGGGCGAGGGGGACCCGTCGCACGTATAGAATCTAAGCATCCGCACGCCAGTAATTGAATGGATTGGACACCACATGGAAATCCCCAGCACCCTGTGCAGCAATGTCTACGACTTTGCGTTTTGCCCCGAGCCCTGTTACGACCGCCTGGCCGACCTCGCCGATCCCGAGGACTGGGGTCCCAGCAACCGCATCCTCAAAAACTACCTGTCGTTTTCGTTTAGCCGCGCGGTGTTTTTGACCGAGCGCGACGTGGACCAGACCGCACCGTCCAACCTGCCGCTGGTGTTCGATGACGACCGCTGCCTGTTTAACACCGGCCTGTACACACGCCGTTACGAGACCATCTACGGTCTGTTTGAGCCCAACACCAAGCCCGATGCGCGCCAGCGCTGGTTTTTGAAGGGCTTCTTTAAGGAAAGCGACCCCATGCTGGTCTCGTTTGAGTACCTGCCGTGCCGTGTGCGCTTTGCCGAGGACCCCTCCGAGCTGGTCTTTGACTACCGCCTGCCCATCCGCTCCAACATCGACCATATTCTGGGCGACGAGGAGAACCTGACGCGCATCCCCGCCAGCCTGATGGGGGAGGACAACTCGCTGCTGCTGCGCCGCGCCTTTGAGGGCGCCGTCGTCGAGGCCGCCCGCCGCGCCGCCGCCAACTACACGCTCGCGGTGCCGCAGTTCTACGGCGGCCGGATCCAACTGCTGCTGCCGCTGTGCCTGACCGGCGACAAGCCCGAGCTGGCGCTGACCATCCAGCGCGAGGACGGCTTTTACGCCGCGCGCACCTGTCTCACGCTCGACATGGCCTACAACAACGCGCGACTTATCTGTCGCCCCGAGACGTCGTGGATCAAGCGATAGAGGCCGGTTTAGCTTGAGGTTTGTCGGCTGCCCTGATTGCGGTGGCGCGGTCTGCGCCCACGAATTTAAAATCGGGGGCAAAAAGTTCTTGGTAAACCACGCGCGGCTATGATAGTATTTCTTTTGCCGAAAGGCGACGGGCGATTGGCTCAGGGGTAGAGCATATCCTTCACACGGATGGGGTCACAAGTTCGAATCTTGTATCGCCCACCATCAAAAGCACAGGTCAGAGGTATAAAGCCTCTGGCCTTTTTCATTTTGACACTAAGAGTGACACCAAAACTGACACCAAAAATAAATCGTTGTCGTCTAAGGCGTCATTTTTTATGGCTCTGTTAGACCAAAATTGACATATAGCATTTTTCCGATTTGGGACGATAATGCCCGGGGGCAATTTGAATTTGCTCCCGGGCATTAGTCTATTTTGGAGGTTTGAATGCGGTCAAAACTGATAAAGCACGCTCAT
>DBFRVO010000042.1:0-62166 GCA_048503295.1 Collinsella aerofaciens | reverse complement strand
ACCTATCGAAACACATCTCCACCGTTCCATCAACTGGGAAAACGGCGCCCCCGGACCCCAGGAGGGGCCGCGGGGGCGTTCAGCTAACTGCGGGAATGGCCTATTTGCTCAATGTGTTCGGCTGAGATCGGAAATCAACCCCCGCCCGCCCCACAAGCCACATCGCACCACAAACCAGTCTTTTTGGGACGGCGCGAATCGTGGCAGACAGCCTCCCAACATGCTAATGGCGGGCGCGCATCTTCACCAAACGCACCATGGCAAGCGCAAAGCCCACGGCGGCCACAGCCATGAGTACGTAGAACACCGAGCGAAAGCCGAATAGGAATACGTCCGGACGACCTGTAACAAAACTGGTCACGGCCTCGCCCATTGCCACGCTCATCTGCCCATACAGGATATGCGACGCCGCCGTAATGCCGAGCGCCATGCCGGCGTAGCGTGCCAAACTACCCAGGCTGCCCGCAAAGCCGAGCGCTTCGCGCGGAGCCGAGCCCATATACAGCGAGTTGTTGGGGCTCTGGAAAATCGACGTACCGCACGACATAAACGCGGCACAGCACACAATCACAGGGATGGAAGAGTGCTCGTCGAGCGTACTTACCGCAAAGAGCCCGCACACGTACACGCCCAGGCCGACCGCCGTGGGACCCTCGCAGCCAACACGGTCCGAAACCGCACCCGAAAGCGGGCCGATAAAGGCATTCACCATCGGCAGCGCCAAAAACAGCAATCCGGAAATGTCGGAACCAAAGCCGTGGGCGTCCTGAAAATAGAACGGCAGGATAAACTCGGATGCGCCAATACCAACGAACACGATGAGCATGCAGGCAAGGTTGATGGTAAAGGCCGAATTTGCAAAGCAGCGACGAGCGGCCTCGGCAAGGGACATGGGACGGTCGCCGGCCTCCGGCTTAACATGCGGCAACGTGTAGAGCCCCACGATAAACGAGATGACGCCAATGGGCAGGTTGATGAGGAAGATGCTCTCCCAGGGAAAGCTTGCCACCAGCATGCCACCGAGCACGGGGCCACACATCATGCCGAGGGCCACGAAGGTCGCGAGAATACCCATGGCACGGCCACGTTCGCGCGCCGGAAACGACTCGGTGATGATACCCATGTTGTTAGCCATGGCCGCCGCGCAACCGATGCCCTGAACAATGCGTGCCAGGATAAGAACCTCGAGCGAGGCCGAAAGGCCGCACAGCAGCGAACCGACCGAAAAGACGATGACGCCCAGCTGGAACACATTCACCTTGCCGCGCACGTCGCCCAGACGGCCAAACGGCAACATAGCCACGCATGTCGCAAGCAGATACACCGAGCTTACCAGCTGAATGCGATCGAGGCCCACGCCCAGCTCCTTTTGCATCACGGGCAGCGCCACGGTAACGACGGTCGAATCCAGACACACCATAAACGTCATGATGAGCACGGTAAACAGAATCGCCCATTTGTTCTTGCCATGGGTGTCACCCTCTAGAGCAATGTGCTCGCGGCGCAACTGCTCTGCAGTTTTCTCCATATCCATCCTTTCGAGTGGCCTAACGCAAAAAACGGGGCCCCGATCGCCTGCAAACAGCCGCGATTGGGGTCCCGCCTACGGAATCGGAACGAAAGGTCGCCGAAGCTTTCTGCCAGCATCGGCGCCTTATGCGAACGCTAGCCTAGCACTGCTCGAGTGCCTGCTCAAGGTCGGCAATCAAGTCGGCCGTGTCCTCGAGGCCACACGACAGGCGTACCATGTCGGCGGAGATGCCACAGGCGATGAGCTCCTCATCGTTCATCTGACGATGTGTGGCATTAGCGGGATGCAGGCAACAAGTGCGGGCGTCGGCCACGTGCGTGGCGATCTGGGCGAGCTTGAGGCTCTTCATAAAGGTCTCGGCCGCCGCGCGACCACCATTAAAGCCAAAGCTCACAACGCCGCAGGTACCGTTTGGCATGTACTTCTGAGCGAGGTCATAGTACTTGTCGCCCTCCAGACCCGGATAGCTCACGAAGCGCACCTTGGGATGGCTCTGCAGGAACTTGGCAACGGCCAGGCCGTTCTCGCAATGACGCGGCATGCGCACATGCAGGCTCTCGAGCGAGCTGTTCAAGAAATACGCCGCCTGCGGGTTCTGCATAGGACCAAGATCGCGCATGAGCTGCGCGGTAGCCTTGGTAATGAAGGCGCCCTCGCGACCGAACTTCTCGGCATAGGTCACGCCGTGGTAGCTCTCGTCGGGCGTGGTGAGACCCGGGAACTTGTCCGCATGGGCCATCCAGTCAAACTGGCCATGGTCAACGATCACGCCGCCCAGATAGGCAGCATGTCCATCCATGTACTTGGTAGTGGAGTGCGTAACGATGTCGGCGCCCCATTCAAAGGGACGGCACATCACGGGCGTCGGGAAGGTGTTATCGACCATCAGCGGCACGCCGTGGTCATGCGCAGCCTTGGCAAAGCGCTCAATATCGAGCACGGCAAGGGCGGGATTGGCGATCGTCTCGCCAAAGACGAGCTTGGTATTGGGCTCAAAGGCTGCCTCGAGCTCTTCATCGGTGCAGTCGGGGGCAACGAACGTGCAGGTCAGCCCCATACGGCCCATGGTGTGGGCGAGCAAGTTGTACGTGCCGCCATAGATGGCAGAGCTTGCGACCACGTGATCGCCGGCACCGGCCACGTTAAAGATCGCGAGGAAGTTCGCAGCCATGCCCGAGCTCGTGAGCATCGCGGCAATGCCTCCCTCCATCTCGCAGATCTTGGCGGCAACCAGATCGCACGTGGGGTTCTGCAGACGGCTGTAGAAATAGCCCGACTCCTCCAGGTCAAACAGCTTGCCCATGTGCTCGGACGTGTCGTACTTCCACGTGGTGGACTGGTAGATGGGCACCTGACGCGGCTCGGCATCTCCCGGGTGATAGCCGCCCTGAACACATGTAGTACCGATGGTCTGCTCGCTCATATCTAGCTCCCTTGCCTGGGTTACGTTTTATTCGGTTCACGATACCGCTACCCCGCGCCCCTCTCAACCCATCCCCAAGGTGGGTTATGAGACAAATTGATCCGGGGCATGTATCTCAAGCCTTGGACATTTGCTCGATAGATAAAAATGAGGCATACATGAAGCTCTCGATGATTACATGCACCGGCACGGGTACCATAGGCGGGTACACCGTGACCAAGGAGACAACGATGAAGCAAATCGATACGGCCCAGCTCGACATCACCGCCTGTCAGGCTCAAGCTGCCGAATACCACGCCCGTGGCTTTAACTGCGCCCAGGCCGTCGCCTGCACGCTCGCTCCCGCCGTCGGGCTCGATCCCCAGGTCGCCTTTACCCTCACCGAGGGCTTTGGCGCCGGCATGGGCGGCATGACCGAAACTTGCGGCGCCATCTCGGGCGCCGTGGCCATCATGGGCTTTGTAATGAGCGACGGCATGGAAAACCCCAAGACCAAGGGCCAGACCTACAAACTGTCGCGCGAGATCGCCAAGCGTTTTGGCGAGAAGAACACGACGACCGTCTGCGGCACGCTCAAGGGCGTCGGATCGGATAAGGGTCCGCTCCGCAGCTGCCCCGGCTGCATCGACGATGCCGTCGAGATCGCTTGCGATGTGCTAAAGCAGCTCGCCGAGTAGACGGCAGCAGCATAAAACGACGGCCGGCGCGCTTGGGATCCATCCAAAAGCACGCCGGCCGTCGCCGTTAGAACTCAGCAAATACGGGAGCGCTGACCTCAATCTCCTCGCGCCCCGCCATAAGCTTGCGCATCTTAGCGCAAAACGGCTCCTGCTCCCCCGCTTTAAACACCAAATGAAGTGTCACGGCATCCGCGTAATCGGTATCCGAAACCTTGGCACCCGAATCCTGCGCCAAGCGAAGCACCTGCTCATACTGCGGATAGGCCACATGCACGTCAACAGGCACGACGCTCGTCATCTCGACGATCTGCCCGGCCTCCTGAGCAGCGGCCACCGCCGCCTGCGTCGCCGCGGTATAGGCGCGTACCAAGCCACCAGGCCCCAACAACGTGCCACCAAAATAGCGCGTCACTACGCAGCAAACATTTTTGAGTCCCGCACCGCGCAACACCTCGAGCGTCGGCATACCGCTCGTGCGGCTCGGCTCACCGTCATCGCTCTGGCGCTCGCGTCCATCGACCAAAATCCACGCGGGAACATTGTGTCGAGCGTCGTAGTGACGCTTACGAACCATCTCGATAAAGGCATTCGCCTCATCCTCGGACTCAATATGGACCAGCTGGGCAATAAACCGGCTCTTGCGGTCCACGAACTCGCCCGAAGCCTCAATATTCGATTGCAGAGTTAAATAGCTGTCCAACAAAGCCCCTCAACAAAACTAAGCGCGGCAACAAACAGCCTCAATAATACGGCAAAGACAGCACCGTTGCCCTCGCCAACAAGAACGGAAACGCCAATGATACCGTCACCAACAGGGAGAACCCGTCAGCGCGAGCAAGGTGCCTTGAAAGACAAGGGCATTGACCTTATGGTCATGCCCGAAGGCTTGAAAGGCAGATTGCCGCGCTGACGGGTTCGCAGCGTCAACATAGTTGCCAAGTGGGCCTATAAGCCGGGTTCTGTCGTGAACGGTCATTTATCTTGTCTGCACGTTACCGTGCAGCTCCACGCACGCTACCCGAACGCGGACCGGGCCGGCCCATAGCGTTCCTATTCGCGCTTGCTCCGGATGGGGCTTGCCAAGCCGCCGTGTTGCCACGACGCTGGTGGTCTCTTACACCACCGTTTCAGCTTTTCCCTTTACGCCTTGCGGCGCAGGTGGGAGTCTTCTTTTCTGCGGCGCTTTCCGTCGGATCACTCCGCCCGGCCGTTAGCCGGCATCCCGCCCTCTGGAGCCCGGACTTTCCTCACGCGTGCTGCAAGCAGCACATCGCGCGACCGTCTGGCCCACTCAGCAGTGCAAGAGTGTAGCACACCGTTGCCGCAAGCAATGGCACAACACAAGCGTTCGACACGATAAACCAAGAACCACGCTATACAGTACAATAGGGTCGTCGATGGGCAACGTCGTCAGTCGAGACGCGACCGCGCTCCGCACCCCTCCGTCTACTCGGTGCGTTCCCGCCTCCTCCCCGAGGCGGGATGTCGGCATTTTTCATGCACCGACAATCCAATAGTCTGTGGACAGCCCGGGCAGCATTGCGCCCGGGCAGCATCGCGCATCTCGGCGTCAAATGCAAAAAGGGATCCGTCCATTGCGGACGGATCCCTTAAAACAAGTGATCGTCAAACCGATTTACTCGGCGTCGGTCTCCTCGTCCTTCTTCTCGGAAGGCAGCGGGGTGACCTCGATCTCGACGCCCAGAGTCTCAGCAGCGGACTTCATGGACAGGGAGATACGACGACGGTCGAGGTCGATCTCCATGACCTTGACCTGAACCTTGTCGCCCACGTGGGTGACCTGAGAAGGCTGATCAACGTGCTTGTTGGCCATCTCGGAAATGTGCACCAGGCCCTCGATGCCCTCGCCCAGGTCGACGAAAGCGCCGAACGGGACAAGCTTGGTCACAGTGCCCTCGACGATAGCGCCGACGGGGTACTTCTTGACCAGTGCGCGCCACGGATCCTCGGTGGTCTGCTTGAGACCAAGGGAGATGCGCTCGCGGTTGAGATCGACGTCGAGAACCTCGACCTCGACCTCCTGGCCGACCTTGACAACCTCGGAAGGATGGTTGACGTGGTTCCAGGAGAGCTCGGAGATGTGGATGAGGCCGTCGATACCGCCGAGGTCGACGAAGGCGCCGAAGTCGACGATGGAGGAAACGGTGCCCTGAAGACGCATGCCAGACTTGAGCTTGGACAGGATCTCGGAGCGCTCGGCCTTACGGGACTCCTCGAGCACGACGCGACGGGAGAGGACGACGTTGTTGCGGTTGCGGTCCATCTCGATGACGCGGGCCTCGATGCGAGTGCCCATGTAGGAGGTGAGGTCCTTGACGCGACGGAGGTCGACGAGGGAAGCGGGCAGGAAGCCACGCAGGCCGATGTCGAGGATCAGGCCGCCCTTGACAACCTCGATAACCTCGCCCTCGACGTTCTCGCCGGAGTTGAACTTCTCCTCGATGCGGTTCCAAGCGCGCTCGTACTCAGCACGCTTCTTGGACAGGACCAGACGACCGTCCTTGTCCTCCTTCTGGAGAACCAGAGCCTCGATGGGATCACCGAGTGCAACGATGTCTGCAGGGTTAGCGTCCTTGCGGATGGACAGCTCGCGGACCGGGATAACGCCCTCGGACTTGAATCCGATGTCAACGAGCACCTCGTCATGCTCGATCTTAACGACAGTGCCGTTAACGAGATCGCCCTCATCAAAGTCGGTAATCGTACCGTCGATGAGGTTGTTCATCTCCTCCTCGTTGACATCGTCAAGAGAGAAAATGGACGAGTTCTGAATCTCACTCAAAGGTGGACCCCTTTCGAACTACGGGGCCCCGATTGCTAGGACCTACAGAAGGGTGCGACAAGCACACAACGTTTAGGAACACTCGGGAGCCGACAGATACTAATGTGACGCTTATGCAATCACGTTCGTATAGGTTACGGGGAAATCATTTCGATTTCAAGCGTGAACTGCGATTTTTTACTCGTGTGGAGACTTTTTCGTAATCTTATGAACACACGTCTCCGCAACTTGACGATAACCAGCCAGGCATTCGGCTTTGGGGTAAAGTATCCGGAGCCAACGATTCTAGATCGATTTTTCGAGAAAGGTGCCCGCGTGCTCAAAGCAGTCGTTTTCGATATGGACGAGACGCTTCTTAGCATCAACCTCAACGCGTTCATCCTTCGCTATTTTAAGGATGTCTCGTCGATGCTCGCGGATATCGGGCGCCGCAGCCGCGGTGGCACGATGGCACGCCTCGGCACCATTTTGGTCGACCTCAACGCCAACCGCCGAAGCGGCACGGACAACCGCACCAATCTTGAGTTTTACCGCACCGAGGTCGAGCGCAGGTGCGGCATCTGCCTCTCCGATCCGATCATCTACGAGGCGTTTACCTACTACGACCGCGAAGTGCTTCCATACAAGAACGACGATGTCATTAACGCTCACGCCATGCCGGGCGCGCACGCCGCGCTCCAGGCAGTACAGGACGCAGGGCTGCGCTGCGCGCTCTTTACCAACCCCAGCTTTCCGCAGGGGGCCATCGAGTGCCGCATGGGCTGGGGCGACCTGGCCGACGCCCCCTTTGAGCTCGTCACGCACATGGGAAACACCACCCGCTGCAAGCCCGATGCCACCTACTATCTCGAGCAGCTTCAGGTGATGGGACTCGAGCCACACGAGGTCCTTATGGTGGGCAACGACCCCAAGCGCGACTTCCCCAGTCCCGCCTGCGGCATTCAAACTGCCTATGTTGGCCAGGGAAAACCCGGCCGAGCCACCTGGCACGGAACCATGGAAGACTTCGCCCACGACTTTAACGCCGTAATCGAAGCCTTCTACGAACACCAAGTAGCCGACGAACCGTCCTAGCACACTTGGGTTTTGCCGATCATGATGTTGAGGATCTCGACGTCGGTGTCCTTCATGCCCACGCGGCCTACGTAGCCCATGCTGGCGATTGTCTGCTCGACGGTATCCTGGATCAGGCCCTCGCCGGCACGGAAGCCGCGGCCTTGCATGGCCATATCATGGCCCAGAATCGCCGCATCGACGGCAGCGGAAATCTTGGCGGCGCAGCTCGCCTTGGCGCCATCGCACACGATGCCACCCACGTTGCCGAGCGTGTTCGAGACCGTCGCGCCGATCTGCTCGTGCGTGCCACCACACAGCCAGGTAATCGCGGCGCCGGCGCCGCACGCGGCGCAAATAGCACCGCAAAACGCCGAGAGCGCACCGATATAGCTCTTGATATGCACGGCGATAAGGTCGGACAGCATCACGGCACGCACCAGGCGCTCGTGGTCGCAGCGCAGGTACTCGGCATACTCCATAACGGGCAATGCGCAGGTAATGCCCTGGTTGCCCGAGCCGCACACAATGGCGACCGGCAGCGCGCAGCCGTTCATGCGGGCGTCGGACCCGGCGGCGGCACGGGCACGGGCACGGCAGGCGACGTCATCGGCACGAGCGCCCAGCAGCGTACGGCCCACCTCGGCGCCCCAAGCGTGCGCAAGGCCCTCGGCACTGATCGCGCCATTCAGCTCGATCTGACGCTCAACGGCAGCACGGGCGCCCTCAACATCGCCGTCCTCGATAAAGTCGATAATGGACTCAATCGACATGGGCGTGTCGGCGCTATCTGCCGCACGCTCGGCCACGACGCGCTCGGCGCAGGCGGCGCACTCCCCCGCCGACTTGCCGCATACCGGAATACCGTCGAGCGTATGGCACGTAACATTGGTATGGTGGTCGGTGATCTCGACGACCGCGGTATGGCCCTCGGCCGTGGCAGTCACCTTGATGTAGAGGTTGGGCACACCCTCGACAAGCGACACATCGCAGTAACCGGCGTCGGCGAGGAGCTCGGCCACGCGAGCACGGTCTTTATCGTCAACGCTCTCGAGCACCTCCAGCGCGCTCTTGGCGTCGCCGCCCACGGCACCCAGCACGGCCGCCGCCTCAATACCGTGCATGCCGCCCGAGTTGGGCACGGTCACGCTCTTAACGTTCTTGATGATGTTGCCCGAGCAGGCGACATCCATATGATCGGGTTCGCAACCGAGCGTCTGGCTCGCCAGTGCCGCTGCATAGGCAACGGCAATGGGCTCGGTGCAGCCGAGCGCACAGACAAGCTCGCGGTTCAAAACATCGCAAAACGCGGTATCGCGAAGGGAATCGGCAGGCATAGGTATCTCCTACTTGTATAACGGGCTGGGCTCTCAAAAATAGTTAGCTCTTTTATTTGATAACAATGCATCGAAAACCGCAACCATAGTTCCGGCGGACGGCGTTCAAGCGCAATCTGGCGGCATTCATTCATGAAAAGCTAATCTTGCTGCAAACTAAAGCATTTGACCAAAAAACGCCCGAGCGTTTACGCAGAAGTCGCGCTATCATGCAGTCGAACGCGGTAAAACCTTTAGCAATCTCGCCGCACAGACCAGAGAGGAACCAGCCATGAAGATCGGTATCGGCAACGACCACGCCGCCGTCGAGCTCAAGAACATCATCTCCGAGCACCTGAAGGAGCGCGGCTGCGAGGTCGTGAACTTTGGCACCGACACCTCCGAGAGCTTTGACTACCCCATCGCCGGCT
The DNA here is from genome assembly GCA_048503295.1 of Collinsella aerofaciens. Taxonomy (GTDB): domain Bacteria; phylum Actinomycetota; class Coriobacteriia; order Coriobacteriales; family Coriobacteriaceae; genus Collinsella; species Collinsella aerofaciens_CI. The sequence goes on along the minus strand of DBFRVO010000042.1, from coordinate 52,929 downwards.
ACAAGGTGGGTAAGGCCGTTGCCAACGGCGACGTCGACCTGGGCATCCTGATCTGCGGCACCGGCGTCGGGATTAGCCTGGCCGCCAACAAGGTCGAGGGCGTACGCGCCGTCGTGTGCTCCGAGCCCTTCAGCGCCAAGCTCTCCCGCATGCACAACAATACCAACGTGCTCGCCTTTGGTGCCCGTGTCGTGGGCTCCGAGCTCGCCAAGATGATCGTCGACGAGTGGCTCGACGCCGAGTTTGAGGGCGGCCGCCACGAGCGTCGCGTTAACCTTCTCAACGAGATCGACCACACGCGCGGCCTTAAGATCGTCGACGAGGCCTAAACTACTCTGCGCCACAAGCTAACAGCAGGGGCCCGCTCGGAGTACATGTCCGAGCGGGCCCCTTCATAGATTTTGGAAAAAAGGGGCGCCGCGGATGGAGTTCCGCGGCGCCCAAGCCACACGCTAACAGCTTTAAGGAGTCAAAGCTGGTTTAGCCAAAGAAGCGCTTGATCTCGATCTCGGCGTTCTCCAGGCAGTCGGAGCCGTGAATCACGTTAGCGTTGACATCGACAGCGAAGTCGCCGCGAATGGTACCGGGAGCAGCATCAAGCGGGTTGGTAGCGCCCATAAGGGTGCGCATCTTGGAGACAGCAGAGAGACCGGAAACGACCATCTTGACAACCGGACCGCTCGTCATAAAGTCACAGAGAGCGCCAAAGAAGGGCTTGTCGGCCAGATGGGCGTAGTGCTCCTCGACGGTAGCGCGCTCGAGCGTGGTCATCTCCATGCACTCGATGACAAGGCCGCTGCGCTCGATGCGAGCAACAATCTCGCCAATCTTGCGATCGCGCACCGCGTCGGGCTTAATCATGATGAAGGTCTTCTCGATAGCCATAAGGTAGCCTTTCAAGTAGGTTCGCGTGTGCCCAAGTCCCATTCCGGCACCCGCCTGGACTGCATCGTAACAGAGTTTTAGCTGCAGTTAAACAAAAAGCTGTTTATTGAAACGCTACAATTTATTAAAGCGCTCCATATGTGTCACTTCTGTTTCGAAGCCCGATTAGAGTACCATCCGACCGCCCATCAACCGCATCGAACCGAGCAGACGGTCAGTTGCCGCCTGTGAACGTACCCCCTACACAACCTGCCCAAAGGTCCTACAGAAGTTCTCGACAAGCCCCTCCCCCATAGCAACAAAATACGGACGCCCACATCAGCAGACGCCCGTAAAACAACAACGATTATCAATGAATGGCCAAAGCCGCTTCAGCCAAACCCCTACTTTACCCCGTGGCCCATTTCGACGACCTTGGTCAGCGATCCAAACACGCCTTCGTCGGCCAAGAGCTTTGCCTCGGCACGCTGCAGCTGCACGGCAACGGCGGCAGGGGCGGTGCCGCCCTCGGTCGTGCGCGCGGCGACAATCGACGGGATGTCGAGCGCCTCGGTAATGTCGTGCTCAAAGAGCGGGCTCGCCTCCTGGAACACCTCAAACGGCAGGTCCTCAAGGTTGCAGCCGCGCTTCTCACACATCAGGACCAAATGGCCCACCACGGCATGTGCCTCGCGGAACGGCAGGCCACGCTTGGCCAGGTAATCGGCAACATCGGTGGCGGCAAGGTGCCCCACACCGCACTCGCGCGCCATGGCATCCTCGTTGACGGTCCAGGTCGAAATCATACCGGCCATAACGGACAAGCACTGCATGAGCGTATGGGCGGTATCGAGGGCGCCCTCCTTGTCCTCCTGCAAGTCCTTGTTATAAGCAAGCGGCAGGCCCTTCATGGTCACGAGCAGCTGCACCAGGTTGCCATAGACTCGGCCGCTCTTGCCGCGGATAAGCTCGGCAAAGTCGGGATTCTTCTTCTGCGGCATGATGGACGAGCCGGTGGAGTAGGAGTCGGAAAGCGTGATAAAGCCAAATTCGGAGCTCGACCACAGCACGATCTCCTCGGAAAGACGCGACAGGTGCATGGCCATGACGGAGCCGGCGTAATGCAGATCGAGCAGGAAATCACGGTCGGAAACCGCATCGAGCGAGTTGGGAATCACACCCGCAAAGCCAAGTTCGGCAGCCGTCATCTGACGATCGAGCGGATAGCTCGTACCGGCAAGAGCGGCAGCACCCAACGGGCAGTTGTCGGCGGCATCAAAGGCGGCCTTCAGGCGTGTAAAGTCGCGCGCGAACATCCAGGAATACGCTAGCAGATGATGCGACAGCAGCACGGGCTGAGCGTGCTGCATGTGCGTATAGCCCGGCAGAATCACCTTGTCGTACTTCTTGGCCGCATCCACCAGCACATGGCGCAGTTCAAGATTGGCCTCCATGAGCTCCTTGGCCAGCGCCTTGACGCCCAGGCGCGTATCGGTCGCAACCTGGTCGTTGCGCGAACGCCCGGTATGCAGGCGCTTGCCGGCCTCGCCGATGCGGCGCGTCAGCTCGCTCTCGATGGACATATGAATGTCCTCGTCGTTGATATCGAAGGTGAAGTCGCCGGCATCGATATCCTGTTCGATTCCGGTCAGGCCCTCGGCAATCGCCTGCTCGTCCTCGGCGCTGATAATGCCCTGGGCCGCCAGCATCTTGGCATGTGCCTTAGATCCGGCGATATCCTGCTTATAGAGATGTTTGTCAACCGGCAACGACGCGCCAAACTCCTGCGTGACCTCGGCCACGCCTGCCTCAAAACGACCGCCCCAAAGAGCCATGGAACCGTCCCCTTTCATCAAATACCAAAACAAGTGCCCAAAGCAATGCGCCATATCGCTAAAGCGATTTTTCAACCGCTAGTTTTGCATATTCCCCACCATGCGCGAGGCCATATAGCTAATTTGCAAAGAAGTGACGCACCATGCACTTGGCGCCCAACGTCTCCCTTCGAATGTTGCCCTGCGAACCATCGATCCAGGCCTTCAGGCTCATAGGGACGTCCCTGACCTTTGTAGCATCGAACTCGGGCGCAAGGGCAAGTAAAGCATGCGCGATAGCATTGAACATAATGGATACTCCTCATATATATAGGCGCAGAGCCGCCAAATTGATAGAAGGAGCCCCGCCGGACAACCCCGGCGGGGCTCGGACTCAGCCGCAGACGCGGCATCATATATGCGGGCGGAACGTAGGGGCCACCGATGTTAAGAAGTGTCAGCAAGCATAACGAAAGGTAGGGACCCCATGCGCCCGTTATGTATCACGCGGATGGGCCGCGCGGATACCAAGGAAAGGAAGACTTAAGCCTGGGCGGCAGCAGAGCTGGGACCCTGGACCTTAGCCCACGTCTTGAGGGACAGCGTATCGATCTCGATAAAGCCGGCGCTGGCCTTCTCGTCAAACGTGGTGTCGCGGTCGTAGGTAGCCAGGCCGTAGTCGTAGAGGCTGAAGGGGCTCTTGCGGCCGACAACATGGCAGTTGCCCTTAAAGAACTTCAGACGGACGGTACCGGTCACGAACTTCTGGGTGGCAGCCATAAAGGCGTCGAGCGCGTTTTTGAGCGGGCTGTACCACTGGCCGTTGTACACGGCGGTGGCCCAATCCTGCTCGAGCTTAATCTTAGTCTTGAGCAGGTCGCCCTCGACGCAAATGTCCTCGAGCGCCTTGTGGGCGGTGATGAGCGTCAGGGCTCCGGGAACCTCATAGCACTCGCGGCTCTTGAGGCCCACCAGACGATCCTCAACCAGGTCGAGACGGCCAAAGCCGTTGTCGCCCGAAATCTTGTTGAGGGCGATGACGATCTCGGAGAGTTTCATCTTCTTGCCGTCGACGGCGACGGGCTTGCCGGCCTCAAACTCAATCTCGGTATACGTCGGGGTGTCCGGCGTGTCCTCCGGATTCTTGGTCATAACCCAAGCGTCGTCGAGCGGCTCGTTCCAGGGATCCTCCAGGTGGCCGCACTCAATGGCACGACCCCACAGGTTGTCGTCGATGGAATAGGGGTTGTCGTTGGCACCCTCGGGAACCGGCACGTTATGGGCGTGAGCGTAGGCGACCTCGTCGGGACGGCACTTCAGATCCCACTCGCGAACCGGAGCGATAACCTTAAGCTCGGGGTCGAGGGCCTTGACGGCGGCCTCAAAACGGACCTGGTCGTTACCCTTGCCGGTGCAGCCGTGGGCGACGTAGGTCGCGCCAAACTCGTGAGCGACCTCGACAAGCTTCTTGGCGAGCAGCGGGCGAGACAGGGCGGAGAGCAGCGGATACTTGTTCTCGTACATGGAATTTGCGGCGATGGCCTTGGTCAGGAACTCATCAGAGAACTCGTCGCGCAGGTCGAGCACCTGGCAATCAAGAACGCCCAGGTCGAGCGCCTTCTGCTTCTTTGCATCCAGGCCGGTCTCCTCCTGGCCCACGTTGCCGCAGACGCAAACGACATCGAGATTCTTCTCGTCTTGGAGCCACTTGACACATACGGATGTATCAAGACCACCGGAATATGCGAGAACGACTTTTTCCTTGCTCATGGCTGTTTCCTTTCGCCCTTGGTAGCTAGTTAGAACATCGGTCAGTTGCAAGTCATTTCAAGGTCACATACCGTGCAATATCAGGTTAAATAGCAAAAAACAGCACATACATGCCCTAGAAACATGCAGTAATGTCGTGCTAAAACCCAACGACCTCAAAATGACTCTGTTGAGGCAATTCGCCCCATGCAGACAGAGACGATTGTTATCGTCGTCGGGAAATTGCGCGCTGGCGTCGGATGGCATTGTCTGCAGTGGTGATGATCTTTAAGAACTGCATCTGCCTCTCCTTTCACCTATCGCCGGGCGCAATTCTAATATCGCAAACGGTACCTTTTCCTCGGTAAGCGGCTGTTTTTCCGTCTCCGTTTTCGATTGTCGCTATATTACGCTAAAGTGCCCGCAGCACAAGCGACAAATTCAAATTTCTGAAAAGTTTTTTCATTACTTTGTGAATGATGATGCAAATATGCGCCAACCCTGCGAAAATACGCCCGACTACGAGTTGATGGTTATAACGTCTGAAACAATCTCGAAACGAAAGGCTCGCTTTTATGCAAACTTACGAATCGGACGCCAATATCGGAAATATTAAGATTCTCGCCGTCGACATGGACAAGACGCTGCTGACCGACAAGCGCGTGTTGCCGCAGGGTCTTGATGAGCGCCTGGACAAGCTCGCCGACGCCGGCATCGTATTCTGCCCTGCAAGCGGACGTCCCGCCCCCAAGCTCGAGGAGATGTTCGAGGGCATCAAAAACCGCCTTGCTTTTTGTCCCGACAACGGAGCGTGCGTGATCTATCGCGGCAGCTATATCTATAAGAGCATTATCGACGTGGAGCTGTACCAGCAGGTCTTGAGCCGCGCCTCGGAGGATCCGCGCGCTGTCCCCGTCCTGTGCTGCTTCGACGAGTTCTACGTGCTTGCCCGCGACCATCAATACCACGACGAGCTCAGCGTCTACTACAACACAATCAACTACGTCGACAGCTTTGAGGGCATTGATATCGAGTCCAACAAGATCTCGATCTTCTTCCCCGCCTATGATGCCGAGCCCGCATTCCGCGAGACCTATAGCCCCGAGTTCTCGGACAAGCTCTACGTCACCAACGCCGGGCGCGAGTGGATCGACTTTATGAACCTGGGCGTCGACAAGGGCGCCGGCGTCGCGCACCTGTGCGAGCACCTGGGCATCGATATCGCTGACGCCGCTGCCGCGGGCGATACCTACAACGACATCCCCATGCTCGAGCGCGTCGGGCACAGCTTTATCGTGGACAATGCCGAGGAGCACATGAACGCGCACGCCAAGTGGCGCATTCCGAGCAACAACGACGGAGGCGTACTGACGCTTATCGACGCCATCTTGGCGGCTCGTTAACGTGGCTCGTCGGACCTGGCCGGGCGAGGCGGGTAAGTTTTTCGCTCGATCAGGTCCTGGGCTCGCTCGAAGGCCACATTAAGTGGCCTTCGGCTCGTGCGGAATCTACGAAAAACTTACCCGCGTCGCCCGGCCAGGTCCTGCGGTGACTTGCTTGCCGCATGGATGGCGTCTTGGCGTCTGGATACTTGGCTGATAGTTTGGAATGAAGGGGGCTCCTTGTTGGCAAGGAGCCCCCTTCTGTTTTGGTTACTTTGGGGTTGTTGGTATGTCTTTACTTGGCATCGGCCCAGGTTATGCCGGTGCTGGCTTCGGCGATTAGGGGAACGCGGAGGTCCACTACGTGCTCCATGACGTCGCGGACCATGGTGGTTAGGCGCTCGACTTCGTCGATGGGGCACTCAAAGTCCAGTTCGTCGTGCACTTGCAGGATCATGTGGGCGGCAAAGCCTTCTTCTTCCAGGCGACGACTTACGCGGGCCATGGCGATCTTGATGATGTCTGCTGCGGTTCCCTGCATGGGATGGTTCATGGCCGTGCGCTCGCCAAAGCCGCGGAGTTGCGGGTTTTTGGCCTTGAGCTCGGGAATATGGCGGCGGCGGCCGTACATGGTCTCGGCGTAGCCCGTCTGCTTGGCGCGTGCCACCACGTTGTCGAGGAACGTGCGCACGCCCGGGTAGGCCTCGTAGTAGCGATCGATCATATCGCGCGCCTCGGCCATCGAGATATGCAGCGACTGCGACAGACCGTAGGCCTGCTGGCCGTACACGATGCCAAAGTTCACGGCCTTGGCGCGACTGCGCAGGTCGGGCGTTACCTCGGACACCGGCACACCAAACACGCGCGCCGCCGTCTCGGCATGGAAGTCCTCGCCCTCGTTAAAGGCGCGCACCAGGTGCTCGTCACCCGAGAGATGTGCCAGCAGACGCAGCTCGATCTGCGAGTAGTCCACCGCCAAAAAGACGCTTCCCTCGCCTGCCGAAAACGCCGTCTTGACGGTACGACCCAGCTCCGAGCGCGTCGGGATGTTCTGCAGGTTCGGGTCGCTCGAGGACAGACGCCCCGTTGCCGTGATGGTCTGGTTGTACGTAGTGTGTACGCGACCGTCACCACGGCGTAGCGGGCCCAGCGTGTCCAGATAGGTGGACTTGATCTTAGACTTCTCACGCCAGTCCAAGATCAGACGCACGATTTCGTGGTCACGCGCAAGGTCGCTCAGCACCTTGGCGTTGGTCGAATAATAGCCGCGCTTAGTCTTCTTGAGGCCCTTGGTCGGAAGCCCCATCACATCAAAGAGCACGTGCGACAGCTGCATGGGACTGCCAATATTAAAGGTCTCGTCACCCGCCAGGTCGCGAATACTGCGCTCAACCTCGGTAATCTGGGTCGCCAGGCCCTCGGACAGACTGCGCAGGCGATCGGGGTCCACGAGCATGCCCGCGCGCTCCATCTTGGCAAGCACCGGCACGAGCGGCATCTCGATGCCATCGAACACGTTGGCGGCGTTCTCGCGGGCCATGCGGTCGCGCAGCGGTGCGACCAGCGCCAGCGTCAAGGCCGCCGTGCGAGCGGCGGGCGCCGGAGCGTCCTCACCGGCACCCCCTGCACCGCGCGCCGCAGGCAGCGCCATCTGCAGATACGTATCGGCCAGATATGCCTCATCGAACTCGGAGCGATCGGAATCCAGCAGATAGGCAGCGACCACGGTATCGAAGATACGCGTGGAATCGGCAGCGAGCGGATCCATGAGCTCGGGCTCAGAAGAATCGATGGGCGAAAGCTCGTGCAGCAGCGCCTTCGTATCCGGGCTCGCCACGCGGCCCTCCATAAACAGGCGCGCAAGCACGCCGGCGATCACACCGTGAGCGAAGTTGAAGCCATCGACTACGGCAGTGGAGGCGCCGTCGCCCTCCTCGAGCGCGAACAGGCCCTTGGACGTCGCCAACCACAGCGTGCGCGTCAGTCCAAAGAGCGCGCCCTCTTCCTTGTCGTCGTCCACCACGGCGGCGACCCACTCGCCGGCATCAATCGCGCGGGAGACCTCAGCCGCAACGGCACCAAGCGCGTCGGCATCGCCGGCGGCTGCGCGAGCCATCGCAGGTATCTCAAACACACTGGAGACAGCAGCAACCCCGCCCTCGCCGCCGATCAGCGCCAAGAAACGGTTCTGCATGGCGGTGATGCCAAGCGTACCCAGCGCCGCGGAAACCTCATCGGCAGAAAACGTCGGGAAGGACGTCGCCTCAAAGTCGAGCTCGACGGGCGCATCGGTGCGAATTGTCGCCACCTTACGGCTCAGCAGCGCGTCGTCGATGTGTGCGCGCAGGTTCTCGCCCATCTTGCCCTTGACCTCGTCAGCATGCGCGATGACCTCGTCCAGGCTACCGTACTGCGCAATGAGCGCGCTCGCCTTTTTGGGGCCGATGCCCGGCACGCCGGGGATGTTATCGGACGTGTCGCCCTTCAGACCATAAAAGTCGGGCACGAGCGCCGGCGTGATGCCGTGATACAGATCGTCCACGCTCTCGGGCGTCATAATCGCCACGTCGGACAGGCCCTTGCGGGTCGAGACCACGTTGACGTGCTCGGTCACGAGTTGATACATGTCGCGGTCGCCGGTCACCAGTAGCATGTCGCAGCCGGCCTCTTCACCCAGGCGCGCCATGGTTCCCAGGATATCGTCGCCTTCCCAGCCCTCGGACTGCAGAATCGGCACGTTGAGCGCGGTGAGCAGCTCCTTAATCATAGGGAACTGCGCATGCAGATCGGGGTCCATGGGCGGGCGTTGCGCCTTATACTGCGGCAGCATCTCCATGCGCACGCGCGGTTTGCCCTTGTCAAACGCCACAACAACGCCGTCGGGGTTAAAGGCGTCGATCATCTTAAGAAACATGTTCAGAAAGCCAAAAATCGCGTTGGTGGGGCGACCGTCCGGCGCGTTCATGGTCGGCGGCACGGCGTGGAAGGCGCGATGCATGAGCGAGTTGCCGTCGATAACGGCAAAGGTGCGGCGCTTGTCAGACATATTGAATACCTCGCTTTGGGCTGGGCACGGTTTGCTCACTCCAGTTTACACGCTCCCCGCCCCGCGGCCACCTCACATCAAGCTCCCCCGCCACCGTGAGCCCGCGCGTGATACGATGGCTCACGGTACATCAACCAGCACGATCGATCCGAAAGGAGCCTGCGTCATGGAGCGTCCCTGCGCATGGAAAAAGTACACGCCACAGCAAATCGAGGAGCTCGAGGAGCTTTGCCGCGGCTATAAGCAGTTTTTGAGTGAGAACAAGACCGAGCGCCTGTGCGTCAAGGCCGGCATCAAGATGGCCGAGGAGGCGGGATACGTCGACCTGGAGACCGTAATCGCCGAAGGCCGCGAGCTCAAGGCAGGCGACAAGGTGTACGCCGCCAATCACGGCAAGGACCTTATGCTCGTCAACCTGGGCACCGCCCCGCTCGAGCAGGGCTTTAACATCCTGGGCGCGCACGTGGACTCGCCGCGCCTGGACCTTAAGCAGAACCCCGCCTTCGAGGCCGGCGACATGGCTTATCTCGACACGCACTACTACGGCGGCGTCAAGAGCTACCACTGGGTGGCCTCCCCGCTCGCACTCGTAGGCGTCATCTGCAAAAAGGACGGCACCACCGTCGACATTAACATCGGCGACAAGGCCGACGACCCGGTCTTTACCATCTCCGACCTGCTGATCCATCTCTCGAGCGAGCAGATGTCCAAGCCTGCCAAGGACGCCGTCGACGCCGAGATCCTCGACGTGATCGTGGGTGGCCGCCCCGTCAAGTTCGATGAGGACGACAAGGACGCTCCCAAGGAGCCCGTCAAGCAGATGTTCTTGGACATCCTCAAAGAGCAGTACGGCGTCGAGGAGGAGGACTTCCTCTCCGCCGAGATCGAGGTCGTGCCCGCCGGCCCCGCCCGCGACATGGGCCTCGACCGCTCCATGATCTTGGGCTATGGCCACGACGACCGCGTCTGCGCCTACCCCTCTATGCTCGCCCAGATCAACGTCACCAACGTGGAGCGCACGAGCATCACGCTCATCGTCGACAAAGAGGAGATCGGTTCCGTGGGTGCCACCGGCATGACGAGCCGCTTCTTCGAGAACACCGTCGCCGAGATCATGACGCTCGCCGGCGAGGGTAGCCCGCTGGCCCTGCGCCGCGCGCTCGCCCGCAGCCGCATGCTCTCCTCTGACGTGTCCGCCGGCTTCGACCCGGGCTATGCCGCCAAGTTCGAGACCAAGAACGCCGCCTTTATGGGTCGCGGCCTGTGCTTTAACAAGTACACGGGCAGCCGCGGCAAGGGCGGCTCCAACGACGCCGATGCCGAGTATGTGGCCCTCGTCCGCGACATCATGGACAAGGCAGGCGTGGATTTCCAGACCTGTGAGCTCGGCCGCGTCAACGCAGGTGGCGGCGGCACCATCGCCTACATCATGGCCAAGTACGGCATGAATGTCATCGACTCCGGCGTTGCCGTTCTGTCCATGCACGCCCTATGGGAGGTCGCCAACAAGGCCGATATCTACGAGGCCTACCGCGGTTACAAGGCCTTCATCGAGCGAGCCTAACCAGCCCCTTCATCAGTTGCGGTGAAATACGGACTAAACTGGCCTATAAACGGCCAAAACAGACCGTATTCCACCGCAACTTCCTTTTTGACAGAGGAGAGTCCATGCTGCAGGTCATCATTTCGCCCGCCAAGCAGATGCGCTCGGCCCAAGATGCTTTTGAAGTCCTGGGCATTCCGCCCTTTGCGCGCGAGACGGCTCGACTGCATCGCGCGTTGCTAGATATTGAGCGAAATGAAGGCAGCGGCGGCCTGCAGGCGCTATGGAACGTGAGTGACAAACTGCTGGGGCCTTGCCTCAACACCCTGCATGAGTTCGAGCCCATCTTGGAAAACGGCGACCTCGACAATCCCGATATCGCCCGCAATACCTCCCCCGCCGTCATGTCCTATCACGGCATTCAATACCAGAGCATGGCACCCGAGGTGATGGATGCCGCGCAGCTCGCATGGCTGCAAGACCATCTGTGGATCCTCTCGGGCCTTTACGGATGCGTACGCCCCTTTCATGCCGTCGAACCGTATCGGCTGGAGATGGGTGCGAAGCTCGCCGTTGACGATGCCCGAGACCTCTACGCGTTTTGGAGCGACAAGCTCGCGCGGGTTATCGCCCCGGCAGGTTCAAACACCACGATCGTCAACCTCGCCAGCGTAGAGTATGCCAAAGCCGTTCTGCCCCACCTCGCGGGCGACGCCACAGCCGTCACGTGCCTCTTTGGCGAGGGTATCCGCAACGGGAAGCCCATCCAACGGTCGACCGCCAGCAAAAAGGCGCGCGGCTCCATGGTGCGGTGGATGGCAGAAAACAAGCTCGAGGATGCAAGCGAACTTACCGCATTCAACATCGGCTATCGGCACATCCCCGAGCTTTCAGACAAAAACACCCTGGTTTTCATGAACGCGCAGGCACAATAGGCCCGCCGTTTCCAAACACCCCATTACTCCGCCAAGCCATCGGCCTTTGCAATCTCGCTCGTCGAGCCATCTTGGTAGGTAACCTTAACGTGCTCTACGTCGGATACCGTAACGCCCGACGGAGGTTCCAGACACCACTCCTTCAGAGCGATATCCATGGTCGTGGGCACATCGCCCTGATCTTTGAGCTTCACCGTGAGTGTTTTGAGTGCCTCATCAAACGTCACGCGTTCGATTTCTTCGCCAGGAATAGACCCGCCGCTCAACTGCAGCTGCACAAACTCGTCGCGCGGATACCAGTAGTCGCCCGGTGCGGCCACCGTGCTACCACCAGTGACCTTCACCGTCATGATCGGCAGGGCATCGTCGGCCTCGAACTCCCAGGTGGCGCCGCCACGACCGCCGAACGTCCAAATACAAAAGGCAATCACCAGCACGGCAAGCACCGCAAAGCCAATCGCGACCAACCCATGGTGCGCACGGCCCTCCTCGGCCGATATGTCCCATTGTGTCTCTCGATATAGATGCTTGTCTTCCATGTTCGCCTCCCCACAGGCACGCTCGTTAGGCCAATCGTACCCATTCGAGCTATACTTGAGCCCATTACACAAACGGGGAGCTTGCAGGACAAGACGGCAGGCTGAGACTGGGCGCGCCCGCCCTGACCCGCAAACCTGATATGGGTAATGCCAACGAAGGGAGCCGCGCCAATGAGCACACAGACCGAGCCCAAGCTCGTCACGCAAATCGACTTCGCCCGCGCAGGGCAGATCACGCCGCAGATGAAGGAAGTCGCCGAGCGAGAGCATCGCGACCCCGAGTACATCCGCGAGCGCGTGGCAGACGGCCGCATCGCCATTCCCGCCAATATCGTGCACATCAAAAAGGACATGCGCGCCTTTGGTGTCGGCGAGGGCCTGTCCACCAAGGTCAATGTGAACTTGGGCATCTCGGGCGACAAGGCCGATGCCGCCGAGGAATGGAAGAAGGTCAAGATCGCTGAGGACTACGGCGCCGACGCCATCATGGACCTCTCCAACTCGGGCAAGACGCGCCAGTTCCGCCAGCAGCTCATCGACGAGACGCCGCTCATGGTGGGCACCGTCCCCATGTACGACGCCATCGGCTACATGGAAAAGCCGCTGGTCAAGCTTACCAAGGACGACCTGTTCGAGGTCGTGCGCGCGCACGCCGAGGACGGCGTGGACTTTATGACCATCCACTGCGGCATCAACAAGTCGGTCACCAAGACCTTTAAGGAGACCGGCCGCCTCATGAACATCGTGAGCCGCGGCGGCTCGCTGCTGTTTGGCTGGATGGAGGTCACCGGTAACGAGAACCCGTTCTATGAGTTCTACGATGAGTTGCTCGAGATTTGCCACGAGTACGACGTGACGATTTCGCTCGGCGACTCCTGCCGCCCGGGCTGCCTCTACGACTCCAACGACGCCACCGAGACCGCCGAGATGATCGAGCTGGGCAAGCTATGCAAGCGTGCTTGGGCCGCCGGCGTCCAGGTCATGGTCGAGGGCCCGGGTCACATGGCGCTCGACGAGATCGCTGCCAACATGAAGCTGCAGAAGCGCCTGTGCCACAACGCCCCGTTCTATGTGCTCGGGCCGCTGGTGACCGATATCGGCGTGGGCTACGACCACATCACCGCTGCCATCGGCGGCGCTATCTCCGCCAGCTCCGGCGCCGACTTCCTGTGCTACGTGACGCCGGCCGAACACCTGTGCCTGCCCAACGCCCAGGACGTGCTCGATGGCCTCATGGCCACCAAGATCGCCGCACACGCCGCCGACATCGCCAAGAAGGTGCCCCACGCCCGCGACATGGACGACAAGATGGGCCAGGCACGCCGCAAGCTCGACTGGGACGCCATGTGGAAGTGCGCGCTCGACCCGGTTACGGGCAAGAAGCGCTACGAGGAGTCCCCCGCCGCCACCGAGGGCACTTGCACCATGTGTGGCAAGATGTGCGCCGTCCGTACCGTCAACAAGGTGTTCGAAGGCACGACGATCGACCTCGGCATGGAGGACTAACTCGTCACCGGAGCCACAAACGGCCACAAGGTGTTCGTCAATTGTTGACATGTGAACATTTTCTTACATTTCCGTAAAGATTGCACTGCCCGCCCGGGATCGGCATACAGCCGGCCCGGGCAACTTTATAATGCAGGCAGGAGACCCATTTGATTCCGACCGAACAAGGGAGCGAACATGGATCGTAGTAAGGTACCTGCCGTCCTGTCCATCGCGGGATCCGATTCCAGCGGCGGCGCCGGCATTCAGGCCGACATCAAGACCATCACGGCGCACCGCCTGTATGCCGAGACGGCCATCACCGCCATCACAGCGCAAAACACCCTGGGCGTTACCGCCGTGCAGGATATCTCGCCAGATATCGTAGCCGCGCAAATTGACGCCGTTTTTGACGATATCCGCCCCAGCGCCGTCAAGATCGGCATGGTTTCTTCTGTCGAGATTATCGAAGTCATCGCCGACCGCTTGAGCGCCTGGAACGCAACGAACGTGGTCGTCGACCCCGTCATGGTCGCCACCTCGGGCGCGCGGCTGATTGCCGAAGATGCCGCCGAGGCGCTCACCCGCCGCCTGTTCCCGCTAGCGACGGTTATCACGCCCAATATTCCCGAGGCCATGGCACTGCTCGACTATGAGGTCGACTCCGAGCGCACGCAGCAAAATGCTGCCATGCTCCTCACCCGCCGCTTTGGTTGCGCATCCCTCGTTAAGGGTGGGCATCTTGTCAACGAGGCCAACGATGTACTGGCCGAACCCGCGCCACTCGATGACGAGGGCAACCATCTGGGAGATCCACTCACCACGTGGTTCCGCCACAAGCGCATCGAGACCGACAACACGCACGGCACCGGATGCACGCTCTCGTCCGCCATCGCCTGCGCGCTGGCTCAGGGCATGGATCTTGCCGACGCCGTCAACGCCGGCAAGGCCTACCTAACCGGCGCTCTGGCCGCCGGCTTTGACATGGGCAAAGGCTCCGGCCCCGTCAACCACATGTGGCAGTATTAAGATTCGCAGTCCAAAGCCACCGCAAAGGCGCCCGTCCCCTTTGCGGTGGCTTGGGGTCGCGCTACTCTCCGAGCATCTCTTGGAGCTTGGCCGCCACGGCGTGACCCAGGCTCTCATGGCTTTCGGGCATCATATGCAGATAGTCGATATCGCCCGGCTCGGCAAACTCCGCTGCATTCAAAAAGTCGCAGCCAAACTGCTCGGCTACGTGCGCATAGTATTCAGCAAAATGCTCCGAGGCCTCGACGGAACGCTCGTCAAAATCGGTCATATATACATCGGCGATTTGCGGCTTGATCTTGATAGGTGCCATCAGCAGAATACGCGGGCAGGGTGCAGCATTGGTCCAGGGAAATGCACGCACCGCGCGAATCAGCGCCATGGTGCCACGGGCAATATCGGAGGCCGTCACACCAAAGACCGTCTTGCAATCGTTGGTTCCCAGCATAATAACGATCGCATCCAGCGGCTTATGGGCCTCGAGCAGCATCGGCAGTGCGCGGATGCCGTTAAGATTGGTGTTCAGATGGCACATGTCGTCGCGTACCGTCGTGCGGCCGTTGAGGCCTTCTTCAATTACATGCCAGCCCTCGCCTAAGTCACGTTGGGCCACGCCGCACCAGCGCACATCCTGCGCATAGCGCACCGCGGTGCCGTCGCGCATGCCCGCCGGATCGTAACCATAGGTGTTGCTGTCGCCAAAGCATAGAACGTTTTTCATCGTAAGCCCCTCGCTCAGTAAAAAACCGACGGAAGCAGCCTCTCCCGCCGGCTCGACCCATCTGTCAGCACGTACCGATTACAGGTACTTGCGCCAATCGTCCTCGTTCTCATCATCCTCGGTAGCAGCCTGGGCCTGCTCGGCGGCGCGAGCTGCCGCAGCGCGAGCGGCAACCTGGGCATAGGACTCCTCGTTGCGCTCGGGGAAGTTTGCCAGCACGTGCTCGAACTTGGCAAAATCCTCATCCCAGCGCGTAGAAGGCACGGCAAAGAAGACTTGCTTGACCTTAAAGTCGCCCGACGCGAGCTCCTTGCGGAAGAGCTCGGCCACGGCCTCGGCGTCCAAGCCGTTGTTGTCGCAGCCCCAAGCGCCCAGTACGAGCTTCTCGCGACCCAGCTCGTCGCAGATGGCAAGCACAAAGCGAATGCGGTCGCGCAGGGCATCCAGCAGAGCATCGTCGCTCACGCGATACTCCTGGCGGGCGCGCTTAACGTTGGGCGCGGCGGCCACGATCACGTCGGCGTATGCATGCACGTGGTTGCGGTCGAAGCGCACCGCAGGCACCACCAGCGCACGGTTTCGGTAAAGCTCGCAGTTGATGTTGCGGCGACGGTTCTCGCCGTACCATTTGCGCTGCTTATCGAGAACGTTGTACAGATACGAATCGGCGCACAGCGTGGCCTCCTGGCCCAGATAACCCTGAATATAGCCACCGCCCGGATTGGTGAACGAGGCAAAGGCGAGCACAGCCATGTCGCAGAACTGCGCATAGCCACGACCGTTGTCCAAGATGGCCTGCGTGGCGGAGGCATCGAGCACGGTGACCTCAGGCAGGGACGCAGCAAGCTCCTCAGCAGGCGCGGACTCAGCTTCGGCGATTTCCTCGGCAGGCTCCTCGACGGGCTCAGGAGCTGCCTCGGTCTCGGGCGCTGCCTCGCTCTCGGGTGCCGCCTCGGTCTCGGCAGCCTCCGCGCCCTCGACGTCCTCGGCAACCTGTTCTTCAGCGGCCACAGCAGTCTGAACCTTGGCCTTCATCGCCGCGACAAAGCCGGCAGGCATACCGTCAAACTCGCGAACACCGGCAAGCGAACGCTCGATATCCTTGGCGCACGCTTCGGACACAGTTGACACGTGACGCTCGGCGGCCTTGGCACGGGCCTCGCGCTTGGGATTGGGCTGACCCGCTCGGTTGGACCTGCGGTTACGGTTCCTGTTGTCGACGTCTGCCATACGTGGCCACCTTTCCTGTCGCTGCCGCTATCGGCTTTTCCCATCCATGATACCCCGCCGCGTACAAAAAAGACGGCCCCGAAGGACCGCCTTTCGCATCGATTTGCCCGCACGGCAAGCACCGCCGCAATTCGCCACTAGTCGCGACGGCCAAGGATGTTCAGGATGCGCAGGAACACGTTGATAATGTCAACGAACAGATTGGACGCCATGAGCACGGCGTTGGGCAGCGTAGGCGGCACCGTCGTGGCAACATAGGTGTCGTAGCCAATAAAGCCGGCGAACACCACGATCACGATCAGGTCGGTGATGGACTGCGAGACGCCCATGAACATCAGCACGATCTCAACCAGAACAGTGGCGAGCAGAATGCCAAAACCGATGCCATATACGCGCTGGAAAAACTTGGGGAAGGTCACGCCCAGCGCGCCAAAGACAAAGGTGATGGCGGCCGTGGCGATAAAAGCGGTGTTGATGGTGGGCAGGTCGTAGTTGGCAAGGCCAAACGACGCGGTCAGGCCAAAGGTACTCGCAAAGATTACGTAGCCCACAAGGGACAGGCCCACGGACTGCTTGCTGGCGGCGGCCGACATCATGACCATGCCGACGATGGTCAAAATAAACGAGCCAAAGACCAGCGGCAAGGCTGCGCCGCTCATCATCATGCGCGCAAACGACATGGTGCTCGTAAAGTAGGCGCCGGCGCCCATGGCGCAAAAGCCCAAGAAAATCAGGGCAGACATGACAAGGTTGTACGCGCGCGGCGACATCTCCTTGGCACGGCTTGCACCGGTCTCGATGGGGCCGTTCTGATAGCCCTGGATATCGTTCATACTTCGTCCTTTCACAAAGCGCCGTGAAAGACGGCGCAGCAGATGACAAGATTCCTGCCATTGTACCCGAACGCCGTGCGTCCTTACCAACGGCGCTCGCCCTCAAGCGTACGATCAAACGCCCAGACCCACCAACGCATCACGTGGGCCTGCGAGCCGTCCGGCCGTCCGCACGCCTGGTCCTCCAGATACAACTCGGTCGCGTGCCCGCCAAAACGCACCTTATAGGTTGCCGTACGAACGCCGTGGACCGTCAGGCCAAAACCAGTGGACGAGACGATCTCGTCAATCGTAAAGCAGCGACCGTCGACCCAGCAGACGGTAACCGGCACGACTTGTCCGCCCGCGAGGATGCGGGCCACGACGTCCACATACTGCTTGTGCACGCGCCGAGTTTTGCCGTCTGTCTGTCGATATTCCATGCCTCCTATTATCGAACGCATGTTTGCATGTTGTAAAGCGAACAGACTGTGGTTTTGGAGTGTCGTAGTAATCGCACGTGTCCGCATGGCGTGTTAGCAAAAAGAACACCCGCGGTCAACAGGGCTAATATTCAATTTTAGTGCCAAAAAGTTCACTTCTCCCATCAGAACTCGGTAAAGAGACCCGCAGGAGGTGATACGATTTATCATGTTTTTGTAACGTGTCTGCAAACTTCGAGAAAGCCCATATATGGACGTAACGTTCTCAACCTTCCTCGGCCAAATTGTGTCGAACCCAGTCCTTGCCGTCACCGTGATCCTCGCGTTGGGCGCCATCTTCGTCAATGGATGGACCGACGCGCCCAACGCCATCGCGACCTGCGTCACTACGCGTTGCATGCCCGCCCGCGCCGCCATTCTCATGAGCGCCGCATTCAACTTCCTCGGCGTGCTCATCATGACGCACTTTAATGCGAGCGTCGCCAACACCATCTCACATATCGTCGACTTTGGCGGAAACAGCACCATGGCGCTCGCGTGCCTCTGCGCAGCGCTGTTCTCCATCGTCGTCTACGGCGCCACAGCATCGCGTTTTGGCATCCCCACTTCGCAAAGCCACAGCCTTATCGCCGGCCTGACCGGTGCCGCTATCGCCCTCGGCGGCGCGAGCAGCGTCAACGTCCACGAGTGGATGAAGGTCATCTACGGCCTGGCGCTCTCCATCGGCCTGGGCTTTGTCATGGGCTGGGTCCTGTGCAAACTCGTCTCGATTCTTTTCGCCGCCGCCAACAGGCGACGTGCCAATGTCTTCTTTAAATACGCTCAGATCGCGAGCGCTGCGGCCATGAGCTTTATGCACGGCGCGCAGGATGGACAGAAGTTCATCGGCGTGCTCTTTTTAGGCGTGGCCTTCGCAAACGGCCAGACCAGCGTCGGCGATGCCGGCATCCCCATCTGGATTATGCTGCTGTGCTCGGCCACCATGGGTATCGGCACCAGCGTCGGCGGCGAGCGCATCATAAAGTCCGTCGGCCAGAGCATGGTTAAGCTCGAGAAGTATCAGGGCTTCTCCGCCGACCTCGCGGGCGCCGCGAACCTGCTGCTTGCCACCCTTACCGGCATCCCCGTGTCCTCCACACACATCAAGACCTGCGCCATCATGGGCGTCGGTGCCGTCAAGCGCCTCTCGGCCATCAACTTCGGCGTCGTTAAGGACATGATGTTCACCTGGTTCTTCACCTTCCCCGCCTGCGGACTCATCAGCTTTGTCATGGCCAAGCTGTTCATGATGTTCCTCTAGTCAAACCGAACGTCCATCTGGACCGCAACACTTCGCCCACCCGTCTTCGCCTCGAAAGGACCCACCCATGGCTAAGAAACCCGATTCGTTCTACTTTGACAACTACGTCGCCTGCGCCGACCTCGCCGTCCAGGCCGCCGAGCTGCTTACCCAGATTTTTGAGAACTTCGATCCCGCGCAGATTCACGACATGCTCAATAAGATGCATGCGATTGAGCATGCGGCAGACAAGAAGCACCACGAGCTCGAAGACGCCCTGCTCACCGCCTTTATCACCCCGCTCGAGCGCGAGGATCTGGATCTGATGAGCTGCGCGCTCGACACCGTGCTCGACCGTATTGAGGGCGTCGTGCAGCGCGTCTACTTCACCAACATTCAGAGCATCCATCCCGACGCCATCGTCATCGCCCACAAGGTGACTGACGCCTGCCGCGCCATGAAAGACCTGATGGTCGAGCTTCCCAACTACCGCAAGTCCAAAACGCTGCGCGAGCTGGTCATCCAGATCAACACCATCGAGTCCGAGGCCGACGAGCTCTACATCAACGCCATGCGCAACCTGCACGTTAACGGCAAGGATCCGCTCGAGGTCATCGCTTGGCGTGACGTCTACGCCTTCCTGGAGTACTGCGCCGACTGCTGCGAGAATGTGGCCGATGTTGTGGATTCGATTGTCATGAAGAACAGTTAATTGGGGGTACGTGTCCCGGCGGTCGCGGGCCCGGCCACTAATAACCTTTTTCACTCCGGCTGCAAGCAGAGTCGTTCAAAAGGTTATTAGTGGCCGGGCCCGCTCCCTTACGTACCACCATTGGGAACTTTGGCTGATAGTTATAGCGCAATGGGGGTTTGGCTGAAGGGACCTTTGGTATCCGTTCGGACACTTTGGCCCTCGATGAGCGTTTGGCTGATTGCTGCTTTGGGTACTGTTTGGGTTACTTTGGGTTTGTTTGATTTTTAATTGTTGGAGGGCTTGTATGTCTTATTTGGATCTGGCTCGGGGTCGGTATTCTTGTCGTGAATTTCAGGATCGTTCTGTTGAGCAAGCTGTTGTGGATGCCATTGTTGAGGCTGGGCGTATTGCTCCTTCTGCTTGTAATAATCATCCAACCCGTGTGATGGTGTTGGATACGCCTGAGCTTCTGGAGAAGGCTGCTGCTTGTCAGCCTCGGTTTGCTCGTGATGGGTCTATCTTTGGGGCTCCGCTTGTCTTCCTTATTTGCAGCGCTACCGATGATGCTTGGGTGCGCCCGTATGATCAGATGAATTCCAGTGAAATCGATACGTCCATAGTGTGCGATCAGATGATGATGGAGGCCACCGAGCAGGGCCTGGGAACGTGTTGGGTATGCCATTTTAAGCCCGAGGTGGCACAGGAGCAGTTCAACCTGCCCGAGGGCGTCTATCCCTATCACATGCTCGTCTGCGGATATCCTGCCGACCACATCGCCGATTCCGAGCATCGCGAGGCCCGTACCATTCCCCTCTCCGACTTCCTCCTCAAGTAGATTTTGGGACATGCCCTAAAACCTATCCTTGACCGCTCACCGGTTCGCCGAGTTCTGCGCCACTATGTGCAGGGCTCGGTTTTTTATGTTGCGCGCCCCGGTACAGTCATAAAAAAGGACCCGCAAGCTGCGGGTCCTTTCTAGGCACTAAATTGTAGGCCGAATGTTAGTCCAGGTCGTCGGCAGCGAAGTTGTCGATCGGGGCGAAGGGATCGGCCACGGGGACAACCGGGTCAGCGACGGGCAGCGGCTCGGCGGGAACAGTCACCGCAGGAGAAGCGGCAGAACCGACCGGCGTGGAGGCCATGAGGTCGGCCGGGAAGGAGTTCTGGGCATCGTCCATGAAGTGCTGGATGAGCTTGAGATACTCGGCCTTGAACTCCTCACGAGAAGCCTTGAGACGATCGATCTCCTCGAGCTCAGCCTGCTTTTCGGTCAGAGCCTGGCGGATAACCTCGCGGGCCTTGGCGTCAGCCTCGTTGCGAATACGCTCAGCGTTCTCATTGGCATCGTTGACGATGGTCTCAGCGGTCTGCTGGGCAGCGATCAGGGCAGCGGAAATCTGGCGCTCCTGAGCGGAGAAGTCAGGGGCGGGAGCAGCCACGGGGGCGGCAGGAACGGCCTGGGCGGGGGCATCCTGAGCCTGGGCAAGCTGAGCCTGCGCATCGGCAAGCTGCTGCTCGGTAGCAGTCAGACGACCCTTAAGGTCGACGATCTTAGCGAGCATAGCGTCAACCTCAGAGGACAGCGTCTCCAAGAAGACGTCGACCTCGGCAGGATCGTAGCCACGCTTGGCCTCAGAGAAAGTCTGAGCCTGGATGTCTGCAGGGGTAATAGCCATAACAAGTCTCCTTTTTCATCGCCTCGGCGCTACACGCCCGACGTAAGTTACTAAGTCAGTTCTACACGAGTATACCTATAAGAAGCTGCAGAACCAGCCTCTGCACCAACTGCAACGCAATAATCGCAACGACCGGCGAAAAATCGATACCGCCCATCGGCGGGATGAAACGACGGAACAGGTTGAGCCACGGACCGCACACGCTATCAAGCACCGCGGCAATATCCTGAAGCAAACCACCCTGCTTCATGGGAATCCACGTCATAAAGCAGTAGACGACAATGAGCGTGGAATAGAAGTTGAACAGCGTGTTGACCAGCTGGACGATAGTGTAGATGTTGATGGGAATCTCCTCGTCTTGTCTTTACTTAAGGTAGCCGTCCGCACGAAGCTTCTTGAGATCGGAATCTTTGACCTCGCAACCGGCGGGCAGCACCATGAACACGCGGTCGCCCACCTCCTTGACCGTGGCACCCAGACCGCAGGCAAAGCCGTAAGAGAAGTCCAAGACGCGCTTGGCAACTTCGGTGCGTACGCCCACAAAAATCAGTGCGACAGGCTGCTTGGTGCGAACGCGGCGCACCACGGTCTCCACGTCGTCATAGCTCTCGGGGCGCAGGACATAGGCCGGCAGCTGCGGTGTGGCGTTGATGATATTGCTCGCATAGGCCGAGGCATCGCTCGGTGCAGGCGCGGGCGCAGCGGCGGCACGGGCGCGGGTGTTCTCGGCGTAGCTAGACGGCGTGTCATAGGCACCAGGACGATAACCGCTCGCAACACTGTCCTGCGAGCGCGAAGGCGGGTTATACGTTGTGGCATGGCGAGAGTCATCGCCGACCAGCTGACCGGAGCGCGTATACACGGCAACCGACTCAGCTTCACCGCGGCGCGTCTGACCAAGCAGGCCGTTGCTCGGCTCGTCTTGGGTGTAGAAGCCCTCGCCCGAAGCACCGCTGTAGCCGTTGCCCTGATAACTATCGTCATAGCCGTCATCGTAGCCGTAGTCGTCGTCCTGGCCATAACCCTGGTCGTAACCCTGCTGGCCGCCCAGGTGCATCTTATTTTTAATCTCATCAAGGAAGCCCATGGTTGTGTCCTCTCGCGGTTTAGTGCAGGCGCCCCGATAATCAGTGCGCACTTCAGAGCCTTATTTTACTGCAAACTCCGGGCTAAATACTACCCTGCCCAGGCGAACGAGCGTAGAGCCCTCCTCAAGGGCAGGCTCAAAGTCCTCGCTCATGCCGCAGGAAAGCTCAGGCAGGTTCAAATCGGGATGCGCCGCCTCCAGCTCATCCCTCAGCTCACGAAGCCCCGCAAAGGTGCGGCGTGCCACATCCTTATTCCCCCGGGGCGCCATAGTCATAAGCCCCTGCACGCAAATTCCCTCAAGTTCCGCAAGCTCACCCGCGACGGCGCGAATCTCATCGGGCGAAAAGCCTCCCTTCGACTCCTCACCACTCACATTGACCTCAATGAGCACACGCTGGGGGCCGGCGAGCTCGCCTGCCTCAATCTTGCGGACAGCACGGCTCGAGATCGCCTGCGCCAGATGCAGCGAACCCACCGAGTGAATCAGCTCGGCTGAGCCCAGCACCGCATTGATCTTATTGGTCTGCAGGTTGCCGATCATATCGAAGCGCACCTCGGGCAGCTCCGGATGCTCCGCCAGACCCGTGAGCTTGCGAACCAGCTCCTGCGGGCGGTTCTCGGCAAAATGGCGATACCCCGCCTGGATGGCGGCAACGGTCTCATCGACACCAACGGTCTTGGACACGGCAATGAGGCTCGCGGCGTCGTGGGGACGGCCTGCGCGATCGAGCGCCGCATAAAAACGTTCCAGAATCTGCTCGCGGCGAGCGCGCATCAAGTCCAAATAGTTATCCATTGCCAATCGCCTCCGCTGACAGCCAAACAAGTAGTCCCATGCTAACGCAAGAGCGCGGCCCCGCATGTGCAAGGCCGCGCTCACTTAGGTATTTACAATCTTTCGACGAACGGGATTACTTACTCCTCGTCGTCCTCGTCATCGTCCTCGTCCTCAAGATGATCGAGCAGGTAGCGAAGTCCCTCGCTGACCTCGTTAACGGGCACCTTGGCAACGTAGCGCGCATCGACGGCGGGCCTCATGATGACGCCCTCGCCCGAAGGCACGCGCATGCTCTCGAGCTCGTCCTCGTCCGTGCGGGCGATATCGCCGGCATTCATGCGCTGACCAGTCAGCAGGAAGGTCAGGCGGCAGGCGGCATCGATGGAAATCGAGGCGATGCGATCGAGGTAGCGCGAAACCATGATGGCGCGGCGCAGGTCGTCATAGTTGCTGTCGTCGTCCATAAAGTCGCCCGTATCCATACGGTTAAAGGTGCGGAAGAACTTCTCGTAGGCGGCGTGCACTGGCTCGTCCTCGACGGCCAAGTTGCAGATGATGGACATGTCGTTGGTGACGAGCGCAGAAAGCGAAGAGCCCAGCACCTGGTAGACGGCCTCAGCCTCGGCCTCGACCGTGCCGACAAGCTCCTTGGGCAGCGAGATGTCGGCCTTGATCATATGACGCGTGGCACGGCAGATCTGACGGACCTTATCGGTCATGCGTTGCAGGTTAAAGTCGACGTAGATGATCGTCTGAAGCAGGCGGAAGTCGGAGGCGACCGGTGACTGCGTGGCAATCAGGTTGTAGCAGACGGCCTCCAGGTTGGCGCAGCGTGCGTCAATCGAAAGCGTGCGCTTCTTGGTCTTGGTGGCGAGCTTGCGGTCGTCGGTCACATAGGCCTTAACGGCATCGTGGAGGGCCAGATCGACGGCCTCGTAGATGCTCAGCATCTCGTGACGGGCCTCGATGAGCTGACGGGAAAACAGTTTGCGCATGGTTCACTCCAATCAGTTGGGTGCGGTCATGCCGCCCGCACAGTGAATACGCACCGGACCAGGTCCGATCGGATTGGGACTAGTCGCACCGATCAGCCAAAGCGGCCGGTGATATAGTCTTCCGTCCGCGAATCTACCGGGCTTGTGAAGATCGCGTCGGTTTGACCATACTCGATGAGCGTGGCGGGCTCGCCGGCAACTTCCTGCAAGAAGAATGCGGTGTAGTCGCTGATACGAGCTGCCTGCTGCATTGAATGCGTGACGATGATGATCGTCATCTCGGGCGCCAGCTCGGCCATCAGATCCTCAACCTTAGAGACGGACGTGGGGTCGATGGCGGAGCATGGCTCGTCCATCAGAAGGACATCGGGCTGCACCGCAAGCACGCGCGCGATGCACAGACGCTGCTGCTGACCGCCCGAGAGCGCCAAACCATCCTTGTTGAGCTGATTGGATACCTCTTTCCAGAGGTTGGCGCGTTTGAGCGATTCTTCCACGATGTCATCGAGGTCGCTTTTGCTAGTCACGCCCTGCAGACGAGGGCCAAAGGCGACATTCTCGTAGATGGATTTGGGAAACGGGTTGGGCTGCTGAAAGATCATGCCCACACGACGACGGAGGTCGACCGGGTCGACACCCTCGGCATAGATATCATTGCCGTCGAGCGTCATGGTGCCCGCGACGCGCGTACCCTCGATCAGATCATTCATGCGGTTGATGCAGCGCAAAAACGTCGACTTGCCGCAGCCCGAAGGGCCAATGAAGGAGGTGATGGCGTTTTTGGCGATGTTGAGGTCAAGCCCCGTCAGCGCATGAAAGTCACCGTACCAAAAGTTGAAATCCTTGGCCGTAATGGCCGCTTGCTCCAGCGTGGGAGCGGACTGATAAACGGACATGGGACTCCTTAACTAGCGACGCTTGCGCGACAGGAAGCGCGCAAACAGGTTGAAGGCCAAAATGATCACCATCAGCAAGAGCGCGGTGCCGTAGGCTGCGTTCATGTTGATGCCGTCGTTGGCAAGCAGGTACAGGTGAACCGTCATGGGGCGGCCGGAATCGAGCGGCGAAATAGGTAGATTGATGGCCTGCCCCATGGTGTAGAGCACCACCGCGGTCTCGCCAATGGCACGGCCGATGGCGAGGACGATGCCCGTGGCAATACGGCCAAAGGCAGAAGGAAGCACGATCTTGGAGACAACCTGCCACTTGGTGGCGCCCAGGCCGTACGCGCCCCAACGGATATAGCGCGGAACGGCGCGAATGGCCTCTTCGGTGGTGCGCATGACGATGGGAAGCATCAAGAGCGCGAGTGCCAGGGCGGCAGAGACCATCGAAAGGCCCAAGCCCATGGCCTCGACAAACAAGGCGTAGCCAAACAGACCCATAACGATGGAGGGCACCGAGGCCAAAGCGTCAGCAGCGTAGCGAATGAGCTCGACGACCTTGCCCTGCTTGGCGTACTCGGCCAGATAGACGGCTGCCAGCACAGCGATCGGCGTGCAGATAAGCATGGCGAGCGCCGTCACATAGACGGTCGAGACGATCGTGGGCCAAATACCGCCCTCGGCGTTGACGCCCTGGGGCCAACCGAAGATAAAGTCGAGCGAGATGTGTGGCAGGCCGTTGATGACCACGTAGGCGATGATAGCGACCAGCACCAGCGTGGTGATGTAGGCAGCGGCACGGAACACGCCAAGCATGATCTTGTTGGACAGGTCCTTGTTGATGCGGCCCTTCTTGCCGTGGGAAAGGGCACGCTTGATGCGCTCGCGCGACGAGGTCGTATCGACCGTCGTGTCAACGGAATCGGACATAGCCTACCCCCTCTTCTTCTTGGAAATCAGACGGACGATGCCCACCAGCGTGGCGGAGATGATAAACAGGACCACACCCATGCCGAACAGCGCCGAGCGGTGCAGACCCGAGGAATAGCTCATGTCGAGCGCAATCTGGCTCGTGAGCGTCGAGATGGGGCTCGCAATGCTGTCGGGAATAACCGGGGCGTTACCTACGACCATGAGCACGGCCATGGTCTCGCCGATGGCACGGCCCATACCCAGCACGATGGCATCAACGATACCCAGCTTCGCGGCAGGTAGCACGACCTTATAGATGGTCTGCCACTTGGTGGCGCCCATGGCATACGATGCCTCGCGAATGCCCATGGGAATGGAATTGAGAGCATCGATGGTGAGCGTGGTGATGGTAGGGACGATCATGATGGCGAGCACAAACCACGCCGTCAGCGCACCAAAACCAAGGCCGCCGGTCAGTTGTGCGATAAACGGGCGGATGATGATCATGCCAAAGAAGCCGTAGATGATGGAGGGTATGCCCGCCAGCAGGTCAACGGCGGGGCTGATGAGCTTGCGCACGCGCTTGCTGGCAATCTCGACCAGGTAAACGGCCGTACCCACGCCCAGCGGCACGCCCATGGCGAGCGCACCGACGGTCACCAGACCCGAGCCGGCAAGCAGCGACAAGATGCCGTAGTGGCCCTCGGAAGGCGCCCACGTAAAGCTAAAGAAGTCCGCCAGACCGATGTCGGTAAAGACGGGCAGCGCCGAGTACGTGGTAAAGACAAAAATCAGGATGACGGTAACGACCGCCAAGAACGCGCAGGCAAAGAAGATCCACTGCAGCGCCTTCTCCTTGATATAGGTACTGTGCGATACGAGCGCCAGCTCGCGCTTCTTGGGCGTCTGAACATTCTGCTCAGTCTGGGAGTTTTCCTGTGCTTCCATGCTACTCACTCCCCTTCTCGTCGTTGGTGACGGGAATAAAGCCCGCCTCGCGAATCTGCTTGTCCATCTTTTCGGACGTCACATAGTCGATGTAATCCTGCGCCTGCTGCGAAGGCGCACCCTTCACAAAGAAGTAAAGGTCGCGTGAGATGGGATAGCCGCCGCTCGCGACCGTCTTCTCGGACGCCTCAACATGATTGACCGAGACGGCCTTGACCGAGGTCTTGGCGTTGAGGCTATCGACGAAGCCCAGCGAAATGTAGCCAATGGCACCGCGCGAACGAGATACCACGTCGCGCACCTGGCCCGTGCCCGAAAGAACGGCCGAGCGGCGATCGAACGGGGTGCCGTCCATCACGATGGTGCGGAAGGCCTCACGCGTGCCGGACGCCTCATCTCGATTGATGACCTGGATCCTCAGGTCCTCGCCACCGACTTCTTTCCAGTTGGTGATCTTGCCGGCGTAAATATCGCGGAGCTGCTCGGTCGAGAGGTTATCGACGGGGTTATCGTCGTTCACGATGACCGCGATACCGTCGTGGGCAATGACGATGGGAGTCAGGCCCAGATCCTGTTCGTCGGCATTGAGTCCACGGGAGGAGCTGGCGATATCGGCTGTGCCGGCGCTGACGGCCTCGATGCCAGCGGAAGAACCCAAACCGGAAACGAGCACGTCGATGCCGGTCTCCTCCTTAAAGCCCTCGGCCGCAATCTCGGCGATAGGAAGGCAGGTCGTGGAGCCGGCGACGGTAATGGAAGAGGTAGAAGATCCCGAAGAACAGGCGCACAGCGTAAGCGTAAGCACAGCGGCGCTCAGGACCGATACGATCTTTCTCATAGCATCACGCCGATCGCAGCATGGCGCCCACAGGTGCCGTCCTCGTTACGGTAGGAATAAAAGCGGTCGTTCTGACGCACAGTCGAAAGCTGGGTATCCACGATATTATCCGCGTCGACACCGACATCTACCAGCGCCTCGCGAATGGCAGCGGAAAGATCGAGCATGCGAGAGGCACTCGCATCGATGCAAGAGAACTCGGCGGCAAAGCGATCCATGAGTTCCTGGGATACCTCATATTCGTCACCCAAGATATGGGGGCCGATATAGGCGGAAACGTTGCTCGCATCGCAGCCGGCAGCATCGCAAAGCGCCTGGCACGCCTTGGCAGAAATACGTGCAATCGTGCCCTTCCAACCGGAGTGCACCACGGCAAATCCGCCAGGGGCCACCAGCACCACGGGAACGCAGTCGGCAAAGCAGAGCAGCACGGGCACGTTATGCGCCGTGCAGACGATGGCATCACAGCCCTCGGCAATCTGCTCGCGAACGTCCTCAAGGTCATCGGCGCCGTTCGAGGTCACCGCAACGATATGATCACCATGGACCTGATTGGGAACGAGCAGGTTGTGCTCGCACTCGGCGGCACCCATAGCTTCGAGCGCACGACGACGATTTTCTTGAACAGCAAAGGGGTCATCGCCAACATGCGAGCCCAAGTTGAGTGAGGAGTACGCATCTTCGGAAACGCCACCGGCGCGCTCGGTGAAGGCAAAGCGAACATCGGATGTCGCGCCCTCCACCAACGTAACTCCATCATGGTCGACACGCGAAACGTTGTCCGCACGTGCTGCCATACTAAAGCCTCCTAATAACACAAGTACCGCGGCATCGCCGCTACAGCCCGCGTTTATACGGCTGTCATACTTCTCTAAAAGGATACCTGCTGCGCTGGAGGCAATCGTAAAGGGAACGTAAAGAGATTGGAGGTTCTAGTTTACAAAGTCGAAATAAAAAGGGCGCGTCCATACGGATACGCCCCTGTGCACAACAATGCAAAGAACGACTTAGAAGCTACCGCGCTTCAGGAAGTCGGGAAGCTCGAACTGATCGTTGCCGAAGTTAGGAAGCTCGGTGCCACCAACGTTGCGGGTCGGAGCGGCCTGAGCCGGACTGGTGGCCGGAGCGGTGCGTTGCGGCTCAGCGGAGGCAGCGGCCTTGCTCTGAGACTGCTGAGCAGCAAAGAGCTCGTCCTGGCGGTTGACGTTGGAGTCGGAGAAGCCCGTAGCGATGACGGTGATACGCACCTGGTCGCCCAGGGACTCGTCGACAACGGTACCGAAGATGATGTTGGCCTCGGGATCGACGGCATTGGCGACAACGTCGGCGGCGTCGCTGATCTCTTGGATGCCCAGGTCCTTGGAACCGGCGATGGAGAGCAGCACGCGCGTGGCACCATCGATGGAGCTCTCGAGCAGCGGGCTGGAGATGGCCTGCTGGGCAGCATCGACGGCACGGGTATCCCCAGAAGAGGTACCGATACCCATCATGGCGGTACCGGCCTGCTTCATGATGGTCTTAACATCGGCGAAGTCCAGGTTGATGATACCGGGGACGGTGATGAGGTCGGTGATGCCCTGGGTGCCCTGGGAAAGGACACCATCGGCAATCGCGAAGGCCTCGAGCATGGTGGTCTTCTTCTCGGCGATGTCGAGCAGCTTATCGTTAGGAATGACGATCATGGTGTCGACGCAATCGGAGAGGGTCTTAATGCCCTCCTCGGCGCTCTTCTTGCGCTTGCGGCCCTCGAAGGTGAAGGGCTTGGTCACGACGGCGACGGTCAGCGCACCGACCTCGTTCATCGCGATATCGGCAACGATGGGGGCAGCGCCGGTACCGGTGCCACCGCCCTCGCCGCAGGTGATGAACACCATGTCGGCGCCAGCGAGCGCCTCGGCAATGTCGTCGCGGGACTCATCGGCAGCCTTGCGGCCAACCTCGGGGTTGGCGCCGGCGCCCAGGCCACGGGTAAGGTCGGTGCCGATGTGCACCTTGATATCGGCATCAGAGATCGCGAGTGCCTGAGCATCGGTGTTGATGGCAACAAACTCGACGCCGCGGATGCCCTCTTCGATCATTCGATTGACCGCGTTGGTACCGCCGCCGCCGACGCCGACCACCTTAATGACGGCAAGGTAGTTGTTGATCTCTGTCTCGTGCATGTCGGTCCTCCGAACAAAGGTTATAGCCATAGCATGGGTCGACCCCTGCGCACATTAACCTTCAGGTTGAAAGTAAATGCAAAGGTAAACCGTATTATGTTTGCACATTATGAACGTATCAGTCAAATAATTGACCGTGAAAACCAAACAAACCAGATAAACGGCGTGGTATGGCCCCTCAACAAAGCATCAACCAGCGCTACGAGGTCGGAGCGTTCCTAAATGTATAGTTACCCGGAGAACGCACATTGATATACGTTACGCCCTCTACCTGCGAAAGCAGCTTGGTGACTACGCGCTCCTTCTTGACGATATCGTTCGAATCGCCCAGCGACACCTCAATGCCGTTATTGAGGTTTGCCGAGATGGCTTCGACCGAAGGCGTGGAAATATCCTTGACTTGTCCCAAGAACTCGCTCGAAAAACCACGCACATAATCCAAGCCAGCCTTAACGGCCTTGGAGCTCACCGCCTGGCCGGAAACCGGAGCGACATCCGCCGAGACATCAGTCAACAACACCGCGCCATAGTGCTTAGCGAGCGCCAGCGCGGCATCAATGCCGGTCAGGGTATTTGAGCCCTGCCCCGTCGTGATGACGTTGCCCTGGTCATCCACTTCGACCGACGTCGACAGCGGGGCGATCCAGGTGTCATCATCCCCGATGGCCCAGGCAAGGTCATCGGAGCTGATATAGGCAATTGCGATGACCTTGCGCTCCATCGGCGTAATGATGAGCGTATGCGGGAACTGACGCTGGACATCCACGCCCGACACCCACGGGTTCTGCTTGAGGTCCTCGGTAATCTGGTCAGGATCGACGTTAAAAAGCGACGTTCCCTCGGGCAAATCGATCAGCTGGATAGCATCGTGCTTCGTCACATGCTCGCTGCCTTGAATCTGAATATCAGTGGCGGTAAACAATCCAGAGTTGATCACCACGACGGCAACGACGACGAGCACGGCCAAGACGGCCAGAACGCCGCCCACGATTTTGCCTTTGCCTGTAACGAGAGAAGCGGCGTCTGACGTTTTATTTGCCATCGCCCCAAGTGAAGACAACGGGTTGACGCCTTTTTTACCCGAAGGCTTCTTGGCGGTAGCCGGCACCGATGTCAGCGAGCGCGGTTTCGATGCGCCCAGCGTGCGACCCGGACGCGGCGCTTTAGTTCCCGTCGAGGGCTTAGGAGTTGCCATGGGACGGGCAGGTTTGGCGCCCATAACAGGCTTTGACGTCACCGAGGGACGCGAGGACTTTTTTGCGGCCGGACGATTGCCGAGCTGCGAGCCGACAACCGGACGACTGGTCTGTCGAGCATGCCCGACAGACTTAGAGTGCGCGACGGTATTGCGTTGAGGTTTGGCAGGCGCGCCGGAACGCCCTCCGGCGCGGCGGAAGGTGGGTTTCGATGCTCTAGAAGCCGAGGAATTTAACTTCCGGTCTGAGCTCGATGCCATACGCCTCCCTCACCTTTCCGTGCACATGTCTGATAACCGCGGCAACGTCATCGGCCGAGGCAGTTCCGTTATTAACGATAAAATTAGCGTGAACGGGCGAAACTTCCGCGCCGCCAATCGAAAAACCCTTTAATCCACAATCCTCGATAAGCTTGCCCACACTCGCATCGGGCGGGTTGCGAAAGACCGACCCGCAGGATGCGCGACCCATGGGCTGCGTACGCTTGCGCCTCGTCAGGTACCGCTCCATGCGCTCGCGAATGTCGGCCTTGGGCGCCGGTTTAAGCTTGAGCACGCACTCGAGGATAATCTCATTGCGGGGAAGGCTACATTCGCGGTAGCCCCAAGTGATCTCGGACCCCGCATAATGCTTGATACCGGATGCCGGGTCAAACGTTACGACATCCTCAACCAGCGAGCCAATCCACTCGGTCCGTGTGCCGGCATTCATAGATATCGCACCGCCAACCGAGCCAGGGATGCCAACGGCAAACTCAAGGCCCGAGAGGCTACGCGACAGGGCATCGTTGACCAGGCGCGCAAACATCACGCCCGCACCGACCGTCAGCGTACAACCGTCATCGGCAACAACCGTGCGCTGAAACTCACGTCCGAGCGAAATGACGGCGCCGCGATAACCGCCATCGGCAACCAGCAGATTGGAGCCCTTGCCGATGATGACCCACGGCACCTGCTCGCGATCGAGCACCGCCACGGCGCGGCGGAGGGCATGATAGCTATGGCACGTCACAAAGAGGTCGGCCTTGCCGCCGATACGATAGCTCGTATGACGCGCAAGGCGCTCGTCCTCGATCACATCCGTGTCGATCATGCCCGAGAGCGCCATGACGGCGTTAAACAGACCCATTAGACTTAAGCGTCTTTCTTGGCAGTCAAATACTCGATAAACTCGGGGCCGACGGTCGTAACGTCACCGGCACCCATAGTGAGCAGCAAGTCGCCCTCGCCCACCATCTGCTCGAGCTCCTGATTGAGCTCAAGACGGCTGGAGCAGTACACGACCTCCTTGCCAGGATGCTTGGCGCGCACGGTATCGGCGAGCATCTTAGAGGTAACACCCGGAATGGGCATCTCGCCAGCCGAGAACACATCAATCAGCAGCAGTTTATCGGCATTGGCAAATGCATCGGCAAAGTCGTCGCACAGGGCCTGCAGGCGCGAATAGCGGTGCGGCTGGAACACGACGTCGACGTGCTTGTAGCCCAGCGACGAAGCGGCAGCAAGCGTCGCCTTGATCTCGGTGGGGTGATGGCCGTAATCATCGACCACGGTGATGCCATCGATATCGCCCACGTGGGTAAAGCGACGACGGACGCCCTCAAAGCTCGAAAGCGCCTTGGCGGCGGCGTCGATGTCAAGGCCCAGGACATGGGCGACGGTGAGCACCGCCGTGGCGTTGAGCATGTTGTGGCGACCGGGATTACTCTTGATCTCCACAGCGTGCTCAGTGCCGTCCTCAAAGCGAACGATAAAGTCGCTCTGGATGCCCTTGACATCCGGGTGCATGCAGACGATGTCGTTGCTCTCGGCAAAGCCGTAGGAAAGCACGTGACGGCCCGTCGACTTGGCGAGCTCGACCAGATGCGGGTCCTCACCGCAGACGATGACGGTGCCGTCCTCGCCCACCAGGCTCATGAATTTGGCGAAAGTCGCCTCGATCTCCTCGATACCCGAGTAGTGATCGAGGTGGTCGGCCTCGACGTTGGTCACAATGACCACGTTGGGGTTCAGGAACAGGAAGGAACTGTCGGACTCGTCGGCCTCGGCGACAAAGTAGTCGCCCGAGCCGTTCTTGCCGTTCGTGTCATAGCCCTCGACGATGCCACCGATCAGGAAGCTCGGATCCAGACCCATGCGGTCGAGCATGGTGGCGCACATCGAAGACGTGGTGGTCTTGCCATGCGTGCCGGCAACAGCGACGGTGGTGTAGCCGTGGCCCAAAGCAGAGAGCATCTTGGCACGGGGCCACACGGGAATACCAAGCTCGCGAGCGCGCACGAGTTCAGGGTTGGACTCCGGAATAGCGGTGGAGACAACAACCACGTCGGGCTTGACCTCGTCGATCGTGGCGGCCTCATGGCCCACATGCACCTTCACACCAGCGCGGGTAAGCTGGCGGATATAACGTGACGTCTTAAGGTCGGAGCCGGTAACGGCATAACCGCGCTCGTGCAGAACGAGGGCGATGCCGCTCATGCCGGCGCCGCCGATACCGATAAAGTGGGCGCTCTTAAACTCGGGCGCGGAGGTTGCAGTCTGGGAATCAGCCATGTGCTCGTGTACTCCTTGCGTAAACACTGCCTGTAACCCGTTAACTGTACCGCACCTACCGCATCAGCGCGAGGGCGACCGACGATATCCCGTCTAACTAACGCAAACCCTCTACCGCATCCGCCAGAAGAGCGGCGGCCCTATCCTGAGCCAGACCACGCGCCGCCTGACGCATGGCGTCGCGTGCCGCCGCGTCATCGACCAGGTGCAGCAGCTCATCGGCAAAGGCAGAACCGTCGATATCGGCATCGGCGCAGAGCACGCCGGCCCCGGCGTCGACCAGATAACGAGCATTGGTGGTTTGGTGGTCGGCCGTCGCATGCGGATACGGCACGAGCACCGAGGGCACGGCGAGCGCAGCGATCTCGGCCACGCTCGATGCGCCCGAACGCGAGAGCACCAAATCGGCAGCAGCCAGCATATCGCCCATGTTGTCGATGTAAGGCTGGACGCGGTAACGCTTCGCCTCCTCGGGCGTCAGCGCCAAAGCGCGCTCGGTCTCCTCAAAGCCGTCGGCACCCGTCGAATGCAACACATAGAGGTTCTTGCGCGAAAGCAGCTCGTTTTTGAGCGAAACCACGCGCTCGTTGAGGTGTTGGGCGCCAAGTGAACCGCCAAAGACGAGCAGCAGCGTAGCGTCCTCGGGAACGCCAAGTGCCTTGCGGCCGCGAGCGCGATCGCCCTCGATCACCGAGCGACGTACGGGGTTGCCGGTCATGAGCACGTGGTCAGGGTCACCTTCGCGCTCAAAGACCGAACGCGCTGCCGGCACCGAGATGCACACGCGGGCGGCGTGGGAGTTCATCATCTTGTTGGCCAGGCCCGGAACAGAGTTCTGCTCATGCAGCAGATACGGAACGCCCGCGCCCTTGCACCACCCCAGCAGCGGAACCTCGACATAGGCACCAAAACCAATGGCGGCATCGGGCTTGCCGACCTTTGAGAAATGACTGGCGAGCGCACGCTTGGCTTTGTTGACACGCCACAGCGAGGTCAGCGCCGTCCAAGGACGGGAGCGGTCGAAGCCCGTGACCGTAATGGGCACAAAATCAAACCCAGCCTCGGGGACCAGACGACCCTCGAGCTTGCGCGACTGGCCCACGAACACAACGTGGTGGCCACGGTCACGGAGCTCTTCGGCCAAGGCGAGCGCGGGATTGATGTGCCCTGCCGTGCCGCCGGCTGCAATAGCAACGGTCATTTTATCGGTCATGGTAGTCCCTTCGTACACGCGGTCCCTGGCCGTCGGTACGCAGACGCGCCGACGGGTCTGAGTTCAAATCGATTCGATTATATCCGCCGCCCGCATTGCGAGGAGTGGGGCGCTGAGGACGACCTTGCGGAGCCATTCGCGGGCGTGGACGAGCTGCCGGCTCGGATGCAGAACCATCCAGAACGGTAAAGCCGCTACGCGAAGGTCGTTCACCGCGCACGTGGGGCACGCCGGCGGTACTCTCATCCATAACGGCAAAGCTCTCACGGCGGCGGTCATACTCATCGCGGCGGGCGCTCTCGTACGAAACGCGCAGGATCAACCCGGCAAGCATGAGCGACACAATAATCGACGAACCGCCGTAGCTAATAAACGGCAACGGTTTGCCCGTCATGGGAAACACGTTGAGGATGCCCAGCGCGTTAATCAAAAACTGCACTGCGAGAATGACCGCGGAGCCAGACGCCATGAGCGCGCCCCGACGATCGGTCGCCTGCTCGGCAATGCGAAACGCCGAGTAGATCAGCATCGCAAACACCAAGAAGAACAGCACGGTTCCGACAAAACCGACTTCCTCGCCAATGATGGCCAAGATGTAGTCGTTGTGTGCCTCGGGCAGATACGAGTACTTCATGGTTGAGTTGCCGATGCCACGGCCGAACAGACCGCCCGAGGCAAAGGCCATGATGGCAAGCGTGGCCTGATAGCCGTCACCATACTCGTCGGCCCAAGGGTTCAAGGCAACCTGAATACGCACCATACGGTATGGCTCTGCGACAAGCGCAATCACGATCACGAGAATGCCGAAGATTAGCACGCCGATGATAAATCTGGGGTCGAGACCCGCAAACAACGCCATGCACATGAGGGTCAACAGGATGATCAGGACAGTACCGAAATCGGGCTGGATAAAGATCAGAAAGAGCGAAATGCCCAGGTAGATGCCCATCTTGCGAAGGAATTCGTTGATGTTGCCACCGGGCGAAAAGAAGCGATCAAGCATGATGGCCGAATACGCAATGGCAAATGGCTTTAAAAACTCGGAAGGCTGGAACTGAATACCGGCGATGTTGAGCCAGCGCGTGGCGCCGCGGCTGCCGCTGCCCACCAAGAACACCAGAAGCAGTAGCCCTATCATGCCGATAAGGAAGATCCTGAGCACATCCTCCCCAAACCAGCTGTCCGGCAAAACGCGCACGATGGCAATCAGCGCCAGAACACCGACCACGGCAAACGCGGCCTGTCGACCCAGAAAAAACGTCGCCGAGCCATTCTCGTGCAGCGCCTCGACCGAAGACGCCGAGTACACCATCAGCAGGCCAAAGCATACCAAGGTAAACAAGCAGGCCATGAATATCAAACGGGGGCGCATGATACGGGCGGGAACGCCGGCAATATAGCGTTCGCTAAACGACTGCCCGCCGCGGCTGGAACGCGGTGTGGTGCGACGTGAGGAAGCACGGTCCGAGTCGGGCCTCCTCATACCTTGTCGGGGGCTCTCCTCTCTCACCGCAACCCCTATTCCATTTGTGATTTCGCTGTAGCGGCAAGCTGAGCCACGTAGTCCTTAAACACGCGGCCGCGCTCCTCATAGCCCGAGAACTCATCGAACGAAGAGCAGGCAGGAGAAAGTAAGATCACGTCACCACGGCTCGAAAGCGAACGGGCAACGTCCACGGCGTCGCGCAGGTCATCCGCCTGGGCGATATCCACATCGCCATCGACATCAGCCTCGTCCATAGCGGCGGTGAAGCGCTCGCGCGCATCGCCAAAGCAGACGACCGAGCGCACGTTGTCCATAACGACGCGCGCGAAGTCCGTGAGCGGAGTGCCCTTATCGTGGCCGCCGAGCAGCAAGATCACGTCGTCATCGGGAAATGCCGTCAGTGCCTTCTCGACCGCATCGGTGTTAGTCGCCTTGGAATCGTTGACGTAGCGCACGCCGTCAATCTCGCCACACGGCTCCACGCGGTGCTCGAGCGGCTGGAACGAGGCCAGACCGCGGCAGACACCGTCGACATCGGCACCGACTGCCAAGGCAGCCGTGGCAGCGCACAGGGCATTGATAACATTGTGATGGCCCGAGATCTTGAGCTCGGATGTAGCGATGAGCGGGGTCTCGACGCCCTTCAGGCGCACGATCATCTTGCCATCGCGCACAAAGGCGGCATCCTCGCCCTCAGGCTCGTCAAAGGCAACCTTGCAGATGCGACGACCCGGCGTGTAGATGTACTCATCGAACTCGTGAATGCCGGCGTCTTCGACGTCGACAACCACCAGATCGTCATCGACCATATTGTCAAACAGTTTGATCTTGGCAAGCGCATAGTTCTTATGACTCTTATGCCAGCCCAAGTGGTCGGGAGTGATGTTGAGCAGCACCGCCACGCGGGGGTGGAGCTCGGTTGTCGTAGCAATCTGATAGCTCGAGAGCTCAGCCACAAACCACTCGTTGTGGGCTCGGCCGTCAATCTCGTTGACCGGCGGCTCGCCGATGTTGCCGACAGCAACGCTGGCCTCGCCGGCAGCCTTAAGCAGATAATCAGTCAGCGACGTGGTGGTCGTCTTGCCGTTGGTGCCCGTGATGGCAATCCAGTTATCGGGCGACAGGCGATAGGCAAACTCGGGCTCACCCATAATCTGGGCGGCATGCTCGCGCCCAGCCTTAAAGAAGCCCGAGAACTCCGAGATGCCCGGGCACGTCACGCATACGTCATAGGCGCCCTCGACCTGTTCGGTCCCATAGACAAACGACGCACCAGCAGCCTCGAGCGCACGCGTGGCGTCATTGGGCTCAGAGGTGCCACCGCCATACACGGTAACGGCACTTACGCGCTCGGGATGTGCCAGCGCCCAGCGGGCGACATCGAGACCGGATTTGCCCTGACCCAAAACGAGCAGGCTAAAGACATCAGCAAGAGACATGAAAGACCACTATCCCAACTGGAAGAACAGAGCAAGGCCAACGGCACCAAAGGCAGCAGCGATAATCCAAAAACGGATGACGACCTTGGTCTCGGCCCAGCCCTTCTTTTCGAAATGATGATGGATGGGCGCCATAAGGAAGACGCGCTTGTGCGTAAAGTGGAAGTAGACAACCTGAATCATGACCGACAGGGTCTCAACGATAAACAGGCCGCCGATGATGAGGGAGACGACCTCGGTGTTGGTCATGATGGACGTGCAGGCAAACGCGGCGCCCAGGGCAAGCGAGCCGGTATCGCCCATAAAGATGCTCGCCGGATAGCAGTTGAACCACAGAAAGCCCAAGCAGGCACCGGCACACGCGGTGCAGAAGATGGACAGGTTCACGTCTCCGTGCAAAAACGCCATGGCAGCCATGGCGAGCATGGCAATCATGGAGGTGCCGCCAGCAAGACCGTCAAGGCCATCGGTCAGGTTCACGGCATTAGAAAGACCGGCGATCATCAGCCAGCAAAAGACAATGTAGAGCCACGGGAACGAAAGGCCGCAGATGGTGGTCGAAAGCACGCCAAGGTCAATCGTCAGGCCGCCGGGAAAACGAATCTCGGGGGCGACGCCGCACCAGTTAACGGCAAGTACCGTAAAGGTGACACAGATAATGGTTAGGCCGATCATCTTGGCATGAGGCGTCAGACCGAGCGAGCGCCCATGCGTAACGGAGGTCAGGTCGTCGATCAGGCCCAGCACGCCGGTCGCCAGCGTGGCGAGCAGCACGAGCACGAGCTCGGTGGTGAGCTTGCCCATCAGCAGGCAGGTCAGCGAAATCGCGACGAGAATGACAACGCCACCCATGGTGGGCGTTCCCTGCTTAACCAAATGACGCTTGGGGCCGTCGGCACGAACCTGCTGGCCGATACCCTCGACCTTAAGTAGCTTGATCCACCACGGCATGAGCAGCAGCGCAATGGCAGCGGCGATGCCAAGCCCCAAAAAAGCCTGATACGTTGGATACGAGGGATTGCCGAACATGGGCTAGCACACACCTTCCACAAAGCGGTCGAGCTCAACAAAGCGGGAACCCTTGACCAGTACAACATCATGTTTTTCAAGCGCGCCGCCCATGCGGTCGAGCACCTGCTGATAATCGGAGAACACCTGGATGCGGTCCTCGTCCATGCCCATCATGCGCGCGGCATCGGCCATAAGCTGGGCCAGCTCACCACCCACGCACGCCAGCATGTCGAGCTTCTTGGCGGCGGCATAGGCGCCCACGAGCTCATGCATGCGAGGAGCCTCATCGCCCATCTCGCCCATCTCGCCCAGGATCGCCATGCGAGACCCCGTGCACGAAAGCGAGCACAGCAGATCGAGACCAGCAGCCATGGATTCGGCGCTGGCGTTATAGGAATCGTCGATGACGCGGGCACCGCTCTTGGCGCGCTTGATCTCCTGGCGGTGCCCGGTGATCGTGAGGCCCCTAAAGGCAGCATCGATCTGCTCGGGCGTCACGCCCAGGCGATAGGCAACTGCGGCGGCCTTAACGGCATTTGGGACGGACTGCACGCCGGGGATGGCAAGCATGGTATCGGTCGTCTCACCCTGGCCAAAATCGAGCGTAAAGACCGGACGGCCCTCGTCATCAACACGAATGTCGCGGGCACGGACCTCATCATCGTCCGAGACGCCGGCCAGCATCACATCGATACCAGCAGGCTGGGCGAACGTATCGCGAATGAACGGCGTAAAGTCGTCCTCACCGCCCAAAACCAGCAGCGGCAAGAAGTCGCCGGCGGCGCACATACCCTGGACAATCTCGGCCTTAGCGCGGGCGATGTTCTCGCGGCTGCCCAAAATGCCGATGTGAGAGGTACCAATCTTGCTCACGATGGCAAGGTTGGGATTGGCGGACTGGGACAGGCGCTCAATCTCGTGGAAATGGTTCATGCCCATCTCGAGCACCAGGACCTCGGTATCGGCCGGAGCGGAAAGCACCGTGAGCGGCATGCCGATCAGGTTATTGAAATTGCCCTTGGTGGCCCAGACACGATAGCGCTTGGCGAGCACGGCGGCGAGCACGTCCTTGGTCGTCGTCTTGCCGATGGAACCGGTAATACCAACGACCAGGCAGCCAAGCTCCAGGCGATACGTGTGCGCCAAACGCAGCAGAAACTCCTCGGGATCATCGGTCAGCAGGATGGCGCACCCCTTGTCCTGCGCCAGCGAGACCAGCTCGGCCTCGGGCTCACGCGTCATCACGACGGCGCCGGCACCCGACTGGACGGCACGGGAAGCAAAATCATTGCCGTCGACGTTTTCACCGGGAAAGGCGACGAAAATCGTCCCTTCCTCGACCTGGCGCGAGTCGATAACGCACCCGCGGCATACCCGATCGGCTTCTCCCGTCACGGTTCGGGCCCCTGTTGCGGCCGCGAGGTTGTTGACGGCGATCTCTATCATTGCAGCTCCCCTGTAAACCTAATAATGCTATCGGCGTATTGTATCCCAGCG
Source organism: Collinsella aerofaciens (assembly GCA_048503295.1). GTDB lineage: Bacteria > Actinomycetota > Coriobacteriia > Coriobacteriales > Coriobacteriaceae > Collinsella > Collinsella aerofaciens_CI. The sequence goes on along the minus strand of DBFRVO010000042.1, from coordinate 12,688 downwards.
CCGCACATGCGTGGTGCAGGGCATGTGAACACCCTCATATGGGACAACAAACCACGCCCCAAAGATTGTAACCCCCTACTTCGTGTGCGGGATACCCAGCACGTCGAGCGCGTTGGCCATAATGGACTGGAACGGCACCGCAGCGGCATCTGAGCCGCTCGGCGTTCCGTCGAGCGTGATATAGCACAGCACCTTGGGCGATTGTGCCGGTGCAAAGCCCATAAAGGACGACATGTAGTTCTCCTTGAGGTAGCCGCCGTTCTCGTCGGCACGTTCGGCCGTACCGGTCTTACCCGCCACGTCATAGCCGTCAACCGCGCCGCCAACGCCCGTTCCCTCGGACACGACCGTCTGCATGCACGATGTCACCTGGGATGCGGCGTCCTCCGAAATCGCGCGCTCGCCTTCGCCCCAGTCCTTCTCGTCGCCCTTGCTGGACTTATAGAAGTGCGGTGTCATCATCACGCCGCCGTTGGCGATGCCGCCCACGGCACGTGCGATCTCAATCGGCGAGACAGACAGTGCCTGTCCAAAGCTCATCGAGCCCAGCGTGGCGCCGTCATACTGGTCACGCTCCTTGACGATACCCAGGCTCTCTCCCGGAAAATCGACACCCGAGCTGTGACCGATGCCCCACTTGTCCACATAGGCGGCAAAGTCATCGGCACCGATCTTGCGCCCCACTAGGACAAAGCCCACGTTGGACGAACGGCGCATCATCTCGCGCACATCCATGGTCATGGCATAGTCGCGCTTGTCGGCATCGGTGACGGTATCGTCGCCCACCTTGATGCTCGCCGGCACCTCAAACGACGTACTCGATCGCACGACGCCCAAGTCGAAGCCGGCGCCCGCCACGAGCGTCTTAAAGACCGAGCCGGGCTCGTAGGCGTCGGTGACCAGGCGCAGATTCATATCCTCGGTCTTGGCATTCTCCAGATCGGTCTGGTCGTAGGTCGGGTACGAGCAGGCTGCCAAAATCTCGCCTGTCGTAGGATCGGTGACCAGCGCCGAGCCGTTCTTGGCCTTAGTCTTCTCAACTGCCTCTGCCAGGGCATCCTCGGCCGCACGCTGGATATTGACGTCGAGCGTCGTCACGATATCAACGCCGTCGACCGCAGCCACCTTTTTATAGGCACCGCCCGCGATATAGCTGCCGTCCCTCGCGCGCTCGCGTACGAGAGAACCGTTCGTGCCGGTCAGAAGCTTGTTGTATTGCTTTTCGAGACCCGTCAAGCCGTCGTTGTCTACATTCACTACACCCAGCACCTGCGATGCCAGATTGCCGTATGGATATACGCGCTTCATGGCCTGCTCAAAAAGCACGCCGGGCAGGTTCTTCTTCTCCAGCGCCGCAACATCGTCTTCGTCCACCTGGCGCTTGATATACACCCAGGTTCCATCGGACTCAACGAGCTTGCGGCAGGTCTTTTTATCGATTCCAGTTGCCTTGACCAGCGCCGACACCGTCTTGTCAACATCCTCGACAAGCTGCGGGTTCACGGCGATGTTGCGACATTCGACCGACGACGCCAGCACGTTGCCGTTGCGGTCGTAGATGGTGCCGCGTTTGGCATAGAGGGTCTGCGCAAGCAGGCGGCGCGCATCGGCACGGTCGCGCAGTTTATCGGCTTCGACAATTTGATAGTCGGCAAGGCGAAAGACGCCCAAGCCCAAGCCAAGCCCGATGAAGCCCATGACGGCTTTGCGGCGAGGCAGAGGCGCGCCTGTGAGCCATTCGGTCGACGAACTCTTGCGCGACCTGGTGTTATGCACTTGAGGGCCGCCCGAGCCGCGAAGTCGCGACGCCGGGTCGTTGCCACGGGACCGCCCGGCGTTGTAAGATTGCCGACCCGTTCCTTGATAACCAGAACGTCCCCGCGACGAGGGACGTCCAGAACCGCGGCCCCCATCGGAACCGCGGCGATAGTCATTTGTCATACTCAGCTACCGTCTTGCTACTGAGCGGTCGCGGTCGCGTTGGCGCCCGCGGCTGCATCCTGCGAAAAGTCAAGTGTAACGCTCTCGCTGGGCTCCACCATGCCATAAGCGCCCGCAAGGTCGCGAATGCGCGTGTCGGCGCCATAGACCGAATGCATGACCTCCAGGTCGGAGCTCTCATCGGTCGCCTTTTCGAGCGTGCTGGTAAGCTCGGCGTTGCTGTTGAGCACCTGGGCCGTAACGCCGGCGAGCGCCACGCGGGCGACGCCGATCGTCATGAAGATAGCCGCAATGATGCAAAACGTTTTAAGAACGCTCATGAAAACCGGGCTTACCGCCTGGTTTGCCTGACGGCCCGCGCCCGTGTAGACATCAAAGCGCGGCGCGCGCTGCTCACGGGGAGCAACGGGGGCCTGCGGCGTCTCACGATAGGCGGGCATGGCGTTCATATCATAGGCGAGTGCTGCGCTTGAAGTGTTGTAGCCCATGATATGCCGCCTCCCATCCCGAGTACGTTGGTAGTGTGTTTAAGCTTCGTTTATGGTGCGAGCGGGAGGTCCAATATCGCGCGGTCGCGCCTACAGACGCTGCGCCACGCGGATTTTGGCTGATCTCGCCCGAGGGTTGCGCTCAACCTCATCAGGCTGGGCAACCAAGGGTTTGCGGGTGATGACCTTGAGTATCGGCACGTTGCCGCACACGCACACCGGAATCTCCGGCGGACACGTGCACCCCTGGCTCATCTCCTTAAAGTGGTTCTTTACGATACGGTCCTCGAGCGAGTGATACGAGATGACGCAGATACGTCCGCCCGGGTTGAGCCACCTGGTGGCGGCATCAAGCCCTCGTTCGAGCACATCGAGCTCGTGATTGACCTCGATGCGAATGGCCTGGAAACTTTTCTTGGCCGGGTGTCCGCCATGCCGACGAGCGGCAGCCGGGATACCCGCCTTGATGATCTCAACAAATTGGCCGGTGGTTTCGATCGGTTCTTGCTCGCGGCGGCGCACGATCTCGCGCGCAATCTGCGAGGCGAACTTCTCTTCGCCGTAGACGCGTAGAATCCGGGCGAGGTCGTGTTCGTTATAGGTGTTGATGACCTCAGCTGCGTTTAAGGTGTTATTACCCGGATCCATCCGCATGTCCAATGGGGCGTCCTCGTTATACGAAAAGCCCCTGCCAGGGATATCGAGTTGCGGTGACGAAACGCCCAAATCGAACAGGAAGCCATCGACCCCGGGCACCTCGGCCGAGCAAAGCAGCTCGTCCAAGTCGCCGAAGTTGCCCTTCAGCAGCTGGTGCGGAACGCCGGGAACCTCGCGGTCCAGACGGGCGCCAGCGGCCTCGAGGGCCATGTCGTCCTGATCGACGCCGAGCAAAAGGCCCGTCTCCCCCACCTGCGCGGCCATCTTTACCGAATGGCCGGCACCGCCAAGGGTGCAATCGCAGACAACGGAGCCGCTCTTTAGCCGCAGCGACTCAAGCACTTCGCCGAGCATGACAGGTTCATGCCGATATTCTTGTGTCAAGATCCCACGCTCCATCCGTTACCCGTGCCTTGCCCTTACGAGAAGAAGAGGTCCAGCAGGGCCTCATCGTCATCGTCCTCATCGGCCGCGGCGCGATCCCAAACCTCAAGGTGGTCGTAGTTGCCCACAACCGTGACCTCGCGGTCGAGGTTCGCCTGCTTGCGGAGAGACTCGGAAAGACCGATACGACCGGCGCTGTCCACGTCCATCGACGTGGTGCGCTTGTTGATCGCCCTCATGAGCTTCTGGTCATTAATGTCACGCGGGTTAAAACCCTCGTGGCCCTCACGACCCGCGAAGAGTCCTTCGACCCACTTATCGAAGGCCTCGGCAGAGAACACGTACAGAGCATCGACATCCAGGGCTTTGAACACGCGAACGTGCTCTCCAAGCTCCTCGCGAAGGGGTGCAGGCAGGGACAGACGACCTTTTGCATCGAGATTGCGCTCGTATGCACCAGTCATTCCCATGTGCGCCCTCCCCTCGGTTACTCAGATGGCACGTACGCGGGGAACCACCCCGCCTGTCGACGTCATCAATAATATGGGGAACCGCCCCATTTTTCAACACCTGTCCCCACCCCTTCCCCCACCCCGCCCCTCCACTCCACTCACCATATATTGCAAAACACCCCCAAGCATATGTTCGAAAACACAATATGTTGTGTTTTCAGCAAAGGCGTGATGCCACCTGTAGAACCACACCCGCGAACCTCAACCTTCAAGTTGACCTTGAGGCGATTTTTACGTCCCTTTACATGCCGTTCACATCGCCCCCAAACTCCCCCACCCAAGGCACGTGCGGCCCACCACCGCGACGCCAAGTGGCGAAAAATGGGACGGGCCCCAGATTGCCCATGCGCGCGCAAAAGCACGCCGCGGCAATCTGGAGCCCGTCCCCAAATACCTATAAATATGCAGGTCAGCGATGTGTTAACGATGTGCCAGCGGGTGCGCCGCCAAATAGACCTCGGTCAGTTGCGTACGATCGACATGCGTGTAGACCTGCGTGGTCGATATATCGGCATGTCCCAAGATCTCCTGTAGCACACGGAGGTCTGCGCCGCCCGCAAGCATATGGGTGGCAAAGGAGTGACGCAGCGTATGGGGATGGAGCCCCACCAGTCCCACCTGGCGCCCGTAGCGCTCACAGATGGTATGGATGCCCTGGCGCGACAGACGGCGGCCGTTCTTATTTAAAAAGACCGCCGAGGTCTCGGTTCCGCGGGCATGGGCCGCCAAGCGAGAACGCCCCTCAGTTACATAAAGCGCCAGAGCTCGCGCCGCGCTTCCCACCAGCGGGGACAGACGTTCCTTCGAGCCCTTACCGCGAACGAGCACAAAGCCATCGTCGATATGGATATCGCCCACATCGAGTCCCACCAACTCGCTCACACGCAAACCGCATCCATAGAGCACTTCCAAGATGGCATGGTCGCGCAAGCCCATCTCGCCCTCGGGGAAGTCTTGATCGAGCAGCGCCGAGACATCCTCCACCGATAGATACTCCGGCAAACGCTCAGCCTTTTTAGGCAGGCGCAACGCCGCCGTTGGATTTTGGGCCACAGCCCCATCGCGCACCAAAAAGGCATGTAGGCCCTTCACGGCCGCAAGCGCACGCTCCACCGAGGCATCGGAATAGCCCCCATCGCGACGGTCGGCGACAAAGCCCTCCACGACCTGACGGGTCACCTCTTCAAAAGACACAATACCCGCCCGCTCCAGATAGGCGCAGTACGTCGTCAGGTCACGACGATAGGCCGCAATCGTGTTGCGCGCCAAACCCCGCTCGACCGCGAGGTAATCGAGATACTCCCCCGCCGCCACGGCGAGCGACGAGGGAGTAGCTTCGGTATGTTCCTTATTCGCCGGCACCCTTAGTCCGTAGCGAGGTTCATGGGCGTCACCTGCAGACGGTCGACACCCTCGTGCTGGCCGATCGAAGCGCGCACGAACTCGCGGAACAGCGGCTGCGGGTTGGTCGGGCGGCTCTTGAACTCGGGATGAGCCTGGGTTGCCACATACCACGGATGCACGTCGCGCGGCAGCTCGACCATCTCGACCAGGCGCTCGTCGGGCGACAGACCCGAGATAACCAAGCCGGCGTCCTCGAGCTGGTCACGGAAGGCGTTGTTGAACTCAAAGCGATGACGGTGACGCTCGTAGACGAGCTCCTCGCCATATGCCTCGCGAGCAAGGGTATCGGCGGCGAGCTTGCACGGATAGGCGCCCAGGCGCATGGTGCCGCCCTTCTCGGTCACGTCCTCCTGCGAGCTCATCAGATCGATGACGCTAAACGGGCCGTCCGGATCGAACTCGGAGGAGCTGGCGCCGGCAAGGCCGACGACATTGCGCGCAAATTCGCACACGGCCACCTGCATACCCAGGCAAATGCCCAGATACGGAATCTTGTGCTCACGGGCAAACTCGGCCGCGAGGATCTTGCCCTCCAGGGCGCGCTTGCCAAAGCCGCCGGGGACCAGGATGCCCGAGGCGTCGCCCAGAACCTCGGAGACATTCTGCTCGTCGAGGCTCTCGCCGTCGACCAGCTGGACGTCCACATGGCGATCGTAGAAGACGCCCGCATGGTGCAGGGCCTCGATAACCGACAGGTACGCATCGGGCAGCTGCGTGTACTTGCCCACGACGGCGATCTTCACCTTGTCGGCGTGATGGTTGGCGTGATTCTGTTTGCGCAGGAACTCGTTCCACTCGCTCATGTCGCGCTCACGCGGGTCCAGACCCAGGCGCTCGCAAATGCGCAGGTCAAAGTCCTGCTCGGCAAGCAGCTGCGGAACATCGTAAATGCTCGCGCAGTCCTCGTTGGTAAAGACGCAATCGGTGTCGACGTCGCAGAAGCTTGCGATCTTTCCGCGGATAGCGTCATCGATATGGTGGTCGGAGCGCAGCACGATAATATCGGGCTGGATGCCAAAGCTGCGGAGCTCCTTGACGGAATGCTGTGTGGGCTTGGTCTTGACCTCGTGGGCGGCGGCGATATAGGGAACGAGCGACACGTGGATGTAGCAGACGTTCTCGGGGCCGGCCTCCTTGCGGTACTGACGGATGGCCTCGACAAACGGCTGGGACTCGATGTCGCCAATCGTGCCGCCCAGCTCGGTGATGACTACATCGGAGCCGGTCTGCTCCTCGATGCGGCGGAACTTGTCCTTAATGGCATTGGTGACGTGGGGAATCACCTGCACGGTACCGCCCAAAAAGTCGCCGCGACGCTCGCGGGCGATTAGGCTTTTGTAGATGGCACCGGTCGTAAAGTTGGAATCGCGGGTCAGGTTCTCATCAATAAAGCGCTCGTAATGACCCAGGTCCAGGTCGGACTCGTAACCATCCTCGGTAACGAAGACCTCACCATGCTGGAACGGGCTCATGGTACCGGGGTCGACGTTCAGATACGGGTCGGCCTTCTGCATCGTTACTTTGTAGCCACGCGACTTGAGCAGACGGCCCAGCGAGGCCGCGGTGATACCCTTGCCCAGGGACGAAACCACGCCACCGGTTACGAACACATGCTTGGTCATATTGAGTTACCTGCGCTTCCCGTAGAAGTTGTTTATCCACATCTTACGGGTCTTCATTGTAATACTCGCGCCGCGGACCGTTCGCAATTTTTCTCGCGTGCGATTGCATTTCTCAATCTTGAAACAAAACGCCGCCCGGTTTCCCAGGCGGCGTCGCTATGGCAAGGGTTACATGCTGCTATCGATCAGCAACCTCGTCCTCAAGCATTTCTTGAACGAGCATGCCGGTACGGACGCCCTCAAGATACCACTCGCCACGTTCGGTGAGGCAAATGCCATTTGCAAGCTGACCGCCGTCGTCGCTATAACGCGAGACGACATCAATCATGCCTTCGGAATCCAAGCGATCGATTGCGGCGCGGGCACGATACGGCGAAACCCCTACGCGCTCGGCAAGCGTTTTGCGCGAGAAACCATACGGCCCGCCATTGTCTTCGGTTTGCTGGTCGATTTCCATCAACACCAGCACCTCAACACGCTTCATATCGTTGACACTCGCACGACCCTTGCCCGCCATAGCAGCCTCCTCAAACCGAGCACGAGCATCTAACGCGCCGTGCGCGACCGACACACCTCACGATGGCAGGTAATATCCATCATGCGGCATCCCGCTAAGGATGAAACAGTTACGGTTATTGTATACCGATCAAATTGTTTCTAGGCAGGTAAACAGCTATTTTTCGCCGAAATAGGCGCTTTATTGATCAAAAAGCCGTACCGGGCGCTAACCCGATACGGCCAAAATGCAATGCAATTACCGCGGTGCTTCAAACTTAGCGATGGAAGAAACCGCGGCGCTCAAACTTGGGCTCGCAGCACACGTTGATACCCAGTTTGCGCAGTACCGTCTCGTCCGTCGGCGAGATAATCACGCTAAAGAAGGCATCGCAACCGCGCAGCTGCTCCAGGCCCGAAAGGACGCGAGCGGCCGTCTCACTCGTGGCCGAGGTGATCGACAGCGCCATAAGCGTCTCGTCGGTGTGGAGACGCGGGTTTTTGCTGCCCAGGAAATGCGTCTTGAGCTTGCTGATGGGCTCGATCGCTTCATCGCTAATGACCTCGAGCTCAAGGTCGACGCCCGAGACATGCTTAAGTGCATTCATGATGAGCGAGCTCGCAGCGCCCAGGCGCGTGGAAGTCTTGCCGGTCACCACGGAGCCATCGGGCATAACCATGGCACCCACGGGACCACCCGTCAGTTGCTCCCTGGTGAGGGCCGCCGAGCGCGCCGGTGAGTAGTTCTTATCGATGCCGGCTTTCTTCATAATGATCTTGAGACGGTCGACTTGCTCATCGCCCACGCCGGTACGGCGCACATTTTCGACCGCGGTAAAGTAGCGGCGGACGATCTCCATCTTGGAAGCGTCGCGGCAGGCATCGTCATCGGTGATGGCAAAGCCGACCATATTGACGCCCATGTCCGTAGGACTCTGGTAGGGGCTCTTGCCCAGGATCTTTTCCATCAGAGCACGGACCACCGGGAAGGCCTCGACGTCGCGGTTGTAGTTGACCGTGGTCTTGTTATAGGCCTCAAGGTGGAAGGAGTCGATGATATTGGCATCGTCGAGGTCCGCCGTGGCCGCCTCGTAGGCGATGTTGACCGGATGCGTGAGGGGAAGGTTCCAGACCGGGAAGGTCTCGAACTTGGCATAGCCGGCGGCCGTGCCATGCTTGTGCTCGTGATAGAGCTGCGAGAGGCAAGTGGCGAGCTTGCCTGAGCCGGGGCCGGGAGCGGTGACCACGACGAGCGGACGAGTGGTCTCGACAAACTCATTCTTGCCATAGCCGTCGTCGGACACGATCAGGTCGACGTCGTGCGGATACCCCTCGATGGGATAGTGCAGCTTGGCGGGGATACCGAGCGCGTTCAGGCGGTTGCGGAATACATCGGCAGCGGGCTGGCCGGCGTACTGGGTGATGACCACAGCCGCGACGGCAAAGCCGTTGCCGCGGAACAGGTCAACCAGGCGCAGCACATCCTCGTCATAGGTAATGCCAAGGTCACCACGAGCCTTGTTTTTCTCGATGTGGTTCGCGTTGATCGCGATGATAACCTCGACATCGTCGGCGATGCTCTTGAGCATGCGGAACTTGCTGTCCGGTTCAAAACCCGGCAGCACGCGGCTCGCATGATAGTCATCGAACAGCTTACCGCCAAACTCCAAATAGAGCTTGCCACCAAACTGCGAGATGCGCTCCTTAATGTGAGCAGCCTGCAGCTCGATGTACTTCGCGTTGTCGAAACCCTGGCGCATGTGTGGCTCCCGTCCCGTTTCCATTTAATGTCCTAGGCGATTATAACGGAGCCCGCCCTCCCCGATACCCAGACCATCAACAGGCACCAACCAAACACGCTCACCACAACCACCGGGGACCCGGGGCAGCTCGTTTAGAACGGGGAACAAGTCACTCAGCACCAACAACAAAAACGTCGCAGGCAGAGCTGAAGCCAGCGAACGGGCACCAGAGCGAGCAAGCTTCCCCCTGCACCAACAAGGGGAACGTCGCAGGTTGAGCATAAGTCAGCGAGCGACGTCCAGAACGTACAAGTTGGCATGAAAAAGGCAAGGCATAGACCTTCTGGTCATGCCTTGCCTTTTGAATGACAAATTGTCGTTCTGGACGGCGCGTAGCGTCGACCGGTTCCGCGGTTTGGTAAAACGCCGGAACACAAGAGCGCCCCCTCCCGCGCACGGAACGGAAGGGGGCTAAAGGTAGGAGTCTACCGGTGGGTTGACCCCACCGGACAGACGATGACCAGGTGATCCTTTACAGGATCGTCAAGGTTTCCGTGGGGTACCCGTTGGGTACTTAGAGCAACACGCAGGCGACGGTCAGGATGATGGCGCAGACGACGGAGAGCGCGACGATGAGCTTAAGGGCAAACTTGAGCCAGGTCGTCCACTCGATCTTGGCCAGGGCGAGACCGCCCATGATGGCGCCGGAGGTCGGGGTGAACAGGTTCACGACACCGATGGCGGCGGAGAAGATCATGACCATGACCTCGGGCGAGAAGCCGAGCTTAACAGCCAGCGGTCCCATGATGGGCATGGAGACGGTGGCCATACCGGAGGTCGAGGGGATCAGGAAGGACAGGCCGAAGTAGACCAGGAAGCTCATGGGAGCGAAGATCACACCGGACAGGCCAGCCAGGGCATTGGCGGCAGCGTCGAGGACGTAGACGTCGAGGCCGGTGTTAGCCATGAGGACGGAGATACCACGAGCGAGGGCGATGACGAGAACAACGGACATCATGTCGGCAGCGCCGGTGATGAAGGTGTTGACGATCTGCTTCTCGGACAGGCCACCGATGATACCGATCAGGACAGCCATGAGGAAGAACCAGGTGGAAGCCTCGTCGAAGTACCACTGGCCAATGGGCAGGCCGGTGATCAGGGCAGACCAGCCCTGGACGACGGCGTTACCGTCGGCATCGTAGACAGCGCCAGCGTCAAAGAAGTTGGCGACGCCCTCGTTGAGGTCGGCCAGCGGGATGAAGCCGACGATCATGACGACGAAGGTGAAGGCAAAGGCGATCAGAACACCCTTCTGACGACCGGTGAGCTTGACCTCATTGTGAACCTCGGAAGCAGCCTTGCCGTGAGCCTCTTCGGCGTCCTTGAGCTCCTGCATCGACAGGATGGTGGAACCCTTGTCAGCCTTGACCTTCTTGGCATAGCTCATGACGAAGAAGATGGACATAGCAGTGGTAACAATCCACAGGACGGCACCGAGGCCGATGATGATGGACTGGTTGACCTCAATGCCAACGCCGGTCAGAGCGTCGACGGCAGCGCCGACGGCGAACGGGTTAACCGTGGAGCCCAGGCAGCCGCAGCCAGCGCCGAGCAGGACGGTGGCGGCACCGACCATCGGGTCGAAGCCAGCGGCCATCATGGTAGCGGCAAGCAAGGCGTAGAAGGGAACGGTCTCCTCGCACATACCATAGGTGGTACCACCGAGGGAGAAGATGAGCATCAGCACGGGAATGAGCATGATCTCATTACCCTTAAGCTTCTGCACCAGGACGGCGATGCCGTTGTCCAGGGCGCCGGTCTCGGTCATCATGCCGAGGAAGCCGCCCAGGATCATAACGAAGAGGCAGACGGGCAGAGCGTCAGCGAAGCCCTTAATCGGGGCGGTGCAGAAATCGCTCAGACGGGCGGCAGTAACCGCGCCACCGGACGTGCCGGAGACGATAACGGTAATCACTGCGACAATTGCCAGCAGAGCAAGAAGAATGGTGAACGATGAAGGCATACCGCGCTTTTTCTTAGCGGTCTCAGTCATAGTTCTCATCCCCCCTTCATAAATCACTTACTGATCTCGCCCGAAGCGGCTCTTCCGTGCCGTGCCTGCCGCCTGGTGCGAGATATTTACCAGACAAAGCCGCTCGGGGTGTGCAGCAAGACACCCCGAGCGAGATGCTAGATGCTCTTACTTGAGCGTGGCGTACATGACAGCCTTGATGGTGTGCATGCGGTTCTCGGCCTCGTCGAAGACCTTGGAAGCGGGGCTCTCGAAGACCTCGTCGGTGACCTCCTGCTCGGTGATGCCGAACTGCTCGCACTTCTCGGCGCCAATGGTGGTGTTGGTGTCGTGGAAGCTGGGCAGGCAGTGCAGGAAGATGGCGCCCGGGTTGGCCATAGCCATGACCTCGGAGGTAACACGATACGGGGTGAGCTGAGCGATACGCTCGGCCCAGACCTCGTCGGGCTCGCCCATGGAGACCCACACGTCGGTGTAGATAACGTCGGCACCGGTGACGCCGTCCTTGACGTCGGTGGTCAGCTTGATGGTGCAACCGTTGGCCTCGGCGATGGGCTTGCAGGCCTCGATGACGTCGTCGGCGGGCATGCACTCCTCGGGGCCGCAGGCCACGAAGTTCATGCCGAGCTTGGAGCAGACGACCATGAGGGAGCGAGCGACGTTGTTCTTGCAGTCGCCCATGAAGACGAGGGTCTTGCCCTTGATGTCGTAGTTGAAGTTCTCCTGGACGGTCAGGATATCGGCGAGCATCTGGGTGGGATGCCACTCAGTGGTCAGGCCGTTCCACACGGGCACGCCGGACTTAGCAGCGAGCTCCTCGACGTCGTCCTGGGCAAAGCCACGGAACTCGATGCCGTCATACATGCGGCCGAGAACGCGGGCGGTGTCCTCGATGGACTCCTTCTTGCCCATCTGCGACGAACCGGGATCGAGATAGGTCACGCCCATGCCCAGGTCCATGCCGCCGACCTCGAAGGCGCAGCGGGTACGAGTGGAGGTCTTCTGGAAGAGCAGAACGATGTTCTTGCCCTCGAGATAGCGATGCGGAACGCCAGCGCGCTTCATATCCTTGAAGTTCTTGGAGAGCTTGAGCAGGTACTCGATCTCCTCGGTGGTGAGGTCGAGAAGCTTGAGGAAGCTACGGCCGGAGAGGTTAACACCCATGGTTCGATTCCTTTCGAAGAAATGAATTACGTAAGTATCAGTGTTGCCCGTTTAACGGGCGAAGCCGGTGCGGTTGTAGGGGGACCGCACCGGAAACGGAAAGACTTAGAGGTCCTCGCGCCAGAAGGGCATGCTCATGCAGCGCGGGCCGCCGCGGCCGCGGGAGAGCTCGGCGGAGGGCACGACGAGAAGGTCCAGGCCCTCCTTGTACAGCACGTCGTTGGTGACGGTGTTGCGGGCGTAGACG
>DBFRVO010000041.1:0-44094 GCA_048503295.1 Collinsella aerofaciens | reverse complement strand
GGCCTTTGACCGTCATTTCCCCGGACAGGACCACCTTTGCCGCCGAGACCTTGAACTGCCTGTCGTATCGCTTTCTTCTTTGGGTCATCTTGAACACCTTTCGCTCTTAACTAGGTGTCCAATTCATCATACCCACTCCACAGCCAGATGTTACAGATCTAGATTGATTGGATTGACCCATCTGTTTGTCTCGATCTGTAACATCTAAGCGGTCAAAAGCGGTCTACATGTTACAGATTGAGATTTTCGGCTTGGCCTGTGCGTTCACCTCGATCTGTAACAGCTAGGACCGAAAAACTCGGCTAGATGTTACAGATTGAGATGAACAGGAGGACGGGTGCGGTCTAAACAAAATGGCCCGCGCATCATACATCGATGCACGGGCCATTTATTGTCTGCGAGCGGCAGGTGGTGTCAGCGTCTTATGCCTCGAGGTTTTCCTCGATCCAGGCGACGGCACCCTTGGGATCCTTAGTGAGGTCGATGTACTGTTTGCCCTTGGGCGACAGCAGCGTGATGCCCAGGCGGTCGGTGTCGGCCTTCATTTCGTTGTAATAGGTGCGAACCTGCGGAGCCAGGACGATGACGTTGTACTGGTCCATGATGGCGTAGTGACTGCCGTAGGCACCGGCGTTGGCGGTAATGTCAATGCCCAGCTCGTCGGCGCCTTCCTTAAGCGCGTTGGCGAGCAGTGCAGAGGTGCCGGCGCCAGCGCACAGAACCAGAACCCTCAGATCCTTGCCCTTAAGGGCGGACGGAGCTGCGGAGGCCTCAGTGGCAGAAGCGGTCTCGACAACAGGAGGCTCAACGGCGGGGGCGTCAGCGGTCTTGACGGTCTTGGTCTCCTCGGCCTCTTCTTCGGCCAGGGTCTCGGCCTCCTGCTTGTACAGGACGTTGTCGTAGGCCTTGCAGAACGGGTAGTAGATCAAGAAGTCAACGACCAGCAGGACGACAACCAGGACCAGAGAGATCGGCTGGAAGTTGGTGTCGATGAAGGTGCCGATCGGTCCGGGGAGTGCCCACGGCATGGCATAGATAAAGCCGTTCATACCCAAAAAGTCGATGAAGAACTTACCAATGAGGACGTTGGCCACGGGGGCAAACAGGAACGGAATCAGGAAGTACGGGTTGAGGATGATGGGCGCGGCGAACAGCAGCGGCTCGTTGACGGCGAACATCACGGGTACGACAGAGGCTTTGCCGACGGCCTTGAGCTGCTTGGAGCGCATAAAGAGCAGGAAGATGATCGGGACAATGAACGTGGCGCCGGTGCCGCCGAGTTCGCCGATGTAGTTACCGAAGTTCTCGGTCAGGGCGAGGGCGGGGTGACCGCCGGCCTGCAGCGTGGCGAGGTTGGTGGTGATGTTGCCAAACAGCGCGGCGTTGAGGGCGGGCTTAACGACCGAGGGGCCGTGGATGCCCATGAACCAGAACAGCGGGATCATGAACCAGATGAGGGCGAGGCCGGCGTAGGAATCGGCAGCGGCGAACAGCGGGCTCACCAGCGTGGAGATGACGTTGGCAAACGGGACGGCCAAGCAGGTGCGGCAGATAACGTCGATGACGGCGACAAACAGGATGGAGAAGCTGAAGGCGAAGATGTCGCGGAAGTTCTGGGCGATGGCGCCGGGGACTTCTTTGGGCAGCTTGATGGTGATGTCTCGCTTAATGCAGAAGGCATAGATGTTGACCGTGGCAAATGCGGCGACAAAGGAGCTCAGCAGGCCCTTGGTGCCCATGTTGTCGGTAAAGAACACCGAGACATCGGCGCCGTCGATCTTGGCGCTCGTCTGGGTAACGGCCAAGATGAGCATAGCGCACATGGCGGCGACCATGGTGCTCGTGGCGTTGATAGCCTTGCCGGCAGGCATGCGGCGGTTCTTGGAGCCGGTCAGCGCGCTTGCGGTGGTGCCGGCGACCATGATGCCCACGACGCCCATCGTGAAGTTGTAAACCTTGTTGCAGAAGTTCACGACGTCGACGTTCCACCAGTCGGGCAGCGTAAAGCCGCCGACCGTGGCGACAACGCCCGGCAGGGTCGAAATAAGCAGGAAGACAGAAGAAGACAGGATGATGGGCATTGCTGCCAAAAAGCCGTCTTTAATGGCCTGAAGGTAGATGTTCTTAGAGACCTTGTCGAAGTACGGCTGACCTTTCTCCAAGAACTTAACGATCGATTCCATAGTTCACGCTCCTCTTTGCATGAAATCTTAATGGCATGGACGTTGAAAACCTATATGGTCTCCCGCTTGCTAACAGCCCGGGTGCAGGCGGGGTCGGTCCCAGGGGGAGAGAGGGGAGCGGCTGGGTTTGTATCGCATAGGGCCGCTCCCCTCTCGGGGGAAAGCGAGGCGATGCGCTACTGCGCGTCCGCCATAGTGTCGGCGAGCTCCTTGTACCAGAGTGCCGACTGCTTGATGTAGCGTTTTTGCGTGTCGAAGTCGATGTAGAACAGGCCGTAGCGCTTGTTATAGCCATTGGCCCACGAGAACTGGTCCTGCAGGCTCCAGATAAAGTAGCCCTGGACGTCGACGCCCTCGGCGCGCGCCTGGAGCACCTTCTCCATGTGCTGGTCGACAAAGTCGATGCGCTCGGGATCGGCGACGATGCCGTTTGCGTCGGGCTCGGGGTCCTTGTGGCCCAGGCCGTTTTCGGTGATATAGATGACGGGGAGGTTGGGATAGGTGGCGCTGATGTGCTTGAGTGTGTCGTAGAGGCCTTGCGGGTAGATGAGCCAATCCCAGTCGGTGGTGGGGATACCCGGCATATCGACCTGCTGCCCGACGCCCTTAAACTTAAAGCACGAGGTGCCCTTGTCTCCGGTGCCGTTAAAGCTGTTGGTGGACTCGCCATCGTAGGCGGCGATAAACGCCGACTGATAGTAGTTGAGGCCGAACATATCGTTGCGGGGCGCCGCCTTGGCGAGCTCCTCCATGTCGCTGTCCTCAACCGTAAGTGTGGCGTTGTTGGCACGCAGAATCTCGTTGATGAGTGAGAGGGTGCGCGCGGAGTAGTGACCCAGGAAGGCGCCGTCCATGATGAAGTCGGTGTAGAAGGCGTTGTACAGGTCGGCGGCGTGCTGGTCGGCGGGCGAGTCGGTGGCAGGATATGCGGGCGTCAGGACGTTGACCATGCCAATGCGTCCGCCCAGGTGCTCGATCTCGTCAAGATCCTTATACAGGTTGACGGCGCGGGCGTGGGCAACGAGCTCGTTGTGCTGGCTCTGGATGCCGCTCGTCACATCAAAGTGATGGTTGGGCGGGAAGTTGCCTTGGATGTATTGGGAGTGCGAGAGGCTGATGAGCTCGTTGATGGTGAACCAATTCTTGACCTCGCGGAACTCGCGGAAGCAGAACTCGGCATAGCGCACATAGGCGTCGACGGTCTTGCGGTTGAGCCAGTCGCCCTGGTTGAACAGGGCTGCGGGGGAGTCAAAGTGATGCAGGGACACATAGGGCTCGACGCCATACTTTTTGCAGCAGGCGAACAGCTCGTGGTAGTGCTTAACGCCCTCGGCGAGGGGCTCGGCATCGTCGCCGTTGGGGAAGATGCGGGTCCAGGCGATGGACACACGGATGGCGTTGAGCCCATGCTCGGCAGAAAGGCGGATATCCTCCTCGTAGCGGTTGTAGAAATCACTGGCCGGGTCGGGCAAAAAGCGACCCTGGTCGACAAGGTAATCGTCCCACATGGTCTTACCCTTGCCTGCCACCTTCGTGGAACCTTCCGTTTGGTACGCGGCGGTTGCGGCGCCCCAAACAAAGCCCTTCGGCAGCTGCTGTACGCGGTTTAGCAAAGACATATGCATACACCCTCTCGTCTCGCTGTTCGATATTGTGCGTTTGCGCTCAGGAGGCTCCCTGGTTAGCGTTCAGCGGTGAAAAAGCCCGATAAACACTATCTTAAAATGATTAGAACCAAAATGAGCACGTGAACATTTGACAATGAGCACGTTAACATCCGGCTGGGATGTATAGAAACAAAACAACTTCAAACAGCCGCGAACGGTTGTATTTGTTCGGTAAGCGGTTTTGATTGACAGAAGTTTTCATGTTGTGGTATAAGGCTCGGGTATCATGAGCACGTTATCAATGTATGTACGATGCGCCATGGGCGCGGGGAATAGTTGGGAAGCAGGTTAGCGTGGAAGGCATGGCTCAGCGGACAAGGAATGGTCGTTCGGCGAGCGCGGCAGAGGTTGCGGCGCTCGCTGGCGTGAGCCGCCAGACTGTGTCTCGCGTGGTCAACGGTATGCCCAACGTGACGGAAAAGACGCGCAAGCGTGTGCTGGCCGCCATGGAAGAGCTGGGCTTTCGTCCCAATTTTGCTGGAACGACGTTGCGCGGCGGGTCGTATCGTTCTATTGGCCTGTGCATGTACAACATCACACGTGTCGGTAACCTGGCGACGCTCGAGGGCATCATGCAAGCGGCGCGCGAGCACGATTTTGCCGTCACTATGATCGAGATGGGCGGCGACAAGCCCTATGCACTTGCCGATGCCTCGCGCCGCATGGTCGAGCGACCCGTCGACGGCATGATTCTCAACATGAACCGCATGGCTCCCGATTTTGAGGAGTTTGTTCCACAGCCGGGAGTGCGAACGGTCATCCTGTCCATGTATGCGCATCCGCGCTGCACGACGATCGACTCCGACCAGTATGGTTCGTGCGAGCTGTTGACCAATTATCTGCTGGAACATGGTCACTCGAATATGCGGTTTGTGGCGGGTCCGGAAAACTCGATTTCCTCGCGTTTTCGTGAGGCCGGTTGGCGCGATACGCTGGGTCGTGCTCATGTCGATGCCGCTCCGATGCTGCGTGGCGATTGGAGTGCGGACAGTGGGTACGCCATGGGCGAGCGGATTGCGGCCGAGGTGCTTGCCGGCGGGTCGCAGGCGCCGACTGCCGTGCTTGCGGCAAATGACCAGATGGCGCTGGGCGTTATCGCCGCGCTCGAGAACGCGGGCCTGTCCGTGCCCGACGACGTGAGCGTGGTTGGTATCGACGACGCACTCGAGGGGCTTGTTCCTCACAATCGGCTGACGACGCTGCGATTTGATTTGCGCGGTGTCGGTAAGCTTGCGTTTGAGGCGGCGATTGGAGAGAGCTCGTCTATCGAGGCGATTCATGTGCCGAGTACGCTGGTCGAACGCTCGACTGTCAAAGATATACGGGCGTAGGTTCAGCTCGTTCTGCCTATTTGTCTCAATCTGTAACAGCTGGGACCCAAAAACTCGGCTAGGTGTTACAGATCGAGACAAACGGCTTCCGACCTGCACAAAAAGGCCGGGGGCGGCGCGC
Organism: Collinsella aerofaciens; assembly: GCA_048503295.1. Taxonomy (GTDB): domain Bacteria; phylum Actinomycetota; class Coriobacteriia; order Coriobacteriales; family Coriobacteriaceae; genus Collinsella; species Collinsella aerofaciens_CI. The sequence goes on along the minus strand of DBFRVO010000041.1, from coordinate 38,792 downwards.
CGTGTGACGTGCCGCCCCCGGCTGAGAAATGGGGACAGGTTATGTGCGTGGGCAACCCCGTCAGCCGCTAGTCCAGACGACGGGTCTGCGCCACGTGCTTATACCAGTATGCGCTTGCCTTGGGCGTGCGCTTCTGGGTTTCAAAGTCAACGTAGAAGAAGCCATAACGCTTGTTGTAGCCATTGGTCCAGGAGAACTGATCCTGCAGGCTCCACAGGAAGTAGCCGCCCACGTTGACACCCACCTCCATGGCCTTGAGCAGCCAGCGCAGGTGCTGCTCGATGTAGTCGATGCGCGGCTGGTCGTCCACAAAACCGTCCTTGTAGGGGTCCTTGTAGCCCATGCCGTTCTCGGTGATGAAGATCTGCTTGTAGTTGGGGTAGCGCTGCTTAATGTAGACGAGCAGATCGAACAGGCCCTCGGGATAGATGATCCAGTCCCAGTCGGTGGTGGGGATGCCAGGCTTGTTCACATGCTCGCCAATACCCTTGACGCGCCAGCGGCCGGTGCCCTTCTCGCCCGTACCATTGTGGTGCAGGTCGTTCTCGCCGTCGTAAGCCTTCAAGAAGCGGCACTGGTAGTTGTTAACGCCCAGGTAGTCGTTGTAGAGCGCGGCCTCGCGCATAATCTCGAGGTCCTCGTCTAGGATCTCGATGGTGCCGCCCGAGACGGCAGCCAGGCGGTTGGCGCACTCGATGGTGTCGGGCGCGTAGTCGCCGCGGAACGTCGCGTCGAGCAAGAACTGGTTTTGCAGCACGTGCTCGTTGTTGGCGGCTTTGATGTCGGCGGGGTTGTTCTCGTTGAGCGGGTACTTAAACTCCAACGACTGAATGACGCCGATCTTGCCCTTAAAGCCGCCGTTGTGGAAGGCCAGCACGGCCTTGGCGTGGGCGAGCATCATGTTGTGCTCGCACTGGAAGGCCTCGGCCAGATGCGCCTTGACGCCACCGGGGAAGGTGCCCTCGATGTAGGTGTTGGAGGCGTCGGCCCAGATTTCGTTAAAGGTGAACCAGTAGGTCACCTGGTCGGCGTACTCCTTAAAGCAGAAGGTGGCAAAGTCCACAAAGGCGTCGATGGTTTCGCGGTTGAGGAAGTCGCCCTTCTCAAAGAGGGGCAGCGGCGTGTCAAAGTGATGCAGCGTGACAAACGGCTCAACATGGTGCTTATGGCACTCGGCGAAAAGATCGTGATAGAACTGCACGCCCTCGGGGTTGATTTCGCCGGTACCGCTGGGGAAGATGCGGCTCCAGGCGATGGAGAGGCGAATGCCGTTGATGCCAAACTCCTCGCACAGCTCCAAGTCGACGGGGTACTGGTTGTAGAAGTCCGAAGCGGGATCGGGGGAGAAGCGCCCCTGGGCCTCCAGGAAGTCGTCCCAGGCAACCTTGCCCTTACCGTGAGTGCGGGTCTCGCCCTCTACCTGGTAGGCAGCAGTGGCGCCGCCAAAGACAAAGTCCTCGGGAAACTGCGCGGGCGGGTTGGTGACGCTAGCAGGGTTAACGGACATGATGAAATATCCAATCGTCTAAATCGGAGGGCCAGCCGGCTGTTGATGGTCGGCTGGCCCTGAGCGTTACTTACTTCGAAAGCTGCTCGGAGACGAAGGCGAGAGACTTATCGCCGTTCTGGGAGAGCTCGATGTACTGCTTGCCACGGCAGGCAACGCACTTGTTGCCCACGCGCTCGCAGTCTTTCTGCAGGTCGGCCAGGTAGCTGGCGGCTTGCGGGGCCAGGACGACCAGATCGAAGTCAGGGAGCATGTCCACGTGGTTGCCATAGGCCTCGGCAGCGGTCTCGAGGTTAATGCCGCGCTCCTTGGCGGCCTTGGCCAGCGCGTTGGCGAGCAGACCCGAGGTTCCGCCGCCCTGGCAGAGCACGAGCACGCGCTTGCCGTTGAGGTCGCTGGCGGTCGTTGCCTCGGCGGCGGGTGCTGCGGGAACGGCGTCGGCCTTCACGGCCTCGGCAGCGGCGCCGGCGGCAACGCTCTTGGCGTCGGCCTTGCCCTGGAAGGCATCGTTGAGCTTGGCGGCCTTCTCGGCGTTCTTGGCGGCGAGCTCCTCCTCGGAAATCTCGGCCTCCTCAGCGTACTTCTGGGCGTCATAGGCACGGAAGAAGGGGTAGTACAGAAGGAAGTCGACGACCAGGATGATGGCGAGCATCACAAAGGCGAGCGGCTGGAAGCCCAGGCCCATGATGGTGCCGATGGGGCCGGGGACGGTCCAGGGCAGGGTGTACATAAAGCCGTTCATGCGCAAGAAGTCGATAAAGATCTTGAGGATCCAGATGTTGGCGATCGGGGCAAAGACAAACGGAACAAAGAAGACGGGGTTGAGCACGATGGGCGCGGCGAACAGCAGCGGCTCGTTGACGGCGAAGCACACGGGGACGATAGCGGCCTTACCGACGGCGCGCATCTCTTGGGACTTGGCCAGGAAGCAGAACATAAAGACCAGGACGAGCGTGGCACCGGTGCCGCCCATGCAGACGACGAAGTACTGGGCGCCCTGCGTCAGGACGGCGGAAGCGTGCTCGCCGGCCTGGAATGCAGCCAGGTTGTCGGTCATGTTGGCAACGAGGGCGGCTGCGATGGCAGGCTCGACGATCGAGGGACCGTGGACGCCGACGAACCAGAACAGGCTCATGGCGCCGTAGATCACAGCAAGGCCGATGTAGCCGTCGGCAGCGGTGAACAGGGGCTGGAACACCTGGATGACGCCCTGGGCAAAGCAGAAGCCAAAAGCAGCGCGGAAGACGATGTCAAAGACCCAAAAGACGGTGATGCAGACGGAGAAGGGGATGATGTCCTTAAAGGTCTGCGAGATGTTGGGCGGAACCTGATCGGGCATCTTGACGGTGATGTTGCGCTTGATAAAGAACTTGTAGATGATGCCGGTCACAAACGCAGCGATGAAGGCGGTCAGCAGGCCCTTGGAACCAAGGTAGGTGGTGTTGAAGCCGCTGGCGGCGTCCGTGGCGATCGTGTCGCTCGAAAGGAGCAGGAAGCCGATGATGGCCGCGCACATGCACGAGATAAAGTTGATCTGGTTATTCTTGGGCAGATCGCGGTTCTGGGCGTCGGCGAAGTGCTTGGCCGTGGTGGCGGCGCAGGCGATGGCCAGGATGCCCATGGAGTAGTTGTAGCACTTCCACAGGGCGTTGTTGATGTCATCGGGCCAGTAGAAACCCCAGATGTTGGGGACCGAGGCTACCAGGCAGAAGATGGACGAGAAGATGATGATGGGGATGACGGAGATAAAACCGTCGCGGATCGCCTTGAGGTACTTGTTGCGGGCGATCGCGTTGAAAAAGGGCTGGCCCTTTTCGATGGTGGCGATGAGTTGCTCCATGCAAAGCTCCTAAGAGTCGGTGGGTTAGCAACGATGGTAGCTTTTGACGTTTGGTTGCCAAAATGTTGACGTTGCCATTTTGCGACACAAAAAAGACGCGAACCGGTGGTCCCTGTGCCTGTGGACCGTCGATTCCTTGCGCGTAAACGTTTGAGCCGCCCGGTGGCTCTGTGTTTGCACAATGGCAACGTTAACATTTGTGCTACAAAAGCCGCTCGGGGAAGCAAGATTGTCGGTGAACGGTAGGTTTTGGGTGGTAAGCGTATTGTGAGGGAGGCGTTGGATATACTTGAAGGCGTTAAAAATGACTGCGTAGGATGCCACCAATGGCATCGTTGACACAGAAAGATCGACCTATGGCCGCTGTTAAAAAATCGGTATCCGTTAAAGACGTAGCGCGCCTCGCGGGCGTCTCGGAGCAGACGGTCTCGCGCACCGTGCACGATTCGCCCAGCGTGCGCCCCGAGACCAAGGAGCGGGTGCGCGCCGCCATGCACGAGCTGGGGTATCGCCCCAATTTTGCCGGCCGGTCACTGCGTCGCGGTAAGTTCAAGACTGTCGGCGTCGCCATGTTTAACATTACCGGCACCGGCAACCTCGACCGCATGGAGGGCTTTGCTGCCGCCGCCGACAAGCACGGCTATGCCATCACCCTTACTAAAGTAGATGGACATCCCTATACCCTCGAGAGTGCATCATCGCGTATGAGTGCGCTGCCGGTAGACGGCATGGTTGTGATCATGAACCGCATGCCGGCGGACTTTGGCACCTTCGAGCCGCTGCCCGGCATGCAGACGGTGCTCGTTACGATGTTGGAGCACCCGCTCTGTTCTACGGTCGATAACGACCAGTTCGATTGCTCGCGCCAGGTGGTCGAGTACTTGCTGGGGCAGGGACACAAGACCGTGCACTTTATCTCGTGTCCCGAGCGCTCGCTTTCGGGCATGCAGCGCGAGGAGGGTTGGCGCGAGACATTGCGCGCACATGGTATTGAGCCGCCGCGACTCATCCGTGGCGATTGGACGGCGCAGAGTGGGTATGCCGCAGGCCAGGCTCTGGCGGACGATCAGACCTGTACTGCCATTTATGCCTCCAACGACGCCATGGCCTACGGCTGCATTCGTGGGCTCGAGTCGCGCGGAAAGCGCGTGCCCGAGGATGTGAGCGTAGTGGGTGTTGACGATAGTCTGGGCGATATCGTGCCTGATCGTCGCCTGGCCACCGTGCGCTTTGACAACAAGCGTGTCGGCATGTGGGCAGTCGACAAGATCGCCGGTGCCGAGGGAGTTGCATCTGGCGTGGAGCACATGCTGATCCCCGGCGTGCTCGTAGAGGGCGATACGGTGCGCGATTTGCGTTAGGGTGCGGTCCTGTTTGGGTTTCCGCTAATCATGTTTGATATTGTTCGAAATGGTTTGGAAACCGTTCACGGGCGAAAAAAGACCGTTCACGGCTCGAAATAAAGGTTTGCATTGTTCTTTTTTGTTTGAATGTTATTGTTTCTGTCATACATAGCGCAGCGCGTATGCCCGGACGCGATGCTCTCCGTTGGTTCATATGTGAAAGGAACGCAATATGGCAACCAAAGAAGAAATCTCGATGGTTGGATTCGAGATTGTCGCATACGCAGGTGACGCCCAGACCGATCTGCTTGCAGCGCTCGATGCTGCTCGCGAGGGTGATTTTGAGAAGGCCGAGCAGCTGCACAAGGATGCCAGCGATGCACTCATCGGCGCCCACGACACGCAGACCAAGCTGCTTTCGCAGGAGGCCGGCGGCGGCGAGATGGAGATGACCTTCATCATGGCTCACGCTCAGGACACTCTCATGACCACTATGATCCTGGAGAAGCAGACCCGCTTTACCATCGATGCCTATAAGCGTATCGCCGAGCTCGAGGCTAAGCTCGCCTAACGAATCCTCACAACCAAGTCCCCTTCCAAAAGCCCTGCCGCTATCCGCAGCAGGGCTTTTTCTGTCCTCCTCCAAGTTGCGGTGAAATAGGGACTGAATAGGAGCCGGCGGGCGCAAAACAATCCCTATTCCACCGCAACTCATCCCGAGATAGTCATTGGGGACAGTCTTGTTGCGCTCCGTTCGTCCTCCCGTTCGATTTTTGCTCGGTGGGTATACTTCCTTTCGCATTAAACGCCGGACTGAGGAGGTATCCAAATGCCGGATAACGGGTCAATACAAAAAAGAGACGCGCACGAGATGGCTCATGGGCGTCCTGTCCAGATAACCGAGCACACGACGGTAACCGAGCTGCAGCCCAGCCTGTCCGATGTCGTGTGCGCAAACAAAAAGCTGCAGATTGGCTTTATCGTTGCGCTCGTGGTACTGGCGCTGCTGTCGGGCTTTGTAGCTCGTCCGCATTTCGCCGATACCAAAACTTGGGACTCCACCATCGAGGTCATCGATCAAAAGAAAGGTAACGTACTGGCGCTCACGACCTCGTGCGTGGCGCTGTCTGCGGGTATTACCGCGCTGCCGGGTGATACGGGTACGCCGGTCGCCGAGCAGCTAGCGGAGCTTTCAGGCAACCTTGGTATCGTGCTTGCCGTGCTATATCTAGAGAAGTATTTGCTCACGATTTTGTGGTCGGTTGGCTTGGGCATCTTGATCCCGTTTGCGCTGGTGCTCTTTGCGGCGTCGCTCGGCATTCACGGGCGCTGGAGTACGAGCTCCGTCCTGCGCCGCGTGGCGACGCGCGTGCTGGTGGTCGCCATGATCGGCATGGCGTTGGTGCCTGCAAGTGTATGGGTGTCGCAAAAGGTCGACGAAACGTATCGAGTGAGCATCGAGGCGGCCGAGCAGAAGGCGGCCGACGCTGCGGGTGCGGCAGATAGCGGAAGCTCCAAAGCAAGCAAGAAAAAGACCGAGTCCACAGAGTCCAAGAACGTGCTTGAGCAGCTTGCTGACGGTGCCTCGAGCCTGGTCACGTCGGTAACCAGTGGTGCCAAGCAGATGACCGACGAGATCGTGCAGCAGGTGACCGATCTGATCGAAGGCGTCATCGTGATGATCGTGACCTCATGCGTGATCCCATTGCTGGTACTCGCGGCGTTTCTGTGGCTGGGACACACGCTGCTGGGGATCGATATTTCCGGCCCGGCGAACAATTTAACGGGCCGCTTTCTGAGCGCTCCGTCCAAGCACACCAAAAAGGGTAGGCAGTTCGAGTAGCTAAAACAGCTGTATATACTAGGGCATACCGCCGAAGGGCGGCCGAGATGCGTTCTCGGCCGCCCTCTTTGTTTGTTGAATACGTGGCAGGCTAGGCTTTTCCCGATCCCAAACGGTCGGCAATCATCCGTGAACGGTCTTTGTTCAAAAAAGAACAAAGATAAACAAATAGTTGTTGCAGTCGGTGTTCGAATGTGTTCAAATAAACATGAACAGTGAAGAACCGCACATTCAGATGCCCGGACCTGAACGCGATTCAACACTTCCAAACAGAAACTACGCACCTGCGTATCTCTCAAGGAGGATGTCATGAGGGTTGTAATCGCTTCCGATGCCGACGGTATGTCGATGAAGGAGTCCATCAAGGAGATGCTCATCGCCGACGGTCACGAGGTCGTCGACTATTCCGAGACCCCTGCCGCGGACTTTGTCGATTCCGCCACCGCCGTTGCCAAGGACCTGCTGGAGCACAAGGATTCCCAGGGCTTCGCATTCGATAAGTACGGCGTCGGCTCCTATATGGCCGCCGTCAAGATCAAGGGTATGGTCGTCGCCAACATTTCCGACGAGCGTTCTGCCTACATGACCCGCGAGCACAACGGCTCGCGCATGGTCACCATGGGCCCGGGCGTTGTAGGCGCCGAGGTCGCCAAGAAGATCGCCCGCGAGTTCCTGCGTGCCCAGTACGCCGGCGGCCGTCACCAGATCCGTGTCGACATGCTCAACAAGATGGCCTAACGAGAGCCACCGAGAACTCGAACTTCTACCTCAACTTGTGAATTCAGACGAAAGGACGTTCTGATGAAGAAGACCATCGCAATCGGTTGCGACCATATCGTTACGGACGAGAAGATCTATCTGGCCGACCGCCTGGAGCAGGCTGGCTACAAGGTGCTCGACTGCGGCACCTACAGCCACACCCGTACGCACTATCCCATCTATGGCAAGGCCGTGGGCGAGGCTGTTGCCAGCGGCAAGGCCGACTTTGGCGTGGCCCTGTGCGGCACCGGCATCGGCATCACCAACGCCGTCAACAAGGTTCCCGGCGCCCGTTGCGCCCTGGTCCGCGACATGACCTCTGCCCTCTATGCCCGTCGCGAGCTCAACGCCAACATCGTGGGTTTTGGCGGCAAGATCACCGGCGAGTTCCTGATGGCCGATATCATGCTTGCCTTCCTGGAGGAGCCCTACGAGAAGACCCCCGAGCACGATGCCCTGATCGCCAAGATCGATGCCTGCAATAAGGCCGACGCCGAGGCTCAGACTGACCCGCACTTCTTTGACGAGTTCCTCGAGAAGTGGGACCGCGGCGAGTATCACGACTAAGGAGGTTACGCGGTTTTGCCAAACCGCGTAACGGGTCGACGCTGCGCGCCGCCCAGGCACCCCATCTCGCCGCTCAAACCGTCGCTCGCGTACATGAAGTACGCGTCGCTCCTCTTTCGCGGCGACCTGGGGCACCTGAGCGCCGCTCGCTGACGTTTGAGTGACCTGTGAGATCGCCCCTGTTGTTGCGAAGTGTTCTGGTATGGCGAGCTGCTCCGATAACACGTTTGCTTGCTTGGCTTGAGTGCTTCGCTCTTGGCTGTACTTGGCGATTTGCAGCTTTTCAATTGACGGCTCGCGTTTCTGTGAGGGGGCGCGGGCCGGTTTTCTATCAGCCCTATTGACTTGGCGGGCTGTCGTAAGAAAGGGAAGGCTCCTATGGAGTTTGTTCTTGATAACGGTTCTATCCGCGTAGCACTGAGCACGGCGGGCGGGTCGTTCACTTCTATTGCGGCCAACGGCCGTGAGTACCTGTGGCAGGGTGATCCGGCGGTCTGGTCGGGCCAGGCGCCCATTTGTTTCCCGATCTGCGGCGGTCTTCGTGACGGTCGCGCAATGACCATGGGCGGCCGCGAGGTCAAGCTCGCCCGCCACGGCTTTGCGCGCAAGCAGGAGTGGAAGCTCGAGGAGCAGAGCGACAACATGGTTGCGCTGAGCTTAAGCTCTGCCGACCATGCCGAGTTGCTCGAGCAGTACCCGTATCCGTTTAAGATCGTTGCCCGTTACACGATCGATTCGGAAAAGGTTGCCGTGTCGTACGAGGTGACCAATGAGGGCACCGAGGACATGCCGTTCTTTGTGGGCGGTCACCCCGGCTTTAAGTGCCCGCTCGACGAGGGCGAGTCCTATGACGATTATGAGCTTCGTTTTGAGCAGCGTGAGGCCACCGAGCTCTGTACTGCCGTTCCCTCGACGGGCCTGATTGATGTTGAGCATCGCAGCAAGAACCCCATGATCGGCCAGAACCTGCCGCTTACTCACGAACTCTTCGACTTCGCGGAGACCATCTTCGACGTGCTCGAGAGCCGTGTGGTTACGCTGACCAAGAAAACCGAGGACAAGGGCGTGCGCCTGACGTTCCCCGATATGCCGTACCTGATTGTGTGGAGCAAGCCCGAGGGTGACTTTGTGGCCGTGGAACCGTGGGGTGGTCTGTCCACCTGCTCCGACGAGGACGATATTCTGGAGCACAAGCGTGGCTGCCTGGTGGCCAAGCCGGGGGAGACCGTTACCCGCGGCTTTGAGATCGAGATCCTTTAACGAGCTATCGTATGTTTGGGGCCGCGCGTGCCGTGCCCCGGAACAGGAGTTCAACATGATTCTGACCGTTACCATGAACCCGTCGATTGATACGCGCTATCAGCTCGACAAGTTGATCATCGACGACGTGAACCGCGTGACGCCCGAAAAGACCGCTGGCGGCAAGGGCCTCAACGTGAGCCGCGTGCTGCTGCAGCTGGGCGACGACGTGCTCGCGACCGGTCTGCTCGGCGGCCACATGGGTGCCTATATGGCCGAGCTCATGGATGCCGACGGCGTCAAGAACGACTTTGTGCCCATCGCCGGTGAGACGCGCATTTGCCTGAATATTCTGCACGAGGGCAATCAGACCGAGCTGCTGGAGAGCGGCCCGCAGATCGCCCCGGCCGAGCTCGAGGCCTTTACGGCCAAGTTCGCCGAGCTTGCAGCGAAGGCGGACGTCGTGACGCTTTCGGGCTCGCTGCCGCGCGGCGTCGATGCCGGCTACTATGCCGAGCTCGTCAAGATCGCCGAGGAGGCGGGCGCCAAGGTGCTGCTCGACACCTCGGGTGCATCGCTGGAGGCCGCGCTGGAGTCCGACGCTAAGCCCGAGCTCGTAAAGCCCAACCTGACCGAGATTAACGGCCTGCTGGGTACGTCCTTTACGACCGATGATGTCGATGCCCTGCGCGAGGCACTTGCCGCCGATGGCCGCTTTGCCGGTATTCCCTGGGTTGTCGTTTCGATGGGCGCTGCCGGTTCGGTGGGCTTCCATGAGGGTCGTGCGTTCCGCGCCAAGACGCCCGCGATTGCGGCAGTGAACGCGACGGGTTCCGGCGACTCGACCATCGCCGGCTTTGCGCATGCGATTGCTGCTGGTGCCGACGACGTCATGGTGCTCAAGACCGCCAATACCTGCGGCAAGCTCAACGCCATGGATCCCAAGACCGGCCACCTGGTCATGGATCGCTGGGACGAGGTCTACAACAGCGTTGAAGTAACGGAGCTTTAGGGTTACGGCGTCGAGTTACGGCGTTTTATCAAACGCCGTAACCTGCCGACGCTGCGCGGGCCGCATTTGGATAATCTGACGTTCAACTTCAAGGGCGCGACCAGAAGGTCAGCGCCCTTTCGTTTCACGTCACCTTGTCTCAAATGCGGCCCGCTCGCTGTCGTTTCCAAGACATCGGCGTTGCCTTGCTTCGGGAATGCGGCAGATAGGGACGTTCCTTTTCTGCTGGCAGTTTGGGACACTCCTTACGGGACACCCCCTCCACAGCGCCTATGCCAGCTTGTCGATTTGCCCAATCTCCCAGAGCGGAATGTTGACGAGCGTGCCCTCGTCTCTATATGCCGCTAACGATGTTCTCACGCAGCGCTCGAGCTTGAACTTCTCGCAGGCAATCCTCAGGCTCTTTGCTTTGAGGTTCTCTGCCGCCTTGACCTCGAGCGGAAGCACGGTCCCCGCATGGTCGATGGCAAAGTCAGTCTCTGCATTGCCGGAGGAGGATGACCAATACGCGGGAGTTTTGCCTTGGAGCAAAAGCTCCTGTGCGACGTATTGCTCGGTCAGCGAGCCTTTGAACTCCGTAAAAACAGCGGGCCCGTTCAGAACAATGGCTGGCGAGAGGCCGGAGAGTGCTCCGAGGATGCCGGTGTCGATGCAGAACAGCTTGAAGCCCGAGAGATCCTCGTAGCTTGTGAGCGGTGCTCTTAGGGCGGAAACACGTGGTACCTTATGAACGATTCCATAGTCCATGAGCCACTGGAGGCTTTCCTCAAAATCGCGTGCGCGCGCCCCGGGACGAAGCGCGCCGTAGACGAACTTCTTGTTTTCCTTTGCGAGCTGGCCGGGAAGGGATTTCCAAACCAGCCTCATGCGCTCGACGATGCGGGCTGGCGCATGCTTGCCAAAATCGGATTCATAAGCTTCGATGATTTGCTGCTGAAGCCTGCGGGCCTCGATGAAATCGTGGGAGGCGGCGAAAGCGGAGACAACTTCTGGCATGCCACCGACAACGAGGTATTCCTTGAGCAGGCGCTCGAGCTTTTCGGAAACGTTTGCCAACAGGTCCATGTCTGCGGCAAGGATGGCATCTGCGAGCGGATCGCCATCGACGGCACGAACGAACTCGACAAACCCCATGGGGCGCATGGTAAGCTGGTCAATCTTGCCGACGGGGAACGACTCGTTTTCGCGTCGGAGCGCGAGCCCCATATAGGAGCCGGCTGCCACGATATGGTATTCCGGCGCCAGCTCGTTGAAGTATTTGAGCGAGGTGATGCCACGCGGTGCCTCTTGGATTTCGTCGAAGATGATGAGTGTGTCTGTCGGCGTTATGGTCTGGCCGCGCAGGAGCTCTATCTGGGAGATGATGCGTTTGGGGTCAAGGCTTCCGTCGAACAGCGAACGTACGCCCGGTTCGAGCATAAAGTCAAAACGGATGATGTTTTGATACTGCTGGCCTGCGAATTCGTTGAGAAGCCAGGTTTTTCCCGTCTGGCGGGCCCCCTTAAGCAGGAGGGGCTTGCGGTTCGCCCTAGATTTCCAAGCGATGAGTTCGTCCATTAGCTGTCGCTGCATACTGCCTCCTAACGATTATGTTTAGTATAAGACCGTCTTGGTCTTTCCATCGAAAAATGTGGGAGTAAACCACGTTTTTTCATCGAATAATGTGGGAGGCAACCACGTTTTTCCATCGAATAATGTGGGGGTTTAGGTCGGCACCTGGGGGCGTTCCTTCTCTGCCGGCAGTTTGGAACACTCCTTGTTTTGGTGCAAAATTAGTTACCCTTGCATCAGAAAACGGCGCCCGTCGGCGATGTTGCCGGCGGGCGCCGTTGTCGTGTGGGTGGCTATGTCGTGGGGGCTGCCGTTGAGCGTCCGGGTCTGTGCTCTACAGTGAGTCGATAAAGCGCTGCTGGGCGGCGCGGCCGGCTTCGTCCCATTTAAAGACGCCGGCGTTGTCGAGCACGTGGCCAAACACCACGCCGACCTCTTCGTGTAGGATATCGATGGCATTATCGGCCGTAAGCTCGTCGGCGCGGCGGGCATAGACATCCTCGGCCCACGCGGCATGGCTGCGGCAAAGATCATCGCCTTCGAGCGCACCGGCAAGGTCGTAGCTGGCATCGGCCTTAGCTGCCAGCAGATGCTCACGGACAGCGCCAAGCTCGGGAACCAGGCGCGGCGGCAGAATTGCCAGGCCCATGACCTCGATCAGGCCGATGTTCTCCTTTTTAATGTGGTGGTACTCGGCATGCGGGTGGAATACGCCCAGCGGATGCTCGTCGGTCGTGATATTGCAGCGAAGCGCCAGGTAGGCCTCGTAGATCTCGCCGCCGGCGTTGCCGCGGGAGTCGACGCGGCGGATGACGGGCGTCACGGTGTTGTGCGCTACGCCGTCGGCTGTGCGCGCGATGACGCCCACCGACTCATCGGTCCACTCGCGCCAAGCGAGGATGATCTTCTCGGCGGCGTCGAGCAGCTGGGCGCGGTCGTGCGAGCGCAGTCGCAGCACCGAAAGCGGCCACTGCAACACGGTACCGCTGACTTGGTCAAAGCCGGGCACGCTAAACTGCGAGACCTCGGTGGCATGCATCATGGGGAACTCGTGCGCGCCGCCCTGGAAGTGGTCGTGCGACAGAATCGAGCCGCCCACGATGGCCAGGTCGGCGTTGGAGCCAATAAAGTAGTGCGGGAACAGGTCGACAAAGTCGAGCAGGCAGGTCAGCCCCTTGCGGTCGACGTGCATCGGGCGATGCTCGGAGCTCATGGCAATGCAGTGCTCGTTAAAATACGCATACGGGCTGTATTGGAAGCCCCAGCGCTCGCCGTCGAGCTCAATGGGGATAACGCGCAGATTCTGGCGGGCGGGGTGAGCGCCGCCGTCGGCTGCAGCGGAGCGTCCGGGATAGCCCTCGTTTTCGATGCACAGCTGACAGGCGGGGTACTTCTCGCCCGTGTTTTTGGCGGCACCGGCCGCGGCAATATCGCGCGGGTCCTTCTCAGGCTTCGACAGGTTGATGGTGATCTCGAGGTCGCCCCAGTTGGTGGGGGTACTCCATTTGATGTTGCGCGCGATGGCGGCGCGGCGCACGTAGCCGGCGTCGCAGCACAGGCCGTAGAACCAGTCGGTTGCGGCGCGGGGCTCGTTGACGCCCATACGGCCGTTGAACTCCTCGTTTACAACCGAAGGTCTCGGCATGAGCACACCCATAATGCGCATGGCGATGCGGTCGCGGCCCGACGCCGTGTCCTCGGCGGCGCCGTTGGCAACGGCATCCTCGGAAAGCGCGGCAAGCGTGCCCTCCAGGTCAAAGTCGGGCAGGGTATCGGGGTGAACGAGCGAGAGTTTCTCGACCTGGAGTGCCCAGGTCATGTCGAGTGCCGGGCTCGTGGCGCCGATGCACTCCAAAATAGTGTTGTATGCCCAGATGCGGTCGTCCTGTCCGATCATCGATCGGTGGATGGCATATTCGATGAGGCCCTGCGCGGCCTCGCGCACATCAGTCATTACAGCCATGCCGCGTAAGCCCCCTTGTCAGAGATGGCGTAGTGACGGGCAGAGCCCTCGCCCAGCCAGCCGTTCATCTTGGTAATGAAGGTGTCGACCAGGTCGAGCGGCACGAAGGCCTGGATGGTGCCACCAAAGCCGCCACCGTGGATACGGACGGCGCCGCGGCCGTCGAGCACGTGCTCGGCCAGCGCCAGGGCATACATGGAAGGCTGCTCGGAGCCCAGCTTGGCAACGACATTCTGCAGGTACATGGCAGAGCTGGCGCCGGACTCGCGCGTCAGGACCAGGAACTGGTCGATGTCGCCGGCGTTCAGGGCCGCCCAGCGCTTGTCGACCAAGCCGTTCTCGTACCAGTAGTGAACGGCGCGCAGGCAGGCGCGGTCGCCCAGCTTGGCGCGCAGCTCGGGGAGTTTGGCGTCAAAGTCGGCAGCGTCGACCTCGCACAGGCGTGCCTTGCCAAACTCGGCGGCGACGTCCTGCATCTCGCGCGGAACGGCGGCGTAGTCGTCGGTAGCGGCCACGTGATCGGCACCGACCTTAACGAGCACGAGCGCATAGCCGTGATCCTCAAAGTTGAGCTCGAGCTTCTGGGTTTTAGGCTGAGCCTGGTCCTCAAAGTCCATGTAGGCAAGGCCGCCCAGGCACACGGCGGCCTGGTCCATCAGACCGCAGGGCTTGCCGTAATAGTTGTTCTCGGTGCGCTGGCTCATCTGGGCGAGCACGACGTGCTCGATGGCGGGTGCGCCCCAGAGGGTTTCCATGGCACGACCGTACGCGGCCTCGACGGCGGCAGAGCTGGAAAGGCCGCCGCCCGAGGGGACGGAGCAGGTGAAGGCGAAGTCGAAGCCGTGGGGCTCAACGCCCAGAGCAGCGATTTCGTGGGCCATGCCGCGGACGAGACTTGCGGACGTGCCCTTCTCGGACGCTTGAATATCCAGCGTGTCGAGCGTGATCTCAAAGGTGGGGTAGCCCTCATCGGCAACGCGGACCTTGTTGGTGTCGGTCGCCACGGCAATGCCGTCGACGGCGACATCGAGCGAGCCGGCGATAACGTGGCCACCCTCGTGGTCGGTGTGGTTGCCACTGATTTCGGAACGGCCGGGCGCGTGCACGTAGAGCACCTGGCGGTCGCCGATGGGGCCAAACTCCTCCTCAAACAGCTTGGTGAGCGTGGCGAGTGTCTTTTCGTCGGGGGTGGTCATGGGAGTCCTTTCCTTGGCGCGCACGGATGAGTTTTGCGTCGTTATGAGTACGTTAACAACTTGAAGCGGCATGAACCAAGTGTTCTCGACACCGCACGTTACGGGCTATGTTAACGTACTCATAACACATCGCTTGTCACTTTTTGAGAATCTGGTAATCGGTCGATATTCGGCCGTGAACGGTAGTGCCGTATGGACTTATAAAGCAGAAGAGATGCAGATAGAAAAAGTAGAGTACGTTAACATGCGTCCGACGATAGCGGGCCTCGGCGCGGGACGTGTTTCTGCCCGGGCCGACATTCACGCTATTCAGATCTCGCAAGAGCGAAGGTGATTTTGTGGCAAGGCGCCCGTCCAACGATACAGGCACGCGTCCGGTCTCCATGGCCGACGTCGCCCGCGCTGCTGGCGTTTCGCAGCAGACGGTTTCGCGCGTCGCCAACGGCTTGCCCAACGTGAACGAGCAGACGCGCCAGCGCGTGCAGGCCGCCATGCAAGAGCTCGGCTTTCGTCCGAGTTATGCCGGTCGCTCGCTGCGCGACGGCCGTTACCATTCGGTCGGCCTGTGCGTCAACGATGTCACCAAGTTCGGCAACCTCTCAATGATCGACGGCATCGCCAGCGCTGCTCGCGAGCATAATTGCGCCATCACGCTGGTCGAGATGTCCAAGACCGAGGAGTTTTCGCTTGCCGAGGCCACGCGTCGTATGGCCGCATTGCCCGTGGACGGCATCATTATCGGCATGAGTCGCATGGCGCCTGATTTTGAGACGTTTGATCCACTGCCGGGCATTGGTACGGTCATCGTTACCATGTACGCGCATCCGCGGGTGACCACGGTCGATTCCGACCATTACGGCTGCTCGCTATTGCTTATGGATCACCTGTTTGAGCTGGGGCACGAGCAAATTCGCTATATTGGCGGCCCGTCGTTCTCGGTTGACGAACAATTTCGTCGTGCCGGTTGGCAGGATGCACTCGAGCGTAAACACATTGAGCCGGCAGAGCCGCTCGAGGGCGACTGGTCTGCCAACAGCGGTTACGAGGCCGGTAGGTATCTGGCCGAACACGACCGCACCATGACGGCGATTTACGCGGCAAACGATCAGATGGCAAATGGCGCAATTGCAGCGCTGCGCGATAGCGGCTTGCGCGTGCCCGAGGACGTAAGCGTGGTGGGCGTCGATGACTCGCTCGACGACTTTGTCGCGCATAATGAGCTCACGACCGTGCGATTCGATCTACATCAGCGCGGACGCGAGGTATTCGAGCATGCGGTTCCCGAGGCGGGTACGGCGGGCAAAACTGTTGCCATTCGTATTCCCGGTCGGCTCATCATTCGACATAGCACGGCGATACCGCGAGCATAGTTTGTGCAGGTAAACGGCGGTATATTCTGCCTCAAAAACAATCGGTAAGGATGACGGCAGATAACAGTTGGGATGCTGCCGAGTGTTATGATAGACGGGTTCTTTTGTCTATCTAGGAGGCTTTGCCTGATGGAGATCACCAAGGATATCCGCTACATCGGTGTCGACGATCACGACATTGACCTGTTCGAGGGCCAGTACGATGTGTCCGAGAACGGTATGGCATACAACAGCTACGTTATCTTGGGCGAAAAGATCGCTGTCGCCGATTCGGTCGACGGCGGTTTTGTTGACGAGTGGCTCGGCAACCTCGAGGCCGTGCTCGATGGCCGTACGCCCGACTACCTGATCGTCCATCACATGGAGCCCGATCACTCCGCCGGCATCGCCGCCTTTATGGAGCGCTATCCCCAGGCACAGATTGTGGCCAGCATGGGCGCCTTCCGCATGATGGTCAACTACTTTGGCACCGACTACCCCGAGCGCAAGGTGGTCGTCAAAGAGGGCGACGTGCTCGACCTGGGTGGCCACAGCCTGACCTTTATCGGCGCCCCCAACGTTCACTGGCCCGAGGTGATCTTCTCCTACGAGTCCACCGACAAGGTGCTCTTTAGCGCCGACGGCTTTGGCAAGTTTGGCGCCAACGACATCGAGGATCCCGAGGGCTGGGCTTGCGAGGCTCGCCGCTACTACTTTGGCATCGTCGGTAAGTTCGGCAAGTTTGTGCAGGCCGTCCTCAAGAAGGCCGCCGACCTGGACATCCAGATCATCTGCCCGCTCCACGGCCCCGTGCTGACCGAGAACCTGGGCTACTACCTCGACACCTATAACACCTGGTCGAGCTATCAGCCCGAGGACGAGGGCATCACGATCGCCTATGCGAGCGTGTATGGCCATCTGAAGGCTGCCGTCGAGGAGCTCGCATCTGCGCTCGAGGCTCGCGGCCAGAAGGTCTCCGTCTTTGATCTGGCTCGCGACGACATGGCCGAGGCCGTTGAGGATGCGTTCCGCTACGACCGTCTGGTGCTCGCCTCCATTACCTATCAGGGCGAGATCTTCCCGTGCATGAGCACCTTTATCCACACGCTCGCCGAGCATGCCTACCAGAACCGCACCGTGGCGCTTGTCGAGTCCGGTTCCTGGGCGCCCGCAGCTGCCAAGGTTATGACCAAGGAGCTCGAGGGCATGAAGGACATCACCCTGGCGCAGAACAAGGTGACCGTGCTGGGCTCGCTCAACGACGCCTCGCGCGCTCAGATCGAGGTTCTCGCCGACGAGCTGTCCAAGTAGCGACACATTCACTTCTGATGCTCAACCACCACAAAGGAGGCCTTTGTGGTGGTTTTTGTTTAAGCGCCGGCGATGACGAGGGCTGGACGTGAGCTGTCAGTGGCCTCGGCGATCGAGGTGGCGACGGCATGGTCGGGGTCACGGTCCATCACGATGGAGTCGACATCGGCAAGCTCGGCAAAGCGGTACATGCCGCGTCCGTTAACCTTGCTGGCGTCCATGAGGGCGACGCTTTGATGGGCCGCGGTGATCATAGCCGTTTTGGTCTCGGCCATCTGGGGAAAGTCGGTCGTAAAGCCGCAGCTGGGGACAAAGGCGCCGGGGCACATGACGGCCAGATCGGCATGGACCATTTGGAGCGCCTGCATAGTGAGCGGTCCGTACAAATAACGATGGCCTTTGCGCAGCGCCCCGCCCAGCATGACGACATCGACTGAGGGCATGCTCTCGTCGATGTAATCGGCAATGGTAATGTCGGCCGTGATGACGGTGATACCGTCGCGCTGATCGAGGAGCCGGACGAACTCGAGCGCCGTGGTGCCCGAGTCGACGAGCAGCGTGTCGCCGTCATTGACGAGCTCGATGGCGCTTTGCGCGATGGCCTGCTTGGCGGCGACGTTGACATTGATGCGGCGATCCTGCGTGGAGACGGTCAGACGTTTGTGGAGTGATACGGCACCGCCGTGCGTGCGGCGCAGCTTGCCTGCTTCGGCGAGCGCGTCCAGGTCGGCGCGGGCGGTGACGGAGGACACGCCAAAGGTCTGGGCGATTTCTGCTACCTGCACCGAGGCATTATGATCGAGCATTTCCATAATGGCGGTACGGCGTTCGTCGGCAAAGGCACGGTTGGTGGCTTGGGCCATGCTTGCTCCATTCTCGGCTAAATTTGCAGGAATTGTGTTGACTCTATTTTCGTTCATTTTCTTTTTGAGTAAGAAAATACCTTTCGATTACTTATCTTTTCTATAAAAGAAAGACGTTGAACGCCCAAAATTCAATATCGAACATGTCCGCTCGGCTCAAATTCCTTCCGTTTACTTTTCAAAAACGACGGTATTGACCTGCATGGGCTCAATATCTCGCACGTGTAAAGCCGCTGAATTTCATACAATGAGCGCAGCAAAACGCAAGGTAAAACGCCTTGTGAACAACTACGCCCGATGTCCAGATGCGGGCGAGGGAGAGGAGCAAACGCTCATGGCACTTGTTACCACCGAAAAGATGCTCAAGGACGCTCAGGCCGGCCACTACGCCGTCGGCGCGTTCAACGTCGAGAACCTCGAGTTTGTTATGGCCGTTCTGGCCGCTGCCGAGGAGACCAAGTCCCCCGTCATCATGCAGACCACCCCGGGCACCATCAAGTCCGCTGGTCTCGATTACTTCTACGGCATGGTCAAGGCTGCTGCCGAGCGCGCTACGGTTCCCGTTGCCCTGCACCTCGATCACGGCGATGGCTACGAACGCTGCATGCAGGCTCTCCGCACCGGCTACACTTCCGTCATGATCGACGGCTCTCACGAGTCTTTTGAGGACAACATCGCCCTGACCAAGTCCGTTGCCGATGCTGGTCGCGCCATGGGCGTGCCTGTTGAGGCTGAGCTCGGCAAGGTCGGCGGCAAGGAGGACGACGGTCCTGCAGTTGAGGGTGAGAATCCCTACACCGATCCTGATGAGGCCAAGGAGTTCGTCGAGCGCACCGGCTGCACCTCCCTCGCTATTGGCGTCGGCACCAGCCACGGTGTCTACACCGCTACGCCGCATATTGAGCAGTCCGTCGTCAAGGCTATCCGCGACGCTGTCGACGTGCCGCTGGTTCTGCACGGCACTTCCGGTGTGCCTGATGAGCAGGTCGCCGAGGCAGTCAAGAACGGTATCTGCAAGGTCAACTACGCTACTGAGCTGCGTCAGGCCTTCACCAAGGGCTTCATGGCGTACATGGCCGAGAACCCTGCCTGCTTCGATCCCAAGAAGCCGGCCAAGGAGGGTATGCGTGAAATCACCGAGCTGGTTAAGATCCGCATGACCAACCTCAACTCTGTGGGCAAAGCAGAGTAACAGCAAGGGTACTCCGACTCGCTACATATCCCGGGGAGGGACGAGGGCTTAGTTCCCCAATCGTCCTCGGGCATGCAAAAAGCCTCGCTGCGCACTTTGTGCGGCGAGGCTTTTTGCCCCCTGCGGAAAGATTGGGGAACTAAGCCCTCGTCCCTCCCAAGTTGACCTTCTCGAGGTCGTCGCCCTTGTGGCGTTAGGACTGCGAATTTGGGATGGGAGGGTTACTTGGTTGTTAGGGTTAACAGGTCGTTGGGGGTTTTGAGGTTGTAGGTGGCGTTTGGGATGTCTTGGTGTGATCCCCATGCCGCTCTGGCAAAACTGACCCCTGCCGAAGTTGCGCATTGTTCGTCGTAGACGGTGTCGCCCACGTAGACGACGTTGCCAGGATTCGCGCCCGTACGTCGGAGATATTCGAGCATGGGTGCGGGCGAAGGCTTGTGCTCGGTTGTGTCTTCGACAAGGATGATGTGTTCAAAAAACTTATCGAAGCCAAGGGGTGCAATTTCGTCTGTGTATTCGTCGCGCGCACGTGAGGAGACGATGCCAAGTTTGCAGCCGTTGTTGGCGAGTGTTGCGATGACTTCAAGCAAGCCTGGAAACACGCTGATGGTGCTTTTAAAGCTGGCAGCAACTTGGCACCAGCGATTCAACGTTGCCTGCGAGTAGATTCCAAGTTTCTCAAGGGCATCCTTGCCGGGTATGCCGAGGGCAAATTCAAGCTCGTGTCGGGGGAGCGTTTTGCCGGTCTCTTCTTGGACAATCTGGACAAGCGATGATAGAACGCTTTCTTCTGTATCTGCCAATGTCCCATCAACGTCAAATACGATATGGTCAAAGTGCTTCATATGATTGCTCCTCTCTGTTGTTTGCCTGCAAGTTTGATGCGGTGACAGAAGAAAGGCTAGCGGGATTTCTGCCTGGTGCTATCGAGATTCTGCCTCGCTGCTCGATAGCTCGAAGGAGTGCATCCCATTTGTTCTTTAAATACCTGGCCAAGATGGCTTGCTGTCGCAAAGCCGCATTGGCGCGCGACTGTCTGGACCGTTCGCGTGGTGTGTGCCAAAAGTTCGCAAGCACGGTTTACGCGGTATGCGCGCAGATATGCCGCCGGGGTCGTTCCTGCGCAAGCTTCGATAATGCGGTAACACTCTCTTTCGCTTACGCCGGCTGCAGATGCCATCTGGGGCACATCTATAGCGGCTGCATAGTTTGCGCGGATATAGTCCAGGATTGCCTTGAACTGTACGTCGCGGTTGGTCATCCAAGAGGCGTTGTCGGAGGAAAAGAGCGGTTCGGCCTTGGCGTAAATCTGAATCCAGAGCTCTGACAAGCTATTCCGAAGCGCCATCTCGTTCTGCGGCCGTTGAAGGTCGTGGTTAAAGGAACTCTTTAGCAAATCGATAAAGGGCATATCGTCGGGGTTGGTGGGCGACCATTTGAGCACATCGACGCCTCGACATTGCAGCAAAGGATTGATATAGCGCTTTTGAAGGCGTCCCGCGGGATCGCCGAGCATCGACGGCTGAAAGATATGCAACATTTGAATGGCTGGTGCCGAATTGGGTGATTGCAGCGTGCTGTGCAAAACGCCGCCGTTGATAAAGCCGGCGGACCCTTCCTCAAAGCGTACGTGCTCATGAGCCGCGCGCGTTCGATAGTCAATCGCTCCCTGCTCCATGTAGAAAAGCTCAACCTCGGAATGCCAGTGCCAGGGGACGGAATTGCCCGGATAGCGAGCGAATTCTGCGCGTTCGGCAATATAGGGCCAGTCTTCGGCGGTCTCGGGAAACGCTTCCTCGCGTCCTCCGCGGTGCAATTCTATGTGATCCATGTTTCGCATGGCATCAGTATAAAGCGCGATGGGCTTAGATTGCTCTTGCCTGTTCGGGGAACGCCTTGTCTAGTGAGGCTTGGAGTTTTTCGAAGGATGTCTGCAGGTTGAGGTGTTGGTCTGCAGAGCGTTTTGCTTCTGTGGTGGGGGAGTCGAGGAGGCCGTTTCTCTGTGTCGGGGGGAAGGAGAAAAGGTTTGCATGATTAAGGGATGGCTGCTGTGCTGCGTCGTTGGAAGAATGCATGCTTATGCGGCCTCCTCGATGTCCACCAAAAGGTTGCGCACGGGGTGTGCTGCTAGGTCCCGTGCGTTGGCAGTATTATGCCGCGGCTGCTGCAAAGAAGCGCTAAAGAAAGGCTTAACCTGGTTTGGTGTTACGATGAAACTGCAGGTCAGAGGTATCGAATAACACTTTTGAAAGGTTTTGGGCTTAAGGGCTTTCTAAGGTTTGTGGCGCGGATGTGGCTCGCCTGTGTGGGGCGTGTGGATGGCTCGTTCCTAGCGCTGCGGCTCTGCGGCGCGCACCTGCTCGATGACCTTTTTCATCGTGGCGTCGATGCGGTCTTTTTTGAGCTCGCATTCCCAGATGGTTATGGGCGTCCAGCCCATTTGAGTGAGTGCTGCCACGGCAGCGCGGTCGCGCTCGACGTTGCGGCGAAACTTTGCCTCCCAAAACTCAACGTTGCGCTTGGGCTTGCTAGGGTTGCATTTGGGACAGCGGTGCCAAAAACAGCCGTTGACGAAGATGGCGATCTTGCGCCCGGGAAAGGCGATGTCGGGTTTGCCGGGAACCTTCCATTCCAAGCGATAGCCCGTAAGGCCCGCGGCGCGCAGGCGCTGGCGAACGAGCAGCTCGGGCTTGGTGTTCGCACGCTTGTTGCCCTTCATGGACTTTTTTATAGCGGCGCGACGGCGCACGAGTTCACGTTCGTCGGCGGAAAGGTCCGAGGTGTCGATGCCGTCCAGCAGGCCAGGCTTGGGACGCTTTTTGCTGCGGCGCTTCGGTGCGCGCTTGGGTTTGGTGGCGGGCTCGTCGGTCGTGGTGGCCTCGGCGTCGTTGGCAGTGCCGTTGGCCTCAAGCCGATCTTCCTTCAACTCAATCAGAGCATCGATAAGCCCCTTATCGGCGGGCATCCATTCCACCGTGGCAAGCGAAGTGCGCGGAATCCAGCGGATATCGAGCTGGCGGTCGTGCTTCTGGGGCTCGTCGGACTCTTTAGCCAGCGAGCAGTAGTAGCACTCCATGGAGAGATGAAAATCGGGGTAGTCATACTCAACGGTGTAGAAATCGCGCAGGTTGTTGACCTTCACCTGCAGCTCTTCCATGAGCTCGCGGCGCACGGCGTCCTCGGGCGTCTCGCCGCGCATGAGCTTGCCACCTGGGAACTCCCAAAGTCCCTGCATGTCGCCATAGCCGCGCTGCACGGCAAGCAGCTCGTCAGATCCTTCCTTGCGAATGATCCCAGCGGCAACATGAACAGTCTTCAACAGGAGTCCTCTCTCAACATCAACACGTGACGGGCTAGCTACCCGTACCTTACACAACGGTAAGGCAAGCGTAAGCCATATCGATGGTAGCCGACTCGGCTTCTTGCGACTATAGATGCCGTAGACTAATTGCAAGAAAGGACTCGGTATGCAAACCACGCACATGGCGACCCCGGTACTGGAGGTCGCGCATCTCGAAAAGGTATATGGAGCGCTGGGCAACGTGACCCGCGCGCTCAACGACGTCAGCTTTACCGTCAACCGCGCCGAATTCGTTGGCATCATGGGCGCCTCGGGCTCGGGCAAGTCGACGTTGCTCAACTGCGTCTCGACCATCGATAGCGCCACGAGCGGCACCATCCGCATCAACGGGCAGGACGTAACACGCATGAAGCAGGCTAAGCTTTCGCAGTTCCGCCGCGAGGAGCTCGGCTTTATCTTCCAGGATTCCAACCTGCTCGATACGCTCACGGCGCGCGAGAACATCGCCCTGCCGCTCACCATCGCCCGCACAAACTCGGCAGAGATCTCGACCCGCGTGCAGGACGTGGCCGCGCGCCTCTCCATCAGTCAGGTGCTCGACAAGTATCCCTACCAGATGTCCGGCGGTCAGCAGCAGCGCGTTGCCGCGGCTCGCGCGCTCGTCACCGACCCCACCATGATCATGGCCGACGAGCCCACCGGCGCCCTCGATTCCAAGAGCGCCCGTCTGCTGCTCGAGAGCCTGGAGGCCCTTAACCGCCGCCTACGCGCCACCGTGCTCATGGTCACGCACGACAGCTTTGCTGCCAGCTACACGAGTCGAGTGCTGTTTATTCGCGACGGCAAGATCTTCACCGAGCTGCGCCGCGGCGACACCGACCGCCGAGAGTTCTTCGACCGCATTATGGAGGTCGTTGCCATGATGGGCGGTGAGGGCTCCGATGCTCTGTAAACTCGCTTGGGGCAACGTCCGCCGCGCCGGCCGCGACTACCTCGTCTACCTTTTGACGCTCACCCTGGGCGTCACGGTCTTCTATGCCTTTAACACCATCTCGATGCAGGTCGACATCGCCGGAATCGATGAAAAGGGCTTGGCGCAGGTAATGGGCAGCATGCTCGGCGACCTGACGTACTTTTTGGCCGGTGTCATGGCCTTTTTGATGGTGTATGCCAATAACTTCATCATGAAACGCCGCAAGAAGGAGTTTGGCCTGTACCAGGTGCTCGGCATGGGGCGCGGGCGCGTCGCCACGATCATGGCGCTCGAGACCGTGATCGTCTCGGTCGTGGCCTTTGTCGCCGGCATTGTGCTGGGTATGGGACTCTCCCAGCTCATGACGTTCTTTACGGCCTCGCTCTTTAAGACACAGATCGCCAATTTCCACTTCTTTTTCTCGGTGCATGCGTTCAATCTGACCCTTGCCTGCATGCTCGTAATGTTTGCGCTCACGCTACTGCTGAACCTTCGCGCCGTGCGTCGTACCAAACTCATCGAGCTTATGGGTGCCGAGCGTCGCAACGAGAGCATCAAGACACGCAACCCCTGGATCGCGATTGCCATCTTTGCCGTGGGCGTGGTGCTTGTGGGCGTGGCCTATTACCGTCTGCTACGTGATGGGTTCCCGCTAACCGCGACGGACAGCAAGCTGCAAGAGGCCATGACCCAGTTTGGTATTACGACCGCTATGGTTACCGTGGGCACCTTTGCCCTGTTCTGGGGACTCTCGGGCATGCTCATTAAGCTGCTGCAGAGCCTGCGCAGCGTGTATTGGCGCGGCCTCAACATGTTTACCGTGCGCCAGCTTGCGGCCAAGGTCAACACGGTGTGCTTTTCGATGGGCGTCATCGCGATGCTCCTGTTTTTGGCCATCACCTCGGTGACGTGCGGTATGTCGATTGCCAATGTGATGAACGAGAATCTGGAGCGCTATAATCCGGCCGACATGTCGCAGACGTATGTCTATTACACGCCCGATACGCTCGACTTCTACAAAGAGTCTTTCAATCCGTCTGAGGCCGATCGAATGGTGCTGGCCGATAGTACGGTCGATTTGTACTCCGCATGGCACGGCGATCGTATCGATCACGATAACGTTGCAGACGGTATTAAGGGCAAGTCGGCGGACAACAACGACGAGACCGGCAAGAAGGTCAATATCGCCGATGTTGCCGGTGAGCATGCGCAGATCGATTCGTATCTGAGTTACCCGCTTGGCGGCTCGGATCCTTCGGTGACCCCAAGTGAGATGTGCAAGACCATGGGCGAAAA
Source organism: Collinsella aerofaciens (assembly GCA_048503295.1). Classification (GTDB taxonomy): domain Bacteria; phylum Actinomycetota; class Coriobacteriia; order Coriobacteriales; family Coriobacteriaceae; genus Collinsella; species Collinsella aerofaciens_CI. The sequence goes on along the minus strand of DBFRVO010000041.1, from coordinate 13,687 downwards.
GCTTCCCAAGGCGTTCGGGGGTAGCAATGCCGACATGACAGGCCTGTCTGTGACGCCGGCAAGTCAGTACAACAAACTGCGCCAGATGATGGGCAAGGAGCCGGTGCACATCGGTCACGACCAGTATCTGCTCACGTGTGATATGGGCGGCGAGCTGGTCGACCTGTACACCAAGTATATGGCTGGCGGCCATGCCCTTACCTTGGGTGGGCATACGCTCAAGCCCGCAACCGATAAGTCGGACGAAGATACGGCGGCCATCGCCAACTCGGTGATGGGCAGTAATCCGGGTACCGTCGTCGTTGCCGACGAGCTGTTGTCCCAACTTAATCTGCAGCCGTATTCCAGTAGCCTGCTCGTTAACTACAAACAGGGGATGGATACGACCGAGGCAGACGAGAGCATTAAATACACTGTGCTCGACAATCTGCTCGTTGACGGCAAGGAGCCGGGGTCGTGGGGAACCTTCATCACACGCTCCGAGATGTACACGCAGGCAGCGCAAATGAACGGTCTTATTAGCTACCTAGCCATCTACATCGGCTTTGTATTGGTCGTTGCATGCGCGGCGATACTGTCGATCCAGCAGCTCTCCAATGTGGCCGACGGCAGCCGCAGCTATCGTGTGCTGGCACAGATCGGCTGCGACGACCGCCAGATTCGCCATTCGGTGATGGCACAGCAAGCGGTATTCTTCCTGTTCCCGCTGGCAGTGGGCCTGGCGCACTCCTTTGTGGCACTTAAGGTGATCATCGAGCTGGTGAGCATATTCGGAAATATGAGCATCGGTGGCACCGTGGGCCTCACCTGTGCAATCTTCCTGGCAGCCTACGGCGGCTACTTCCTGGTGACCTACCTCATGAGCGCCGGCATGGTACAAGCTGCCATCGCCACCCGCTACAGCGAATAACAAGCGGGCAAAACCGTCGCAAAAATAGAGGCGTATGACCGCCGCGAAGGGACCAGGGGCCCTTTCGCGGCGGTTTTTGCCAATCTGGTGCGTCTCAGATACAAGTGAGTAGACTTTTTTGAACCTGCCGAGCACATCGCGACAAATGATCTATAAAACTGCAGGTCAGAGCTGTGGCGTTTTAGGGCGTGCTCGGCCTTCTGCAAAAAGCCTACTCACTTGGTTTTTCTGCTAGAAGACCGCCACGAGGGAAGGCAACTCCCTTACGTCGGTTTGGACGTTTGCCCAGATAAAACTTGCCAAAATAAACCTGTCCCTTTTTGGCAGGTGGTTTCAGCTGAACGGCGGGCGGTGCGGCTTGGGTGTGCGGGCTCACAATCTGGGGAAACCGAACAGATTGGGGGCTTGTATGATCGATTCGAGGGGAAACGTGCGACCCGAGGGCATGTTTAACAGAGTGCGCCTGGCCCCCGAAGCCCGGCGCGCATACGATACGCGAGGGGTAGTCGTTGGGGACGTTCTTAAACGACTAGTCAAACAAGAACGTCCCCAACGATTACCCAAAAGGAGCGTCTCCAAGTGCCAGCTCTGGCAACGACGCAGGTAGAAAAACGTCAGCGAAAACCCGCCAGAGCGAGCAAGGTGCCTTGAAGCGAGGCGGCATTGACCTTCTGGTCATGCCGCCGAAGCTGAAAGGCAGATTGCCGCTCTGGCGGGTTTGCAGCGTCGAGCCGTTACGCGGTTTGGTAAAACCGCGTAATTAAATACGTTCCGCAATCTCGTGGATGAGGTAGTCGGTCTTTTCCCAGCCCAGGCACGGGTCGGTGATCGATTTACCAAAGACGCCGCCGTCGACCGGCTGGTTGCCGTCCTCCAGGTAAGACTCGATCATAAAGCCCTTGACCAGCTTGGAGATGGACTCGTTGCGGCGGCAGCTGTCGAGCACTTCCTTGCAAATGCGATATTGCTCCAGCGGACGCTTGCCCGAGTTGTCGTGGTTGCAGTCGATGACCGCTGCCGGATTGGCATAGCCGGCGTGCTCGGTATAGCGCTCGGCCAGGCGTTCCAGGTGCTCGTAGTGGTAGTTGGGGTAGGTGCGCCCATCGAGACCGATGTAGCCACGCATAACGGCGTGTGCGAGCGGATTGCCGTCGCACTCGACCTCCCAGTTGCGGAAGATGAAGCTCTGGTGCGCCTGCGCGGCGTAAATGGAGTTGAGCATAACGGTGGTAGAGCCGGCAGTGGGATTCTTCATGCCGACGGGTACCGAAATGCCGCTCGACACCAGGCGATGCTCCTGGTTCTCGACCGAGCGTGCGCCCACGGCAACATAGCTCAGCAGGTCAACGAGGTATTGGTAGTTGGACGGGTAGAGCATCTCATCGGCGGTGAAGAAGCCGGTCTCCTCTATGACGCGCAGGTGCATGTGGCGGATGGCCTTGACGCCCTCGAGCAGGTCGTCGGGAGCCTCGGGGTTGGGGTTGTGCAGAAGACCCTTGTAGCCGGTGCCCTTGGTGCGCGGCTTATTGGTGTAGACGCGCGGAATGATGATGAGCTTGTCCTTGACCTCTTCGGCGGTCTTGGCCAGTCGGTTCATATACTCGAGCACCGAATCCTCGCGGTCGGCAGAGCACGGGCCGATGATGAGCACCTTACGTGCGTCCTCGCCGGTAAAGACTTTGGCGACCTCGGCGTCAAATGCCTGCTTTTTGGTGGTAAGCTCGGCAGAAAGTGGCATTTCCTCGCGGATCTCCATGGGGATCGGCAGCCTGCGTTTGAATTCCATGGCCATAGGGGTCTCCTCAATCTATAGAAAGAGCAATAAGCGTATTGTCGAATGCTCGGCATTATCCGCTGTCGCACGCTAAAGTGCAAGCCCTTGTCACCCCGAAACCTACCAAAAAGGGACAGGTTTATTTTGGCAGGTTTTATCTGGGTAAACGTCGGCGGATGCTGGGAGGGAGCGGCGCCGCGCGGGACCCTAAGGCTGTTGTCGGTTCCCCAGGAAATACCCTGTGGGAAAAAAATGCCAAATATGAGTACGGTTGCTAGCTTAGTAGCATATTGCCTTCGCAAAATAATAGACATAACAGTAAAATATGTTCATTAACGCAAACACATATAAGTCCGCTATAGGGCTGTTTGATCAATTTAGGGACGCGTGTAAGCCGTGAAAACGGCATTTGGGGCTGTTTTGGCTGTTACTAAAAGGGTAACAGTACTCATATTTGCCATTTTTTGCCCACGGGGCCTCGAAGGGGCTGTCAATCAGGTCCCAGGGGAGGCGGTTTGAGGGTCGCAGAGCAAAAACGGGGGCGCAGGTTGTCCTGCGCCCCCGTTTTCTGGGCATTGCGGTTGTTTGCCGCCGGTTGTTACGCCGCCTCGTCGAACTGCGAGTTATACAGGTCGGCGTAGAAGCCACCCTGGGCGAGTAGCTCGTCGTGTGTGCCCTTCTCGACGATGTCGCCGTCGCGAATTACCAAGATTACGTCGGCGTTGCGGATCGTGGACAGGCGGTGCGCGATGACAAAGCTGGTACGGCCCTGCATCAGCGCATCCATGGCGCGCTGAATAAGCTCCTCGGTGCGGGTGTCGACGTTGGAAGTCGCCTCGTCCAGAATCAGCGCCGGGCGGTCGGCCAAAATGGCACGGGCGATGGTCACGAGCTGGCGCTGACCCTGCGACAGGTTAGTGCCCTCTTCGTTAATCATAAAGTCGTAGCCGCCGGCGAGCGTATGAATAAAGTGGTCGCAGCGTGCGGCGCGCGCAGCGGCCTCGACCTCGGCATCGCTCGCGTCGGGGCGTCCGTAGCGGATGTTCTCGCGGATGGTGCCGTTAAACAGCCAGGTATCCTGCAGCACCATGGCAAACTCGCCGCGCAGCGCCGCGCGGTCCCAGTCGCGCACGTCGACGCCCTCGACACGCAGCGAGCCGCCGTCCACGTCGTAGAAGCGCTGCAGCAGCTTGATGAGCGTGGTCTTGCCGGCGCCAGTGGGGCCGACGATGGCGATGGTCTGGCCGGGCTGCGCCTCGCAGCTAAAGTCGTGGATGATGGTCTTGTCGGGCGTGTAACCAAACTTGACGTGGTCAAACTCCACATGACCGGGGCGCTTTTCGGGAATCTGCGCGTCGGCCTTCTGCTCCTCCTCGGGCGCGGCCAGGAACTCAAAGACGCGCTCGGTGGCGGCAGCCATCGACTGCATCGTGTTGCTCACGTTGCCCAGCTGCTGCACGGGCTGCGTAAAGTTGCGCACGTACTGAATGAAGCTCTGGATGTCGCCGGGCGTGGCATTGCCGGTCAGCGCGAGCTGCGCACCCACCACGACGACGCCCACGTAACCCATGTTACCCACCAAGCTCATAAGCGGCATCATCAGGCCCGACAGGAACTGCGAACGCCAGCCACTAATAAACAGGCGATCGTTTTGACGGTCGAACTCCTCGATCGAGGCTTCGGCGCGGTCGAACACCTGAATGACGTTCTGGCCGGCAAAGTCCTCTTCGATAATGCCGTTGACGGTGCCCAGGACCTGCTGCTGCTCGCGGAAGTACGGCTGCGAGAAGTGAATCATCACCATCAAGATAATCGCGGCGGCCGGCAGCGTGAGCACGGTGACGCCGGTGAGCGGCAGGCTGATCGAAAGCATCATGACGAGCACGCCGATAATCTGCGTGACGGACGTAATAAGCTGCGTCACGCTCTGGTTGAGCGACTGACCGAGTGTATCGACGTCGTTGGTGATGCGGCTGAGTACGTCTCCCTTGCTGTGGCCGTTGAAGTAACTCATTGGAACGACAGCGATCTTGGCGGCGATCTCCTTGCGCATGCGGTAGCAGATCTTTTGCGTGACGCCGGTCATGAGCCAGCCCTGGACCAGGCTGCAGACAGAGCTCGCCAGATACAGGCAGAGCAAAAAGCCGAGCGTCTTGGCGATCCATTCAAAGTCAACGTCGCCGGTGCCGTTGACCTTGGCGACCAGGCCTTCGAACAGTTTGGTGGTAACCTGGCCGAGCACCTTGGGTCCCACAATGTTAAAGATGACCGAGCACACGGCAAAGGCGACGGCGGCAAACACGGCAATCTTGTGCTGGCCGATATAGCCGAGCAGCTGCCTCATGGTGCCCTTAAAGTCCTTGGCTTTTTCGCCACGACGCATGCCGCCCATGCGGCCCATGGGACCACGCTGGCGGGTGGGCTTGGGAATCTGAGGCTTGGTCTCGTCTGCCATTAGCGCTCGCCTCCTTCCGTGACGGCTGCAATTTCTTCTTGGGTAAGCCCCAGCTCCTCGGCGGAAAGCTGCGACTGTGCGATCTCCAGGTACGCCGGGCAGCTGCGCAGCAGCTCCTCGTGCGTACCGGTGCCCACCACGTGGCCGTCGTCGAGCACGATGATCTGGTCGGCGTGCATGATGGTTGCGATGCGCTGGGCCACGACCACGAGTGCGGCGTCGGTAACGTTTTTGGCAAGCTCTTCGCGCAGGCGAGCGTCGGTCTTGTAGTCGAGGGCGCTAAACGAATCATCGAAAACCACGACCTCGGGCTTTTTGGCCAACGCGCGGGCGATGGCCAGACGCTGGCGCTGACCACCCGAAACATTGGAGCCGCCCTGGCTGATAGGGGAGTCGTACCCGTCCTCGCGCTCGGCAATAAAGTCCTCCGCCTGGGCGATGCGCGCTGCCTGGTGCATGTCATCATCGCTTACCATGTCGCCGGCAAACTTGAGGTTGCTCTCGACAGTGCCCGAGAACAGACGCCCCTGCTGCGGGATGTAACCAATGCGGCGGCGCAGCTCGGAAAGGGTCATGTCGCGCACGTCGATGCCGTCGAGCGAAATGCTGCCGCCCGTGACGTCGTACAGGCGCGGGATGAGCTGCACGAGCGTGGACTTGCCCGAGCCCGTGGAGCCAATGATGCCGAGCATTTGACCGGCGTGCGTGGTGAAGTTCACGCCGCTGATGACATCGGCGCGGGCATCGGGATACTGGAAGCTCACGTCGCGGAAGGTGAGCTCACCGCGCGGCGCGCTGGCCGCGGGCAGTTTGGGCGAGGAAGGGTCGTTGATGCTCGTGGGGCAGGTGATGACCTCTTCCACGCGCTCGGCTGCGACCTCGGCACGGGGCAGGATAACCGAAACCATGGTGAGGATCATAAATGCCATGACGATCTGCATGGTGTAGGAGATAAACGCCATCATGTTGCCGACCTGCATCACGCCGTCGGACACGCCCTGCGCGCCAAACCACACGATAAGCACGGTGATGCAGTTCATGACGAGCATCATGAGCGGCATCATAAAGCTCATGGCTCGGTTGGTGTAGAGCTGCGTGGTCATCAGGTCGAGCGAAGCCTTGTCAAAACGCTCGAGCTCATGCTCCTCGCGGTTGAACGAGCGGATGGGCATCAGGCCGTCGAGCAGCTCGCGGGCGGTAAGGTTCACACGGTCCACAAAGCTCTGCATCTTTTTGAACTTGGGCATGGTGAGGCCCATAAGCACGCCGACGACGGCCGAGACCGCGATGATGGCCACGGCGATGGTCCACTCTAGGCCGGTATGGTTGGCCAGGACGCGCATGACGGCGACGATGCCCATGACGGGGGCCATCAGACACATGCGGATAAACAGGGTTGCGGCCATCTGGATCTGCTGAATGTCGTTGGTGCAGCGGGTGATGAGCGAGGCCTGGCTAAACTTGCCCACCTCGGCCGGCGAGAAGTGCATAACCTTGTTGAAGGTCTCGCGGCGCAGGTCGCGGGCGATGGAGCAAGCGGTGCGCGAAGCCACGGCACCGGTCAGGATGGTGGCGACGAGCGATACCAGGCACAGACCAAACATCGTGGTCGCCATGCGGCTCAGGTAGGCGTTCTGCACGTCGGCGGGGTCGATGCCCTGCGCTTTGTACTCGTCTTGCACATAACTCACGGCGCGTTGGGTCACGATGGAGCCCGACATGGAGCCCATTTTGTCCGCCATATCATTGGCGCCCTCGACGAGCTTGCCCTGGTCGATTAGGCCGCCTTCAACGCCTAGACGCAGGCTCTTCATGGTGATCTTGCCACCGTCGGCATCAATCTGCTTTTGCATGTTCTGCGCCGCTGCGGCCTTCTGTTGCATCTCGGCGAGTTGCTCGGGCGTCATCGCCGCCATCTGCTCGGGCGTGGGCATGGCCTGAGCGGCGCCGCCATCGCTTGCCTCGGTAGATGCGCCGGTCATGTCGCCCATGGAGTTGGCATCGATGCCCTGGTTGAACGAAAGGACGACAGTCTCGGGGAGGCTCATGATGTCGGCAATCTTGCCGCCGTCGGCGCGCTCCTCCTCGGTGCCCTTGTACGTTCGAATGCCGTTATTGTCCGCCTTGCCAAACACAGCCTCCACAGCTTTGGCGTCCTTGGAGCTCATGAAGAGTTCGAGGTCGTCGAGCGATTCGGCGCGGATGGTGTCGGGCACGGGCGACGCGATGCCGCCTTGCTGTACACCCACGTCGACGATGTCGCTCATATAGGTAGGCAGCGCCAGATCGGCGTTGCAGCTGATTACGATAAGTACGATAGCTGCGAACAGTGCCAGGATATGTTTTTTAAAGAGCTTGAGAATCCTCACTTGGCATCTCTCCTTTCTTGATTGCGGTCGATAATTTCGTTGGCACGTCTTAGAAGGCGCACCATCTCCTGGGTATCTGTTTCGCCGAGCTGCTCGAGGAAGGCCGCGGTGCGGTCCTCGAATTCCCGGCGTTTGATTTCGATGACCTGGAATCCCTTGTCGGTCACCGTGACGTGTACGCGACGACGGTCGGTCTTTGAGTGCTCGCGCTCGACCCAACCCTTGGCCTCGAGGGCGCGCAGGATATTGGCGATACGGGCGCTCGAGACCCAGGCACGATCGGCGAGTTCGCTCGGCGTGAGCGAGCCGCCGGCGCGCATGAGGGCGCGCATGACGGCCATCTCGCCACCCAGAGCCTGGTCGGCAAAGCGCGAAACGCGCTGGTGCATGCTGCCAAACTCGGTAAAGAGCTGACGCCCAAGCTCATGGAAATCGGTATCTTTCACCGAAAACCCCTAACACTAGAAACTATTTTCGGTGGAAGATGATACCCTCATACGCGGGCCTCATACAGTGGCAATATAAAGAGCGCATAAAGACTTAAAATCATTCAATTGCTGAAGCGTTTCAAAGAATTATCATGCACGCGGTTAGGCGAGGGGTTGTCACCACCATGACGACTGGGACTCATATAATCGCCACGTGCGATGCTCCAACTTCCCGCGAGGAGACACCTTATATAAAGGGGGATGGAGTCATGGCATTTGACTTCACGGGTAAGACCGCGATTGTCACGGGCGGCACTCAGGGCATTGGCCTCGAGATCGCCAAGGGCATCGTCGCGGGCGGCGGACATGTCGCGCTCATCGCAAGGAACGCTGCTAAGGGCGAGGCCGCGGTGGCCGAGCTTGGCGAGGGCAACAAGTTCTATCAGCTCGATGTCGCCGATGCACCCAAGGCGCGCGAGACCGTCGAGCAGATTTTTACGGACCTGCCGCAAACCAACATCCTGATCAACTGCGCTGGCGTCATCAGCACCAAGAAGTTCGACGAGATCGATGACACCGAGTGGCGTCGCACCATCGACATCAACCTCAACGGTACCTTCACTATGATGAACGCCGTGTACCCGCACTTTAAGGCGGCCCATGCCGGCACTATCGTCAACGTGAGTTCCGTTGCAGGCAAGATCGGTGGCGGCCTGCTCGGCACAGCCGCCTACGCCAGCTCCAAGGCCGGTGTTAACGGTCTAACCAAGGCAGTCGCCAAGGAAGGCGGCAAGTTTGGCGTCCGCTGCAATGCCGTGTGCCCGTCGCTTACGTTGACCGATATGACCTCGATTCTCTCTGACGAGAACTCTCAGCGCATCATCAACGGTATTCCTCTGGGCCGCGCCGCCCAGGCCAGCGAGCCTGCGCAGATGGTGCTGTTCTTCGCTTCCGACCTCGCCAGCTTCGTGAACGGCGAGATCGGCGACTGCGACGGCGGCATCGTCCTGGACGGGTAATACCCCACGACGATTATTCGGCGACGGCTCCTGCGACTCGGGACCGTCGCCTTCTTTCTGATATAGGCGCGTGCGGCTACGATTCGCATGCATCCAAAGGAGATATATATGAGTGAATCGACTGCGGTGGAGGCGCCGGCGGCAAAGGAGCCGTTCTTTAAGATGTCCTCCATCCCGGGTGCCAATATTTTGGTGCCGCTTTTGCTGGGCTGCCTGCTCAACACGCTATTCCCCGACCTGTTCAAAACGCTCGGCAGCTTTACGCTTGGCATGACTCAGCAGGGCGCAGGCCCGCTTGTGGGCGCCTTTTTGCTCATCGTCGGTACGACGATTTCGTTTAAGAGCGCTCCTGCCGCCGCTGCCCGCGGCGCCATTATCATTGCCGTCAAGCAGATCGTGGTCGTTGCCGTGTCGCTGCTCATCCTTTATGTGTTCAACGACAACCTGTTTGGCATCTCTGCCATGGTGATGCTGGCCGCTTGCACCGGCGCCAACAATGCTATGTACGCTGGACTGATGGGCACCATGGGCAACGAGGCCGAGCGTGGCGCCGTCGCCATCACCACGCTCGTTGTCGGCCCTCCGGTCACGATGATCGTGCTCGGCGCTGCCGGTCAGGCTCCGATCGGCTGGTCGCTCGTGGGTGCCATTCTGCCGATCGTCATCGGCATTATTCTGGGTAACCTGTTCCCCAGCTTTAAGAAGATGATGGCACCGGCACTTTCCGCCATCATCGTGCTCGTCTTCTTTGCCATGGGCTCGACCATGACCTTTGGCCAGCTCATTAATGGCGGTCTCCCCGGTATTCTGCTCGGCGTGATCTGCTCGGTGGTCTTTGCAATTCCCGTCATCGCGGTCGATAAGCTCACGGGTGGTACGGGTGTCGCAGGTGCGGCCATTTCGAGCTGCGCCGGAGCCAATGTGGCCACGCCTGCTGCCATGGCAAGCGTCAACGGGGCCATGTACGGCGGCGCCGTGCTCGCGACGGCTACGGCACAGGTTGCTGCCTGCGCAATCGTGACGGCTATTTTGACCCCGCTGGTCACCAGCTGGTGCTACAAGCATTTTGAGGGCCAGGGCAACGGCGATAGCAAGGCAACGACCGACAAGGCCGCCGCAGCCGCCTAATGCCAAGCGGCAATCAAAGCTAAAAACTAGCTACGCCACAGGGCGGCCACGGGGGATCCCGTGGCCGCCCTGCAGTTTCTGTAGGGTCTCTGGGACACTTTACCCTGCTAAAGCTGGCATAACAGCTAGAGCGAACGTCGTACAAAGGCAAGGAAAAATAACATACAAATCGGTGAACGGTAGTTGTTCGCGCTCGCGTTTCCTGCGGATTTGTAAAAAACACCCTTATGATATAAAAAAAGAAACATATAACAGCCCAGATGGAGAGGGTCGCTATGTTATCCTTCTCAGACGGGTGAAATCTTGGGTTTTGGGTTGTAGTTCCAAGGTGGACAAACGTTTTCCCTGCACCAACGTGTGGTGAAGAACGGAAGAAGCCGGTAGTGCAAGCCGAAAATTCAAGAATTCAATAAGCAGCGGTGTGAGAGAGCGCCGCATTACACGTAACTAGGAGCGTGGTTACACAATGCAGGAGGCATGGGAAGGCTTCAAGGAAGGCATTTGGACGGGAGAGGTTGACGTCCGAGACTTCATCCAGAAGAACTACACCCCCTACGAGGGCGACGAGTCGTTCCTCGCCGGCCCGACCGAGCGTACCAAGGAGCTGTGGGGCGAGGTTCTCGACCTGCTGCTTAAGGAGCGCGAGCAGGGCGGTGTCCTCGATATGGACACCAAGACCGTTACGGGTATCGTGAGCCACCCCGCTGGCTACATCGATAACGCCCACCGCGAGAAGGAGACCATCGTCGGTCTCCAGACCGACAAGCCGCTCAAGCGCGCGCTGCACGTCAACGGCGGTATCCGCATCGCTTGCCAGGCTGCCAGCCAGCACGGCTATAAGGTCGACGAGAACGTTGTCGAGCGCTACACCTTCGAGCGTAAGACCCACAACGCTGGCGTCTTCGATGTTTACACCCCCGAGATGCGTGCTTGCCGCTCGGCTCACATCATCACCGGTCTGCCCGATGGCTATGGCCGCGGCCGTATCATCGGCGACTACCGTCGTGTTGCCCTGTACGGCGTCGACTACCTGATCAAGGACAAGGAGGCCCAGAAGGCTTCCACCCCGACGGTCATGACCGCCGACAACATCCGCGACCGCGAGGAGCTGCAGGAGCAGATCCGCGCCCTCGGCGAGCTCAAGATGATGGCCGAGACCTATGGTTTCGATATTTCCAACCCTGCTACCAACACGCAGGAGGCCATCCAGTGGATGTACTTCGCCTACCTCGCTGCCGTCAAGGAGCAGAACGGCGCCGCTATGTCCATCGGCCGTACCTCCACGTTCATCGACATCTACGCTGAGCGCGACCTTGCCAACGGTACCTTCACCGAGGAGCAGATCCAGGAGTTCGTGGATCACTTCATCATGAAGCTCCGCATGGTCAAGTTTGCCCGTACCCCCGAGTACCAGGCCCTGTTTACCGGCGATCCGCAGTGGGTCACCGAGTCCATCGGCGGCATGGGTGTCGACGGCCGTACGCTCGTTACCAAGATGAGCTACCGCTACCTGCACACGCTCGAGAACATGGGCACCAGCCCCGAGCCCAACATGACCGTTCTGTGGTCGACCCATCTGCCCGAGAACTTCAAGAAGTTCTGCGCCAAGACTTCTGTCGCCAGCTCCTCGATCCAGTACGAGAACGACGACCTCATGCGCGTCTATCATGGCGACGACTACGGTATTGCCTGCTGCGTGTCCTCCATGCGCATTGGCAAGGAGATGCAGTTCTTCGGCGCTCGCGCCAACCTGGCCAAGTGCCTGCTGTACGCACTCAACGGCGGTGTTGACGAGGTCTCCAAGAAGCAGGTCGGCCCCAAGTATCGCGCCGTCGAGGGCGATACGCTCGATTACGACGACGTTGTGGCCAAGTACAACGACATGATGAAGTGGCTCGCTGGCGTGTACGTCAACTCGCTGAACATCATTCACTACATGCATGACAAGTATTGCTACGAGCGTATCCAGATGGCTCTGCACGACAAGCACGTGCACCGCTGGTTCGCTACGGGCATCGCTGGCCTTTCCGTCGTGGCTGACTCCCTGTCCGCCATCAAGTACGCCAAGGTCCACCCCGTCCGTGACGAGAACGGCATCATCGTCGACTTCGAGACCGAGGGCGAGTTCCCCAAGTACGGTAACGACGACGACCGCGTCGACCAGATCGCTCACGACGTTGTGCACCAGTTCATGGAGTACATCCGCATGAACGACACCTACCGCAACTCCGTGCCCACGACCTCGGTTCTGACCATTACTTCCAACGTCGTGTACGGCAAGAAGACCGGCTCCACCCCCGACGGCCGCAAGGCTGGCCAGCCGTTCGCCCCGGGTGCTAACCCCATGCACAAGCGCGATAGCCACGGCGCCATCGCTTCGCTGTCTTCGGTTTCCAAGCTCCCGTTCCGCGATGCTCAGGACGGCATCTCCAACACCTTCTCCATCATCCCGAGTGCGCTCGGCAAGGAGGACCAGGTGTTCTTTGGCGATATCGACCTTGATCAGCTGGGCGAGTAACTATTGTTAGTGCTATACTAACAATAACGATTACTGATTAGCGCGCCGGTTTCGGCCGGCGCCTATTAATCGAAGGAGACACATTATGAAGGTTTCTGAAGTTTCCGAGACCCAGGCCGATAACCTGGTCCACATGCTCGACGCTTACGCCGAGAAGGGTGGCCACCACCTGAACATCAACGTCTTCAACCGTGAGACGCTGCTCGACGCTCAGGCTCACCCCGAGAAGTACCCGCAGCTGACCATCCGCGTTTCCGGCTATGCCGTGAACTTCCACACGCTCACCAAGGAGCAGCAGGACGAGGTCATTGCGCGTACCTTCCACGACAAGTTCTAAAGGGACTCAACTCCCGCAGGATCGCCGGGGCTGTTTGGGCTACCTCCCAAAACGTCCTCGAACATGCAAAGAGGCTCGCTGCGCACTTCGTGCGGCGAGCCTCTTTGCGTCCTGACGCTCCTATTTGGCAAGGTGTTTTTTAGAATCCATTTTGCGCTCGGCCTCGAAGGCTTGCCTGTCCCAATCGAGCGGAAGTCCGGCCTCGACCCATGCCTCGTAGGCCCTCCTTATGGGCTTGAGCTCCCTTTGGCCCCTCTCCAGCATCGAGATGTACTTCTCGCTGGTTCCCAATATGGACGCCGCCCTCACCTGGCTGACCCTCGCCGCGCGCCTGGCCGCCACGAGCCCCGAGGCGTCCTCGGGCCTCCTGACCTCGTGCGGGCGCATCAGCGCCCGGTACGCCTCCCTGGCCACGTAGCGCTTGAGGCACCTCATGACCTCCCTGTCGCTCTTCCCCCGCGCCCTCGCCCTCTCGGCGTACTCGGCGGTCTCGGGGTCGCGCATGACCCTCTGCCTCGCGATCTCGTGCAGCGCGCTGTTCGCCTGCCGGTCGCCGCCCCTGTTGAGCCTGTGCCTCACGGTCTTGCCGCTCGAGGCGGGGATGGGGCTGGATTGGCTACACTGATGTGGACAGTTCCGGGAGGGGCACAGGAGACGGGAGGGCCGTATATGAGGGACCCCAGGCACCCGAGGCATTTCACCGACGAGTTCAAGAGGCAGATAGTCGACCTCTACAACGCCGGCAAGCC
>DBFRVO010000040.1:0-3251 GCA_048503295.1 Collinsella aerofaciens | reverse complement strand
GCTGCTCAGGGCACGGCAATATGCGAGCGCCGCGTCATTGGTCTCTCGGTCTCCCACGATGGACCCGGATTGGAAGCCTTCGCCCATGAGCGCGTAGTAGCTCTCGGCAGAATCGAGAAAGGCGGCGTCGGTTTGAGCGGCAAGGGCGGCGTTCGCGTATCTTGCAAGCTCCGCGTCATTTTGCTGCTCTGGAGATAGGTCTGTGCCGCCGGCCTGGGGCGCGCGCGTATTGAATGCGTCGACAAAGCCCTGCATGCCCTGTTTCATAAAAAAGGGCCCGTAGATGGGTGAATTGAACGCAATGGGGGCGGAAAAGGCTGCAGCGAGAACGAGCGTAGAGATCCATACGGCCCTGTCTCTTAGGATTAGTTTGAGAAGAAGTCGACAGCACATTTAGAAGCACCCACATTTCTCAAAGCATCGTTAGATTAATAATGACAGACAGAATGAAGATGCGTGCGATGGGGGCGAGGCGAATGGCTGAGCGGTATCGATATGCTGGTTCAACGGCATCACATTGGCCACATAGATAATTAACTTGCATTTCTAACAGTTAAGGAGACGGGTGCTGTCCAGCACACTCCTTCGATGATGCCTTCCGCTAGTTGCTATGCCGGTTTCAGCCAACAAAGAATGTGCCCGGGCGCTCAGGTTCACCGTTAGCGTTGGCAACATATGAGACGGGCCAGACCCTTGCCGCGCGCCGATTGCGCGAGAGGTGTCGGGCTCCATGTTTATTCCACCTGCTTGTTATCAACCAGCTTCGTTCAACGTTAGACATTCAAGATGTCAGACGTCGAACCTGCGCCAAAGACGCAGCTGGGGCTACTAGTTGCCTACAATCGCTCGCGAAGCTCGCCTGTTCGTGCGTGAATATCTGACAGCTCCGTCAGACATTGTCGGACATTTGATTGTTCGACAAATGCGCACGTGGTCGCGTTCGCAAAGATTACTGAACGGTCGATGGGTGCGTTGAGACCGGAGCAAACGGCGGATGCCAGAAAAATGGCCTCACAGAATCGCACCCATGGTTGATAAAATTGACCGCCCTGGCGCAAATACCCGGGCGGTCAATTCATCCCCTCGTTCGCGATCCTGTTGGGTTTTGCGGCTTTGACATGTTGTTGACGGATGGATCAGCCGTACAGCTTGATCTCCCGGGGTTCCATGTGGTCGTCCCCCAATAAGACGTCCCTGATGTAGCTCTGCGGCAGGAACTCGACGGGCAGCACCGGATCGTCGACGTAGCCGGGCACGGGGAGTAGGCGTGGCCTTTGGATATAGCGTGGCCGCCTGCCGGCGGTCGGACTGCCACTTCAGTCAAAAGCTCAGGCGCGCGCATTAAAATAATGGATATATCGCTTGATAGGCTTTTGACCAAGCATGAACATCGCAGGTAAATCCGTGTACCAATTTTTGGTATACGAATTTACCTGCGGTTTGCTGAAAGCTCTGACATGCGCTGTCGACTTCATTAAAATCGATTGCCGATCAAGTCTTCCTATATATGCGAGCCCTGAGAAACTGCGCTTTGAACCTGAGACCGCTATCGATCGGCCCGGTGCACCGGGCCGCTGTCCTCGAGCCGGCATCAGCTTGCCGGTCTCAAAACGTATACTTGATTTAAGGCGGAGTGGAATGTGGGCGCGCAAGGAGATGCGGAATCGATGAGAGCCTCAAAAAAAATTACTGCAGTGTTATCATCTTTCATCCTCTCTATTCTTCCATTTCTGATTCTATGGGCGGCTTGGTCAGTCCTCCCTGATACAATTCCCGCTCATTGGAGTGGGGGTGTGGTTGATCGATGGGGTAATAAGCTTGAATTGCTGGTTGTTCCGCTGTTTTCTCTGATTGGTTCTATTGCAATTTCTGTGTACCTTATTGTTTCCACGCGGCGAAGAGAGTTCGCGGATTTCTCTGTTCGAATGCGACGGGACTTTGTTGCGTGCTATATTTCTAGTCTTCTTTTATCGACAACCTGCTCAGTGATAATTGCCGTTTGGGTTCAGTTGATTCTTACGCAAAACACTGCGGTTGATGGAGGGCTTGGACTATCGATCCTGTATTCCCTTCCCGGGCTATATGTGATCTTGTGCGCTTTGCCGCCTTTTTATGCGAGCGGCGAGAGCAAAAAGGCAGAGCGCCTGATAACAGTTCTTATTGGCGGCGCGGAGATTGTTCTTTGTGGAATAGTGCTTGAAGGTTCGGCTGCCTCTTATGCGATGATTGGACTGATGATTCTGTTCTGTGCGTTTGAGATTGTGTCACAGGTAAGGGATAGCCGGTCCTTATGAGTTGAATTACGCGCGTGCGGATATAAAGGGTGGCATGTTAAATTTGTTGAAAACTCTGACATGCGCTGCCGACTTTATTAAAATCGATTGCCAATCAAGTCTTCCTATATATGCGAGCCCTGAGAAGCTGCGCTGTGAACCTGAAACCGCTATCGATCGGCCCGGTGCACCGGGCCGCTGTCCTCGAGCCGGCATCAGCTTGCCGGTCTCAAAACGTATGCCGTCCGGTACGACCAACAGCCGAGTCTTGCGCCCAGTTCGAGCAGCGCCAGAACCCCGTGCCGGAACCCACGCAGCCGATGGCAGGGGAATTCAGCCGCGGCCATCGAGGAGCCGACCCAGGGACGGCGCCCCCAGTCCTCGAAAGATTTCCACCGCCCCCTACAGGCCTGGATTGATTTAACAGTTGATTTAATCCGGCTGAACAAGCCGAGCATGGGCCGGTTGACAAAATGTAAGGTAAAAAAGCAGATACGACCGTACGCCGGTGCGGGGTTCGGGTGATGTGATAGAAAGTAATACACGTATTACATCTAACCGGGAGGTGCATCATGGCAACCGCCACCGCAGCCCTGAGAACCCCCGAGGACCTCGCGAACAGGTACGACCGCCTGGCGAAGTCGACGGGCCGCACGAAAACCTTCTACATGACGGAGGCGCTTGCCGCAGAGATAGGCAGGCTCGAATACGAGTACGGCCTCATGAATTATCCGGGAAGCGTTTGGTTGCGAGGTATGCCAGTGTGAGGGCCTGATTCGTCAGGCCCCGCACAGGGGGACCGCGATGGTGGCCACCGCGCCGCCCGAGGGGCTGTTGTGGATTGGCTACACTGATGTGGACAGTTCCGGGAGGGGCACAGGAGACGGGAGGGCCGTATATGAGGGACCCCAGGCACCCGAGGCATTTCACCGACGAGTTCAAGAGGCAGATAGTCGACCTCTACAACGCCGGCAAGCC
>DBFRVO010000039.1:0-29940 GCA_048503295.1 Collinsella aerofaciens | reverse complement strand
ACGAGCGTCGGTAAGACACGCCGAGGTCGCCGCGGACGGGCTGATATAGGGAGAGGGCCTGACCCCATATCGTTGGGGCCAGGCCCGATTTTGCCTCTTGGCAATGTCCTGCTCATATTAAAAGGAACGTCCCTAACTGCCGGACAAAAAACGAGCGAGGATTTTGAGGTCCTCGCTCGTTTTTGTTTTAGGTGATGTTTCGACCGTGCGGCTACTTGTCGGCAGCGGTCTTTTTGGTAGTCGACTTCTTGGCCGTCGTCTTTTTGGCGGTCGTCTTCTTGGCAGCAGTCTTCTTTGCCGCCGTCGTCTTCTTAGCCGTGCTCGCCTTAGTCGTGGTCTTGCGACCGCGGGCGGGCTTCTTCTCCTTGGTCGGGCAGTCCATGTTGACGCAGATACGCCACGGGCCGCGCGCCGTGTTGACCACCACGATGGGGGCGCCGCACTCGGGGCAGGTCTCACCCGTCGCCTCGAGCTTACCGCGCGCCGGTAGAGGATAGCTCACGCCGCAATCGTCATAGTTGGTGCAGCGGATAAAGCGCTTGCCGCTCTTCTCGCTCTTGTGCGCGATCAGGTCGCCATGGCGTCCGGCCTCGGCACACACCTTGCACTCGCCCACCTTAAGGTCGGGCTCGTAGTTGGTGGGGCATGTGGGGTTCACGCAAATCTCGAAGGCCTTCTGGCGGAACGGCTGACACTTAATGCGCGGCGCACCGCACTCGGGACACACGGCGGCCTCGCCCTCGAGCGGGCTCACCTTGACGCCACTCGGCACCGGATAGGTCACGTCGCAGTCGGGCCATCCCATGCAGCCGATAAAGCTGCCGCGGGTCTTGGCGCTCGTCTTCATAACCAGGTCCTTGCCGCACTTGGGACAGGCGCCCACGCGTGCATCGGCCGTGACGGCGTCGCTGATGGCGTCGCCCAGCTCCTGCGTATGCTTGAGCAGCTCGTCGAGCACGCCGGCCAGCAGTGCGCGCGAGTGCGTCACGACATGCTCTTCGGTGTCCTCGCCGCGCTCGACGCGGGTCATGTCGCCGTCGAGCTCGCTGGTCATATCGGGGCTCGTGATGCGCGGGGCAAACTGCGTCAGCGCATCGATGATGGCGATGCCCAGCTGACTCGGCTCCACGGGATCGTTTTTGAGGTAGCGCACGGCGTACAGGCGCTCGATGATGCTCGCGCGCGTGGACTTGGTGCCCAAGCCGCGCTTCTCCATCTCCTGCACGAGTTTACCCTGGCTGTAGCGTGCGGGCGGCTCGGTCTGCTTGGCCTCGAGTTTAATGTCGAACACATCGACCGTATCGCCCTGCTCCAGCGGCGGCATCTGCTCATCGCGCTTAAGTCCATACGGATACGCCTCGCGGAAGCCCGGAGTCACGAGCACATCGCCCGAAGCCACGAACGGCTCACCGTTCACGTCGAGCTCGAGCTTGGTGTTCTCGATGGTCGCGGGACCCATAAGCGTCGCCAGGAAGCGACGGGCGATCAGGTCGTAGAGCTTGCGCTGGCCGCCGTCGAGCGTGGACGGATCGCCCTCGCCCGTGGGGTAGATAGGCGGGTGGTCGGTGGTCTCGACTTTACCGCGCGTGGGCTTCATGGGGCCAGCGAGTACCTTTTTGCACACGGGCGCCAGCGCCGGGTTGATCTTTGCCAGGTCACTCACCACGGCGCCCAGATCGAGCGTCGCGGGGTACACGGTGTTGTCGACACGCGGGTAGCTGATGAGGCCCGCCATGTAGAGGGACTCGGCGATGCGCATGGTACGCGCAGGCGAGATGCCCTCGGCCGCGGCGGCGGCCTGTAGCGAGGTCGTCGCAAACGGCGTGGGCGGCTGCTGCTTGCGGGAGCGCTTGGTCACCGCGGCGACGGTTGCCGTCTCGGCGCCGTCGACGTGACTATACGCCGTCTCGGCAGCATCCTTGTCGGTAAAGCGCGCTGTCTTGTGCGCGATCTTAAAGCGATCGTCCTCGGCAGCGCCTTGCGCGGCGCCCATGCCGCGAATCTGCCAATAGTCCTCGGGCACAAACGCCATGCGCTCGCGCTCGCGCTCGACCACCAGGGCAAGCGTCGGGGTCTGCACGCGGCCGGCGGAGCGCACGTTACCAAAGCCGCCAAACTTGGCGAGCGTCAGGTAACGCGTGAGCACCGCACCCCAGATAAGGTCGATGTGCTGACGGCTCTCGCCGGCGTCGGCCAGGTTCTGGTCGAGCGAGACGAGATTATCGAAGGCGTGCGTAATCTCGGCCTTGGTAAACGAAGAGTACTGGGCGCGGGCGACCGGCAAGTCGGGCGCAACCTCGCGCACCTTGTTGAGGGCGTCCGAACCGATCAGCTCGCCCTCGCGATCGAAGTCCGTGGCGATGATGACGCTGTCGGACTTCTTGGCAAGGTTCTTGAGCGAGCGAATGAGCTCCTTCTCGGCCGGTAGCTTAATGACGGGTGCCCAGGTGAGATAGGGCAGGCTCTCGAGCTTCCAGCCCTTGATGGAGATGCCGTCGGCAAGGAACGGCTTACGCTTGGTGTCGTAAGGCGGACGAGCCAGGCCATCGGGCATGTCGGCCGGCAGCATCTCGCCGTCCTCGGTAACCGAATACCAGCCCAGCTTTTTATCGAACAGCACGCTGTCGCAAAAATCGGGCGCAAGGATGTGACCGGCCAGGCCGATGGTCACGCACTCCTCGCCCTTCCACTCAAAACGGTAGATGGCGGTGTTGTACACCTTATCCTTTTTGGGTTTACCCGTGGACAGACGCTCGGCGATCTGACGCGCAGCGTCGTTTTTCTCGGCGATGATGAGCTTCAAAAGAGGCTCCTATCTCGTGTCTCTGCGGCTACGCCCGCCCGTATGGCGGCCGATTTACGCCCTTGCTTGCTCGATCTGCCCGATGAGCCAATCGCACCAGGCATCCATGCCCTCGCCCTTGTGCGCGCTCACGGCAAACCGCGGCGCCTGCGGATTGAGGTCATCGAGTGTCTTAGTATACCTATCCATGTCAAAATCGAAAGCCGGAGCCACATCGACCTTGTTGAGCAGCTGCGCGCCGGCGTGTTGGAAGATGCCCGGGTACTTGATGGGCTTGTCGTCGCCCTCGGGCACCGAGAGGATCATGATGGACAGGTTCTCGCCCAGATCAAAGTCGACCGGGCAGACTAGGTTGCCCACATTTTCGATAAAGATGACGTCGATGTTCTCCAGACCGACGGCCTGGTCGAACGCGTCAACGGCCTCCATGATCATGTTGCCCTCGAGGTGGCACAGGCCGCCCGTGTTAATCTGGATGGCGGGCATGCCGGCTTCCTTCATGGTGATGGCATCGACATTCGAGGCGATATCGCCCTCAATGACGGCACAGCGCAGGCCAGCCTTGTCGCGCAGGCGCTCGTTGGTGCCCAGGATCGTGGTGGTCTTGCCCGAACCGGGACTCGACAGCACATTGATCACATAGGTGTTTGTCTCTTTAAATCGTTGACGCAGCTGATCTGCCAGGCGCTCGTTGCGCGACAGAATCGGCGATGCGATATCAATCGTTTTCTCGGCCATACTTAGCGCTCCTTACTTTGGCCCCTTTATACCCCATCACCAGATGGCTAGCGGGCTAATCGTCGGGGGTTTCGATTTCGATACTCGCGATATCGAGCTCGCGGCCGTGCAGTAGGCGCACGTTGGCACCACCACACTGGGGACAGCGACAGTGGAAGCGATCGTGGTCGAAAACCTCGCCGCAGTCCAGACACTCGCTTTGTGGATGGACCTCCTCCACGGCAAGCTCGCAGCCTCTCGTGAGCGGGTCCTCGTCGCGAAATGTCTCCCACGCAAAGTCGAGCGCCTCGCGTACGACCTCGGTCATATCCCCGATACGCAGCGTTACCAAAACGGCGCGCGAGGCCCCCGCCCCACGCGCCGCGCGAATCACTGTATCGAGTATGCCGTTGACAATGCCAACCTCGTGCATACCGATTTACTCCTCGCTGTCCTCTTCGTCGTCCGAAAACAGGTCCAGACGGCTCACAAACAAGCCCTCCTTGCCCTCGCGCGCGGTAATGACCACGCGAGCGATGGCAAGCGAAATCTCGTAGAGCGAGAGCAGGGCGCCATACATAAGGCCCAGCGTGACGGGCGAGCCGTCGGGCGTAATCACGGCCGAGCCCACGAGCAGGCCCACGTACACGTAGCGCCAGGCGCTGCGAAAGGCCGCGTAAGACACGATATGGAAGACGGACAGGTAGAAGATGATGAGCGGCAGCTCAAACGCCACACCAAAGCCGATCATAAAGAGCAGCTCCATGTTGACGTAGTTCTCCAGGTCGGGCAGCGCCGTGGCGACGGCCGAGGTCTCGCCGATAAGCCACTCAAAGCCCGCCGGGATGATGATGAAGTAGCAGAAGATGGCGCCCAGGAAGAACAGCACCGTCGAGGCGAGCACCGTGGGCACGACCCATTTGCGCTCGTTGGGACGCAGCGCCGGCAGGAAAAATGCCAGAATCTGCCAGATGATCATGGGCGTGCACATGACCACGGCCATCTTGATGGCCAGCGAGAAGCGCAAGCCAAAGCCGCCGAGCGTGGTGGTGATGTAGAACTTACCGTCCGGCACAAAGGAGCGGATGGGGTCTTCCAGGATGTCGAGCACCACGGGCGTGGCGAAATACAGCACGATGGCGGCGGCAAACACCGACACGACCACGATAGTCAGGCGGCGACGGAGCTCTCCCAGGTGATCGAAGAGCGGCATGCGCGCAGGTCCGATAGGCATTACTCATCGCCTCCCTTCGAGGCGTCGGCGGCAGCGGCGTCGTCCTCGGCCTCGAGCTCGCGGGCGAGCTGGTCGACGACGGCCTTGCGCTTGCGGGGACGACGGGCGTAGAGGTCGGCCGTCGTGGGCTCTACCGGCTCGGGCTCGGGCTCCGGTTCTGCAGCAGGCTCGGGCTCGACGACAGGCTCGGCGGCAGCGGCAGGCTCGGCACCCTCGGCCTCCTCAGCAGCACCCTCGCCCTCGGCGGCAGCCTCGCTCGCGGCCTTCTCGGCAGCAAGGCGGGCACGGCGCTCGGCAAAGGTCTCCTTCTTTGCGGGCGCAGCCGTCTCGACGGCATCCTCGTCTGCATCGGAATCGTCATCGACGGCAGCCTTCTTGGGCTTGACCGGGGCCGACGCGGCCTCGCTCACCGGATCGATTATCTCGGACTGAACAACGGCCGTCATCTTTTCCTGCGTCTCGCGGAACTGACGGATGGCACGGCCGATCGTGCGGCCCATCTGTGGGAGCTTATCCGGGCCAAACAGCAAAAAGCCGAAGACCACGATGATCGCGAGCTCACCCTCTCCAATACCAAACACACATACCTCCAAGGCTCGATGTGAGTCGAGCCCGCACCGCGCCATTCGGCCGGAACTCGTCTATTCATTCGGTCAAGTATAGCGCCCGGACGCCAAAACGTCCGAGCGCATCACAAACATATGCCAAACGGCATGCCCCTTTGGGGGCAAAGATTATGCCGCCGTGATCGAAATCTCCTGGTCGACGCCCAGCAGCTGAACCACGCGCATCACCTGGGGCTGCACATTAGTGCAGCTAAAGCGCTTACCGTGGTCGACCGCGTGGTGCGCGGCGCCCACGAGCACGCCAATGCCCGTCGAATCGATGTAGCTCACCTGGGCAAAATCGAGCTCAACGGCCTCAGTGGGCTGCTCGAGCGCCAGGTCGATAGCATTGCGCAGGCTATCGGCGTTAGAGATATCGATCTCGCCGGTTACCTTAATGGTGTAGATCTCCGGCGTGGGGTTGGTGGAAATACCCAAATCCATGTATACGCTCCTTTACGTATCGAAAGTGCGGATAGTACGGGAAGCCGCGCGTTAGGCGCGCTCGGCACGCGCAAGCTCGGCAGCGACAAGCTTGACGGCCAGCACCAGCACATCGAGCGCGGCCTCCAGGTCCTCGACCGTGGGATAGCTCGGCGCGATGCGGATGTTGGTGTCGCGCGGGTCCTTGCCATAAGGCCAGGTGGCACCAGCCGGCGTGAGCTTGACGCCCAGGTCGGCGCAGAGCGCGGCGACCTTCTGGGCTGAACCCTCGGGACCATCGAAGCTTACAAAGTAGCCGCCGCGGGGGTGCGTCCAGGTGGCGCAGCCCGTCTCGCCCAGGCCCTCGGTGAGCTTGCGCTCAACGGCCTCAAAGCGCGGGCGCAGAAACTCGGCATGCTTTTTCATGTGCTCCTTGACCGCCTCGATGGTGGGAAGGAAACGCACGTGACGCAGCTGGTTGAGCTTGTCGGCGCTGATGAGGCCGGCCTTCAGGCGCTTGGAGAACTCGGCGATGACCGCGGGGCTCGCACCGATAAAGCCGATACCGGCGCCCGGGAAGGTGATCTTGGACGTCGAGGCAAATGCCACCACGCGGTCCTCGGTGCCCGCCGCGCGAGCGAGGTCAAAGATGTTTGCGAGCTCGTCGGTCTCGTCGTACAGGTCGTGCACGCAGTAGGCGTTGTCCCAGAAGATGCGGAAATCGGGTGCGGCCGTGGGCATCTCAACCAGGCGGCGCACAGTGTCCTCGCTAAAGGTGATGCCCGTGGGGTTGGAATACTTGGGCACGCACCAGATGCCCTTGATGGAATCGTCGGCGGCGACGAGGCGCTCGACCTCGTCCATGTCGGGGCCGTTGTCGGTCATCGCGACGGGGACGTTCTCGATACCCAGATCGGCGGTGATGCCAAAGTGGCGGTCGTAGCCGGGAACCGGGCACAGGAACTTGACCTTCTTGCCGTCGTGGGCAGCCTCGTAGGCATCCCAGGGCTCGCTGCCGCACGAGCCGCAGCGCCAGAACATACCGGCGATGTCGTGCTCGATCAGCAGGCTCGACGAACCCAGCACGAGCGTCTGCTCGGCGGGGCAGCCCAGGAACTCCCCCGCCAGCTTGCGTGCCGAGGGAATGCCCTCAAAGCAGCCGTAGTTGGAACAGTCGACGTTGCCGTCGTGCAGGTCGGCATCGGCATTGAGGATATCGAGCATGGGTCGAGAGATGTCCACCTGGGAGGGCGACGGCTTGCCGCGGGCCATGTCGAGCGCCAGGCCCTTGGCCTTGACCTCGGCGACCTCGGCTTTGAGCGCCTCGATGGCGGCATCGAGTTCGGTGGTTTCCATCTTCTGGTAGATCGTCTGCATGGGTGCGACCTTTCACGAAGCGGTACGTTGCAATTCTTCTAAGTATAGACCGCCACCGTCACAACGTTATGAAGCCGTGATAGATTAAGTCCATCGCAATAAATTACGAATCGCCGCGCATGCCGGCGTGAAGCGCCCAAGGAGGCACTATGGAGTACGGATCGTTCCAGGCCGAGGAATTCGGCGACCTGCAGCGCCTGGTCGACGGACTGTTTTACGACCGCCACACCATCGACCGCCTGGATCTCATCGTGCAGGCCGAGATCTTGGACCTCGCGCCCGATCTCATGGAAATCGTCAACCTGCTACCGCCCGGCTATTACGACCGCCAGTCACTTTGCGACCAGCTCAACTCCGCCTTGGCCGCCCACGGCTGGGGCGCCATCTACGGCACCGTGGAATAAACCTAGTCATTGGGGCCTGTGGTCAAAAAATAGCAAATATGAGTACTGTTACTTTTTTAG
Source organism: Collinsella aerofaciens (assembly GCA_048503295.1). GTDB lineage: Bacteria > Actinomycetota > Coriobacteriia > Coriobacteriales > Coriobacteriaceae > Collinsella > Collinsella aerofaciens_CI. The sequence goes on along the minus strand of DBFRVO010000039.1, from coordinate 22,317 downwards.
TAACAGCGATTTTGAATTAAAAAGGCCAGTCTTGGCCTTTTGTGTCCGGTTTTGGAAGGATGCATCGGCATTTTTCGTCCAGCCACGCAATCGTTAATGCACAGACAGAATAGATTTGTACATTATTTTTCGCGCCTAAAATGAAACGCCGTTTGTGACAGTACTCACAAACGGCGTTTTTTGGCCACTGGGATGTCCGGCAGGTGGCAAGTACCACTCAAAACCGCGTTTTACACGCGCTCGAGCAGGCTCTGGCGTCTGTTTCTACGCGCCTACTCGTTCTTGGGCGCGGGGTGCTTGCAGATCACACTCATGTAGATCATGCCAAGTACGGCCGCGGTGACAGAGCCGGCGAGAATAGCGGCCTTGGCAGCCAGAACCTCAAACTGGGCCGTCGGGAAGGCGAGGCCGCTGATGAGAATCGACATGGTAAAGCCGATGCCGCCCAGAATGCCCACACCGGCAATCATGTGCCAGTTGACATTGCGCGGCAGCTCGCAGGCCCTAAGCTTAACCAGGGCAAACGTCATGCCAAAGATACCGATCGGCTTGCCCAGCAGCATGCCAAAGTACACGCCGAGCGTCACCGGGTCGGTGAGCAGCGTGCTCATGTCCACGCCCACTAGGCGAACCTGTGCGTTGACGAACGCAAAGATCGGCAGGATCACAAAGTTGACCGGCGTGGAGATCAGACGCTCCATGCGGATGAGCGGCGGGGTCACGCGGTGCATGACGCGCTCGACCTTGGTGGTCGAGACGGTAAAGTCATGCTGACCCAGGATGTGCGCCTCGTCATCGTAGCGGTCATCGAGCAGCGGCAGGCACTCCCCCAACCAATCGGTAAGGCTGTCGAGTTTAACACCGCACTTGGCCGGGATGGTAAAGGCCAAGATGACGCCAGCAAGCGTGGCATGTACGCCGCTCTTGAACATGCAGAACCACAGCAGCAGACCCAGTACCGAATACGGGGCAAGGCGGTAATGTTGCGTCTTGTTGAGCCACACGAGCGCGCAGGTCACAAGCACGGCGGCGCCCAACCAAAACGGATTGGGGCTCTGACCGTAGAAGATGGCGATGGCGGCGATGGAAATGAGGTCGTCGGCGATGGCGAGCGTCGAGAAGAACACGCGCACGCCGTTGGGCACACGGTTGCCCAAAAGCGACAGCACGCCCAGCGCAAAGGCAATATCGGTTGCCATGGGAATGGCCCAGCCGTTGTGCGCGCCGGCATGGTTAAAGATCAGGTAGATGCAGGCGGGAACGACGACGCCGCCCACGGCTGCCAGCATGGGAAGCATAGCCTGGCGCGGGTTTTTGAGCTCGCCGACCGTCATCTCGTACTTAAGCTCAATGCCCACCAACAAAAAGAAGATCGCCATGAGGAAGTCGTTGACGAAAAGCTCAACGGTGAGACCGGCCGTAAGGTTGCCCAGACCCACATACAGCGGGGTCTCCAAAAAGTGATGGATGGCCTCGTAGGCATCGGTGTTGGCGCAAATGACGGCGGCGATGGCGGCGAAGACCATGACGGCGGCGGAAATCGTGCCGTTCTCGGTGATGCGCCCCCAAATGTCGTGGCGCTCAAAACGCTTGCGCTCACGGACGTTGAACAGCTGCTCGGGTGCTGCCATGGGCGGCTCCTTTCACGGGAAAGCTCCCGTCTTAAAAAAGCACGGCCCGCCCAAGTGGCGGCGCCGCGCTCTAACGTATTACGCTTGCATCTAGCCTACCCTGCACGACAGGCACGCAGGCGTGGCCGAAAAGCGGAACCACAGGTTGAACATTATTTGCTCAACGGCACGGGCGCGCCTATCCAAGAGACGACGCGGCGCCGTGCACAAAAAACGACCGGAGCGCGGGGCTTCCGCGATCCGGTCGTGGCGTTTGGTCAACTAAACCTAGCAGGCGGCCATGATGGGGGCAGCGACCTGCTTCTTACGGGAGAGGACGCCCGGCATCCAGACGCCGTCGTGCTCGTCGGCGATGCCCAGGCCCTTCTGAGCGGCCTCGGTCTCGCCCTCGAGCAGGACCTGCGAGCCCTCCTCCATGATGTCGGTGATGCACAGGACGATGCCGTCGGCATCCTTCTCGGCGGCGTAGGCGCGCATGGCCTCGCGGATCTCGTCGATCATGCCAAGCGCACGGCTCTTGTCGACAGTCTCGTACTGGCCGATGAGCAGCTTCTTGCCGGCAGGCTCGAACATCTTGATGTCGTTGCCGACCATCTCGGCTGCGGTGAAGGAGCCGGACGGACGGGTGAGGAAGACCTCCATGCCAAACTTGACCGGGTCGACGCCCACCTGCTCGCCGAGCTTGGCGGCGACGGCGCGGTCGACATCGGTGGTGGTGGGGCTCTTGAGCATGAGCGTGTCGGTCATCATGGCCGAGAGCAGCAGCTTGGCCTGGACGTCGGAAAGCTCAACGCCGAGCACGCCGGCGAGCTTGGTGACGATGGTGCAGCTGGAGCCCCAGGGCAGGCAGATGTAGTGCAGCGGGCCGGCGGTCTCGAAGTCGCCGATGCGGTGATGATCGACAACGCCAAAGACCGTGGCGTCCTTAAGGCCGGCGACGGACTGGGCAGACTCGTTGTGGTCGGTGAGGACGACGAGCTGACCAGCCTCGACGGACTCGATCACGCGGGGCTCGGCGATGCCGGCGTCGGCGAGCAGCTTGGCGGACTCGGCCGGAAGCTGACCAAGGGCGCAGGCCTCGTAGGTGTTGCCGGCATACTCAACCTGGTTGAGCAGCTGGGACAGGACGACGGCGCTCATGATGGCGTCGTTATCGGGGTTCTGGTGACCAAAGACAAGAACGTTTGCCATGGATATCCTCCACTTGATATGTGTACTTGGACGTAGCTATGGTAGCACGCCGATGCCGAGCCTTCGCAGACGGAAGGGCCACGGCATATTTTGGGGCGCAGGCACGGGGGCCAAGGCTGTCCCTTTTGCACCATGTTGGTGCAATGTAACCTGTCCCCCTTGCACCAGCTATTTACCGGCAGCGCGCAGGGCTACGTAGGCAGCACCGATGATGCCGGCGTCGTTTCCGAGCGAAGCGACCTTAATGGGCGTCTCGCGCGAGGCGGAAAGCGCGTACTGCTTAAAGTGCTCGCGAACCTTGTCGAGGTAGACATCGGCCGAGGCGGAGGCGCCGCCGCCGATGAGGAACATCTCGGGATCAACCACGTTGGCAATAAGCGCCAGTGCGCGGCCGAGATAGTCGGCCATGGTATCGGCCGCGGCCAGCGCGAGCTTGTCGCCCTCGCGGCAGGCCTGGAACACGTCCTTGGAATCGGAGGGGCCGGTCAGCTCGATGGGCTCGACGCCCGCCTTCTTGCACTCGGCAAGGTAGTTGCTCACCACGCCGGTGGCGCTGGAATACTGCTCCAGGTGGCCATGGCCGCCGCAGCCGCAGGTGCGCTCCTCGGCCGGGTTCAGGCACATGTGGCCAATCTCGCCGCCAGCACCCACAACGCCCGATACCACGTCGCCGTTAACGATAACGCCGCCGCCCACGCCGGTACCAATGGTGACCATCACCACGTTCTGTACGCCCTTGGCAGAGCCGAGCCAGGCCTCGCCCATAGCAGCAGCGTTGGCGTCGTTCTCGTACTTAACGACCGCGTCGGGGCAGTGCTCCTGGATGGCGATCTTGAGCTCGGGCAGGTTGATGGCGATGTTCGCCTTGACCTTGGCATCGCCCGATGCCGGGATGGGGCACGGAACGGCCAGGCCAATGCCCGACACAAAGGCACGCGGAATCTGGGCCTTGGCGACCACCTGGTCGATAGCCTCGGTCACCGCGGCAAAGCCCGCAGCGTCAACGATGGGAGGCGTGGGCACGCTGGCCTTGGCAAGCAGGTTTCCGTCCTCATCGAACAGACCCTCCTTGACCGAGGTGCCGCCGACGTCGATGCCGATGTAATACTGCTTAGGTTCCATGGGAGCCCGCCTTTCTCGTTTAAACATTGCCTGTATGGTACCGCTCCCAAGGCAAAAACCTACCAAAAAGGACAGGTTTGTTTTGGCAGGTTTTATCTGGGGAAGCGCAGAGTACGAGATTCGGTTCGCTGGGTGTTATATCGGTTCGGCCCCGTCCTCGGACCGATCATTTCTCAACACGACACTACTCAGATGTTTATCATTTAAAACGCTCTAATTTTACAAGCGGGGCGACTTTTAATTTTATCTTTCTCGAACTTTTCAATAACTCAATAGAGATACTTAGGTGTTGACTATACTTTCTTTTATTCTCAATCAAGTTGGAAAGGAGGTTCCTTGATTCCCAAATACGAGGCGATAGCTGCAGATATTCGTCGGAGTATTGAGGATGGTGCTCTTAAACCGGGCGACAAGCTTCCCACCGTCGTTGAGTTCTGCGAGCTCTATAGCGTTTCCAAAATCACCGTCAAACGAGCTATTGAACAAATCACCGAGGAAGGTCTTATTACCAGCCGACGCGGATCGGGTACCTACGTTAAGGACACGGCGGGACTTCCCGGCCAGGCGTTTTTCCAGGGCAAAAACGACCGTGCCCAGGGCTTTTCGTATGAGCACCGCGGGGAGAAGGTGACCTCGGTGGTCTACGATTTCTCGATCGTTAATCCACCAGCGGACATCGCAGCCCAGCTGGGAATTGCTGAGGATGACTTTGCCTATCACGTCGTGCGCGTGCGTCAGGCCGATGAGAAGCCCATCGTTATCGAGTACACATACATGCCCCTCGAGCTGATTCCGGGCCTGAAAAAGAAGGACCTGTACGGATCGCTCTACCATTTCATCCGCGAGCAATGCGGGCTGAAAATTTCGAGCTTCCACCGTACCATTCGCGCCGTGGCAGCAACCGAGGAAGAAGCCGAGCGTCTGGACACCAAGCCTGGCTCTCCCCTGCTCGAGCTCACCCAGATTGGCTTTTTGGACAGCGGCGCCGCCTTTGAGTATTCGATCTCGCGCAACGTTGGCGACCGTTTTGAGCTGCACAACGTAACGTTGGCATAGGTTTTTGTAGTCATGCGGGTGCTCGTTTTGAGCAGCTTTACGCGGCGCCCGCGCAACATAATGGGGGTATAAATATGTCCGATTTGATTAAACTGACGCCGATCTTCCACGAGAAGATCTGGGGTGGCCGCCAGCTCGAAACCGTATTTGGTTACGACATTCCCGAAGGTCCCATCGGTGAGTGCTGGGCCATCTCGGCCCATCCCAACGGTGACTGCCAGATTGCGGAGGGCCCGTATGCCGGTCACACGCTATCGTGGCTGTGGGCCGAGCACCGCGAGCTCTTTGGCAACTGCGAGGGCAAGGAGTTCCCGCTGCTCATTAAAATTCTGGACGCCAAGGACGACCTTTCGATCCAGATTCACCCCAACGACGAGTACGCTGCCAAGCACGAGAACGGCAGCCTGGGCAAAACCGAGTGCTGGTATGTGCTGGACTGCGAGCCCGGCGCCACGATCATCGTCGGCCAGCGTGCTAAAGACCGCACCGAGGCCGCACAGATGATCAAGGACGGCCGCTGGGACGACATGCTCAACGTGCTGCCAATTCACAAGGGCGACTTTTTCCAGATTGATTCCGGTACCGTGCACGCCATCAAGACCGGCACGCTCATTTTGGAGACGCAGCAGTCGAGCGACGTGACATATCGCCTGTACGACTACGACCGTCCCGGCACCGATGGCAAGCTGCGTCCGCTGCACATTGAGCAGAGCCTCGACTGCATCGACTTTGATGCTCAGGCTCCGACCGACGGCACGGTGACCGCGCCCGAGGTGGACGGCGTGACCGAGCTCGAGTCTAACTCCTGCTACACCGTCGATCGCGTGCGCGTCGACGGCAGCAAGACCCTCGACCAGCGCTGGCCTTTCATGTGCCTGTCGGTCATCGACGGCGAAGGCACCATCTGCGGCGACCCCGTCCACAAGGGCAGCCACCTGCTGGCCCCGAGCACCGTCAGCTCCATTGACCTCAAAGGCAAGATGGAACTGATCGTCTCGCATCTGTAGATCGCACCAACAACCCAAACGCAACAAGGGGCTCCCCCGTCCATGTACGGGGGAGCCCCTTGCCATGTCTAAGTATTCAGCCCACCCGGTTCTCCAGATCAAAAAGCGAGAGGCAAAGCAACGCTCGTTCAGCAACGTTACCCAAGGACCCGGGCGGGCGTATGGGGCAACATCGATCGCGAGTTCCGCACGCAAAGGAGAGCACTTAATGTGCTCTCCGTCTTGCGCAGGACTGCCCGAGCAGGCGATGTTGCCCCATACGCCCGCCCGGGTCCGCCGAGACTACGACAGCTTGACGATCGGTGCAAAACCTTTCATTAGCTTTTTGGTCTGGCCGGTCTTTTCGAATTGAACCTCGATCATGTCTCCGACAACCGAGATCACGGTACCTGTGCCAAAGGTCTTGTGGCTCACGGTATCGCCTGCGGCAAAGTCCTGCGACGCGCTAGCGCGATCGACCTTGCGCTCCACCGTCGGGGACACCTTGGACGAGGGCTTTTTGGCCCGCGGCGCACCCGAGCCAAAGGTCGAGGCAACACGGCCGGCGTCAGGCGAGACCCCACGATGGCGCTCGGTCCCGTAACTGCTGCCGCCAAAGAAGTCGTCAAAGCTCGATCCACCGCGCGAAGCGGAACCGCCGGTCGAGCGCGTATGCGAACCGAATACCTTGCCGCCATACATATCCGAGCCCATGCCCGAGCCAAAGGTGCCGTGACGGTCGCCGCGCTTCTCCCAGCCCGTGCCTTCGAATCCGGCAGAACCGATGCCGCTAAATTCAATGTCCTCAAACGGAATCTCGTTGAGGAAGCGCGAGCGCGGGTTGGCAGAGGTCGAGCCGTAGGTGCGACGCGTTGCCGCATAGGTCAAGAACAGGCGCTTGCGAGCACGCGTGATGGCAACGTAGGCCAGGCGACGCTCCTCCTCGAGCTTGCCCGGATCATCGCTGCCGCCAAAATCGTGCACGTGCGGGAAGATGCCCTCCTCCATGCCGGCCACGAACACCGCCGGGAACTCCAGGCCCTTGGCGGAGTGGATGGTCATCATGGTGATGGCATGCGTCTCGCCTGCCAAAGAATCCAAGTCGGAGCGCAGGGCAAGCCACTCCATGAGAGCGGGCAGCGCCTTACAGGTGAGCGGACCGTAGGTGCGCTCGATCTCGTCGGCATGCACGGCGCCCGCCGGCATCTCCGTCGGCGCGGCATAGGCGTTACCCGCGATGGCAGCAGCCAGGGCATCCTGCGGCGAGAGCGCCGGGGCGGCCAGGCTATCGAGCGGGTTGGAACCAGCGGCGTCGCGAGCGCCGACCAGCGCCTCAAACGAGGATGCCGGGGCGGACGGTCCCGGCTCAGGCGCAGGCGCGCTCACCACGACGGGCTCGGGCTCAGCGCCGGCCGGCACATCGGCAACGCCGGCCGCGCGCAGCTCTTCTAGGCTCTCGAGCGTACCCTCGATATCCTCGTGTGTCTCCTCAAATTCGGCAGCGACGCCCAGGAATTCCTGGATGTTCTCGGCACGGCTCTCAGACTCCATGGTGCCCTCGGCGCGGAAGGCCTGCAGAAGGCCCGTCTTATCGACAATCATCTCGACAACGTCCTTGAGCTCGCCGTCCATGCGGCGACCCTCGCGCACCAGCGACACAAAGCTCGACAGGCCGTTGCGCACCTTGGCGCTAAACATGCCCGTCTCGGCTGTTGCGATCTCGCAGGCTTGGAAGAACGAGCAGCGGTTGTCGCGTGCCAGCTGCTCAATCTTTTGAATCGAGGTGGAGCCGATGCCGCGGCGCGGCGTGTTGATGACGCGCTTGACGCTCATCTCGTCGGCCGGGTTCACAATCATCTTAAGATAGGCCATGACGTCGCGGATCTCGGCACGGTCGAAGAATCGCGTGCCACCCACGATCTTGTAGGGCACGCCTGCGCGCAGGAACATATCTTCGAGAATACGCGACTGAGCGTTGGTGCGGTAGAACACGGCGATGTCGTCGTAACTCGTGCCCTTGGAGTGCAGCTTCTCGATCTCGCCGGCAATCCAGCGGCCCTCGTCGCGCTCATCGCTTGCCTGGAAGGCCTGGATCTTCTCGCCATCGCCCTCGGCCGTAAACAGGCGCTTGTCCTTGCGCTGCGAGTTGTGGCGCACCACGGCGTTGGCGGCGCTCAGGATATGGCCCGTGGAGCGGTAGTTCTGCTCCAGCTTAACGGTCTTGCAGTTTTTAAAGTCCTGCTCAAAGTCCAGGATGTTGGTGATGTCGGCGCCACGCCAGCTATAAATGGACTGGTCATCGTCGCCCACGACCATGAGGTTTTGGTACTTGGCGGCCAGCAGGTTAGCGATCTCGTACTGGACGTGGTTGGTGTCCTGATACTCGTCGACGCTAATGTAGCGGAAGCGCTCCTGATACTTGTCGAGCACCTCGGGGCGGGTGCGCAGCAGCTCGAGCGTGCGCACGAGCAGGTCGTCGAAGTCCATCGCGTTGGCGGCGCGCAGGCGGCGCTCCAGCTCCAGGTAGACTTGCGCGGCCTTTTTGTCATTAGGGCTGTCGGCGGATTTGAGCATGTCCTCGGGCCCGATCATGGCGTTTTTAGCCGAGCTGATCTTGCTGCGGATCATGTTGATGGGGAACTGCTTTTGCTCGATGCCGAGCGTCTGCATAATGTCGCGCACCATGCGCTTTGAGTCGTCATCGTCGTAGATGGTGAACTGCCCGGTGTAGCCCAGCAGGTCGGCGTCCTCGCGCAGCATGCGCACACACATAGCGTGGAAGGTGCACACCCACATGCCGCGGGTGCCGCTGGGGATGAGCGCTGCCAGACGCTCGCGCATCTCGGCCGCGGCCTTGTTGGTAAACGTGATGGCCAGGACCTGCCAGGGCTTAACGCCCAGGTCGCCAAGCATATGCGCGATGCGGAAGGTCAGGACGCGGGTCTTGCCCGAGCCGGCGCCGGCAAGGACCAGCAGCGGGCCCTCGGTGGTCAGGACCGCCTCGCGCTGGGCGGGGTTCAGACTATCGATATCGACGAGCGGCTTGGCTGGTTTGGGCGCCGGAGCCGAGGCGTCGTAGATGTCGAGCGGAACGAGCTCGGGTTCCGGCGCGGCGGGGGCGGTGTACGCATCGAGCGGCACGGGTTCCGGCGCGGGCGGCACGGGTACCGCAGTGTTCTTTTCCCAGGGCAGGGGCTGGGTCATGGGCGACTCCTCATCTGACGGACGGCGCGCCTGCGGGCAGCGCCATAGTTTGAGCCGTACCAGTATACCGAGCCGCGCGGACACCGACGCAAATCACACCACGACTCCGTGCGCCGCCATCAGGCACGCCCCAGCGGATTTGGCGCAATGGGGTCAAGTTAGTCTGTACCACGTTGGTGCAAAGAAACCTGACCCCCGATGCACCAATCAGGGAGCCACCGATGTCATGGCAACGGCAGCGAGCGGCGGCCAGAGCGAACAAATTGGCATGAAAAGGGGCGGCATAGACCTTTTGGCCATGCCGCCCCCTTCGAATAACAAGTTGTCGCTCTGGCCGCCGCGCAGCGTCAACCAAGTTACAGGCCTAGCATAGGCTCCAGAACGAAGAAGTATGCGAGCACTACGATGCCCAGGATGATGCGGTAAACACCGAAGCACTTAAAGTCGTGACGGCGGACGAAGCCCATGAGCCACTTGATGGCGATGAGCGAAACCACAAAGGCCACAACGCAGCCCACGCCCAAGATGGCGACCTCGTTGGCGCCGAACGTGCCGCCCTTGATGAAGTACTTGACCAGCTTGAGCGCACTCGCGCCAAACATAACGGGAATAGCCAGGAAGAACGTAAACTTGGACGCCACCGAACGCGTGCAGCCCAAAAGCAGGCCACCGATGATGGTAGAACCGGAACGAGACGTACCAGGCACCAGCGAAAGCACCTGGAAGCAGCCGATACCCAGCGCAGTCTTCCAACTCAGGTCCTCGAGCGTGGCGATGGAGCCAAAGTCCAAATTCTCGTCATCGTCCTCATCCTCAGCGGTAGCCGCGGCGGGCGCCGCAAAGTGCGCACCGGCGGGACGTCCGCCCGCCACCACAGCACGCGAACCAAACGAACCGGCAACGGCCATTTCCTCGCGCTTGTTCGCGCGCCAGTTCTCAATCACGATAAACAGCACGCCGTACACAATGAGCGCCAGCGCCACGACGGGAGCATTGTAGAAATGCTCCTCCATCCAGTCGTTGAGCGGCAGACCGATCGCCGCGGCGGGAATGCAGCCGAGCACAATCTTGCCCCACAGCACCCAGGTGTCGCGACGGCCCTCCTTGCCCTTGCTGGGCGAGAACGGGTTGAGCTCATGGAAGAACAGGACGCAGACAGCCAGAATGGCGCCGAGCTGAATCACGACCAGGAACATATTCCAGAACGTCTCGCTCACGTTCATCTTGACGAACTCGTCCACCAAGATCATGTGACCGGTCGACGAAACAGGCAGCCATTCGGTGATGCCCTCGACCAGGCCCATGAAGGCAGATTTTAGAAGCTCGATGATATCCAAAGGGACCCCCTCGTTAGACACCCGCCGATATTGTTCTGCGGACGGTGCGGGCGATGTCCCATTATCAACCGTTGGCGGCGCACCTGCGCCTACCCTTACCAAAAAACTCGCCCGTTCACAGAATTGCGAGCGGTCAAACCGAAATCCTTGGGTATAACTGCAACAAGATAAAGTGTCCGGCGGCCAACGCGCCCGCGCCCGCCCGACGCACGAGCCCCACGCCCGTGCGATAGACCAAGGAGGAAACCATGAACGAGGGCTATACCAAGGTATTTGTTTCACTCGACGGTACTGAGCAGCAGGATTTTGTGCTCGCACGCGCCATCAAGGTCGCCGCGAACAACGGCGCTAAGCTGATCATCGGCCACGTCATCGACTCCACTGCGCTCGAGAGCGCCGGTTCCTATCCGGTCGACCTGGTCAACGGCTTGGAGGAGGCCTTTAACAACTCCATCGCCAAGCAACTCGAGGAGGCCAAGGCCAATCCCGACATTCCCGAGGTCGAGGTCATGATTCGTACCGGCCGCATTCGTGAGACGCTCAAGGATGAGATGCTCGACGTGGTCAAGCCCGATCTGGTGCTCTGCGGCGCCCGCGGCCTGTCCTCAATTAAGTACGCGCTACTGGGCTCGATTTCAACGTTCCTGCTGCGCAATACGGACTGCGACATCTTGGTCGTGAAGTAGGTTCCTTCCCGCCGGCGCAAGGCCTGCGGGGTTATCACGCCGACGTCCTCGCCGCTTCGCGGCTGCGGGATGTCGGCTTAGATAACCCCTCCCGGCCTTGCGCCTTCGTCACCGTACTTCAGCGAGTTGGCTGATAAGAAAGATGGCGTGCCGCCCCGGTTGGGGCGGCACGTTTTTGTTTGGGGCGGCGCTTTTTTGTTATAAGGCGATCCTGCTTAGTCGAGCTTGCACTTCTGGAATGATCTTCTCGAACATTACCTCCGCCTCGGAAAAACCCTCTTCTTTGAGACCGCGCGCGGCATCTCTTAGCGCGTCTGGAACCTCATTGCAGGTATCAGCAATCATTCCGGCAACAATTCCCCCGGGCAAACCCGCCCCAATCATTTGGCTCATCACCGACCCGCGCGTTACGTCGTCAATCTTGCGGCTCCCACCAAACGAGACGCCCATCTCACGAACGAGGCTGGGATAAACCGTTGTACACAGCACGTCGTAGAGCGGCGCCAACCTCACCTGCTTCCAACTTTCGTCCCATACGAGCGACCAGTTCTTTAGATGGTTATCGCAGTTACCTACGGCATAGTCGAACAGCTGGTTATAGCCGACAAGGAACCTGTCCTCCATTTGATTCGTCGACGCCCTTCGCACCGCATCGACGATAAGCCCCAGGTAATTGACGCCCGTCGGCTCATATTTAAGCTCACGCGAGATGCCCTTGGCCTGACAAACATCTTCCTGGTGCAAACGGTATGGGATTGGCAATCCGTCAACCGAGCATCCAGCATCAGGCGTTACTCGGTCAAATCGCCTCACGGCGATAATTGGCTCGGCATCCTCAACTCGGATAAGAAAACACTCTTCGGCCGACAGGTCCATCAGAGAGGCGGCTCTCACGCACATCGCTTCACACACAGTCTCGCCCGGGAACGTTTTCGACCCCGCTTTGAGAATGTGCGTAGATGGGGCCGCTCCATGAGGCAGGTACCATCCGCCACATGGGTCATCGCCCGTATGGTAGAGACCGACCTTCGCCTGAGCACCTGCAAGGGAAATTCGACTCTCTAGCGCTAAATCAAAAGCAACCTCCGCCGGCGCGTATGCCAGCCCGCTTAGCTGTTCCTCACCTATCTCTTCATAGCCCATTTCGAGACTGTCGGCCGAAGGCTCTCGCGTCAAAACCAGAGCGCCGACAGGTTCATCGCGGACTAAATCGAGCACCTTAAAGTAATCTCCGCGTTCCGCTCGCGCCCTTTTCTCAAGGTCCCTGTTGAGCTGCCCCTCCGGAATGATGCCGGAGAAAAAGGAACCCGTTGCGTCCGGACTAAATGTCTCGGCCGACAACGGCAGCGAGGTCGAAATCGGGGCCGCATCACCGCTCTGGAGATATTTGGGGCTATAGGTGAATATCGGAAGCCCCGCGTTTTCCTCCAATATGCCAACCAGCTGGTAAGACCCATTAAACTCACGGTGAACGAACAGCGTGCCACCCATTATTTCCCCCTCACCTTCAGAATAAAATCAATATCCACGATGGAGGCGTAATCGAAAATGACACCAATTTCGACCGTTGTCCGCCCCCGCTCGATATCACCAATCACACGAAGGCTGCGACCCGTCATAGTCGCGATATCGCGCTGAGTCAAGCCGAGCTCACGCCTTCTGAGCCTGAGGGCTTTTCCCATCTCGGCGGGATCGAAAACCATGCGCTCCGAGAAAGCGACTTCCGACGGTTTGAGCTTGATGCGCCCATCCAGCTTTTTAATCGTTGTCACCGTTCTCATGATGCCTCCAGCTATATTCCTATTCGTAAACATAGTATAAACCGTGAAACTATGTTCATGTACGGGAATATAGTGTTTGCTACATTAGCAATGTTCCCGTTCAGGAATATAGCTACCGAAAAGCCTGATATTTTCTTAGATGGGAAGATCCTGAACGGCTACGTCATACGGACTGACTACTCAAAGTATTGGAACTTGTTCGTTGAAAAAGCGAATGTTACGACGAAGCCTTCGCTGGGCTCGGACGATGCGGTGACGCCGATGCCCATCTTGGAGCATAAGCGCGCCACCAGGTAGAGGCCGATGCCCGTTGCGCGCTTGGTGTTGCGGCCGTTGTCGCCGGTAAAACCCTTCTCGAACACGCGCGGCAGGTCTGCCGCACACACGCCGCAGCCGTTGTCCGCGACGGTAAGCTCGATGCGCTCGCTTGCCAGGCCCTCGTCCAGCAACGCGCCCGAAAACACGATCTTCGCGCCGTCATCACGCGCATATTTAATGCTGTTCTGAATGAGCTGGCCCAGAATAAACTCGAGCCACTTCTCGTCGGTAAACACCTCAAAGTCGAGGTTCTCGCACACCGGCGCCACGTGTGCCGCAATGAGCTCGCGCGCGTTGGCTTTAATCGCGCCCGTCACCAAGGTCTTGAGATCCCAGCGGCGAATCAGGTAGTCGCGCTCCACGACTTCCGAGCGCGCGTAGTACAGCGCCTGGTCGATATAGCGCTCCACGCGAGCCAGCTCACGGCCTAGGTCATCCACGCGCGACAGGTCGCCTTCGCTGCCGTCCAGGTTTTCCAAAATCAGATGGGCCGCCGCCAGCGGCAGCTTGGCCTCGTGGACCCAGCTCTCGATATAGTCACGATAATCATCGGTCTGACGGCGGCCTTCGGCAACCTCGTCGCAGGCAGCTTTGCCCACCCGGCGCAAGACCTCGTACTCGAGCTCGCCCTCGGCATAGGTCGGACATTGCACCATCTCCTGCACCCATGCGGGACTCTCGAGCTCCTCTGCCGCGCGCTCCAACTGACGCAGAAAACGGCGACGGCGAGCGTACTCGATCACGATGCCGAGCATACCAAAGATAAAGGACACGCCGACCGCCACGACCACGATAGAAACGGGTGCGCCGGCGACCGTCAGCACAAAGCAGCTCAGCAGCACGCCGCAGGTCCACACGGCGACGGGAAGCAGCGCATCTTTAAAGAACTTGCCAAACGACATAGCCGGCCCCTAGACCGAATAGCCTTGGCCGCGGTGCGTCGTCAAATACCCCTTGATCCCGATTTTTTCGAGCGTGGTGCGCAGGCGGTTGATGTTAACGGTAAGCGTGTTGTCGTCTACGAAGGCGTCGGAGTCCCACAAGTCCTGCATGATGGCCGAGCGCGAAACGATCTTGCCCGCACGGCTCAGAAGCAGCGAGAGGATACGCAGCTCGTTTTTGGTGAGCTCGGTACTGTCGCCGGTTTGCGTATTGGTGACCATGGAGCGGGCGAGGTCAAGCTCCAGTCCCTTGTGGACGAGCGTGCTGCGCTCGCCTGCCGCCGAGGTGCGACGCAGCAAGGCATTGATGCGCGCCACGAGCACACGGGCGCTGTAGGGCTTGGGAACAAAGTCGTCCGCGCCGAGCGTCATGGCCATGACCTCGTCGATCTCGGTCGTGCGCGACGTGAGGACGATGATGGGGACCTCGGATTCGCGGCGAACCTCGTGGCAGATGTGCTGGCCATCTTTGACAGGAAGCGTGAGGTCGAGCAGCACCAGGTCGGGCGCGGCGGCGAGAATATCGCGCGAGACATGCTCAAACGATTCGCAGGCCTCAACCTCAAAACCGGCGCGGGCAAGGATATCGGCAAGCTCGCGACGAATGGGATCGTCGTCCTCAACGACATAGATCAGCGCCATGTGTCCTCCCATTTCACGTAACTTGCACCTTTCACACCATTATGCCCACGGCGTCGCAGAGATACGACCCCGTGGGCACCTAATGTGACAAAAGTGTTCGGCAGTCTTAAGAGAAAATAGGGGCCGACCGGTCCTAAACCGATCGGCCCCATCACTTCGACCTCGATCCTCTACTCGAGCGTACGCATGTACGCAGAGATAGCATCCAGGCCTTTCTGCAAGTCGTCGGTGTTATCGGAGTATGCATAGCCGATGCGCATGCTCTTGGGCTCCTCGAAGCAATCGCCCGGGGTGACGAGCGCGCCGGACTTCTTAATCATGTCGATGCAGAACGTCCTGGAGTCGATGTCGTAGTCGTAATACACGAGTGCGGTGGTACCCGCCTCGGGCTTGACGAACGACAGGTGCGGCTCGCTCTCGACCCACTTCTCCAGAACAGCAAGGTTCTGACGGACGATGCGACGGCTGCGCTCAAGGATCACGGAAGCGTTGCCCAGAATCAGCTCCGCCACCGACTCGCTGAATATGCCGGCGGAAATCAGGTTGTAGTCGCGATGCGAGAGCAGTGCGCGACGGAGCTCCGGGTTCTTGGTGACCGCCCAACCCAGACGCAGACCGGCGAACGACCAGACCTTGGACATGGATGCGGTGACGACGGCCTTGTCGTACAGGTCGATCACGGACTCGCAGTACTCATCCGTCTGAGTAAGCAGACGGTAGACCTCGTCGCAGAGCAGCCACGCGTCGTGTTTGCGCGCGACCTCGACAATCCCCTTGAGCGTATCGGTGTCGAGCAGGGCGCCCGTGGGGTTGTCCGGGTTATTGATGCAGATGAGCTTGGTATCGTCGGTCACCAGGGCATCGAGCGCGTCGACGTCGACGTGGTAGCCGTTCTTGCGATCGAGCTGAAGGATATCGACCTTCGCACCGCACATCTCGGGAATCGAGTAAAGCTGCTGGTAGGTGGGCTTGACGGAGACCACGTGGCCGCCCGGTTCGACGAGCGTGGAAATAACCAGGGAGTTGGCGCCGGTCGCGCCGTGCGTGGGCACGATATGCCCGGGCTCAACCGTCTTATAGAGACGCGCGACCCCCTCGAGGAAGCCGGGCTGCCCCTCGATGTCTCCGTAGGTGAATCGGCGCGAGCACAGGCTATCGAGCCACGCCTTCTTGTCGGTGTTCGTAAGCTCGAACAGCTGGTCGAGCGTGAGGGAGTAGACGCACGTCTCCGCAACGTTGTAGGTGCACTTGGTCTCCCACTCGTTCATCCACTGCTCGACGGCGAAATCCTTGATCTGCATTGTCGTTTCCTTTCCTTGACTTTCTTACAGTTCCACCACGGTGCCCAGCCCCGCCTCGACGGCGCGGTCGTAGGCGATTTTCGATACCGAAAGGTCCTGAACGGCGATGCCCGACGTATCGAACACCGTCACCTGCTCGTCATCCGAACGCCCCGTAGCCGTGCCGGCGATGACTTCGCCGAGCTCCGCTTTGATGTCCTCGGGCGTGATGGCACCCTCGGCAACCGGAATCTCCAGCTCACCGGACGCGACCGATTGCTCGCGGTCGTCGACGTAAACAGCGGCACGGGCGACAAGCGCCGAGGCGAGCTCCTGCTTGCCGGGCATGTCGGCACCGACGCAGGAGATATGCGTACCGGGGCGCACCCATGCATCGGGGATGATGGGCTTGGTCGCCGGCGTGATCGTCACGATGATGTCGGCCTCTGCCGCGGCACCTTGGCCGTCGGCCGTCGCCTCGATGGAATAGGTGGATGCCTCGCGAGCATGCTCGCAGGCGCCCAAGATATGGGCGACCTCATCTCGCATGCGCTCGACGCGGGCCTCGGGCGCGGCATCGGAAACCGGCTCCCACACCTTGACCTCGTCCACTTTGGGACAGGCGGCGAGCACGCCCGCCACCATATAGGTGCTCATATGGCCGGCACCCGCAACAAGCAGTTTGGACGCATCCGCCCGAGCCAGCCACTTGGCACCGAGCGCAGCGGCGGCACCGGTGCGAAGCCCAGTGACGGCAGAGGCATTGAGCAGTGCCAACGGCTCGCCCGTCGCGTTGTCGCACAGCAGCGTGGTGCCAAAGATCTCGGGCAGCCCCTTTTTGGGATTCTGAGAGAACCAGGCAGTGAGCTTGAGGCCGAAGAGGCCGCTTCCCGCCAACTCGCCCGAGCGGATATCCATATCGGCCAGGCCAGGCTCGAACTGCTCATATACCATCGGCCACGCAACACCCTTGCCCGTTGCCTTCTGGCGATACGCCTCCTCCACGGCAGCGACTGCATCCTCAATCGTCAGCACCTTGGAAACTTCCTCGGCCGATAGCACCACCATCTGCCCCATCATCGCTCCTCTCAGCGACAGCTTTACGTTGCTTCACTGTACGGTTTAGTAACGATGCCGCCAAGGATCATTTCTTGTTGGAATCTACAACGATTCTTAATCTGATTTTTCGTTCTATCAGCAGGTATCTGAGCTATTTGTCGCATCAACAGCATACGGATGTGCGATTATCCTATTTATACCGGTACTTGTTGTAGTTATTTACAAGGTGATGCTGATGCTATACACCATCTCGGACTTCTCACGGGAATATGAGGGGTCGGTCCGTCTAATCGCCGGCAGCGATGGCGTCTCACGCGCCGTCTCCGGCGTCGGGATTCTCGATTATGAACTCATGCCCGGCCTCAAGAACAAGTATCAGCGCGTCAACTTCAGCCCAGACGAGATCGTCCTCAGCACCTTCCTCTATGCGAAGGACGACCCATACCTCATCACTGAAGCCGTGAAATACCTCGTCGCCAAGGGGACGAGCGGTCTCATCATCAAAAACGTCCTGCACATCCCGATTCCCGACCAAGCCATCCGCTACGCCAACGCGCGGCACTACCCGGTCTTTCTCACAACCGACGACTCACTGTTCTTTGACAGCGTCATCTATGAGGTCAAACGGCATATCGAGCAGCTCGCGTCCATCGACTTCGCACAGCGCGAGATCGATGCCCTGAGGACAGACGTATCGCCCGAGTCCGTCTGCCGACGCATCCGAGGCCTCAACCCGTCATTTCTGGACGAAGCGGTCGCCCTGTTCGCATCGTTTGCAGAGCCCCTCGACCCGCGTACGTTTTTGCAAATCGAACGTCTCTGTGCAAAATCGACCCTCGCCGGATGCCACAACATGCTGGCACCCTATGACGGAGGTTTGCTATTCGTAGCGACAAGCGACTCGGAGCAGACGCTCGATGTGGAGCGAATCGTGCAGGCGATTACGGAGCTCATCGAGGCTAGCGGCATCGATGGCGGAGCGGAAGGGTTCGGCATCAGCGATATTCTGTTTGGAGACGAGGCAGTGGCGCAGGCGATCTCTCAGGCGATTTACGCACAGCGCCTATCTTGTCAACGAGCCGAGGGCCCCATCCGCTATGCGCAGCTCGGCATCCTGAGAACCGTGATGCCTTTTGCGGAAACCCCGGAGATGCGATCGTTCTCGGAGGCGATTCTCTCGCCGATACGCGAGCACGACAGCGAGCATGGCAGCGAACTGGAATCCACGCTCGCCGCATTCATCGAGAACGACCGACGTATCGAGCAAACCGCCAAGCAGACTGGCCAGCACCCGAACACGATTCGATATCGCCTCGATAAGGTGACGGCTCTCACCGGACTGAGCTACAAATGCGCCCCGGAGATGGAGCAGCTGTCGCTCGCCTACGCCATCGAACGCGCTCGCTCACTTCAGTAAGCCCACCCCGCCTTGAGGTTAGGAGCGGCGGGCACGGAGCTTTTCGTAGCCGTCGGCAAAGAAGGCAACCGTGGCGGCGTCGGCCTCGGCGGCGTCTGTCTCGGTCGCGGGGACCACGCCGTGCTCGTCGCTCACTAGGAACAGCGCGCCCTTAAGCTGCGCGGGAATGTCTACGCGCGTGACCGGGATGCCCTTGGTCTGGGCCAGTTGCTCGATGAGCGTCGCCGTACCGCACAGGGACTCGTCCGTCGGCGCCACAAAGGCGAGCTCGCCGTTGTTGACGGCGGCGAGCAGCTCGGGCGCCACGCCAGTTTCGTCAGCCTCGGAGCGGGCCTCGGCGGAGCGGGCGCGCAGCGCCTTGGCCGACGTATCGGCGAGCGGCTCGTACTCCCCCACCGTCATGGCGGCGTTGCCGTTGATGTCGATCACCAGCATGAGCACGCCGTCGCGCGCAGTGTAATCGCCCTCGGCAAGCGACCACTCAACGTGCTGTTTGGCCCAGCTGAGCATGTTATGGGTAAGCGGCTCGCCCTGCACCAGGCGCTCGGACAGTGCGCGGATGTGGCGGTTGAGCATGGGCACCTTTTTGTTGGACATGCGCCAACGGCAGACAAGCGCGGGCTTGTCGAGCGTAAACTTCTCGACCGCCTCCTGATTAGCGCAAAAGTCCTCGTACGCACGCTGATCCTCGGCATTGCCAAACAGCTCGGCATCATCCACAACGGCCATATCCAACCTTTCTCAAAAACATACACCGCACCGTTATACCCAAAAAAGCCGCCCACACCAACCGGCACGGACGGCAATAGATAGCTTTAGTTCGGGTCGAGCCAATACCACTGGCGGAGCACAAGTCAGCGAGCCGGCACCAAGTGCCTCAGGTCGCCGCGAAAGAGGAGCGACGCGTACTTCTGTACGCGAGCGACGGTTTGAGCGGCGAGATGAGGTGCTTGGGGCCGGCGCAGCGTCGAGCAGTTACGCGGTTTGGTAAAACCGCGTAACGATATTAGTGCCTAAAATGCCTGGCCCCCGTGAAGACCATCGCAATACCATGCTCATTGCAGGCCTGGACGCTCTCGTCGTCGCGCTTGGAGCCGCCGGGCTGGATGATGCAGGTCACGCCGTGCGCGGCAAGCACGTCGACGTTGTCGCGGAACGGGAAGAACGCGTCGCTTGCACAGGCAAAGCCGCCCTTCTCCACGCCCTCGCGCTCGCAGAAGTCCTCGGCGCGCTCGCAGGCAAGTAGCGCAGAGTCAACGCGGTTAGGCTGACCCGGGCCCATGCCAATGCCGGCCTTGCCCTTGGAGACCAAGATAGCGTTGGACTTGACGCCCTTGCAGACCTTCCAGGCAAACTCGAGCTCGGCCATCTCGGCGTCGGTGGGCTTGCGGTCGGTGGGGAACGTGAAGGTCGCGGGATCCTCGGTCACGTGGTCGACTTCCTGCACCAGCATGCCGCCGTCGACGGAGCGCAGCTCCACCTGGGCGCCGTGGTCCACGCCGCCGGTAGCCAGCACGCGCAGGTTGGGGCGCTTGGCCATGCGCTCGAGCGCCTCATCGGTGTAGCTCGGGGCGATGATGACCTCGACGAACTGCTTGTTCTGATCGGCAAAGTGCTCAACCAGATCAAAGGGAACCTCGCGGTTGCAGGCGATGATGCCGCCAAAGGCGCTCTTGGGATCGCAGGCGAAGGCGCGGTCGTAGGCAGCCGTGATGTCCTCGGCCACGGCAGAGCCGCAGGGGTTCTGGTGCTTGAGGATCACGCAGGCCGGCTCGTCGAACTCGCGGACCAGGTTCCAAGCGGCGTCGGCATCCAGATAGTTGTTGTAGCTGAGCGGCTTGCCCTGGATCTGCTCGGAGCCCACGAGTGGGAACTGCGAGCTCGCGGTGTTCTCGCAGCCCTCGGCAAAGCGATAGACCGTGGCCTTCTGCTGCGGGTTCTCGCCATAGCGCAGGTCGTCGACCTTCTCCAGCGAGATCTCGAGCTTGGCAGAGGTGTCCGCCACGTCGCTTGCCTGAGCGGCAAGCCAGCGAGAGATGGCCGTGTCGTAGGCGGCGGTGGTCTGGTAGACCTTCACCTGCAGGCGACGACGGGTGGAAAGCGTGGTGCAGCCACCGGTCTCGTGCATCTCGGCCAGGACGGCATCATAGTCGGCAGGGTCGGAAATGACGGTAACGCTCGTGGCGTTCTTGGCAGCAGAACGCAGCATGGAGGGGCCACCGATGTCGATATGCTCGATGGCGTCCGCGAAGGTAACCTCGGGGTTGGCGACGGTCTTCTCGAACTCGTACAGGTTGACGACGACCAGGTCGATCAGCTTAATGCCGTGCTGAGCGGCCTCCTGCATGTGCTGCTCGGAATCGCGGCGGGCCAGCAGCGCGCCGTGAACCTTGGGGTGCAGGGTCTTAACGCGGCCGTCCATCATCTCGGGATAGCCCGTGAACTCCTCGATGGGGGTTACGGGAACGCCCGCGTCCTCGATGGCACGAGCCGTGCCGCCCGTAGAGATGATCTCGACGCCAAAGTCATCGACCAGCGTCCGTGCGAAATCGACGACGCCCGTCTTATCGGTAACCGAGATCAACGCGCGTGCGATCTTCACATCAGATCCCATGCAGTCCTCCTGTCTGGTACGCCGCCGTGCTCTGTGAGTCGGTGATACGTCGATCTGCAGCGCTCGCGCAGCGGCATTGAAAATACTGATTTAATGTAGCGCATCGAGCGCATCGATGCACCCCGCAACGGGCGCATGTGCAGAAAAAGTTTGCGAGCAGAGGGGATGGGCACGGTGAGTTCATGGAACACAGGGGCACCATAATTTGATGCCAATGGCGTGGTAGAACTGTGCTCGATATGCATCCGCAAAAGAAAGAGGCACTATGGTCTCGCGGGTTCTTTACCGACCGTTTGATACCGAAGACTTCGACGCCATCGCGCTGATTCTGCAGCAACTTTGGCATAACAATTCGGATAACGATGAGTACAACCGCCTTGAAGCCGCATGCGACCTCGCCTATTGCCTTTCGTCATCGACGTTTTCGCAGGTAGCGGTGATTGACGGCGAGGCGCACGGCATTGCACTTGCACGAGCAGGACAGAACTCCGGCGTCACTATCAACGAGCATTGGATGGATACCGAACGCGCGCTGCTATCGCAGATGCGTGAGCTGGAGCCTGATGCCTGCGCCGAGTATCTCTCGTTTGTGCGCGCAACCATCCGAACCAACAACCGCCTGCTCGAGAGCAGCCCGTTGCCGCACGACAACGAGGTCACGCTGCTTGCCGTGGATCGCGATGTCCATGGCCTGGGCGTTGGCACGGTTCTGCTCGATGCCGCGGTCTCGCACCTGTCCTCGCTTGGAGCGACGAGGGCGCACCTGTACACCGACTCCAACTGCTCGTGGAAGTTCTACGAGCTGCACGGCTTTAAGCGCACGGCCACGCACCGCGCCAACCGCGAAGAGCGCCGTCACGACATGCCGCGCGAAAGCTTCCTCTACGAACTCGACCTAACAGCCTAAACCTGGCAGTTAGGGACGTTCCTTTTAATATGAGCAGGACATTGCCAAGAGGCAAAATCGGGCCTGGCCCCAACGATATGGGGTCAGGCCCTCTCCCTATATCAGCCCGTCCGCGGCGACCTCGGCGTGTCTTACCGACGCTCGT
>DBFRVO010000038.1:0-57191 GCA_048503295.1 Collinsella aerofaciens | reverse complement strand
GACCTATCGAAACACATCTCCACCGTTCCATCAACTGGGAAAACGGCGCCCCCGGACCCCAGGAGGGGCCGCGGGGGCGTTCAGCTAACTGCGGGAATGGCCTATTTGCTCAATGTGTTCGGCTGAGATCGGAAATCAACCAACGACTAGTCAAAAGGGACACTCTTCCCCTAAGACGCCTTGAAATGAAGCGACTAGGGAGCAAATCCGTGGCGTCGGAATTCGCCGTGCCACGAAACGCGCCTATCTACTACGCTTGCCCCCGGACCCCTGACCATACCCTTGTTTAATCAAAAACAGCGAGTTCGCTACCTGCGGTTTTAATATCGAACTTTACGGCACGGTTCGGGGTATGCGACAAAACGTAGGAGATGGGCACGATTCGCGGCGGACGGGTCCGCACCACCCCTCCGCGAGACAAAAATGATCCATTTTCCTCCGTCCCCAAGGGACAATTTTCAAAACTACGCCGGATTACGGGGCCAGAATGCTGCAAGCCAACCATACCCTGCATTTTCAAGAAACAATAAGCCATCTACCTGCGGGTTTAATTTTACTATTGGCACCATGGTCGCCAGTTGGCGATTCAGCCCCGTAAACCGGTATAGTTGCGATTTGGTAGCATTTCCCAGCAAACCAAATAGTCTAACCAAACGCAAAAAGCCCGACCTCCGTGGGAGATCGGGCTTTCAAGGCTCAGTTAAACCAAACCTGCGCGGTCAAATGACCCACAGATTACATCTGCTCGGGAGCGGAGACACCAACAAGGGTGAGCACCAGGGCGAGCGTCACGCGGACGGCATCGCAGGCGGCCAGACGGGCGCGCGAAAGCTCGGGGTCGACGGGACGGCCCTCGCTCGGCAAAACCTGGCAGGCAGCGTAGAAGCTGTGGAAGTCGCCGGCGAGTTCCTCGGCAAAGTGCGTCAGACGGAACGGGGCGCGGTCGCGAGCGCAGCTGGCGATGAGGTCGGTAAGCTCATTGAGCTTACGCGAAAGGGCGAGCTCGGTCGGGTCGGTCAGCAGCGAGTAATCGACGTTCTCACCGATGGCCTTGGCGGCGACGGCCTTCATGCCCATCTCGTCAGCCTGCTCGGGCGTAACGTCGGCGGCACGGCGCAGAATGGAGCACACGCGGGCGTGAGCGTACTGCACGTAGTACACCGGGTTGGAGTTGTCGCGCTTCTTGACGGCCTCGATATCGAAGTCGACCATCTGGTTGGAGCTCTTGGAGATGAGCGTGTAGCGAGCGGCATCGGAGCCGACCTCGTCGACGAGTTCCTGCAGGGTCACCATGGTGCCCTTGCGCTTGGACATACGGACGGGCTTGCCGTTACGCAGCAGGTTGACGAGCTGGCCCAGCAGAACCTCAAACTTGCCGGGGTAACCCAGAGCGTCGCAGACGCAGCGGACGCGCTCGATGTAGCCGTGGTGGTCGGCGCCCCAGATGTCGATGACGTGGTCGACGCGCTGGAACTTATCCCAGTGATAGGCAACGTCGGAGGCGAAGTAGGTGTACTCGCCGTCGGACTTGACCAGGACGCGGTCCTTGTCGTCGCCCAGATCGGTGGAGCGGAACCACAGAGCGCCGTCCTTGGTGTAGAGGTAGCCCATCTTGTCGAGCTTCTCAAAAGCGCGGTCGACGGCAGAGGTGCCGGCGGTCTCGCCCTCGGTGTCCTTCACGTACAGGGAGCGCTCGGAGAACCAACGATCGAAGTCGCAGTTAACGGCGTGGCAAAGGTCGCGCATGTTGTCGACCATCTTTACGTAGCCGCGCTCGCGGAAGCTCTCCATGCGCTCCTGCGGATCGGCGTTGACCCACTTATCGCCGTCGGTGCGCCAGAACTCGGCAGCCTCGTCGATGATGTAGTCGCCGCCGTAGGAGTCCTTGCCCAGGGTCTCGGCAAAGTTGTCCTGATACGGATGGGTCTCGGGATGCTCGTCGTTCTCGTCGGCAACGAAGGCGTCGCGGTCGGCGATCAGCAGCTTGTGAGCCTCATCGATATCCACGCCCTGCTTGGCAATGATGTCGGCAAGCTGCATATAGCGCGTGCTGATGGAGTTGCCGAAGGTGTTCATCTGAGAGCCGTGGTCGTTGATGTAGAACTCACGCTGGATGTCGTAACCGGCGTGGTCCATAACGCGGCAAAGGGAGTCGCCCAGAGCGGCCCAGCGGCCATGGCCAATGTGCATGGGGCCGACGGGGTTGGCGGAGACGAACTCGACCTGGGTCTTCAGGCCGCCACCGACGTTGGACTTAGCGAAGTCCATACCCTTCTCGCGAGCCTCGCCAAAGATGGCATTCTTGACGGCAACGGAGAGGTAGAAGTTGATGAAGCCGAGGCCTGCGATCTCGACCTTCTCGATCGCGGGGTCCTCGGGCATATGGGCAACGATGGCCTCGGCGATCTTGCGCGGGGCGCAGTGGGCCAGCTTGGCGGACTTCAGGGCCATGGTAGAGGTCCACTCGCCATGAGAAGTGTCAGCCGGTCGCTCGATAGCGCAATCGTCAAGTTCAAATGCGGAAAGGTCGCCGGCCTCCTGGGCCGCAGCAAGCGCAGCGCGTACCAGCTCTTCAATCTTCTCGGGCATAGATCCTCCTTGTGTTAAAGCCCCCGAGCTCTTGGTCACTCGTAGGGCAAAAGCCAGAGTTTGTAGCACTCTATCACAAGCGACGGGCACTGTCGCAGGGTAAAGCTAATAGATATTGCATATGCACAAAAATGACTACAGCTTGTATGGAGTCACTCAAAGATGCCGGTCTGCCTGCAGATTATGCAGGCGTTGAAAATGCATAAAGGTGTGAATGAGCTGCGTCTGCTATCGAATACTCTTACCTATCAGAGTTGTGTGCTTTTCCTGCATAAAGTAAGGGTTTGCGCACGTCAGCGTGTTATTCTAGACATACGTAAATTCGTATAAGTTGGAGGTAGCATGTTCTCAATCGGTCAACACGTCATTCATCCGGGTCAGGGAGTCTGCACCGTCGTCGGTTTTAGGGACGACACGCCGCAGCCCATGCTGTTGCTCGAGACCAAGCAGGGACATGCGCAGACGATTCTCATGTACCCCGTGGCGCAGGCCGACCGTTTGCACGCCGCCATCTCGCAGCAAGATGCCGAGCACCTGCTGAGCCACTATGACGAGCTGGAGTGCGACACTTTTACCGAGCGCAACAGTTCACTTGAGGAGACGCACTTTAAGCAGCAGCTCAAGCTGGGCGCGCCCGAGACGGTCCGCGTGGCAAAGACCATGATGCACCGCATTCGCCAGGCCGAGGAAGCTGATAAAAAACCCAGCTCCTACTACATGCGCGTACTCAAGGAGGCCAAACGCCGCTCCATCGAGGAGTTCGCCGTGGCCTTGGGCGTCACCGAGGAGGCCGCCGAAGCCCGCCTAGCCCAAGCCGCCCTCAACTAACCCATCCGCGCCAAAAACCACCACAAAGGGGACAGGCACCTTTGTGGTGGTTTTCTTGTTCTAGTAGTATTCATTCTTATCGATACCCACGAGCACAAGGAGTCTGTTATGTCAGAGCCGCTTACCGCCGGAATCACCCGCGACCGCGCGTTCGAACTGCTCAACGAGCACAACAAGGACCCGTTCCACATCACCCATGGCGAGACGGTCGAGGGCACTATGCGCTACTTTGCGCGCGAGTTCGACCCCGAGAACGAGGAGTTTTGGGGCACCGTCGGTCTGCTGCACGACCTGGATTGGGAGGAGCATGAGGACGACCCCATGAACCACACCATCTATGCTGCCGAGATTCTTGAGGGCGAAGGTGCGTCTCCCGAGCTCATTCGCGCCATCCAAACGCACACGTCCGACTTCAACACCTCGCTGCCCAAACCCGAGCTGCAGATGGAAAAGATCCTGTTTGCCTGCGATGAGCTCACCGGCCTGATCGGCGCTGCAGTCATCATGCGTCCGAGCAAAAGCGTCATGGACTTTACGACCAAGTCGCTCAAGAAGAAGTTCAAGGACAAGCGCTTTGCCGCTGGCTGTTCGCGCGACGTGATTACGCAGGGCGCCGAGATGCTGGGTTGGGAGCTACCCGAACTCTTTGACCGCACCATCGCGGCCATGCAGTCCTTCGCCCCCGACCGCGATACCTTCCAGGCCTAACCGCCCACGCCACCTAAAACCACCACAAAGGAGAAAGGCACCTTTGTGGTGGTTTTTCTTGCGCGGGCGTTAGGGGCGGACCTGGCCGGTGCCGCGGAGCTTGTATTTGTAGGTGGTGAGGGCCTCGGCGGCAAAGGGGCCACGGGCGTGGAGCTTTTGGGTCGAGATGCCGATCTCGGCGCCCAGGCCAAACTCGCCGCCGTCGGTGAAGCGCGTGCTGGCGTTGGCGTACACGGCCGAGGCATCGACCGCATCCAGGAAGCGCTCGCAAGCATCCGTGTCCTCGGCAACGATGGCCTCGGAGTGCATCGTGCCGTAGCGGTTGATGTGTGCGATGGCCTCGTCCTCGTTTGCCACGACCTTCACGCTCATCTCGAGCGCCAGGTACTCGCGACCCCAGTCCTCCTCAGTCGCGGCGACGTAGTCATCGCCCTCCACAAAGCCGGCGTCGGCGCACGCGGCGCACGTGGCCTCGTCGCCGTGAATGAGCACGCCGTGGTCGTGCAGCACGGCAACGACCGCAGGCAAAAACGCATTGACCACAGCATGGTCGACCAGCAGCGACTCGGCAGCATTGCACACGCCTACGCGCTGGGTCTTGGCATTAACGATAATGTTGAGCGCCTTATCAAAGTCGGCGGATTCATGCACGTAGATGTGGCAGTTGCCCGTGCCCGTCTCGATCACCGGCACAAGCGACTCGCGCACGCAGCGCTGGATCAGGCCTGCACCGCCGCGCGGAATGAGTACGTCGACAATACCGCGGAGCTTCATGAGCTCGCCGGTGGCCTCGCGGTCGGTGGACTCGATCATCGACACGGCCTCGCGCGGGAAGCCCTTGGCCTCGAGCGCATCGGCCAGCAGCTCAGAAATCATGGCACACGAGTGATAGGCCAGCGAGCCGCCGCGCAGAATGCAGGCGTTGCCGGTACGGATGCAGATGCCTGCGGCGTCGGCCGTCACGTTGGGGCGCGCCTCGTAGACCATAGCGACCAGGCCCAGCGGCACACTCACACGGGTCAGGTCCACGCCACTTGCAAGCACGCGGTGGTCGAGCACGCGGCCCACGGGATCGGGCAGCTCGGCGAGCTTTTCCAGGCCGGCGGCCATGCCCTCGACGCGCTCGGGCGTCAGCAGCAGGCGATCGAGCAGTCCGGCCGAGGTGCCCGCATCGCGCGCGGCGGACATATCGAGCTCGTTGGCGGCGACGATGGAGTCGACACCGTTGCGCAGTGCTGCGGCCATGGCGCGCACGGCCTCCTGGCGCTGCTCATCGCTCGCCGTGGCAAGCGAGGCCGACGCTGCCTTGGTGGCAACGGCAAGATCGTGGACATACGTGGCTATATCGACCGACATGGGCGGCCCTTTCTCCTAGAAGTTTGCAACCATGGTAGCCGATTTGCGCATGGCCTCGCCCGCGGCGGTAGAATTGGTCAACCCGAAACACCGCAACGAACGGAAGACTCACATGGCCCTCATCACTTCGTACCACGTCCCCGGCCTTTACGTCGAGGACCACAGCATCGACGTCCCCCTTGACTGGCGCGGCCTGGAGCCGATGCTCCTGGCCGTCGGCAGCACCATGCGCCGCGGCGCTATGCCGGCACCCATCGCCGGCGCGCCCGAGAGCACCAAGCTCTTCTACCGCGTGGTTTGCGCGCCCGACCGCATCAACGACGATCTGCCGCTGCTCCTGTTTTTGCAGGGCGGCCCCGGCGGCGAGAGCCCACGTCCGCTGTCGCCCACAAGCGACGGCTGGATCGAGGAAGCCGTCAAGCACTTCCGCGTGGTCCTTCCCGACCAGCGCGGCACCGGACGCAGTAGCTGCGTGGATGGACGCACGATCAAGGCACTGGGTGACCGCGCAACGGCCGCCGGCGCCGATACAGCACGCTCGCAGGCGGACTTCCTCAAGCGCCACCTCGCCAGCTCCATCGTGCGCGATTTTGAGTACCTGCGCCTAGTGGGCTTTGGCGGCAAGCCGTGGGTCACGCTCGGCCAAAGCTACGGCGGTTTTTTGACGCTGAGCTACCTGTCGCTCTTCCCCGAGGGCGTGGCGGCGAGCTTTACCTGCGGCGGAATCCCCCACGTGCCGGCGAGCGCACGCGAGGTCTACGCGCACACCTTCCCGCGCATGGCCGCCAAGACGCAGCAGTATTATGACCGCTACCCCGCTGACGTCGAGCGCGTGGCAGCCCTGGCCGATGCGCTCGAGGCTCAGAAGCCCGTGCTGCCCGACGGCTCGCCGATGACGGTCGAGCGCCTACAGCTCATGGGCAGCGACTTTGGTATGAAGCCGAGCTTTGAGCGCATGCACTGGATTATCGATCATGCTTTTGTTGACGGTGACGGCACGCTGACCTGCGGCGCCTCGGTATCTGACAGCTTTTTGATGCGCGCCTTCGAGCGCACCAACACGCGCACAAATCCGCTGTACTGGACGCTGCAGGAGTTCATATACGCCGACGGTGACACTATGCCCATTGGCTGGGCCGCGGCTGAAGAGAAGGCTCACCGCGCCGAGTTCGACACCCTCGCGCGCCCGCTCATGTTTACCGGCGAGGCCATGTTCCCGTGGATGTTCGAGCAGATGCCCGAGCTCAAGCCCTTCAAGCCCGCCATGGACCTGCTGATGGAAGACACCAGCTGGGACAAGATCTACGACCCGCAGCGACTGGCGTGCAACGAGGTGCCCCTGCAGGCCGCGGTGTATTTCGACGACATGTACGTGGATTCGGGCCTGCAGCTTGATACGCTCAGCCGCGTGGGCAACTCGCACGCCTGGGTGACCAACGAGTTCGAGCACGATGGCCTGCACGGCAGCGTGGTGTTCAAGCACCTCTTCAACGAAGCCCTCAACCGAGGAGACCTGCGCCAGATCTTCTAGCAAAGGAGTGTCCCCACCTGCCGGCACAAAAAGAACGTCCCCAAGTGCCGAACAAGTGCCGGCAACGACAATGCCGCAGGTAGAGAACGGAAAGCGAAAACGCCCCTAAGCGAGTGGCTTTAAATCGTAGGTCGAACAAAAGAAGCGAGCGCCGCCCAGAGCGAACAAGTTGGCATGAAAAAGGCGAGGCATAGACCTGATGGTCATGCCTCGCCTTTTGAATGACAAATTGTCGCTCTGGGCGGCGCGCAGCGTCGATCCGTTAGGCGAAGACGATTAAATTATCCCTGTGTATCGCCGGCTTCTCGGCCAGGTCTGCCAGCAGGCGGTTGCTGGCAATCTGGTCTTGGCGGCGACCGGCAGCAAGTTCCAGCACGTCCGAATCGGCCTCGGCGATACCGCGGGCGACGACCATACCGCTCGGATCGCACACATCGAGCACATCGCCCTCGGCAAACTGGCCATCGACCTCGCGAATACCCACCGCAAGCAAGGAAGAGCCACGGCTGACCAGCGCCTTCGCAGCACCATCATCGACCGTCACCGAGCCATGCGCCTTGTCGCCCAGTGCGATCCACAGCTTGCGGGGTGCGATGTCCAGACGCTCCGCCGGCGGATCGAACAGCGTGCCCACGCCCTCGCCGCGGGCGAGGCGCACGAGCGCATCGGGCTCCTCACCCGAGCAAATCACGCTCTGAATACCCGCCGTCATCAGGATGCGGCTCGCGCGAATCTTGGTGATCATGCCGCCCGTGCCCACCGATGTGGAAGAATCGCCCGCCGAGGCAATAATCTTGGCATCGATCTTATGCACGACCGGGACGAACTCGGCCGTTGGGTCCTCATGCGGATTGGCAGTATAGAGGCCATCGATGTCCGAGAGCGTCACGCACAGATCGGCAGAAACCAGGCAGCTCACAAGCGCCGCCAGCGTGTCGTTGTCGCCAAACTTGATCTCGTCGACGGTGACGGTATCGTTCTCGTTGACGACCGGCACCACGCCCAGCTCCACCAGGCGCAGCAGGGCGTCGCGTGCATGCAGGTAGGACGTGCGGCGGGCCGTGTCGTGGCGCGTGAGCAGTACGAGCGAGGTGAGCAGGTCGCGCGCATGGAACTCCTCGTCGTAGGCCGACGAGATGATGCACTGACCAGCCGAGGCGCAGGCCTGCAGGCTCGGAAGGTCGCCGATCGGCTTGCGGTCGAAGCCCAACACGGGATAGCCACAGGCAATAGCGCCCGAGCTCACCACGACCAGACGCCAGCCGAGCTTGCGCAGCGCTGCGGCTTGATCGGCAAGTCCGCCGATAAAGGCGCGGTTGACCTTGCCATCGGCGCCCACCACCGTGGACGAACCGATCTTTACCACCATCGTTTTATAAGAAGTCGTCATACGTCAAACCAATCAACTGTTCAGCGAACGGCCGAGCGGCGGCCAAGGGAGCGTGACTCGCCCCTACCGCCCAAAGAATTAGTGAGCCCAGGGAAAAGCAGAAGCCGCGGCCATATTCTTGCGCACGAGCTCGTCGCGCACCTGAGCCAGGCCCTGCTCCATGCCCACCACATAGGTCTGCGGGTACAGGAAGCGCTTGAAAGCTGCGTCCAGATGATCGAGCGCCCAAACACAGCGCTCGCGCGCGTCCTGGATGCTCTCACGCGGAGCCACCGCGCTGCCGTCGCGCACGATCGGCACCAGCAGCTCGCGATACTCAAGTTCGGACACGTCGGTCACCAGGGCGGCATCATTCACGGCCACGAGGGTATTGCCGCGCGCGGCGCCCTCCCCCGCCAGATGGTCCTCGTCGTAGATCATGTCGCAGACCGGGCCGCCAAAGCCGTCGTAATAACGGCGCACGCGTTGCACACCCGGGATCGTGCGCTTGTAGGGCTGCTCGGAGAGCTTGACCACCGGCGTCCATGGATCTGCCTCGCTCGCACGGCGGGCGGAAAGCTTGTACACGCCACCCAGCGCCGGCTGGTCATAGCAGGTCGCAAGCTTGGTACCCACACCAAAGCTGTCGATGGGCGCACCCTGGTCGAGCAGCGACTGAATCGTGTACTCGTCAAGATCGTTGGAAACCGAGATCCCCACATAGGGCAGGCCCTCGGCATCAAAACGGCCGCGAACATACTTGGAGAGCTTGGCAAGGTCGCCGGAGTCGATGCGAATAGCCGACAGGCGCTCGCCCACCGCCTCCATCTCCTTGGCAACCGTAATGGCATGCTCGCAGCCCTCGCGCACGTCATAGGTGTCGATGAGCAGCGTACAGTTCTTGGGGCTCGACTTGGCAAAGGCGCGGAAGGCCTCGAGCTCGGAATCGAAGCTCATCACCCAGCTGTGCGCATGCGTGCCAAAGACGGGAATACCGTAGCGGCGGCCGGCGAGCACATTGGACGTAGAGGAGCAGCCGGCAACGTAGCTCGCGCGCGCAACGGCCAGGCCGCCATCGGGGCCCTGGGCACGGCGCAGGCCAAACTCCGCCACGGGACGGCCATCGGCGGCAAGCACCACGCGCGCCGTCTTGGTGGCGACAAGCGTCTGGAAGCCGACGATGTTGAGCAGCGCCGTCTCAAGCAGCTGGCACTCGAGCGCAGGACCGGTGACGCGCACCATGGGCTCGCGCGGAAAGACGAGCTCGCCCTCGGGAACGGCGTCGATATTTACATGCGCACGAAAATCGCGCAGGTAGTCGAGGAATGCGGACTTGAACATCGCGCCGCCGGCAGGGGCCTCAAGCGATGCGAGGTAGTCGATGTCCTCGGGCGTAAAGCGCAGATTCTCGACCAGCTCGGGCAGTTCGGCGGTGCCGCACATGACGGCATAGGCGCTGCCAAAGGGATGGTCGCGGTAAAACGCGGTAAAACAACCCTGCTCATTGGCCTTGCCGCTCTCCCACAGGCCCTGGGCCATAGTGAGCTCGTACAGATCGGTGAGCATTGCAATGTCGGTGGGATGCGAGATGTCGGTCAAAGCCATGGGGCGACCTTTCGGATGTGTGGTACAGAATTTGAGGGTTAGACGAGAGCAGAGGATGCGGACATGACACCCGATGCAAATCGGTTAGAGCAGGCCCATGCTGGTCAGGATCGTGTAGCCCATAAAGATGACAAACGCGATGAGGGCAAGGACAATGATGATTTTTTGAGCCGGCGCCATGCCAGGGATCTCGTTCTCGCCCGTAGGTTCCTTGGAGGTAACCATGCGCTGGGCAAAGGTCATCTCGTCACGGCTCGGCTTGGGCTCGACGGACTTGGGACGAGCGGCCTTTTTAGGCTGAGGTTTGGGCGCGGCAGGTGCAGGCTTCGCAGCAGCGGGCTTGGGTGCGGGCGCGGGCACCGATGCGGATACGGCGTTCGCGGCGGCCTCCTCGGCTTTCGTACGCTCGGCACGCAGGGCAGCCAGCTCCTCGCGCTCGCGACGGGCCTCTTCCTGGGCCTCGCGACGAGCCTTCTCGGCGCGGAGCTCCTCCAACTCGGCGCGCTCCTCGGCAGACAGTGGTTGGGACTCAAGCTCGGCCATGGTATAGCCCTTTCTTTTAAAAAAAGCCGCCGACACAATGTCAGCGGCTTATCAAATCCAAGGGTGGAGACGAAGGGAGTCGAACCCTCGGCCTCTGCCATGCGAAGGCAGCGCTCTCCCAACTGAGCTACGTCCCCAGGACAAGTCGATATTTTACCTACGGCTCGCCAACTGTCAACGCCCAATAACCAGTCTTTTTGGAGCGCGGCTATTTTGACAACTTTTCGAACAGACGATCCTCTCGATGATTTTTAATCCCCGTCCCAGAAAAATCATCGACGAACGCACTACTTTGCGCTGGTAAGAACACCGGTGGTGTCGAAGGCCGGGGTGAAGCTCTCGTCTACCGCGCCGCCCTCTTGCCAGAACATCGTCGTAAAGCCCAGGTCGTCGGCATGGTCGAGCACCTGCTCGTACTCCTCGCGCGTCACGGCGCGTGCCAGGTCGCCGCCCTGCTCGCGCATGAGCGCATTGGGCGTGTACTGGTTCATGACCGAGATCGGCACGTCACCCACCGTCTGCCACACCAGATCTAGCACGCGGCACGAGTCATCCGCATGCCCCGGCAGCACCAGGTGACGCACGATGATGCCGCGCTTCATGAGCCCGCCCTCATCCACCAGCTCTCCCCCGCGGCGATCGATTTCACGCGCCATCTGGGCCAGACCCGACACGGCCACGCGCGGGTAGTCCTTAATATGAGAAAGCGACTGCGCAAGCCCGGCATCGGCATATTTAAAGTCGGTAAGCCACACATCGACCAGGTCGCCCAGCGCCGCCACGGCACTCGCGCGCTCGTAACCGCTCGTGTTGTAGACGATCGGGATGACCAGCCCGCGCGCCCGTGCCGCGGCAATCGCGGCAGGCAACAGGTGTGCATAGTGCGTCGCCGTCACCAAATTGATGTTGTTGGCACCCTGGTCCTGCAGTTCCAGCATAATCTCGACCAGGCGCTCAGGCGAAATCTCAAGGCCAAAATTGCCGGTCGAGATCTCGTGGTTCTGGCAGTAGATACATTTGAGCGAGCAGCCGCTAAAGAAGATCGTGCCCGAACCGGCCTCGCCCGAGATAGGCGGTTCCTCCCACATATGAAGCGCGGCGCGGGCCACCTTGAGCGTGTCGTTAGCACCGCAGACGCCGTGCGCGCCCTCATCGCGCGCCGCACCGCAACGGCGCGGACACAAATGGCAGGCGGGCGAAAATAGTTCGGTCAACGACGTCGGCATAAAACCATGCTCCAAAACAACGATTCAGCAGCTCAAACGTAAAGGGATCAATCCCACAGACGGCTCGAGCCCAAGGCGCCGTAATCGTCCGACACGATTTTTGTAATGTCAAGACTGGAATCGATAAAGTGCCGCTTTATGATGTAGGTATTCCGCCCCCCGCGGAGCAACTGGGTGAACCGTCGCGTTTATTTAGGGAGCCCACACAGTCGTACCTAGTACAGGTATCCTTCGTTGTTAAGGACGCTGGAACAGTCGATGAGGGCACCCACCTGTTTTAGGTGGGTTCATTTTCGTAACGTGGGGGGTGGTTTTCTTTTGCCGAAAATCACCATTGCAAATCCCGCCAAGATCTCCAAAAGGCACCAGGCAGAACCCCACCATCACTCGAATATCTGGTAAGCACGTGATTATCGCCCCGTGCAATTCCTCACACCCTCCTTGGTCGAGTATCATGGGTCAGCTATACCCTTTGCGGCGTGGCATCCTTTGACCTTTTCCTTCGACGCTTGGCGGTTTATCGATTCATGGTTTCCTCCACGAGCTTCATACCGTACCTTTGCGTGGCGGTCGCGGCCTTTATCACGACCTTCCTTGCGGTGCCCCTGGTCAAGCGCCTGGCAATCAAGCTCGACGCCGTCGACTATCCTTCCAAGCGCCGCATCAACACTAAACCCATCCCGCGCATGGGCGGCACGGCGGTGTTTTTGGGCCTGGTCGTTGCCTGCATTGTGCAAATCCTAGGCACCTGGCACCTAGGCTGGCCACCCGTCCTGGTGCCGCACCCGCGCCTTCACATTAGCTATCCCATGCTGGCGCTCTCCTTTACCGTCATCTTTGCGACCGGCGCTATCGACGACGTCTTCCAGCTCATGCCCAAGCAAAAGCTGGCCGGACAAGTCCTCGCCGCGCTTATCGCCTGTATCGGCGGCCTAAAAATCGGCGTCATCGTCAACCCGTTTGCCCCCGGCGAGATCATGCTCGGATGGCTCGCCTACCCCATCACCGTGATCTATCTGGTGGCATTCACCAACATCATTAACCTCATCGACGGCCTCGACGGCTTGGCCACGGGCATCTGCGGCATCGCGTCGTTCACCATGTTTTCGATGGCCGTTCTCTCGGGCCGCATCGACGCCGCCGCGCTCTCCATTGCGCTCTTTGGCGCCTGTCTGGCCTTTTTGCGCTACAACTTCAACCCTGCGAGCATCTTCTTGGGCGACTCGGGGTCGCTGCTGTTGGGCTTCGCTTTGGGCTCCATCTCGCTGCTCAACGTGAGCCGCACCGCCGCGCTCACCTCACTCATCATCCCGCTCATCGTGGCAGGCGTGCCCATCATCGACACGTTCAGCGCCATCGTGCGCCGCAAGCGCGCCCACATTAGCATCGGACAGGCCGACAAGGGCCACATCCACCACCGCCTCATTCAGGAGGGTTACAACCAAAAGCAGGCCGTGCTGCTCATCTACGCCTGGTGCATCATGCTTTCGGCCGGCGCCGCCGCGATCAATCAGGTCGAGGTGCCCATGCGCGTGCTCATTTTTACCGTGCTCGCCATTGGCTCGGCGGCCTTTGCCAAGCATCTACATCTGTTTGAGCCCGTGCTGCGCCACCATTACAACAAGCGCACACACGAGGACGAGCTGGTAACCCCCGACGACCCCGCCTTTAAACAGGAGGAGCAGGCAGCCGAGGAGCGCAAGGAGGAGCGCCACCACAGGCGCTAGATTTTATTGACGAGAAAGTGGCTCTTTGCTGCTGGCCGCTCGCGACCGCGTCGCGACCGCCGCATAGCCCTCGCCCTACCGGCACCTCGCCCACTTACGCCCCACCCCTTTCAATAAACGCGTTATCATCTTCACCAATACGCATACGTTAGGAGCAATCATGCCAAACGAGAACAGCTACGAAGTCGCGCTGCAAAAGAGCAACGCCATTCGCGAGGGCCTGGCCAAGACGCCCGAGAAGTTCACCATGCTTACCGGCGACCGCCCCACCGGCCGTCTGCACCTGGGTCACTACTTTGGCACCCTCAAGGGCCGCGTGGAGCTGCAGAACATGGGCGCCAGGACCAACGTACTCATCGCCGACTACCAGGTCATCACCGACCGCGACACCACCGAGCACATCCAGGACAACGTGTACAACATGGTCATGGACTACCTTGCCTGCGGCATCGACCCCGACAAGACCATGATCTACGCGCACTCCGCCGTGCCCGCAGCCAACCAGCTCATGCTGCCGTTCCTGTCGCTGGTCTCCGAGGCCGAGCTGGCGCGCAACCCCACCGTCAAGGCCGAGATGGAGGCC
Source organism: Collinsella aerofaciens (assembly GCA_048503295.1). Lineage (GTDB taxonomy): Bacteria > Actinomycetota > Coriobacteriia > Coriobacteriales > Coriobacteriaceae > Collinsella > Collinsella aerofaciens_CI. The sequence continues at coordinate 43,126 of DBFRVO010000038.1, read as the reverse complement.
TCGGGCCACGAGCTCACCGGCCTTCTGCTCACCTACCCGGTGCACCAGGCCTGCGACATCCTGTTCTGCAAGGGCAATGTGGTGCCCGTCGGCCGCGACCAGCTGCCGCACATCGAGCTCACCCGTACCATCGCCCGCCGCTTTAACAACCGCTACGGCAAGGTATTTCCCGAGGTCGAGGCGCTGCTGTCCGAGACCCCGCTGCTGCCCGGCCTTGACGGTCGCAAGATGAGCAAGAGCTACGGCAACGCCATCAATATTTCGATGACCGCCGAGGAAACGGCCAAGCGCATCAAGAAGAGCCAGACCGACTCCGAGCGCATGATCACGTTCGACCCCGAGAACCGCCCCGGTGTGTCCGGCCTGCTTTCGACGGCTGCAATCTGCACCGGTCGCTCCGAGGTCGAGATTGCCGAGGAGATTGGCATGGGCGGCTCCGGCCAGCTCAAGAAGTACGTGACCGAGGCCGTCAACGAGTACTTCGCACCTATCCGCGAGCGTCGCCAGCGCTACGAGAACGATCTGGACTATGTGAAGGACGTCCTGCATGAGGGCAACCGTCGCGCCAACGAGATCGCCGAGCAGACCCTGGCCGAGGTTCAGGACGCCATGGGTATGGTGTACTAGGCCGATCTGCTGACTTGAGCTTTCGATTGCTATAGGGCGGGCGCTACGGCGTCCGCCTTTTTTGGAGCGGACCGCTTCGGCTCCGTCCATCGCACTCCCCCGACAAACAGGAACAGGCCCGCTGGCAGTTAGTTGCCAGCGGGCCTGTTCCCGAAGTACACCGTTGAATCGCACAGAGGGGAGGAATGCGAATCAAACTCAACAGGGCAGGCTTTTTCATCGCCTATTGCCTGCTCCGTTGCTGAAACCAATATAGTTCACCGTGGTTTACTTTGCAGCATCAATATCCGCCGCCATAGCTTCTCCATAAGTTAGCCCAAGTAAACTAAACCACCACAAAGGGGGCAGGCACCTTTGTGGTGGTTTTGGCCACGGCAGAGCGCTAGAGCCCTGCTGGCCAGCGACAGGCGGGCAAGTCGACGTGCATGTCGTCCTTAAACGCCACACCCTCCCCTAGCAAAAGCTCACGTTGAGCATCGGGACCGCCAAAAGCGAAGCCCTCACATATGTGCCCGTCGGCAAACACCACGCGGTGACAGGGAATCTCGCCGGGACGCGGATTACTATGCAGGGCATACCCCACGTACCGCGCACTTCGTGGACGACCGGCAAGCAGCGCCACCTGACCATACGTGGCGACCATCCCCTCGGGGATCTGCTCGACCACCTCGTACACCCGTTCAAAAAAGCCCTCAGACGCCATTGCTCGCTCCCTTCCACCCGGAAAAGCATAAACCACCACAAAGGTGCCTGTCCCCTTTGTGGTGGTTTATGGCAGATCGGTTAGTTGGCGGGCTGGAAGAAGGCTACGGCGACGGCGCCGGGGCCTACGTGGGTGCCGATGGTGGCGCCGATGGTGTGAACGGGCAACTCGCCTTCGGTGTGGCCAGCCCAAAGTGCCGCGCTGTCCTCGATATACTTCTTGAGCACCGCATCCGAAAGGCCCGTATAGCCGAGCGCCAGCGGCATGGAAAAGTCGATGCCGCCCGCTTTTTCGACCTTCTGATTGAGCAGATTGCGGCCGTTCTTGGAACCGCGCGCCTTACCCAGCTGCACGATCAGACCGTCCTCGACAGCCACCACGGGCTTTACGTTGAGCAGCGTGCCCACGGCGCCGGCCGCAGCAGACAGACGACCGCCGCGCACCAGGTACTCCAGCGTCTCGAGCAGGCCGATAACCACCACACGGTCGCGCACGGCCTCGACGGCCGCCGCGATCTGAGCTGCACTACGACCCTCATCCACCAGGCGCAGGGCATACTCGACCATGACACGCTCGCCCAGAGTGACGTTATTGCTATCCACCACGTACACGTCGCCGCCCGGCGCCTCGGCAAGTGCGGTACGGGCACTCTGATTGGTGCCTGATAGCTTAGCGCCCACGGTAATAATCACAGCCTCATCGCCGGCTTCACGAACCTTGGCAATCGCCTGCGAAAACGCGTACGGGTTGACCTGGCCGGTCTTGGGCAGCTCATCGCGCTCCACGAGCATCTCGTAAAAGCGCTGGTGATCGATGTCGATGCCATCCATGTACACATCGGTGCCAAAGGTGACGGACAGCGGCAAAACGGCCAGTGCCGGGTGCTCGACCGGCGACATATCGCTTGCGGAATCGGTAATAATGCGGACGGACATAGCGAATCCTTTCTTGCGCAGGTCCCGCGCAGGGAATTTTGACAGCAAGGCCCCGGCACGGTATACGCGCTCAAACAGGACTATGCAGTTGTTAATTGGAAGCAAAAGCCTTGGCGGCCCTACAGCTCGCGCAGGGTGTTGAGAATCGTGCGCAGCGACGCATACATCTGCTCGCGCTGCTCCACACCCATAGCCTTACCGGTGGTATCGAGCACCTCGCGAATGATGCGATCCGCTTCGCTCATGCTCTCGCCGCCCAGAGCGGTCAGGCGCACCGGAGCACGATACTTAACGGCGGCATCGCCCGAATCGTCGACCTCGACGTAGCCGCCCTCCTCCAGATGCGCGAGCGTACGCGAGACGGCGGCGCGGGTCACGCCTGCCGTGCGAGCCAGGTCGGCGCCAGTCAAGCCGTCCTTGCTGCGCTCAAGATAGTACAGGCACATAACGTCGGAGCCCTTGAGACCCAGCCTTGCGCCCTCAGACGTCTTAATGCGCTGGATCTCCTTGTAGAGTCCGCTGATCAGTCCGACAAAGTCCTCGAAACGTGTCTCGTCGCTCTGCTGCATGGGAGACGACCGCCTTTCGCTTGCATAATGCTAACGGGTAAACATCTTAGTCGCATAAGGCGACACCCGTACCCAAATACCCCATTTGTTAACCCATCAACATAAAAACCACCACAAAGGGGACAGGCACCTTTGTGGTGGTTTGGGGCATCAATAGGTTCTAGGCGCCGCTACAGTTCCACGCAAGGATTGTCGCGGGTCACAAGCGTCTTAATGACAACCGTCGCTCCCAGATAGCGCTCAAGCAGCTCGGCTAAGCGATCGATCGCAGCCTGGCAATCCCCCATCCGCTCGGGCTCCACGCACTCAATCGCCAGGAACGCATCGGCCGAATCATCGGACAGCGCCGTGCGAACGCCGTCGCGCCAGTTCCAGCAGCGGCACACAGCGCCCGCATCGTCGATGTAGGCGAGCTCGCCGGGCAGCGTCGGATCGTCCGCCTCCTCGCCAAGCGGCAAGAACGCATCGCCACCGTCGGTCACCTTCAAGCGAAGGTCTCCCTCGATCGCATGCAGATCCTCGCCTCCCACGGGCAGCGCGTAGGTCAGCGACACCGTGTTGTAGATGTCCACCGCGGGTGTAATGTGGCCCACCGGCTTGCCTTTAAGCACGCGTTTGAGCAAGTTCTCGATCGAGCAGCGCGCGCCTTTCTTGGTCTTGAACAGACGATAGGCCTCGCGCCATGCCTTGACCGGTGCGTTCTCGCTGATAGTGTCGCTGGTCAGATGACGCTCCGCATCGATATTGGCGCGGTCGAGCAACGCCGCAATCGCATCCACGTCCTCTTGAGGAATCTGAGCCGTGGGCTTCATGCCCTCCACGACCACAACACCGACCGCTGCCTGCGGAAACAGCTCCCAGAATGAATCCTCGGCAATAAAGCTCTTCATACGCTCTCCCTTCATTGTGCGCGCCCGAGTGAGGGCACCTAAACAAAAAGCGCCCTTACAACGGCCACCTTCAAAGTCCTACGGTGCCGTCACAAGAACGCTTGCGCTGTCCCCATCCGGAGAAGGGGACGATATGTCAGGCGTATTGTAACCCGAGTCATCCACGCGAGCAAAACCACCATAAAGGTGCCTGTCCCCTTTGTGGTGGATATGGACTCACGGCGAAGCTAGTGGCGAAGTCCCAGCAGCCCGCGGCCGCGATGACGGGCGTCGGCGTGTACTTGAGCGTGCGGGCCGGCGGCTTTGACGGACTCGGGCAGGTGCGAGTACTTCTTCTCGAAGTTCTCCTCGAACATCACCGCCAGGTTGTGCGCGGCCTCGTCGTAGCGCGCGGTGCTCTGCCAGTATTGGCGCGGCACCAGGATGCCATCGGGCACGCCGTGGCACGTCGTGGGAATGTCGACGTTAAAGATGTCGTCGTGCACGAACTCGCTGTCCTCGATGGTACCGTCGAGGGCGCGAGCGACCAGTGAGCGCGTGTAGGCAAGCTCGATGCGATGACCCACGCCGTAGCCGCCGCCGATCCAGCCGGTGTTGACCAGGTACACACGCGTGCGGCCGTCGGCGATGCGCTCGCCGAGCATCTTGGCGTAAACCATGGGGTCGAGCGGCATAAACGGCTCGCCGAACAGCGAAGAGAACGTGGGCGTGGGCTCGGTGACGCCGACCTCGGTGCCGGGAATCTTAGCCGTAAAGCCCGTCACAAAGTGGTACATGGCGGCATCGGCCGTCAGGCGCGAGATGGGCGGCAGCACGCCAAAAGCGTCGCAAGTCAGGAACAGCACGACACTCGGAGTGGTGCCCATGCCCTTAGTCCACGCGTTGGGGATATGCTCCACGGGATAGGCCACGCGCGTGTTGTGCGTGATCGAGATGTCGTCATAGTTGGGCTTGCGGTTATCGTCGAGCACCACGTTTTCGCAAATGGCGCCAAAACGGACGGCGTTGAAGATCTCGGGCTCGTGGAAGGCGTCCAGGCCCTCGCATTTTGCGTAGCAGCCACCCTCAATGTTGAAGATACCCATGTCGGACCAACCGTGCTCGTCGTCGCCGATCAGCAGGCGCGTGGGATTGGCCGAAAGCGTGGTCTTGCCGGTGCCAGACAGGCCAAAGAACACGGCGGTCTCGTGCGTGACGGGATCCATGCTGGCCGAGCAGTGCATGGGCAGCACGTCGTCCTCGACGGGCAGCAGATAGTTCATGACGCTAAAGATCGACTTTTTAATCTCGCCGGAGTAGCCGGTGCCGGCGACCAGAATCACGCGTTCCTGGAAGTTGATGACCACCGCGGCGCTGGAGTTGAGGCCCTTGATGGCGAGGTCGCACTGGTAACCGGGCGCTGCGAGCACGCAGAAGTCGGGCTCTCCGGTGCGCGCGATTTCGCGGGCAAGCGGTCGGGCGAGCATTTGCTTAATGAAGAGTGCCTGGCTGGCACGCTCGCAGGCAACAAGCAGGCGACGCGTGTGGTTGCGGTCAGCGCCCGCCATGCCGCGCGTGACGAACACGTCGCGCTCGTTGAGATAGTCGACGATGCCGGCCTTGATGGCCTCATAGCTCTCGACGGACAGTGGGCGGTTGACCGCACCCCAGGCGATCTTGTCGTGAACATCGGGGGTGTCAACGATAAAGCGGTCATTGGGGGAACGGCCGGTACGCTCCCCCGTCTCGATCACCAACGAGCCGTTGGATGCCATGCGGCCTTCTTCGCGGCGGATGGCGTGCTCGACGAGCTCCGCGGCGGGTAGATCGACCAGCAGACGGGGCTGATTATCGGCGGGATCTTCGACCAGTGTAATACCAAAGTTGGACAAAACTTCTGCAGGGGTAACACCAGGCATGGGGCCTCCTTTAAAAACGCGACACGTGGACGCGGCGCGCACTTTACTCACGTAAAGCCCGTTGTACCCGATATGCAAAAACGTTTTTGCGACAAGGGCGGCAAGCCCGCCCAACGGTCAAAAATCGCAGGCAAGCGGCCTAGTCATTGGGAACGTTATTAAACGACTAGTCATTGGGGACACTCTTGAACAGGCAACATTCAAGGAGTGTCCTCGGATGCCGGCACTTAGGGACGTTCCCAAAGTGCCGGCACATAAGGAACGTCCCTAAGTGCCGACTACCGAATGGCGCCGCCGAAATTATCGAACAACCTGTTCAAAAACACGAGCGAACACCGCGGTGTCTATACTAGAGCGCAGCAATAGAAAGGACCCCGCTTTGAGCATCACGCCCCTCGATAGCATTCGCCGCGCCATCGCCCGCCGCAACGGCATCTCCAACCCCGCTGCATCGAAAGACGGCGCCGCGAAGGCCCAGGGCGGCCGCATCGAGAACGGCCTCTTCCCTGCCTCGCACACTGCCGAGGAACTCGCACGCATCCAAGAGCTGAGTCAGCGCAACGCCGGCGGGCCCGATAGCAGCCAAGCCACACGTCGCCGGCGCGAACGCGATCGCAAGCCCGGCCCCGTCCGCCGCATGGTCAACGCTTGGTGGAACCGTCTGCTCGGTGCCGTCTACGGCGGCGGCTTCTCCATGCAGGAAGCGGAATACGAGGAGCACGCCACCCGCCGCGATTACCTTTGGAACGCTCTCGGCACCGCCGTGTGGGGCTTGGCGTTTCCGCTGCTCACCATCGTGTCCACACAGCTCGTGGGCGCCGAAGAAGCCGGCAAGTTCTCCATCGCCTTTGTCACCGGCACGCTCATCATGATCGCATGCAACTACGGCGTGCGCAATTTCCAGGTCTCGGACATCGACGAAAAGACGTCCTTCGCCTCCTACCAGCTCAACCGCTGGCTTTGCGGAGCGCTCGCCCTAGGCTGCGGCCTCATGTACAGCAGCGCCCGCGGCTATGACGCGCAGATGGCCACGATCGGCCTGGGCGTCTACCTGTATAAGGTCATCGACGGCGTCGCCGACGTGTACGAAGGCCGCCTGCAGCAGGCCGACAAGCTCTACTTGGCTGGAATGAGTCAAACGCTACGCTCCGTCGCCGTCATCGCGGTCTTCAGCGTGGCGCTGTTCCTCACGCGTAGCATGCCCATCGCGGCCATGGCCATGAGCATCGCCGCGATCGCCTCGCTCGTGCTGGTCACCGCGCCGCTCGCCCTGCTCGAGACCGAAAAATCGCGCCGCGTAAGCCTGCGCGAGGTCGGCCACCTGTTTGTCCAGTGCGCCCCACTCTTTGGCGCGCTATTCCTGTTCAATCTTATCGAGAGCATGCCCAAGTTTGTGATGGAAGGAACACTGGCCTACAAATACCAGCTGTACTTTAATGCCCTGTTTTTTCCAGCTCAGGCTATTCTGTTGAGCATTGGATTTGTCTATAAACCGCAGCTCCTGCGCTTGTCGAGCATTTGGGCTAATCCTCGCAAGCGTCGTCGCTTTGACCTGATTATTGTTGCCGTTATGGCGCTGATCGTGGTCATCACCGGCGTGTGCGCCGCATTTATGGCAGGTCCCGGTATTCCCCTCATGAGCTTTATGTACGGTCTCAGCTTTGAGCGCTACCGTACGCTGGCGCTGCTAATGGTCCTCGCCGGCGGCGTCACCGCGGCCATCGACTTTATCTACGCCATCATCACGGTGCTGCGCCATGCCGGCGACGTCACCAAGGTCTACCTGATTTGTTTTGCCGTGAGCGTGGTACTCCCGGTGATCCTGATCAACCTGCTGGGCCTGATGGGTGCCGTCGTAAGCTACCTGGCTATCATGGCCCTACTGCTGGTGCTGCTGATTGTCGAGTACGCCCACATCCGCCAACGCATAGAACGAGCCCGCAACCCGTACGGCGCCTAATTGCGGCGATGGGAGAAGCTAATTTGCGGTGGAATCACCCCGGCTGGAGTCTCGTTGCGGACACGCAAAACTAAGTGAGTAGACTTTTACCGAATCCCGGACCACACCGACAAAGCACAAGTCCGTGACCAGCGGTTTTATTGAGGCAAATATGTTGGGTGCTCGGCATTTCCAAAAAAGTCTACTCACTTAGCCAGCGGGCAGCCAAATGATTATTTAATCCCCGTCCCTGAAAAATCAATTTGCGGGCAGAAGGGCAAAAGTAGTCAAAAAAGGCCCCGTCCAAAACTAGCTACCCCTTGCACCGATTATTCGCCCGGGTTGATATTCGCATAGAACTCGGCCCCGTCGTCCAGGCGCAGGATGCCCACGCGGCCAAACTCGGAGCCGGTGGCGGCAGCGCAGTCGATGTCGATGCGATCGGGCACACCGGCGGCATCCTCGCCGCCCAGGCGCACGATCTGCCCGCGGCCCGACTCCTCGTCGAGCCCCGCAAGACCACCGACCTCGCAATAACGCCCGAGCGACACCGTTGGCGTGTGACCGCTCACAACGACCGGGCCCTTACCCTCGGTAGAAAGCAGCCCGGTCGGCACATCCCAATAGCCGTGACGAATCCACAGCAGGTCATCGGACGACTGTACCGCGAGCATCTGCTGCAGCAGCTCGCGATCGGCACTCACCGCACCGACGCCATCGGCACAATCGACGCCATGCTCAAGCAAAAACGCGCGCGCCGCCTTCATCTCGATTCCAGCATGTACCAGCAGATACGGGCGCTCCTCGGTCTCGACCACCGCGTAGAGCGGCAGCGCGGCCATCCATCGCACGAGCTCCTCGTATGCCTCAAATTCCATGTCGTTGAGCTGCTCGCGCGTCGTCCAGCCACCGTTGATATCCCAGGTCTCGGCATCGAGAGGATCTTGGCCAATGATGGCGTCGAGCATGATCTGCTCGTGATTGCCCTTGAGCACGCGAGCGTTGGGTAGCGAGCGCACGAGTTTAATAACGCCAACCGGATCGGGCCCGCGATCGATCATGTCGCCCAGCACGTACAGCGTATCGTCGGACGCCAGCGAAATCTTGGACAGGGCCTCGTCAAGCGCACGCACGTGCCCGTGAGCATCGGATGTCACATAGATCGCCATGGAACGCCTCTCTTTGCATTGCGGCCGAAGCCCGACGTCGCAACTAAAACTTCAAGTTGAACTTAAACGTTACCCATTGTACTCCGTTGCAATAAAGCTGGAAAGGGTTGCATACCGTCAACGGTCGCCAACGCACGCCTGCCAACCCGCATGCGCCCACGCCAAGCCATCTGGCCCGGCACCCCAACCAGCGCCGCCCGCGCCTCCGCTTCGTGTCGAAAATGCGCGTGCCCGCAATCCGCCCCCATAAACCCACCATCTTTGGGTACAAATAACCGCAGACAACTAGCCGTGCCACGCCAACCACCCAGGAGCGGACACTATCCATGAACCAGATACTTCTCTTTATCGGCCTCGTCATCATTTTGTGCCTGACCATCAAACCCGTCGGCAAAAAGCTCCCCTTCCCCACCCTGCTTATCTTTATCGCACTCGGCATGCTGCTGGGCGTCAACGGTCCGGCGCACATCGACTTTAGCGACTACGCGCTCACCGAAACCGTCTGCAGCACGGCGCTGCTGTTCATCATGTTCTACGGCGGCTTTAACACCAACATCGACCGCGCCAAACCTGTCGCCGTGCCCGCGGTGCTGCTGAGCACGCTCGGCGTCGTCATCACTGCCGGCATCACCGGCGTGTTCGCCCACTTCGCGCTGGGGTTCGACTGGATCGGCGGCCTGCTGCTGGGATCGGTCGTGGCATCCACCGACGCGGCCAGCGTCTTTAGCGTGCTGCGCGAGCACAGCCTGTCGCTGAGGGGCGGCACCGACTCGCTGCTCGAGGTTGAATCGGGCTCCAACGACCCCGTCGCCTACATGCTCACCGCCGTGCTCGCCACACTCGCGGCCGGCGGCGACATCAACATTCCCGCACTGCTGACCAAGCAGATTATCCTGGGCGTGGGCCTGGGCCTTGCCATCGGCTGGGCGGCGGGCCGCCTGATTGAACGCGCGCACGCAACGGCCAAGGACGCGCAGACCATCTTTTTGTTCGCCGTGGCCATCGTCGCCTACGCGCTACCAAGCTATCTGGGCGGCAACGGCTTTTTGGCTGTATACCTGGCCGGCATTGTGCTGGGTGCCAGCGACATCACCGGCAAGGTCGAGATGGCACACTTCTTTGACACCCTCACCGAGATGGCAGAGATGACGATCTTCTTCTTGCTCGGTCTGCTCGTGACGCCCGCGCGCCTGCCGCAGATGCTGCTGCCGGGCCTGGCGCTCATGGCGTTTATGCTCTTTGCGAGCCGCCCCATCGCCGTAGGCATGCTGCTGGCGCCGTTTAGGACGAACCCTCGCCAGGTCGCGCTCGTAAGCTGGGCGGGCCTGCGCGGAGCAGCTTCGGTCGTCTTTAGCCTCTTTGCCGTGGTGGCCGGCGTTCCCGGCGGACACGACCTATTTGACCTGGTGTTTGTGATTGCCGCGTCGAGCATCGTGGTGCAGGGCTCGCTGCTGCCGGCGGTGGCGAAGAAGCTCGATATGATCGATGCAACCGGCGACGTGCGCCGCACCTTTAATGATTACCGCGACGAAGACGGCATGTCGTTTGTCAAACTCAAGGTGGGCGCGGGCCATCCGTTTGCCGGGCGCTCGCTCGCCGATATTGGCAGCGCCACCGACATGCTCGTGGTCCTGGTGCTGCGCGACGGGGCGCACCCGGTGCTGCCCAACGGCGATACCGTGATCCAGGAAGGCGATCTGCTGGTGATGGCCGCCCCAACGTTTGAAGAGCGTGCCGAGGTTACGCTGCGCGAAGTCACCGTGACACCCCACGGTCGCCTGGCCGGCCAGCGCCTGCGCGATGTGCCGCAAGGCAAGCATCCGTTTATTGTGGTGATGCTCAAGCGCGAAGGCCAGACGATCATCCCCGATGGCAACACCCTAATATACGCCGGCGACGAAGCCGTCATTGCCACGCTGGCGTCGTAGCGGCCAGGGGGTAGCTAATTTGCGGCGAAGTGATTAAGCGCCTAGAGAACCTCATGCCTTCGCTTGCAGTTTTGGATTTGCCTGAGGAGTAAAGCACCCCTCCCCCATGTAACCATCCTGTAAATCATAGCGACGCACTCGAGTTTTACCGTGATGCGGTCGCGCCTGGCGCTCCACTGTGCTAAAGTATCCCGAACGTTCAAACGACTACGAGGGGGAACTAGAAGATGGCACGTGTGCACAACTTCTCAGCTGGCCCGGCCGCACTGCCTACAAGCGTGCTCGCCGAGATCGCCGACGAGATGATGGACTACCGCGGTTGCGGCATGTCCGTGCTCGAGATGAGCCATCGATCTAGCATGTACCAGCAGATCATCGACGACGCCGAGGCAACCCTGCGTCACCTGCTGCGCATCCCCGACAACTACCGCGTCCTGTTTTTGCAGGGCGGCGCCACGCTGCAGTTTGCGGGCATCCCCATGAACCTCATGCGCCGCGGCCGCGCCGGCTACATCGTGACCGGTAACTTTGCCAACAAGGCATACAAAGAAGCCGCCAAGTACGGCGAGGCCGTGCTGCTCGCGAGCTCCGAGGACACCAACTTCGACCGCATTCCCAACATGGCCGACATCAACGCGCGCATTGCCGACGAGGCCGCGGGCGACGGGCTCGACTACGTCTACATCTGCCAGAACAACACCATCTTTGGCACCATGTACCACGAGCTGCCCGCTTGCGGCGATGTGCCGCTGGTCGCCGATGTCTCGAGCTGTTTTCTGTCGCAGCCGCTCAACGTTGAGCGCTACGGGCTCATTTACGCCGGCGCGCAGAAAAACGCCGGTGCCGCGGGCGTGACCGTGGTCATCGTGCGCGACGACCTCATCGCGGATGACCCCACCTTTGCGCAGACGCCGCAGTACCTGGACCTTAAGACCCAGGTCGCCAAGGGCTCCATGCTCAACACGCCCAACACCTTTGGCATCTACGTGTGCGGCAAGGTGTTCCGTTGGGTTGAACAGACCGGTGGACTTGCCGCCATGGCCGAGCGCAACTGGGCCAAGGCCAACCTGCTCTACGACCTGCTCGAGCACAGTAAACTATTCCACGGCACCGCGCAGACAGACAGTCGCTCCATCGCCAACGTCACGTTCCGTACCGGCGATGCCGAACTCGACGCGGCCTTTGTCGCAGGCGCGGCAGAGCACCGGATCCAAAACGTCAAGGGCCATCGCCTCGTCGGCGGCATGCGCGCCAGCGTGTACAACGCCGTCACCATGGAGGACGTGCAGGCGCTGGCCACGTACATGAAGGACTTCGAAGCACAGCATAGTTTGAGTCCGCGATCTAACTAGCCCGCAACACGCGGGCCGACAAGCCACCTCAGACCACCCTGTTTAGATCAAAACCTGCTAAGGAGTTTTTCCATGCGCAAGATTAAGACCATCGACGACATCACCAAGGACGGCAAAGTCGAGTTTGGCGAGGGCTACGAGTTTGTGGGCACCGCCGAGGAGGCCGACGCGATCCTGATGCGCTCGACCGACCTGCACGGCTACGAGCTGCCCGAGGGCATCCGCGCCATCGCCCGCTGCGGCGCCGGCGTCAACAACATCCCCGTCGAGGAGTACGCCAAGAAGGGCGTCGTCGTCTTTAACTCCCCCGGCGCCAACAGCAACGCCGTTAAGGAGCTCGTCCTAGGCATGCTGGTGCTCTCGAGCCGCGGCGTGGTGCAATCGATGAACTGGGTGCGCGACAACGCCGACGACCCCGAGATTCAGGTCGATGCCGAGAAGGCCAAAAAGGCCTTTGTGGGCCGCGAGCTCAAGGGCAAGCGCATCGGCGTCATCGGCCTGGGCAACGTGGGCTCCAAGGTCGCCAACGCCTGCGTCGACCTGGGCATGGACGTTTACGGCTACGACCCGTTCATTTCCGTCGAGCACGCGTGGGTGCTGAGCCGCGAGGTGCAGCGTGTGGGCACGCTCGAGGATCTCTGCCGCGGCTGCGACTACCTCACCGTACACGTGCCCAGCAAGGCCGACACCATCGGCATGATCAGCACCCAGCAGATTAACCTGCTGGCCCCGGACGCCGTGCTGATCAACTACGCACGCGAGACCATCATTGACGAGGACGCCGTCGACGCCGCCCTGCGCGAGGGTAAGCTGAGCTGGTTTAGCTGCGACTTTGCCACGCCCAAGACCGTCAAGATGCCCAATACGTTTATCACCACACACTCGGGCGCCGGCACCGGCGAGGCCGAGGCCAACTGCGCCGATATGGCCATCAGTGAGCTCAAGGATTACCTGGAGAACGGCAACATCGCACATAGCGTCAACTACCCCGCCTGCAGCATGGGCAAGGCGCGCGCCGCAAGCCGCATCGCCTGCCTGCACGCCAACGTGCCCAACATGATCGGCCAGATCACGGCCATTCTCGCCAAGGACAACGCCAACGTGCAGCGTATGACCAACGAGTCCGCCGGCGAGAACGCCTACACCATGTTCGACACCGATGAGCACCTGGACAGCAGCACCATCGAGGCGCTCAAGCAGATTCCGTCGATGTATCGCGTGCGCGTGATCAAGTAGCGCCGACTGACCTGACGGGCAGCTCCCCATGTGGCCTGCCCGTCACTGACATTGAATGCCCGCGGGGGTGCCTTTCGCACGAGAGGCGCCCCCGTTTTTGTGAGCGCTCCATTAAATGCACCGAGCCGCTTCTTGGCATACAATCTGTATGTTGACCTAACTATCTGTGAGGTGCCTATGGTTGATACAGATTTTGCCTGGCGGCTTACGCAAGGGCTCGTGCGGATCGACAGTTCCGACCCAGGTGCGTATGAGGGCGAGATTGAACGCTATATCAAAGCGTTGGTTGAGGAACGGTTGGCGCAGCTGAGCCATCCGGTACTCGATGCCGTGCAGGTTGAGGAACTCGAGGTGCTGCCCGGGCGCCGCAACCTTATGGTCACCGTGCCGGGACTGAGCGACGAGCCACGGCTCGTCTATATCTGCCATATGGATACCGTTACACTGGGCGATGGCTGGGACGCGGACATTCCGCCGCTCGGAGCGATCGTGCGCAACGATAAACTCTATGGCCGCGGTGCCTGCGATATGAAGGGTGGCCTGGCCTGCGCCATTGCCGCACTGGTCCATACGCTCGAGCGCGTGGCGGCAGAAGGCAAGCTGCCCCGCCGTGGCTTCTCACTCATTTGCTCGGTCGACGAGGAGGACTTTATGCGCGGCTCAGAGACCGCGATCGATGCCGGCTGGGTCGGTTCGCGCGAATGGGCGCTGGACACCGAGCCCACCGACGGACAGATCCAGGTGGCGCACAAGGGGCGTACGTGGTTCGAGATTGAAATGACTGGCGTGACGGCGCATGCGAGCCAGCCCTGGAAGGGCGCGGATGCCGTCGCTGCCATGGCCGAGGTCGTGTGTTCGCTCCGTCGCGCGTTTATGGCGCTGCCCGCGCACGATGAGCTGGGGCCTTCGACCATCACGTTTGGCCAAATCGAGGGCGGATATCGCCCCTACGTCGTACCCGACCGCGCCAAAGTCTGGGTCGACATGCGCCTGACCCCGCCGACCGATACGGCCGCCGCGACGCGCATGGTAGAGCAGGCCATCGCCGTCGCCGAAGCCGCCGTTCCCGGTTGCCATGGCAGCTACACCGTAACGGGCGACCGCCCCGCCATCGAGCGCGACCCGAACTCTCCCCTTCTAGCAGCGCTCAAGCGTGCCGCCGATGACGTGACGGACGCGGACACGACCGTCGGCTTCTTTACCGGCTACACCGACACCGCCGTCATTGCCGGCAAGACAGGTAACCGCAATTGCATGAGCTACGGTCCCGGGTCGCTCGCGCTCGCGCACAAGCCCAACGAATATGTGCCCCACGCCGATATCGTTCGTTGTCAGCAGGTGCTAATCGCGCTCGCCGATAACGTGCTCTGGGACGCGAGCGGCCAAGTTGGGGCATAATAAGCCGCGAACAAACCGACTCGTGCGTTAGGACCGCCCATGAAAGCACTTCCGTTTCCCTGCATCCGCCCGGCTCAGGACCGCGTGCTCGAGGCGCTGCCTGCAATGGGCAGCATCCTGAGCGGCAACGATGCTCTGCGCGGAGCCCTTGCCGATGGTCTGATGCTCAAGGACCCGGGTGCGGCGTATTACGTGTACGAATGCTCGGGCGAGCCGGGACGTGTGACGGGTGTCGTGGCGATCTGCCCGGTTGGTGCGCTGGCGGGCGGCGACGCGGTTGCCGCCGATACGACCGCCGCTGCGCGCGCAATCGCCGACCTCAAGGTACAGCCCCGTCCCGTAACGCTTGTCTACGAAGCCTCTCCCGTCATGGATATCATCCTGGGCGCCGCCAAAGAGGGCGCCTCGCTCTACGCCGTCACCGATCCTGCGGGCATTACACACCGCGTGTGGGAGGTTAAGCGCGAGGACGCCGTCGGCGCCATCCGTGCCATGCTCGACCAGGCGCCGGAGCCGGTACTGGCCGACGACCCTGCCTACGCTGGCGCACTAGTCGGGGTATCACAGCTCCTGGCCGATGAGGCCCGTTCCGCCGGAACGTACACCGGCAAGGAGCCGTTCAACTTTACCGTTGCCGTGCTCTTCCCCGCCGCGCAGGTCAGCGGCGCCGCGCCGCAGGTTCCGACAGGTCTGCTCACGCACCAGGTCGCGCGGTTCTAGCAAGACCAGACCGCCCGGCACAAAAATCGGCAGCTCAACAAACAGGGGGCGGAGATGCAGCAGGTACATGCATCTCCGCCCCTTTTGCGTCGAGAAATTAGCCGGCGACCCGTACCGCCGCGCTCGCGTTATCCGCGCTGCGGACCCGCAGTAGCCACGAGCGGTTCAAGCCCCAGCTCGCGCGCGTAGTCTTCCTGCGTAAAGACTTCGACCAGCTCAAACGTGTCGGATTCGTCGTCAAACGCAAAGTGCAGCACCGAGCAGTTGCCTGGCACGCGGTCGCGCTCATCGGCCGCCGCGCCCTTCACATGGTCCATGAACTCCTTGATGGCCGAGCCGTGGCTCACCGCGAGCACGCACTCGTGGTCCGGGCGACGCATAAGATCGGTCAACGTCGCCACCATGCGCTCGCGCACCTGCATCTGGCCCTCGCCGCCAAACTGGCGATAGAAGTCGCGCCACGGGCGCTCGGGCATGAGCATCACGCGCTCGGCCTCAAAGTCGCCAAAAAACCACTCACGCAGGCCGTCCAGGCGCTCGTACGCCAAGCCCGGCCACAAGTTGGCGATGGTCTGCTCGGTGCGGTGCAGCGTGGAGGTGTAGGCATGATCGGGCTCAATGCCGCGCGCACGCAAAAACATGCCGGCGCGCGCCGCCTGGTCGCAGCCCAACTGCGTGAGCGGCGAGTCACTCCAACCCTGAATAATGCGCTTAAGGTTGAATATCGTCTGTCCATGGCGAACCAGATACAGGTCTTTATTCATAGGGGTCCTTTCGTTCGTTACCAATCAAGGAGCGAAAACGCCCCGTCGCAATAGCCAAAATGAAGCACGGCACCGTTGTCGGGTAGCTCTCCCCTGCCAGTCACATACTCAAGAAACTCCTGGCAGGCTGAGCCGTGGGAAACCGCCAGCACGCAGTCGTGCCGCGGCCTGGCCATGATGCGGGACAGCGCCGCGACCATGCGCGACTGAAGCTCACTTTCCGACTCGCCACCAAAGGCCACCGGATAATCGCCCCAGGGCTGCGGCGGCATCTCGCGATTTGATGTGCCCTCCAGCGAGCCAAAATGCCACTCACGCAGGTCATCGACCAGCTCAATGGAACGGCCCTCGCCAACGATAAGCTCGGTCGTATGCCGCGCCCGGCCCAACGGCGAGGAATACACATGATCAAAGGCCACGCCACGCGCCGCAAACGCCGTACGCGCCGTCAGCGCCTGCTCGCGCCCGCGCGCCGTAAGCGGCGAATCGTGCCAGCCCTGCAAAATGCTCTGCACATTGAGCTCAGTCTGCCCATGCCGCACCAAATACAGATCTGCCACACACCCTCCCCTCGTGCCACCACAAAGGGGACAGGAGCCTTTGTGGTGATTTTGCCGCCGGATTGCACCGCGGTGACACTCAACTACACCAGCACGTCGGCGAGCGAACGCTTGGGTACGTGGTGCACCTGCGCCTCGTCGCGCCAATAATTGATGGAGCCGTCGGGGTTGGAATCGATCGCATCGATCACCTGTGTCTCGGCCGGAACGCCAAACGCCATGATCAGTTTGAGCTCATACTTGTCGTTATCGAGCCCCATGGCATCGATCGCGCGGGGCGTAAAGGCCTTGAACATGCAGGCTGCCACCTCGGGCGTGGCACTGCGGGCGGCGAGCATCATCGTCTGCGCGGCAATACCCGTGTCGACCTCGGTAATGGGAGCGGCAGGCTTGCCCGGAACGGCGCGCTCGGCCAGAATCGCGATGTAGCCGGTCGGGCGCTCGCCCTCGACAGGACCCGGCCAATCCTTAAGCGCGCCGGCCCATGCAAGCTCGTCAAATACACGCGCGCAGTCCTCGGCACCGCTCACCACATGAAAACGAAGACGCTGAGCATTGGCACCACAGGGAGCCAGGTGCGCCAGCTCTGCCAGCTCGAGCAAAAACTCGCGCGGCACGCGCATGGACTCGTCAAAGCGACGGCACGTGCGGGCACGACGAACCAACGCATCAAACGCGTCCAAGCCGAGCTTTTCGCAACCCTGCTTTGCCATCGACTCAGCGCTTACCGGCGCCGCGGGAACAGCTTCGTTCATAGGGACCCCCAATAAAAGGCAATTGTTCTTAGGAAAATCTAACCCAAAACGTAGGCAATAACGAACAGAGCCGCAATGTTCTACACCTGTTGAATAGAAAATCGCGACGTGGGGAACAACGGAAAGAAATCGGGGCCTTTGGGCTACGTTTCGCCCTCCCCGCCCCACGCACCGGCGCCCTTGGGCGATACTGGTTGTAACGATCACGGCAAACGCCACACGGAAAGGAGACATTATGGGCATCTTTAAGAACGATGACCAGCAGTCGAACCTGTTTGGATTTGACGAGAAAAGCATGGCAGGCAAGGCAATCAAGGCCGTGCGCTGGATCTACGCCATCACAGGTGTCATCGCGCTCATCGCCGGAATCGCGCTGCTGTTTGCGCCCGCTAAGTCCCTCATCTTCCTGACGACCGTCCTGGGCGTCTACTTTATTATCACGGCAGCTATTAGGCTGTTCACCGCCATTTTTGAGCCGCTGCTGCCCGCCGGCTGGCGCGTGACGAGCATCATCTCTAACCTGCTCATCATTCTGGGCGGCGTCATAATCCTGCGCAATCAGGCCTTCTCGACCGCGACGCTCACCACACTCGTGGTGGTCGTGGCTGGCTTTGGCTGGATTGTCGAAGGCGTCATGTCCATTCTGGAGTCCGAGCTTTCGTCTAACCGCGCTCTCGCCATCCTGAGCGGCGCGCTCTCCATCATCGCCGGCATGTTCGTGTTTATCTATCCGCTGTGGTCGGCAAAGATGCTCGTCATCTTTAGCGGCGCCGCGCTCCTGGTGTTTGGCGTGACGCTCATTGTCCGCGCCATTCAGTTTGGCAAACTGGTGCACTAGATGCCACGAACGCTCTTTATTGATGCCGACGCCTGCCCGGTTACGCGCGAGTCGATCGACTGCGCGCGGCGGGCGGGCGTTGCCGTGGTTATCGCCGGAAACAGCACGCAAAACCTGGAACGCCACATTCGCCGCGACGATCCGCGCGATGCCGAGCACGCGCGACGCGGCTTTTGGGTCGCCACGCTCGATGTGAGCGTGGGCGCCGATAGCGCCGACTTTGCCATTGTCGAACGCCTGCAGGCGGGCGACGTGGTCGTGACGCAGGATATTGGCCTGGCGAGCATGGTGCTCGGCCGCGATGCCGCCGCAATCGGTGTGCGCGGGCGCGTGTACGACAAGGCGACCATCGACATGCAGCTGCTTATTCGTCACGAGGAAAAGAAGGTGCGTCGCGCCGGCGGTCGCACCCGCGGACCGGCAGCATTCACCAGCGAAGACCGCGCTCGCTTTAAGCGCAACCTCACCGAGCTGCTGCGCTAACCAAGGCAGATTTTTGGGATATGCCCGGAAATCTGCCTTTTGTTTTGGGCGGTATGAGCGCTCGGAATCCATGACTCAAAAAAAACGGGCTTCAAAATGCCATGCGTCGCCGCATTGCGCAGGCACCGAGCATGGCTATTTTGAAGCCCGTTTTGTTAGGCCTACTTAGAGGCCGAAGGCGGAAAGGATGAGGCCCCAGCCGGCGCCGATGACGTACATCATGACCAGGAACACGGCGTTTTCGCGAGCGCTGCGGTTGGTGCGGAACAGGACCAGGTAGCCCACGCCGGCGGAAATGAGCGTGCCGGCGAGCATCGGCGCCAGCTGTAGCGCGCCCTCCAGGTACAGCTGCGTGATGACCACGCTGGCCGAGCAATTGGGAATCAGCCCGACAAGCGCCGAACCCAGGACAGCGAGCGTCTCGTTGCCGCGCAGGAACTGCTCGATTGCGGACTCGCCAAAGGTTTCGAGCACGGCGACCAGAATCAGCGTCACCAGGAAAATGAATACCGATACCTGCACGGTGTGCGAGATGGCGCTGCGGATAATCGACAGGAAGGGTGCACCTTCGTGTGAGTGGGAGTGACCGTGACCATGATGGTGTTCATGCTCGCCCTCGTGTCCGTGGTCGTGGCCATGTCCGTGATCGTCCTCGTCCTCATCTTCATCACAACCACAATGGTCGCGCTCGCACAGCTCGTGGATATGGTCGGCGCTTACGCCCGCCTCGGCCACTTCGTCAATGATGTCGCCCCCGGTATGGTCGTCGTGCGCGCAGTTCACATGAGCCGGATTGGCAGCGGTCCCCAGCACGGTACGGCGAATCGCCGCATGCGCGCGGACATTACGACGAAGGCCGTGGATAGCCGCATCCACGATAAAGCCCGTGACCAGGGCGATCAGCGCCTTCGAGGCGAGCAGCATCGCCATGGTCTGCACGGGAACTTGCTCGGCGAGCAACAGCGGCAACATCTCGTCGGAGGTCGAGAGGAACACGGCGACCAGCGTGCCCAGCGTCACGACACGGCCAGCGTACAGCGTTGCTGCCATGGCCGAAAATCCGCACTGCGGCACCATGCCCAGCAGCGAGCCAACCACGGAACCCGCGGCGCCGGCGCGCTTGATGGCGCCGTTGACGCGGTCGCCCGCAACGTGCTCAAGAGTTTCAAGAGCCAAATACGTCACCAACAAAAACGGCACCAGCGACAACGTGTCCTTGCCGGCGTCGAGCAGAATATCAATCAGCAAATCCATGACGGATGGAACCTTTCGTGTCTTTCGGCAGCATTGTAAAAGTCCTAGCGGTCAACTAGGGTATTGTAATTGTCCTAGGCGCGATGCCAATAGTTGCCTATGGTAAACTATCATCTCGCCATAACTCGACAAATCCGAGCCGCACAACGCGGCCCGTCCAAGGAGCAGCATATGAACGTATCGCAAGCACTCGAATACGAGCGCCAGCCGTTTATTCCCATGTTTATCTACGGCGATCACGGCGCCATGGAATCCGAGCGCCAGAAGGGCGAGGAGGCCCTCAAGGTGCTCGAGACCGAGTACTTTACCGCCGAGGGCGACCCCGGCTTCGACTTTGCCACCGTGCGTGACCTGGCCGACCGCAACCGCGATCTGTGCGACCAGATTGGCGAGGCGCGCCTGCGCAACGTGACGCCCGCGACGCTTTCGCGTGGTCTGTCAGACGCCGACACCTGCGCGGCCATCGGTAAGATGCAAAAGCGTACCGCCGCATCGGTCATGCGCGAGATCCGCGGCGACCGCGACGCACTCGGCGTGGCCTACGCCCGCAAGCCCATCCAGGGCACCGTGCTGGGCATCGACATCGAGACCACCGGGCGTGCACCTGAGCGCGGCTATATCATCAACGTGGGTTGGGAGATCATGGAGCTCACCAGCGACGCCGTCCCGCACGACGCCGAGGCGCACTACTGCGGTCTGCCCGACATCTATCGCGGCGAGGACGTACCGCTGTCGAATATCCACCACATCACCTGGGACGACATCGATGGCAAAAAGCCGTTCCGCGAGAACAAGGAGCTGCAGAAGCAGTTACTCAAGCTCATGAAGAAGTATCCCTATATGGCGCACAATGCCGCCTTCGAGGACAGCTGGTTCAAAATCCACCTGGACGGTTACGCCGAGGCACGCCGCGCAGGCAAGATCATCGTCATCGACTCGCGCCAGATCTGCCGCAGCCTGGACGCCGACGTACGCTCGCTCCCCCGCGAGTCCGCGCCCGCCGCGCTCGAGAACTGGGCCCGCCGACGCGGCACCCTCGCTGCCGACGCCAACGAGCAGCACCTAGGCCTGGACGACACCGACCTCATGCTCCGCACGGTCCAAGCCGAGTTCAACCTCAAGAACCTGTTTGCCAAGTAGAAACGTCTACGACAAACACGGCGTAGATCACGAGCGGCCTCGAAGCGGGAAACCTCGCGGCGGGGCCGCCCTACGTTCCATAAGCAGGCCCGCCATCACAAATTTTGAACGCTCATTTTGAACGATTTCAGCCTTTTCTCAACACGTGATTTGTTTTCGGATATCGATGAATTAATATCGAATGTGCAGCAATTGAGTATTTCTATGCTATAGCCGAGCAGCGAAAACATTGATTTAAGGTGAACGGGCCCATAATCGCGTCAAGCTTTTGGACAGCATTTGGTTAGACCCCAAAAACGGCTTTCCCACTCAGCACCATCGACACGGTATTTTCTGACACGATACTTACCATGAGTATCGTATTGTCACATAACACGGCAAAAGCGGTCTACCAGGCCGCCCGCTCAATGTCTGCAAAAGGCATCGGGTCCTGTAGCCCTGCCGCGATTTACGGATCATGTCCCACCGGAACGCTCCTTGACGCAGCCACAGAATGGCTCACCAAACATGATGTTTCCCTCGACGCAAATGATTCCCTCGAGGTGATGGTGTTTGATCGCAGGAATGCGCGCTATGCAATGAACTGTCAGTGCCACGTTTCTTCAAAACGATTCTCGAACTCACGCTTTATAGAGCTCAAAGATGGCATCTTCATTGTTGGCGTTGAGCTTTGCGCACTTCAGGCCGCCACCTATCTTTCTTTTCGCGAACTAGTGGAGTACTACTTTGAACTGTGCGGCGCTTATTCCCTTGGAACCGACTCTTCCACCTCCTATACCGAGCGTTTCGCGCTCACCTCGACCGAAAGGTTAAAGCAGTTCTTTAATTCCATTACCAGATGCGACGGTTTGGCCCTTGCCCGAAAGGCGATCCAATGTGTACGCGATGGATGCCGGTCTCCTATGGAAACGGCCTTTGTCATGATGCTAACGCTGCCTAAAAGCGAAGGAGGACTTGGTATTAAGGGAATTGAGACCGATTACGAGGTGCAGGTCACCGCTGCCGCAAAGAATCTCACGAGACGCAAAAAGTTCTTTATGGATGCATATCTAAAGAAATCTCGCACAGACATTGAATACAACGGTTTTTATCATGACGCGGAAGAAGACCGCGCCATCGATGAGGAGCGCAAGAATGCGCTTGCGTCCATGGGATACGGAATCATCACCGTCAGTCGTTATTCCTTTATGCATGCCAGCGCTTTTGTTAGGGTCATGGAAGCAATCCAGCGGAAAGAGGGCGTACGCCCCTCGCGTCTGCCAAATGACTTTCAAATCATGCAAGAGGACCTGAGACAGTTTGTACTCAGAAGGCTTATAGAAGAGAAAAAGCGAATTCAGAAGCAGCTCCGCCAGGATTCCGAAGATCGTCAACGAATCGACCTCGAAAAAGCAACACTCGAAGGCATCACGCTGGATGACCCGACAATTAATGAAGTTCCGGCAATCGATGACATGCAGACAGTCGAATCCGACAGCCCATCATTTGCCCAAACAAGCAGCCTCGCGCCCGAGGGCAGGATCTTCGGGGCCGGAAGCTAGACCGGCTAACAAGGTGGGCACCTTAGCGACGTGCAAAATTGCGAGTATTCAGCAGAGCCGGGTGTCTATCACCCTCGAGTGGATCCAAATGTGAAGCGAAATCACTCTTGCGTGAGAGCGTTAGGCAGCATTTGAGGAAGAACTCATCGGATTAACACCCTAAGATAACTCTTGAACTGCATTATATGGCCTGCAATAAATTAACAGACCCCCTATCGTTGCAGAATACTCCAATTTTTGCACGGCTCAGGGGCACCCACCCCGGCATCGGCTATCAAAACCGCTCAGTCCGGAATCTCGTCCACTATTCCCCATCATTTTGTGCAACGAATTACCTGAACGTCATTGACATATGAACATACACTCATATAATCGGAAGCAAGTTATATGAGCGCATGTTCATATGAAAGGATATTGCAATGAGCATCCGCGTTGATGAAACGAAACCCGACACCGAGGCCACCGAGCCCGTGATCCCCACCACCTGCTCACCCGAGGACCTTCCCGACGAGGAGCTTCTCTACGACCTCGCTGACCTGTTCAAGGTCTTCAGCGACACCACGCGCATCAAGATTCTCTATGCCCTCATGGGCCGCGAGCTCTGCGTGGCCGACATCGCCGAGGCGACCGCAACCTCGCAGTCGGCAGTGTCGCACCAGCTGCGCACACTCAAGCAGTCGCACCTGGTTAAATTCCGGCGCGACGGGCGCAATATCCTATACTCGCTCGCCGACGACCACGTCTACACCATGCTCAACCAGGGCATGAGCCATATCTGCGAATAGCAACCAACCACGGTACCAGCGCGGCCTGCACCCAAGCCGCAAAAACGGGAAAGGAACCCACCATGAAAAAGCAGTACAAGCTCGATGAGATCGATTGCGCCAACTGTGCGCGCGAGCTTCAGGACGAGCTGGCCAAGCTCGAGGGCGTCAAATCCGTGTCCGTCAACTTTATGACCCAGAAGCTGACGCTCGAGGCCGATGATGCTGAGTTCGACGAGGTGCTCAACCGCGTTGTTGAGTTTACGGCCGACGCCGAGCCGGACTGCGAGATCATTCTCTAGCCCAGGTTTACGCCAACCTGCAAGGCCGCGCTTGCCGCGGCCTTTGCTCGCGAAATTATATGAGCGAGTGTTCATTCATTCAAATGGGAGGATACGAGTCATGGCCACCGCCGACCCCAAAAAGAAAAAGAAGAAGCGCAAGAAAAAAGAATCACTCGAACATAAGCGCAACCGCATCCTGGTAGCGCTGGGCATTTTTGCCGTGGTGTACGTCCTCGATGAGCTCGGCACCCTCACTGCCGCATTCGGCACCCCGGGCGACATCTACGCCAGCTTTGTGCTGTTCCTCGTGCCGTTTTTGATTGCCGGCTACGACGTACTGCAAAAGGCATTCAATAACATCCGCCGCGGCAAGGCCTTCGACGAGAGCTTCCTCATGGCCGTCGCGACCATCGGCGCGTTTGCCATGGTGCTCTTCCCCGATACCGACCCGCACATGGCCGAAGGCGCCGCCGTCATGCTGTTCTACCAGGTCGGCGAGCTGTTTCAGGCGTACGCCGTGGGCAAGAGCCGCAAGTCGATCAGTGCCATGATGGACATCGCGCCCGACTACGCTAACGTCGAGCAGCCCGACGGCACACTCGAGCAGGTCTTCCCCGATGACATCGCCGTCGGCACCGTGATCGTGGTCAAGCCCGGTGAGCGCGTGCCTATCGACGGCGTCATCGTCGAGGGCGAAACCCAGCTCGACACCGCCGCTCTCACGGGCGAGTCAATCCCCCGCCCCGCCAAGTCCGGCGACGACATCATCAGCGGCTGCATCAACATGACGGGCCTCATCCACGTGCGCACCACCAAGCCCTTTGGCGAGTCCACCGTCGCACGCGTCCTGGAGCTCGTGGAAAATGCCAGCGAAAAGAAGGCGCGCACCGAGAACTTTATCACGCGCTTCGCCCGCGTCTACACGCCCGCCGTCACCGGCGCTGCCGCGGTACTCGCGCTCGGCGGCGGCTTGGTCACCGGCGCCTGGTCCGACTGGATCCTGCGCGGCCTGACCTTCCTGGTCGTCAGCTGCCCGTGCGCGCTCGTGATTAGCGTCCCGCTCAGCTTCTTTGGCGGCATTGGCGGTGCATCCAAGCTGGGCGTCCTCATCAAGGGCTCCAACTACCTCGAGACGCTCGCCGATGTGGACACCGTCGTCTTTGACAAGACCGGCACGCTCACCAACGGCACGTTTTCGGTCGTGGCGGTACACCCCGAAGCCGGCTATACCGAGCAGTCGTTGCTCGAGGTCGCCGCCCTTGCCGAGTCGTTCTCCGATCATCCCATCGCGCAGTCGGTGCGCGCCGCCTTCCAGGGCGAGGTCGACCCCAAGCGCGTAAGCGACTCCACCAACGACGCGGGCCATGGCGTGACGGCAACCATCGAAGGCAAGCACGTCGTCGTCGGCAACGCAAAGATGCTCGCCGCGGCCGGAGTCGAAGCGCCCGATTGCGAGGTCGTCGGAACAATTCTGCATGTGCTCGTTGACGGCGTGTACGCCGGCCACATCGTGATTGCAGACACCGTCAAGGCCGATGCTGAGCAAACGATTCGCGACCTGCACGCCGCCGGCGTCAAGCGCACCGTCATGCTCACGGGCGACCGCGAGGAGGTTGCGGCGTCTGTGGCCAAGCAACTCAGTCTCGACGAGTTCCACGCGCAGCTGCTGCCGGGCGATAAGGTCGAGCGTGTTGAGGCGTTGCTCGCGGCCGAAAGCGGCAAGGGCAAGCTCGCCTTTGTCGGCGACGGTATCAACGACGCACCCGTGCTTACCCGCGCAGACGTTGGCATCGCCATGGGCGCTATGGGCTCGGACGCCGCAATTGAGGCCGCCGACGTGGTGCTGATGGACGACAAGCCTTCCAACATCTCCCGCGCAATCCGCGTGGCGCGCAAGACCATGACGATTGTTTGGCAGAACATCATCTTTGCGCTGGGCATTAAGCTGCTGATTCTAGTGCTGGCAGCACTCGGCATTGCCAACATGTGGCTTGCTGTGTTCGGCGACGTAGGCGTGGCGATCATCGCCATCCTGAACGCCATGCGCGCGATGGGTGTCAAGAACCTGTAGCACTCGTGGTCCCTCCGGCCGGGGCCGGGCTTGGTTTTGAAAACGTCCTCACGCATGAGGCCCGCCTTTCCTGCTCCTGCGGAGCAACGGAAAGACGGGCCTCGCGCTGCGGAGTGTTTTCAAAACCAAGCCCGGCCCCGGCCTACGGTGACGTTGCTGGTGGTTCTTGGGCATCGCTTGCTGGCAGGGTTCCTTTGCTGAAATGGACTTGGCCGAAAGGGCCGCTGGTCCCAGTCGCTGGTTCGCGCTTTGCGTGAACTCCGCGCTACTGTGGGACAGTTAGGCTTCTGTTGTTGGACCCGCTGCATCTTCCCGTCCCAACATCGCCCTCAGCTTCTCAAAGCTTTCCTCGCTCAGGCAGTGCTCCATGTGGCAGCCCTCTTGCGACGCGACCTCAGCCGAAACACCCGCATCCTCCAGCAGCCCCACGAAAAAGCAGTGACGCTCCCACATTTGGCGAGCGACCTCCAGACCACGCTCCGTCAGATGAACGTCGCGCTTGCCCATTTCGACATAGCCGTTGCTTTCCAGCGTCGCCATGGCCTTGGAAACGCTCGCCTTGGTTACGCCGAGGTACTCCGCAACGTCGATCGAGCGCACGAAGACCTGACGTTCCGACAGAACGTAGATTGATTCGAGATAGTCTTCTCCGGATTCACGTAGGGCCATGGGCCGCCTTTCGCGATGATTGCTAGTTAGCCTTTGGATACTTTCCACGGCTAACTTTACCGCAAAAGTTGCCCATGTCTTACTACTTTGTCTAAAAGTTAGCCGTGTTTCACAAAACGTGCGGGACGAAAACAAAATGGGGACGCCCCGCAAGGAGTGTCCCCAGGCGCCGGGTGCCGCCCCGCAGTTACATCAATCCAAAGTGCTTCGCGGCGTTGCAGATGCCATCGTCGTCCACGGCTGTCGTCACATAGGTCGCCGCAGCTTTCACCGTGTCCTGCGCGTTGCCCATGGCCACACTTGTGCCCACGGCCGAGAACATCGACAGGTCGTTCTCGCCGTCGCCAAAGGCAATCGCCTCGCTCGCGTCGATGCCCAGGCGCTCCAGCGTCGCCGCCACGCCCAGGTCCTTGCCGCCGTTGGCCGGAATAATGTCGCAGAACAGATCGCACCAGCGCGTGGTGAGCGAATGCGACACGGCATCGGTCACGATATGCTCGTCGGCCGGATCAACGAAGGCGCAAAACTGGTAGACCGGTGCATCAAAGGCGTGCTCAAACGGCTCCTCGTGGTAGACGATTCCCGCGTTGCTGCCAGCCGTCACCACGCGCTCGGACAGGCGGTTCACAAACGAGTCCTCGCCCTGCATGCACAGCGAGTCGTAGCGCCCCTGCGCCACCTGGTCCACAATCACCGCGACGTCGTCCGAATCGATCGGGCAGCTGCGGTAAACCCCCTCAGCATCAAAGCAGTGCTGGCCCGAAAGCGTAATGTACGCATCCCAGCCCAGGTCGAACAGCCAGTCCGGCATCTGGTAGGTCGGACGGCCCGTGGCGATCACGCACGCAATCCCCTGCTCGTGAAAGCTGTCGAGCACCTGCTGCGCCGACGCCGGAATCCGGTGGGTCTTAAAGCTCAGCAGCGTGCCGTCGATATCGAAAAACGCGGCTTTGATCATCCTCGTCTACTCCTCGCCCTCGAGCTTTTCGCTCGCCTCGAGCCACGCCATCTCCAGCTCGTCCATGGCAGCGTGAGCCTCGTCGATCTTTGCCTGCTGCTCGCCGAGCGCCGTGTAGTTGGTGGGATCGACTTGGGCCATTGCTGCCTCGGCCTCCTCAACGCGGGTGCGCTGCGTCTCCATCTTGCGCTCGAGCGAACTCACCTCGCGGCGGAGCTTCTGGCGCTCGGCGTTGGACAGGCCGTTGGGCTGACCGCTCGACTTGGGCTTTTCGGCCGCAGCTGCCGCGGCACCGGTGTCGAACGTGCCGGTCTTGGCGCTCGGCGCGCCCACGGGCTCGCCCTCGGCGGTAGCGTTGCACAGGCGCAGGTACTGGTCCACGCCACCGGGCATATGCGTCAGGTGGCCGTCGAGCAGCGCCCACTGCTGGTCGGTCACGCGCTCCATCAAAAAGCGGTCGTGCGTCACCAGGATCAGCGTGCCGGGCCAGCCGTCCAGCAGGTCCTCGACAATCGCGAGCATGTCGGTATCCAGGTCGTTGCCCGGCTCGTCCAGGATGAGCACGTTGGGCTCGTCCAGAATCGTCAGCAACAGCGACAGGCGACGGCGCTGGCCGCCCGAAAGATCGCCGATGCGGCTCCAGAGCTGCTGCGTCGTAAAGCCCAGACGCTCGCAAAGCTTCTCGGGCGAAGTCTCCTTGCCGTCGATGACGTAGTACTTCTTATAGTTGCCGAGCACCTCGCGGATCGTGTCGCCCATGTAGGGCTTGAGCTCCTCGAGCTGCTGCGACAGCACGCCAAAGCGCACTGTCTGGCCAATCTTCACGCGGCCGCGCGTGGGTTCAATCTTGCCCTGGATCACGTCGAGCAGCGTCGACTTACCGGCGCCGTTCTCGCCCAAAAGGCCATAGCGGTCGCCCGCACCAATGAGCCAGGTCACATCGGTGAGCACCTGCTTGGGCGCGCCGTCGGTATCGGCATAGCCGGCATCCACGTCGACCACATCGATAACCTGCTTGCCCAAGCGGCTCACGGCCAAGCGCTTGAGCTCCAGCTCGTCACGCACGGGCGGCACGTCGGCGATCAGCTCACGAGCGGCATCCACGCGAAACTTGGGCTTGGTGGAACGAGCCTGGGCACCGCGGCTCAGCCACGCGAGCTCCTTGCGCGCCATGTTGCGACGGCGCTCCTCGGTAACTGCGGCCATGCGGTCGCGCTCCACGCGCTGCAGGATATATACGGAGTAGCCGCCCTCGAAGGGATCGACCTGGCCATCGTGGACCTCCCACATGCTGGTGCAGACCTCGTCCAAGAACCAGCGGTCGTGCGTGACCACGAGCATGGCGCCCTGACCGCGCTGCCAGCGGGCCTTAAGGTGACGCGCGAGCCAGTTGATGGTGCGCATGTCCAGGTGGTTGGTGGGCTCGTCGAGCATGAGCACGTCGTAGTCACCAATCAGCAGGCGCGCGAGGTCCACGCGACGGCGCTGGCCGCCCGAAAGCTCGCCAACCGTGCCCTCCCAGGGCACATCGCTAATAAGACCGGCGAGAATCTGGCGCGTGCGGGGGCTCGACGCCCACTCGTACTCAGGCGCGTCGCCCACAACGGCATGATGCACGGTATCGGTGTCGACAAGCTGGTCCTTTTGGCCGAGCAGACCAATCGTGGTGCCGCGACGGTGCGTCACGCGGCCGTCGTCGGGCTCCAGCGTGCCGGCGAGCACGCTCAGCAGCGTCGACTTGCCGTCGCCGTTTTTGCCGACAATACCAATGCGGTCGCCCTCGCCCACGCCGAGCGTCACGCTATCGAAAATATGCTTGGTGGGAAACTCTAGGCTGACGGAATCGCATCCCAAAAGAATCGCCATATGCCCTGCTCCTTCTTAGAAATTCAACGTTGTCCATGATAGCAGCGAGCCCCACCCCAAACCACCACGAAGGCGCCTGTCCCCTTTGTGGTGGTCGTTTCGGTCGCAGAGCAAAAGGCGGGCCATCTCCCACAAGAGATGACCCGCCTCTCCAATCAGTCCCGCGGCAACCGTGGCCGCCGCGGGCCTCAAGCATGTCCCGGACTAGGAGAACATGCCGATGAGGTAATCATTCAGCCGCTTATCCTTGGGCCGTTGGAAAATCTCGTCGGTCTCGTCGTACTCGACCATATCGCCCATGTAGAAGAACGCCGTGCGATTGGACACGCGCGACGCCTGCTCCATGTTGTGCGTCACGATAACGATGGCGCGGTCAGCCACGATCGATGACATGAGGTCCTCGATCGCCAGCGTCGAGATGGGGTCGAGCGCCGAGCAGGGCTCGTCGAACAGAATCACGTCGGGGTTGAGCGCCAGCGTGCGCGCGATGCACAGACGCTGCTGCTGACCGCCCGAAAGCGCATAGGCGCTCTTATCGAGCTTGTCTTTGACCTCGTCCCACAGCGCCGCGCCGCGTAAGCTTTCCTCGACCATGCGGTCGAGCTCGTCACGGTCGGTGATGCCGTGGCGCTTGGGCGCAAACGTGATGTTGTCGCGAATGGACTTGCGGAACGGGTTGGGCTGCTGGAACACCATGCCAATGGAACGGCGCAGCTCGTAGGTGTTTTCGGTCTTGGTGTTCACGTTGCGCCCGCGATAGTTGATCTCGCCCTCCACGCGGCAGCCGCGAATCTCGCGATTCATGAGGTTGAGGCTACGCAAGAAGGTCGACTTACCGCAGCCCGAAGGCCCAATGAGCGCCGTGATCTCGCCCTTGTGGAAGTCGAGCGACGTATTGTGCAGTGCATGGTGGTCGCCATAGTACACGTTGACGTCCTTGGTGGAGAGCACAACCTCGTCGCTCACGGCCTTGCCGCTCACGCGCACGCGCTTCTCGCTCTCCCCCACGCTCGACAGGAAGTCCCGGGTGTCGGACGATGCCGCTTCGGTTGCGGGCGTTACATTCATCTCGCTCATTCGGCCGTCATCTTCCTTGCCAGTTGCTTGCCCACAATGCGGGCGATTACGTTAAACAGCAGCACGCAAATCATCAGCAGTGCCGCGGTACCCCAAACGATCTGCTGGGCCTCGGGGCTGCCTTCGCCATAGATCTTGTAGATATGCACGGCGAGCGACTCACCGGGGCGGAACACGTTCCAGGCGCAAGTAGGGCTCGACAGGTTAAGGCTCAAGAAGTTGAGGCGAACCGGCGAGCTCATGCCCGAGGTAAAGAGCAGCGCCGCGGCCTCGCCAAAGACGCGGCCGGCCGAAAGCACGATGCCGGTCACGATAGCGGGCATGGCCTCGGGAATCAGGATGTGCAGCGTGGCCTCCCAGCGGGTGAGGCCCATGGCCAGGCACGCATCGCGCTGGGCCTGCGGCACGTCCTCGAGCGCCTGCTGGATCACGCGCACCAGAATGGGGATATTGAACATGGTGAGCGCGACGGCGCCGGAGATGATGGAGTACTTCCAGCCCAGCTGCACCGAGAACACCAGAAAACCGAACATGCCGACAACGATGGAAGGCAGCGAGGACAGCGTCTCGATGGCGGTGGAGGCAATGTCGCGGACGGGTCCGTCGGGTGCGTACTCAACCAAAAAGACTGCGCCACCCAGGCTGATGGGCACCGAGATGATCAGGGTGATCAGCAGCAGGTAGAACGAGTCGAACAGCTGGTAGAGCACGCCGCCCTGCGTTCCGTTGGCGCGCGACGGCTCCGTGAGAAAGCCCGGCTGGAACAGCGTCGAGATGCCCTCGAACAGGATATAGGCCACCATGGAGACGACGATGAGCATGACGATGGCGATGATTGCCGTCAGCACGCCCGTGGCGATGCGATCCTGCTTTTGGACGCGCCCGAGTCTCGCCTCGTCGATATGGATGCGCGTGCTAGCCACGAGCCTTCGCCCCCTTGCGGCCGATAATGTGGATGATCAGGATGAAGATGAGGCTCATACCCATCAGCAGCAGACCGAGCGCCCACAGAACATCGTCCTGGGCCGAACCCTCGGCATAGACTGCCATAGACGTGGTGAGCGTGGTGGTGATGGTCGAGGCCGGCGACAGCAGCGACGTCGGCATGGCCTCGATGCCGCCGATGACCATGCGCACGGCGAGTGTCTCGCCAAAGGCGCGCGTCATGCCAAGGATGACCGCAGTCATGAGCGACGGCATGGCGGACTTGAGCACCACGTGCCAGATGGTCTGCCAGCGGGTGTAGCCCAGCGCGAGCGAGCCCTGACGGTAGCCGTCGGGCACGGCGCGCAGGCCATCGACCGAAAGGGTGGTCATCGTCGGCAGGATCATGACAGCCAGCACGATGGCGCCGGGCAGGATGCCCAGACCCGTGCTCACGTGGAAAACGGACTTCATAAGTCCGACGACCACGTGAAAGCCAATCAGTCCAAAGACGACCGAGGGAATGCCGGTCAAAAGCTCAATAAGCGGCTGAAAGACCTTGGAACCAAATTTGGGTTGGATCTCGACCGCAAAGATGGCGGAGCCGATGGCGATGGGCAGCGCGATGAGCGTGGAGAGCACCATGACCGCAAACGAGGTGACGATCAGGGGCAGGGCGCCGGTATAGGGCAGACCGTTTTCGGCTGTGTTGGCCAGGTCCCACTTGGTGCCGGTGAAGAACTCGACAACCGAAACGCCATCCTTGAGAAAAGCCGAGAGGCCCTTTTGGGCGACCATGAAGATAAGCGCGGCAACGACAAGCGTCACGAGCGCTACGCACGCGCCCGTGACGCCCAGGCCCACGTTCTCAAGGTCGCGCTTTGGCAGCTGTTTTGCCATTGCAAACCTTTCCGGGGGCGATTACTTATTTAGCAGAGACCTTGCCGCTGGCGTCCTTGACGACCCTCATGGCAGAGACGGGGATAAAGCCCTGCTCCTCGACGAGCTTGCCCTGGACATCGTCGGAAAGCATGAACTCCAAGAAGGCCTTGGTGGCCTCGTCGGCGTCCTTAGCGCAGTACATGTGCTCGGTCGCCCAGATCTTAAAGGAGTCGTCGGTGACGTTTGCACTCTTGGGCTCCACGCCCTCGACCTTGATGGCGTTGAACTTGGAGTCATCGAAGTGCGAGAAGTCCAGGTAGGAGATGGCGTTGTCGGTACTGCCCATCTGAGTCTGGACATCGCCGGACTTGTCGAGCTCGGCGTCGCCCTTAAAGTCGACTGCCTCGTCGCCAAAGACGGCAGCCTCGAAGGTGGCGCGGGTACCGGAACCGGCCTTGCGGTTGAGAACGACGATCTTGGCGTCGTCGCCGCCGACCTCCTTCCAGTTGGTAATCTGGCCGGAGAAGATGCCCTTGAGCTGCTCGAGGGACAGGTCGTCGACCTTCACGTTCTTAGAGACGACGGGACCCATGCCCACGACGGCGACCTCGTGGTCGACGAGGTTCTTGACCTGGTCGGCCTCGAGCTTGGTCTCGGCGAAGACGTCGGAGTTACCGATGGTGACGGTGCCGGCGGCAACAGCGGTCAGACCTTTGCCCGAACCGTTGCCCGAGCCGGAGACGGAGACGTCGGGGTTGGCATCCATGAACTTCTCGGCAGCGGCCTCGACGAGAGCCTGGAACGAGGAGGCACCGTCGTAGGTCACCTCGCCGGAGACGGACTCGGCAGCAGCGGCGCTACCCTTGTCGGCGGCGTCGGATGCGCCTGCGCCGCCGCAGCCAACGAGACCGAGACCGACGATGCTGGCAAGACCACCAGCAAGGCCGAGGAACTGACGACGAGAATAAGCCTGATCGAGCATGATCTTCCTTTCGTACATGCGAATCGCGGGCACCCTGCCCGCTTTGCTGTTTGGAAAGATACGATCCCGACCGGGCAGCACCCGCGCCAACTGCGGTTTCTTACGGGCATTTGATAAACCCTTACCGCAAGCGCGGCAGGGCTTTACAAACGAATAACAATCCCGCTGACATGCATGGCCCGCCTTTTACACCGATAAAAAAAGAAGTTGCGGTGAAATAGTTCCTGTTTGGCTGTTAGGCAGCCGATTCTAGGAACTATTCCACCGCAACTTAGATTGGCAAAACGCCGCAACCTTAAAGCTCGAGCTCGTTGAGCCTTAAGATCGCAACAATATAGATCTTGAGCGCCTGCTTGAGCTGTTCTTCGCTGGCACACTCGTTGGGGCCGTGCATCTGGCCGCCCCATGCGGGCAGCTCCAGGCCGGTCTCCTCGGGGCCAAACGACACGGCGCGGGCAAAGTTGCGCGCATACGTGCCGCCGCCCATGGCAAAGGGCTCAGCATGCTTGCCCGTAAACTCGTTATAGGTATCAATAAGCGCCTTCACGGCCGGATCGTCGGCAGACACCGAGAACGGCACCTTAGCGCGACCCAGCTGGCACGTCACGCCAAAACGGCCCACGAGCGGGTCGAGCTGCTCGTGGATAGCATCGGCACTGGTGCTATCGGGGAAGCGCACGTCGATGACCTGCTCAATATGGCCATCCGCCACGCGGATGACGCCAGCGTTGCAGGTAAGCGGGCCAAACGCCGGACTCGTCGCATCGATACCCAGGCCGCGGCCATAGGCATCCGCATGCACAAAGGCCAGGAACTTGACGAACTCGTGCTCGGCAGGCGTCAGCAGGCGCTCGTCGCGTGCACCAAACGCGTCCTCGGCCTCGCGCAGATACGACACAATCAGGCCGACGGCGTTGATGGTGCCCTCAGGCATCGAAGCGTGGCCGCCAATACCGTGGGCGAAAATCTGCGCATGGCCATTGTCGAGCGCCGTGATCTCCAGGCGGTCGGCGTTCTCAACGGGCGCCGGCAGCTCATCGGCGGCAATCGCAAGCTCGCAGATGGACTGCGACGGAATGGCATTGCTCGTCTCGGAGCCGCTCCACGACACGATGCGCCCGCCGTCGATCTTGGGGCTCACGAACGTCGCCCCAAACTGGCCCTTCTCGGCATTGCAGACCGGGAACTCGGCATCGGGCGTAAACAAAAAGTCGGGGTCTGCGTGATTCTCCAGATAATGGTGAACGTCGGACATGCTCACTTCCTCATCGCAGCCCAGCAGCGCGCGGAAGGTATAGCGCGGCACAATGCCGTGCTTGAGCAGGTAGGCACCGGCGTAGAGCGACAACACCGCCGGACCCTTGTCATCAATCACGCCACGGCCGAGCAGCCAGCCCTCGCGACGCTCCATCGCAAACGGGTCGGTGTTCCAGCCGGGGCCGGCGGGCACCACGTCCACGTGGCAGATGGTCGCGAGCTGCTTGTCGCCGCGACCCGGGATATCGGCAATGCCCACATAGCCCTCGTCGTCGCTCGTCTGGTAGCCGAGCTTTTGCGCAATGCCGAGCGCGCAATCGAGCGCATCACGAACCGGGCGGCCAAACGGCGCGCTAGGCTCCGCATCGGCAGCAACGGCTACGGACGGATAACTCACCAGCTGCTCGATATCGGCGACGACGTCCTCCCAGACCTCGTCGACATACTCGGTAACGCTCTGCTCCACCTGATTCATGGACGACCTCCTTACCAATGAGCGACGGGTACGCCCGCCCCTCACATCAAATACTTATATAGCGAAAAGTTTAGCAAGCTCGGCCACCGAGTGCACCACTGCATCGGCACCCGCCGCCTCGTGCTCGCCCGGCGCCGCCGCGCCCGAATAGATACCAATGCACGGTACGCCCATTGCGTGCGCGCCATCCACATCGTTAAAGCGATCGCCGATCATCACGGCATCGTCGGCCGTCGCGCCGAGCGCCGCCAGGGCATCGCGGACCGAATCGGCCTTGGTCTCGCGCCCCTGCGGTGGATTCATGCCAACCACCGCCTCAAACTGCGAAAGCCCCAGCTCGCCCACCATGTCAATGCACTTTGCCTCCATGCGTGACGTCGCCACGGCCAAGCGATGCCCCTGCGCGACAAGGCCATCGAGCAGCTCGGGGATTCCATCGAACACGGGATACTCTTCCGGTCCCAGCTCATCAAAAAAGGCACGGTACTCGTCGGCCACCACAAGCGACTCCTCGCGGGAAAAGCCATAAAAGTCGTGAAAGCTCTTCCACAGGGGCGGCCCGATCATGCGGCGCAGGTCACCCATCTGCGCCTCCGAAAACCCGCGCGCGGCCAACGCCTTGCGCGTCGAGGTCATCACCGCCCGACCCGTATCGGCCACCGTGCCGTCAAAATCGAACAACACAATCGGCCGCTCGCATAGCTGTAATGCCGCCATCGGCATCCCTCTTCCCCAGTTGATGATTTCCACACCGTCACTTCAAACTGTTGACTATTCAACAATTGAACCTAGCAATGTAGAGCAACTCAACTATACTTGTCGCACTTTGCTCTAAGAAGGCGGCGCGCAAGCGCCCCAACGAAAGGTGCAATTATGTCTTTTGCCATCATAACCGACTCCACGTCGGACATCTCCCCCGCCCGTGCTCAAGAGCTCGGCATTTACGTGATTCCGCTGCATGTGATTATCGAGGGCGAGGACCTGCTCGACCAGGTGCAGATTACCGCCCAGGAGTACGTCGCGCGCATGGCTGGCTCCGAGCAGCTGCCGCACACCTCGCAGCCGAGCGCCGGCGAGTTCAAGGCACTCTTTGACCGCGTGCGCGCCGACGGCCACGACAGCGCCATCTTTATCTCGCTGTGCAGCGAGTGGTCCGCCTGCTACGCCAACGCGTGCCAGGTGGCCGATACCCACGAGCTCGACGTGCGCTGCATCGATTCGCGCACCGGCTCGGGCGCCGAGGGCCTGCTGGTGGAGTATGCGCGGGCCATGCGCGAAGACGGTCGCAGCCTGGACGAGACCGAGGCGCAGATCCGCGCGACGCTGCCCGACGCCCACCTGCTGCTGATTCCCCGCACACTCGAGAACCTGGTCAAAAACGGCCGCGCCCCCAAGCTCGCCGGCCAGCTGACGCAGATGCTCAACATTCGCCTGGCCGTTTCGCCGGAGTGGCAGTCTGGCGAGATCAAGGCAATCAAAAAGGGCCGCGGCGCCAAGCGCATCGTCGCCAACACCATGGCAGATTGCCTCGCGTTTTTGGACGAGCACCCGGGCTCAAGCGTGCGTGTGCTCACGACCGGCGCCGCCGAGGAGCAGGAGCTTGTCAACGAGGCACTCGCGGGCCAGGATTACGTAGACGCCGGCACCGGCCCCATCGGCTGCACCATCGCCACCCATGTAGGCGTCGACGCCATCGCCATCAGCTACTGCCCCCGCTACCAGCCCATCCACTAGGGGCACCTTTACCGCTTGCGGTGGAATAGGGACTGTTTTTGGCTTATCAGCCGCAAATCAATCCCTATTCCACCGCAACTTGGAAATCGGCGATCAGCCCAGCGGACCCTGAAACAGCTCCTGATGAGTGCCCATTCTCACCAGCCTAATCACTGGGTTAGTCTTATGGGGAAGATAAAGAACGACCACATCGACCAAGCCATCGGATAGGTGGAAATCGATGTGGCCGTTGTAGTTTCCGCCCGGGTTTGAGAGCTCGTGGGCGCCATACTCCGCCGGAAGTGACCCATGAGCCACAAGCTCTGCAACCGCCGCTTTAAACTCACTTTTTAGCTGCGGATGCATGCGCATCGTTCGTTTGTAGTCCGCCTTAAATTGAGCCTCGACTTTAATCTCGAACATCGCTATTCCTCATCGAGGAATGACATAAGCTCATCAGCGTTATTGAATGACGGGCTATCGTCCGGCAAAATCCCCAACTCATGAGCCTCGGCGATCACCATGGCACGCCTCGTCGCCTCGTTGGGCATCTCCGCCCTTCCTACAATCTCAAAAGGAATCTTTCGCTGATTTACCAGCTGCCGAACGGCAAGATTGAGATAGGAATTGAGGCTGAGGCCGACCGAATCCAAGAACTCAGTCGCCTGCTCCTTGAGCCCCTCTTCGAGGCGAACCGTCGTAGGCTTAACCGTTGCAGTAGACATACGCGACCTCCTTGCCCTCGTCTTTTGCATCAGTATACCCAATATAAATGGCAACCTGACGTTAGATAGCATCAGATTGCCATGCATATTCATGTCGCGGTAGACACGATTGCTCTACATCAACCCGCTGAGCGCAATGTCAACGGCCTCGTTGAGGTCGTCGGTAATGTGTACCAGATCCGGGTCGAGCGGGCTAATCATACTGGCGCTCATTACCGGGCCGTTGAGCCAGTCGAACAGGCCCTGCCAGTACTCGCTGCCCACCAGCACGAGCGGCATGCGCTTGACCTTGTGCGTCTGCACCAGCGTGAGCACCTCGAACATCTCGTCGAGCGTGCCAAACCCGCCGGGAAACACGATGGCGCCCGAGCTGTATTTGACGAACATGGTCTTGCGCACAAAGAAGTAGCGGAAGTCCATACCGAGGTTCACGTATTTGTTGAGCCCCTGCTCGTGCGGCAATTCAATGCCCAAGCCAACTGACTTGCCGTTGACGCTCGCCGCTCCCCTGTTGGCCGCCTCCATGATGCCGGGGCCGCCACCGGTGATAACCGCCACGCCGCGCTGGGCAATCTTACGGCCGACCGCGCGCGCCGCCTTGTAGAGTGGATCGGTCTTGGGCGTGCGGGCGCTGCCGAAGATGGTCACTGCAGGACCAAGCTCGGCAAGCGCGCCGAAGCCATCGACAAACTCGGCCTGGATGCGCAGCACGCGCCACGGATCGGCGTGCAACCAGTCGGTCGAATCTTCAGGCGCCAGCAGGTTGGCGTAGGTGTTGTCCTTAGGAATCATGGGGCCGCGCATGACCACGGGACCGCGGCGATACGTCTCGTCGTAGGCAGGCTCGCCCTCGACGTTCTCATTCTTAATCATGGGTGCTCCTATCGAGAAAAAGAAAAACGGGCGGGGTCGACGCCATGCGTCAAACACCCGCCCGAACATCAACTATTCGGTATGGTACCCACGATGCATCAAGCACTTGCAAGGCATCGGTCAGCGGTCGCGCAGACGGTGTTAGCAAACGTGATGACCGGCCGGCGCTCGCCCCTTGCTGTTGCCCGCGCTCTGCAAGCGCCCGCGCCGCTCTTAGTAATCCACCGCGGCAGGACTATTCATCCAATCGCTCACGAATGCGCCATAGCGGCCCTCGATAATGGCCTGGCGGGCACGCTGCATAAGGTTGAGCAGGTAGTAGATGTTGTGCATCGACAGCAGAATGCCGCCGAGCATCTCCTTCTGCGTGACCATGTGGCGGATGAGCGCGCGGCTGTAGCCGCCCGTGCACACCGGGCAGGTGCAGGTGGGATCGATGGGGCCATCGTCGTGCGCAAAGCGAGCGTTGCGGAAGTTGAGGCGACCCTCGCTGGAGAACGCCGTACCCATGCGGCCCGTGCGCGTCGGCAGCACGCAGTCGAACATGTCGATGCCCACGCCCACACCGCGCACGAGGGTGGTGGGGTTGCCGACGCCCATCAGGTAGCGCGGCTTGTGCTTGGGCATGTACTCGCTTACGAGCGGTGCCAGGGTCTCGAACATGGTCTCGTGGTCCTCGCCCACCGAGTAGCCGCCAATGCCGTAGCCGGGGAAGTCGCCGCACTCCTCCAGATGGCGCAGCGAGCGCAGGCGCAGATCTAGGTGCATGCCGCCCTGAACAATGCCAAAGAGCGCCTGGTCGTCGCGGGTATGCGCCTTATAGCAGCGCTCGGCCCACATACTCGACAGCTCAACGGCGCGCTCAACGTAGGCGCGCGTGGCGGGATAGCCCGGGCACTGGTCGAGCTGCATGCAGATGTCGGAGCCGAGCTTCATGGCGATTTCCATGTTGTCCTCGGGCGTCCAGAACACATGACGGCCGTCATAGTCGTTGACGATAAAGCGCACGCCCTCGTCGGTGAGCTTGACGGCATCGTTGTGGCTGAACACCTGGAAGCCGCCCGAATCGGTGAGGATGGGGCCGTGCCAGTTCATAAACTTGTGCAGGCCGCCCAGCTCGGCGATGGTGTCCTCGCCGGGACGCATGGACAGGTGATAGGTATTGGCAAGCACGATCTGGGCGCCGAGCTGTTTGACGGTCTCGGTAGGAATGCCCTTGACGTTTGCCTTGGTGCCCACGGGCATAAAGATCGGCGTCTCGATGTCGCCGTGCGGGGTGTGCAGCACGCCGGCGCGCGCATGCGTGGTCGGGTCCTCGGCGATCATGTCGAATTTAAAAAGGCTCTGGTCCATAAACTGGAACTCCTTGGTTGCGGTTCATACGCAAACCATTATACGGGCAACCCGCAAGAAGCACCGACTCGACAGAAACTGGTGCAAAGGAAACCTGCCCACTTACACCAATGCACCAGGATAAAAATGATCCGTTTTCCTCCGTCCCCAACGAATCATTTCCGGCAAGAGTGTCCCTTTCGACCAGTCATTTAAGAACGTCCCCAACGACTACCTAACGACTACTTTGCGCCAGCAACACAAACGCCGATGTTATGGTACCGACAGCGAAAACCCGCCAGAGCGAGCAAGGTGCCTTGAAACGAGGCGGCATTGACCTTCTGGTCATGCCGCCGAAGTTGAAAGGCAGATTGCCGCTCTGGCGGGTTTGCAGCGTCGACTGGTTACGCGGTTTGGTAAAACCGCGTAACTCTTAAGGCCGCTGGCCCATGCCGCCCTCGAGGGTGACGGTCTCGCCATTCATGTACTTAAAGTCGGGGCCGCAGAGCTGAACGACCACGCGGCCGATTTCCTTCTCGACATCGCCATAGTGGCCTGCCGGCGGCATGTGGACGTTGGCCTTGAACGCCTCGGGATAGGCATCCTGGAAGTTCTCGAGCGCAGCTGTCCAAGCAAGCGGGCAAACAATGTTGACGTTGATGCCGTCCTTGCCCCACTCGTTGGCGGCAACGCGAGTCAGACCGCGGATGCCCTCCTTGGCGGCGGCATAGCTGCACTGGCCGTAGTTGCCAAACAGGCCGGCGCCCGAGGCAAAGTTGACCACGGAGCCCTTGGTCTCCTTCAGGTGCGGATAGGCCTTCTGCATGTACAGATAGGTGGCATACAGACCGGAATAAATGGCCAGATTAAACTGATCCATGGTGTGGTCGGCGATGGTCACGCCCGAGGCGCTGGCCTGGGCATTGTTGACGACGGCGTCGATGCGGCCGAACTCCTCGATGGCCTTGTCGATGACGTTCTGGACGACGGCCTCGTTGTCCTGACCAGCCGAGACATCGGCCTGAACAGGCAGAACCTTGATGCCATACTCGGCCTCGAGGGACTCCTTGGCAGCCTCGAGCTTGGCAACGTTGCGGCCGGTAATGACGAGGTTTGCGCCCTCCTTGGCAAAAGCGATATCAATGCCGTAACCGATGGAGCCAGCGGAGCCGTCCTTAAGCGTGGCCTTGCCACCGCCGGTGACGATTACGGTCTTACCAGTGAAAAGTCCCATACGAAGTCCTTTCAAATCGCGACGGGCACGCCCGCCGACTGCGCGCATCCAACTTCACGCGCCAAAAGCTGAAATGCAACTTTAGCGGGTTCAAGTGAAAAATAAAGGCTGCAGCAGGCGAACGGCACAACGTCATTCGGCGAAGGGGATGTCAAGCACAAACTGAATAAGAAGGCCGATTTTTTGTCAGCCAAACGAGTCATCGAACACGTTTTGAAACTTTGCTGCAGCGCGCGGGATGTCGACGCGAGACTTTATCATAGGGTGACAAACAACGATGAGGAGCACATGCCTATGACAGACGAGCTGGACCCCCAGACTCAAGAGCATATTGATGATCCCGCAGACGTCACCACAGATACTGACGCTGTGACCTGCGATGGTACCGACGTCGACGGCCCCATCTTGGACGAAAGCGCTACGGCGGAAACCCCCGAATCAGAAAACGCCGATGAGCAAAACGACGATGCGCCCGCTCAGGACGACGCCCCGCAAGCAGCGGGCCCCATCGAGGTGTCTTCGGAAGAAGAGCTCGATGCCGTCATGGACTCCATGATGGATGCTGTCAAAGCGCTGAAAGACGCCGTCGCCGATGCCGATATTGATGCCGAGGAAGAGGAGGCCGCCGAGGCGGCCTCGACCTTTGTGCCCGGCGAGACTCCGGTTGCCGACCAGGGCAGTACCATGCCCTCGTTTCTGCAGCTCGAGCATCCCACGATTGGCGCCGATGCGGTAAATCCGCACGCAGCAGGCTTTTCTGTGGTCGAGGGCGGTACCGGCAATATCGCCGCGCCGCAGGCTGCCGATGCGGACGCTGCCGACACCACTCGCCCGACCGCCCCGCACTCCCCCGCCGCGAGCCGCGATCTGGGGACCGCTGTCTCGAACACTGCGAACGCCGTGGGCACCTTTATCGCCCAGGGCGCCTCGGCCATGCGCGAGATGAACGCCGCGAAAAAGGCACTTGCCGATGCCCGCGCCCACCTGGCCGAACTTGAGCAGCGCATTGCCGATCAGGCCGAGGAACTCGAGACGCGCCAGGATATCGCAGGCCGCTACGACCAGATCGTCGCCGACCAGCGTCAGGCGATCGCCACAGCGCAAAAGACCGCTGCGGCAGCCGAGATTGACCGTGATGCCCACGCCGCCAAAGCGACAGAGCTCAAGGGTCAGTTCGAACAAATGAAGACAGAGGATGACGCGACCGAGCTCCGCCTGAAGGCCGCGCTCGACGCCGTGGAGGCCCGCGAGGCAAGCTCGCGCGAGACCGGCAACCGCCTCGTTCGACGTCTTGAGGATTCCATGCGCATCCGCGACAAGGTGCAGGCCGAGCGAGACGCCGGCATTGCCGCCGCACAACAAACCGTCGACGCCACGCGCGCCCAGCTCGAGACGCTGCGTCATGAGTATGCCGAGCTGCAACGCAATCCCTCGGCAAATCCCGCCAGCTATACGGTGCGCACCAGCGAGCTCTCGATGCAGATCTCCGACACGGCAGATGCCCTGCGTAAAGCCGAAGAAGATGTCCCGCGCATCACCGCCGACCTTGAGCACTCGCTTGCCGCAGCCGAGCAGGCCGTCGAGCAGGCTCAAGCCCCCATTGCCGAAGCCAAACGCGCGCACCAAGCCGTGACGGCAGAGGCCGATGCCGCGCGCGACGAGCTGCAGACGGCGAAAACTGCCGCCACGACGCGCCAGCGCGAACTGCGCGAGAAGATCGCCGCCGAGGACAAGGCACGCCGCGACCAAGAGCAAAGCATCGCCAACGCCCAAGCAGATGCCGCACATGCACAGTCGATCATCGAGCAGGCGACCGAGGTACATGACCATCCAGAGATCACTGAGTCGCTTGCAGGATCCTTGGCCCGAGACAAAGCCGAACACGCCGAGACCGAGCGAGAAGTCGCCCAACTCGAGGCCACCGAGGACGCGGTGCGCGAGCGTACCCGCGACTCACGCATCAAATTCACAGGCGCCATCGTCTGCGTCGTCGCCGCAATCCTGGTGATCATCGCAATCTGGCTGTTCGCGAGCAAGTAAACCAGCCGCCAAAAAACGCCCAACGCAGTTGCGGTGAGATAGTTCCTGTTTAGCCCTCAAAAAGCCAATTCAATAGTCATTGGGGACGTTCTTAAACGACTAGTCAAACAAGAACATCCCCAACGACCACCAATCTCTTGACATAAGGACTGTCCCCAGGTGCCGGCAGAGACGATATGAGCAGGACATAAAAACATTGAGAGCCCCTGCTGCATGAAAGACCGCGGATTAGGCCGACAATGGTGAGTGTCTAATCCAACCGTGGCGGCCACGCCGCATTCATGGAAGGGGCTCCCATGCT
>DBFRVO010000037.1:0-42956 GCA_048503295.1 Collinsella aerofaciens | reverse complement strand
GGCCTTTGACCGTCATTTCCCCGGACAGGACCACCTTTGCCGCCGAGACCTTGAACTGCCTGTCGTATCGCTTTCTTCTTTGGGTCATCTTGAACACCTTTCGCTCTTAACTAGGTGTCCAATTCATCATACCCACTCCATGGATACGCCTAGGCGCGGTCCAAGAAATCGTCCGCATCCCCATCTGACACTATTTCACCGCAAGTTAGAAGGTGTCGGCGTATAACGCTTCACCCCAAATTAAATTGATTCGTTGAATAGACACACTACAAATCTTTAGACTTCGTTTAATCCACAAGTGGGTATTATCACACATTAAGCACACGTGAAAGGATATACCCATGTCGCTTACACGGTCAGCAGAGCGTGCAGCGCTCAACAAGCTCATCGATTATCTCGACGACAACCCGCAAGAAAACATCGACAAAATCATGGACCTCGTGAACAAGCTGGTCCCCAATCGCGTATTTCCTGTACAGCGAGAGGCATTCACCAATGTCATCAAGAGCCGCGGCAATTGGTATGACCTGATCATGCGTGTGTTCAGCCTTAATCCCCAGATGCGAACCAAACTGCTTAAGACCCTCATTGTCGACGCCAACCTGCTAGCTTGGCCAGAGCAGGAAAAGAACCGCGAAAAGTACCAGTGCAACGTTCCGTGGGCCATCCTGCTCGATCCCACGAGCGCCTGCAACCTGCATTGTACGGGCTGCTGGG
Source organism: Collinsella aerofaciens (assembly GCA_048503295.1). GTDB lineage: Bacteria > Actinomycetota > Coriobacteriia > Coriobacteriales > Coriobacteriaceae > Collinsella > Collinsella aerofaciens_CI. The sequence goes on along the minus strand of DBFRVO010000037.1, from coordinate 42,239 downwards.
CCGCCGAGTACGGTACAAGCAGAATCTCTCGTTCGAAGACATCGACTCTATCGTTACGCAGGGCAAAGGGCTCGGTACGCATATCTACATCTATACCGGCGGCGAGCCGCTCGTCCGCAAGCACGACCTGATCAGAATTTGCGAAAAACATCAGGACTGCGTGTTTCTCTGCTTTACCAACTCCACGCTGATCGACGAGCCCTTCTGCGACGATATGATTCGCGTAGGTAATTTTGTCCCCGCCATCAGCGCCGAGGGCAATGAGCACACCACCGACGCCCGTCGCGGCGAGGGTACCTACGCAAAGATCGAGCACGCCATGAAACTCCTGCGCGAGCGCGACTTGCCGTTTGGTATCTCCACCTGTTGGACCAGCGCCAATGCCGATACGGTTGCTACCGAGGAGAACATGGACTGGATGATCGGCGAGGGAGCACTCTTCTGCTGGTACTTCCACTTTATGCCGGTTGGCCGCAATGCAACCCCCGAGCTCATGCCCACGCCCGAGCAGCGCGAGCACATGTATCACTTTATCCGCGAAATGCGTGAGAAGAAGCCGCTGTTTACGCTCGACTTCCAAAACGACGGCGAGTTTGTAGGCGGATGTATCGCCGGCGGCCGCCGCTACCTGCACATCAACGCCGCCGGAGACGTGGAGCCGTGCGTGTTCATCCACTACTCAAACGCCAACATCCACGATGTGAGTTTACTCGACGCGCTGCGCTCTCCCCTCTTTATGAAGTACTACGAGAACATGCCGTTTAACGACAACTACCTCAAACCATGCCCCATGCTCGAGAATCCCGACGTGCTGCCCAAACTGGTCGCCGAGAGTGGCGTAATGAGCACCGACTTAATCGAGAAGGAGTCACCCGAGCAGCTGCGCGAAAAGACCCAGGCTGCCGCCGAGGCATGGTCACCTGTCGCCGACCGCATCTGGAACGACTCCGACGATCCGTTATACGCCAAGCGTCACGAGGACAAGTCGCAGGGCATGGCCGATAGCGACATGCACAAGTTCGAAAAACAGGGCCGCATACTCAAAAACGGCGATTAATGCTGCCCTACACGACAAACGCTCAGAAATGAAGCGGAGCAGTCTCGAGGCTCATCTTCGAGGCTGCTCCGCCTTACCATCAAAACAGTTTTACTAAGTTGCGGTGAAATAGGGACCAGAACGGCCTTCCAATAACCAAAACAATCCCTATTCCACCGCAACTTCTATAAGTTGTTGAATTATCGATGCTATTCGAAGCGAGATTCCAGACTCGACAGACCGTTGAGAGTCAGGTCGTTGGCGACCTCAGAGACGCGCTCGATAGGAACCGAGCCGTCAGACAGCGCCCACGTGCGATAGATACCGATAATACCCGACAGCAAAAACGCCAGATAGTAGTCGAACATCTCGTCCTTGAGACCTTGGGGCAGCAGATCGCGTTCGGCAATCTCGTGCTCGAGCGGTTCGCGCAGGCGAGCCATAAAGTCGTCGAGCGGAATGTTCTCGATCAGCTGACGATTGAGCACTAAGTTGTTACACAGTGCCTCGTTAACGGTTTTAAAGAAGGTCGCCGCCGCGCCCAGGGCGCGCTCGTTGGTGTCGCCGTCCATTGAAGCAAGGGTTTTCTCGACCGAGTCGACAATCATCTCCACCACATCGACGGCAATGGCATCGAGCAGGCCGTCAACCGTACCAAAGTGAACGTAAAAGGTCTTGCGGTCGACATTGGCCTCGCGCGCGATGGCACTCACCGTAATGTCTGCCAGCGGCTTTTCCATGAGCAGGCGCTCGAAAGCGGAAAGGATGGCATTACGGCTGCGAACAATGCGGCGGTCAAGACGCGGTTTGCTGGTTGCCATGGGCGTGTCCCTTCGATATACGAGCATTCATCAACAGATGAGAGATAATCTACGTAAGAGGATTATCCCCCATACAGCACAAATATGCCCCGCATCATGAAGAACGCACGACTGCCCTACTGCGACTTAGGGTGCTTCTTCTTATTGAGTGCCGACGGAGATACGCGAATACCGTCGCCTGTCTGGCGCACATAGGCTTTATGAGCCGGCTTAGCGGTCCCAGAAGCCTTCTGAGCCTGCTTCTTGGGATCAACGGTAACAGCATTCGTGGGGTGGGGCTTTGTGGCCGCAGAGGGCGTTTGAGGCATGCGACCGAGCTTGCGCATCACGCGATCCCAGCGCGCATGGATGCTCTCGTTGTGGGCACTCTTAAGGCCCAGCAGGGGCGCAGCCAAAATGGTCGGCGCAATAAACGTAATGAGGCGCCACAGCAGATAGCCGGCGGTCGATGCCGACCCAAAGAAATGACCCAAGAACAATGCAAAGCCGCCCTCAGCGCCACCAGTTCCACCGGGCAGGGGGACCGCAGAGCTCAACAGCTGGACAAAGGCGCTCGCGGCCATGACCGAGAAAAAGTCGACCTCGTGGTGGCCAAAGGCAAGCATCAGGAAATACGGCACGAGGTAGAAAAACGCGAGCTGTAGCATGGTGATGACCACCGTGAGCAGCATGGACGAAAAGTGGCCAGCCGAAAGCTTGAACTTCTCGGAGAACGAGTAGATCTCGCCATCGACAAACGTGCGCCAACTCTCGATCTTAGTGGCCGAGACACCAATGCGCTCGAGCCAATTGATGATGCAATGGGCGACGCGCGTGACGGTCTTAGGCATGAGCGCGACGGCGAAGATGCCAAGCAAGATGCAGCAGTGCCCACCAAAGCTAAAGACACACAGCAGCGTCATGTCGCCATAGCGCTCGGCAAAAAAAGGCATGCGAGCAAGCAGTAGGATAGCGCCCCAGGCAACGAGGCCAAACTGATACACGATAAAGCGCGTGAACTGCGTGGCGCCGGCCTCGCCCACGTTTTGGCCGGCCTTGGTCAGGCGATAGATCTGAGCCGGGGTGGAGCCCATCATCATGGGCGTCAGGTTGCCAAAGAAGATGCCACTCGCCTCGACCGAGATCAGGTCGCGGATGCCGACGGGCGAATTGGGATCGAGCCAGACGGCGATCGCATAGGCCACAATGCCAAAGAACAGGTACATGAACATGCAAAGACACGCGACAACGAGCCATGACGCCTGGACGCTCGACATAGCGGCCCAGAACTGCCCCATCTGCCCGGTTACCACCAGATAGACGATATAACCTACCAGCACGACGCCGATAAAGATGGCGCCGCGGCGTGCGCTCTTATTGTCATCTCCGCCCGAGGCCTCAACCTCGACCTGGGGCTTAGACGTATGCTGAGAGGACTCCGTCATGAGACTCCTTCTAACAGTCAAAATATCTTGGATATTGTACCCGTAAGGGCCATAGGCAGAACGCAAAGCTCTGGTTCAAACGGGAATTGCAGACGGTTGTTTAAAAATAAAAAACCCGGCCTTCCATAGGAAGTCCGGGTATCAGATGCGTGGTAGCCCGTACCAGATTCGAACTGGTGATCTCCGCCTTGAGAGGGCGGCGTCCTAAACCGCTAGACGAACGGGCCATAAGCCTCAGCAGAAAAGAAGTGGTAGCCCGTACCAGATTCGAACTGGTGATCTCCGCCTTGAGAGGGCGGCGTCCTAAACCGCTAGACGAACGGGCCACATGACATCTGCACTGCCGTGCTGCGGGGTAATATATTACGGGACAAAAAACGTCAGCGCAAGAAGAAATTCCAAATTGCCGAAAAATTGTCGGCAGGTTATGGAACACGCAGGTAAACTAGGTAGCTAATTCAAGTTGAGATGGACCAAAAGAGCTTCGCGATCGTTGGGAATGTTGTCTTCGATCACGGCGTCGAGGGCGGAGTTGAGAAGCTGCCCCAGTTCCGGCCCGGGCTTGACTCCAGCACGGATCAGGTCGCCGCCGTTGATGGCGAGCATCTTGAGCGTATAGGGCTCCCCCGCCCTCAGCAGCTCGTGCGCCATCGCGCGCATCTCCTCAATCGTCTCAACGTAATAGAAGCACGATGGGGCCTTGCCAAGCGTGTCAGCACGCTTGAGGTCCATGAGCTCGTCAATCAGGCGGGCCGTGTCGACGCCCTCACCCGAAAGCGCGCGCATCATATTGAGCAGGCAGGAGCGCTCGGGGCGCAGCGGCTTATCGTGATATTTGATGAGCAGGCAAACGTCGCGCACCAGGTCGTGCGAGAGTGCCAGGCGATCCATAATGACGCGCGCTTTCTTGGCGCCGAGCTCGGGATGACCGTAGAAGTGTCCGCTGCCGGCGTGATCGACCGTAAAGCACTCGGGCTTGGAGACATCGTGCAAAAACGCCGCCCACATAAGGCTCGACGATGGCGCGACGCCGTCGCACAGCGCCAGCTCCCCTGCCACCGTCAGCACACGGGCGATATGCTCGTAGACGTTAAACGCATGATAGACACTTCGCTGATCAAACCCGCGACCCGCTGCCAACTCGGGCACAGCGGCGCAGATGAGCTCAGGGTAGCGCAACATGGCGTCTCCCCCGTGACCGGTCGAAAGAATGCCCTCGAGCTCAATACCCACACGCTCACGCGCCACGGCATCGAGCAGCGGCGCGCACTCGGCAAGCGCACGCTTGGTCTCGGGCTCAATCATAAAGTCCAGACGGCAGGCAAAGCGCACCGCACGCAGCATGCGCAGGGCGTCCTCGTTAAAGCGACGCTTGGGATCGCCGACAGCGCGAATCAGCTTGCGCTCCAAGTCACCCTGGCCGTCGTAGCGGTCGACAAGCCCGCGCTCGGGATGCCAGGCCATGGCATTGACGGTAAAGTCGCGGCGCGCCAGATCGTCCTCGAGCGAGGCGGCACGCTCCACACTCTGGGGATGGCGACCATCGGTGTAAAAGCCATCCAGACGGTACGTGGTGACCTCGATACGCTCGCCATCGGAAATAGCCGTGATTCCGCCAAATTTAATGCCCGACTCCACAACCGCGATGCCGGCGGCCTCGAGCGCCGCTCTGGACTCCTGCCACAGGCCGCTACAGCACATATCAACATCGTGGCTGGGGTACCCCATCAGGGCGTCGCGCACCCAACCGCCCACGTACCAAGCCTCAAGACCAGCCGCCTCAAGCGCGCGCAGGACGCACAGGGACGCATCGGACGGTTGAGTACCGTTGAGCGAAACATTGCACATGCCTATGGCCTCCTGCGACTATCAAATTGGCTATCGATTGCGTCTGCAAGAAGTCTAGCAAGAAACAGCCTCCACTGCACACGCAAGTCCGATAAACAAAAACGCATCCGTCCTAGTCTAAGACGGATGCGAAATAATCAAACTATTCAGACAAGGTGCCGGAACTAGCAGACCTGGCGAACCTCGATGTGCTTCTTATATTCGTCCACCTTGGCAAAATCACCCAGACCGGGGCACTCGACCACGTTGGCGCCAGTGGCCATCGAAAGGCGCAGGGCGTCCCCGACGCGCTCGGGGGCGTCGTGCCACACGGACAGGAAGGCAGCGAGCGAGGAATCGCCGGCGCACACCGTCGACAGCAGCTTGACGTCGAAGGTGCGGTTGGCAAACCAGATATGCTCGCCGTTGGAGAAGTACGCACCGGCGCCACCAAGGGTCAGCAGCACGTTCTTGGCGCCCTTGGCGTGCAGCTCGGCCATAGCGCCCTTGACGGACTCGTCGTCGCCACCGCTCACCTTGATGCCAAAGATGTCAAGCAGCTCGTCGTCATTGGGCTTGATCAGCAGTGGCTCCAGAGCAATGAGGTCTGCCAGCTGATGGCTCGAGATGTCGAGGACGAACTCGGCCCCCTTGGCCTTGACACGGCGCAGGACCTCGGCCAAGAAGCCCTCGGAAGTGTTGGGAGGCAGCGAGCCGCTGATGACCAGGCAGGTCATGTCATCGAGCGAATCGATAAGTTCAAACATCTCCTGCTCGTTGGCCTCATTGATGGCGGCACCGGCATTGACCATGTTGTACTCGGTGTCGGGACCGGCGTTGAGGAACACATTGACGCGCGTAATACCGTCGGTCCACACGGGCTTGACGGGCACGCCCAGGGCCTCGGCGCCCTTGACGATGAACTCACCCGAGAAGCCGGCGAAGAAACCCAGGATCGTGGTGTCGACACCATAGTGGTCAAGCGTAAACGAGACGTTGAGGCCCTTGCCGTTGGGCGTGTAGACGGCATTGCGGGTACGCGTGACGGTATTGGCAGTAAGGCCGTCGCAGGCGATGTTGTAGTCAATGGCGGGATTTGCAGTGAGCGTGTAAATCATGGATGTTCCTTTCACGAAACAACGTGTTAATGAAAGTATATTCCACGCATCGGTAAAAGGCTAGGACAACTCGGTGAACGGTGTGGAAGCGATGAAGTACGGCAGGACACCTCTCCCCCATGGCGGAACAAAAAAGGCGCCCCGACCGAAACCGGGGCGCCGCATGCGCACGAATATGTCGCGATTCGATTACTGACGATCGAGCTTGCGGACGGCAACGCGCTTGCTGTACTCATCGACGTGACCAAAGTCGCCAATGCCGACGGACTCGGCAACGTTGGCGCCGGTGGCCATAGCGAGCTTCATGGCCTCCTCGACGTTGTCGCGATCCCTGTACCACTTGTGCAGGAACGCAGCGAGGGTGCAGTCGCCGGCGCAGACGGAAGAGACCAGCTTAATGTTGAACTCACGCTTGGCGTACCAGATGTCCTCGCCGTTGGAGAAGTAAGCGTCGCCGCGGCTACCACGGGTGAGCAGCACGTTCTGAACGCCGGCGTCGTGAGCCATCTTCATGGCAACGCGGACCTCGTCGTCGGTGTCGACCGGCACGCCGAAGATGGCCTTCATCTCGTGATGGTTCGGCTTGATGAGCAGCGGCTTCTTGTGAGCGAGCTCCTTGAGCTTGTCGGAGGACAGGTCCAAGACGACATCGGCGCCACGAGCCTGAGCGTGCTCCATGACCTTAGCCAGGAAGTCAGGCGTAGCTTTGGGAGGCACGGAGCCGGAAACGATCAGGCACTCGAGATCGCCCGCGGTGTCCAGGATGTTGTAGAGCTCCTCCTGGTGCTGCGGCGTGATCGGAGCACCCGGGTTCAGGATGCCGTACTCGTGCTGGCCATCGTTGACATAGGTGTTAATGCGCGTGATACCGTCGGTCCAGACCGGGCGGCAGAGGCAACCCAGGTTCATGACCTCCTCGACGATGAACTTGCCCGTGAAGCCGGCGAAGAAGCCGAGCGCGACGGTGTCGACGCCCATCTTCTTAAAGGCGAAGGACACGTCGAGGCCCTTGCCGTTAGCCGTGTAGCTGGCCGAGCCGGTGCGGACGTTCTCGTCGGGCTCGAGCGGAGAGCTCGAAACCGTCATGTCGACAGCCGGGTTAGCGGTTAGCGTGTAGAACATTTACAGTACCCCCTGTATATGTGAGGGCCGCGTGGCCGGCCCATTCCAACCACGCGGTTACCTCTGATACCAAATTAGCGAGCTGCGGACTCGAGCAGTGCCTTGACCTCGGCGGCGGTGTTGCAGGCGAGTGCCTTCTCGGCGAGCTCGTCGCACTCGGCCTTGGTCCACTGGCTGATGGTCTTGCGGGCGCGCAGGATCGACGGAGCGCTCATCGAGAACTCCTCCAGGCCCCAGCTGATCAGCAGCGGCTCGAGCAGCGGATCGGCAGCGGCCTCGCCGCACATACCGACCATGATGCCGGCCTTCACGCCGCTCTCGATGATGTTCTTGAGCGAGCGGAGCACGGCGGGATAGTAAACCTGGTACAGGTTGGAGATGGTGTCGTTACCACGGTCGGCGCACATGGTGTAGCCGATCAGGTCGTTGGTGCCGATGGAGAAGAAGTCGGCAACCTCGGCAAGACGGTCTGCGAGCAGCGAAGCGGCGGGTGTCTCGACCATGATGCCGACCTCGATGTTCTCGTTGAACTTGCGACCCTCTTCGGTCAGCTCGGCCTTGCACTGCTCGACGAGCTCCTTGACAGCCAAGACCTCCTCGACGCAGGTGACGAGCGGGATCATGATCTTGACGTCACCGAAGGCGCTAGCGCGCAGCAGAGCGCGGAGCTGGACCTTGTACTGGTCGGGATTGGCAAGGCAGTAACGCACGGCGCGGAAGCCCATGAAGGGGTTGTCTTCCTTGACCATATGCAGATACGGAATCTCCTTGTCGCCACCCACATCGAGCGTGCGGATGATGACCGGAGCACCCTTGAGCGCGCTGGCGACCTTACGGTAGGCGTTGAACTGCTCCTCCTCGGAAGGAAGCTCAGCAGAGTCCATGAACAGGAACTCGGAGCGGAACAGGCCGATAGCCTCGGCGTCGTGATCGAGCGCGTTGCGCACGTCATCGGGGTTACCGATGTTGCAGGCGATGATCTTCTTGATGCCATCGGCAGTCACGGACGGCTTGCCACGGAAGGCCTCGAGGGCTGCCTTCTCGGCAGCGAAGGCCTCGGCCTTGGCGGTGTAGGCAGCAAGCGTCTCCTCGTCGGGATCGGCCTCGACGATACCCTTGCCGCCGTCGACGACAACGGTCATACCGTTGCGCAGCGCGGTGCAGCTGTTGGAAACCGAAAGGACAGCCGGGATCTCGAGGGCACGCGCGATGATCGCGGAGTGCGACGTGCGGCCACCGGTCTCGGTGACGATACCGGCAACGTGAGCCTTATCGATCGTGGCGGTCATGGACGGCGTGAGGTCATGCACGACAACGACGGTGTTCTCGGGCAGGACGGAGAGGTCGACGACCTCCTTGCCCAGCAGCTCGGCCAGAATACCGGTGCGGATGTCGGCGATGTCGGCCGCGCGCAGACGGAACATCTCGTCGTCCATGGACAGGAACATGTTCTCGAACATGGTCGAGGTGTCCATGAGCGCCTGCTCGGCGCAGGTGCCGCCATCAATGGCGGCGTTGATGGCGTCGGTCATGCCCGGATCCTGAGCCAGGACAATGTGTCCGCTCATGATCTCGGCCTCGGCCTCGCCCACCGTCTCCTTCATGTGGTCGGCCTGAGCCTGGGTCTTCTCGCAGAAGACCGAAAGAGCGGACTGATAGCGCTCCTTCTCTGCTGCCGAATCAGCAACCTCGTGCGGCTCAAACGTCAAGTCGGGATCGACGGCGACCATGACGGTGCCGATACCGATGCCCTCGGAAGCGTTGACTCCCTGATACATTCCCATTCCTCTCTCCGTGTCATGTGATAAAGCGTTTTGCCATATCCATGACAAAAGAGCGCAGCTACCTTACAACAGGTCACTGCGCCCCCAAATATGAACTTAGTTGTTCAACATGCGACCCGTTTGAGTTCTACTCGCCAAGACCGCTCTTGATGAGCTCGATGGCAGCAGCCAGAGCCTCGGCCTCGTCAGCGCCGTCGCACTTGACCTCGACCTCAGTGCCGCAGGGGATACCAGCAGCCATGAGGGCCATCGGGGACTTGCCGTTGACCTCCTTCTCGGGGGTGACGACCGTCACGTCACAGGCGTACTTGCCCATGGTGGAGGCGAACAGACCAGCCGGACGCATGTGCAGACCCTGAGGATTAACGAGGGTAGCCTTCTCAGAAACCATAGTTGACTCCTTTTTTGTGTTTAACCCCTGTCATGTATGTGGCAGGAGTCAGATTCACGACGTTGTTTATATTAACTCACATCAAACGGTTTTTCATTATGTTTCGGACGAATTGTTGGACAGATGTGTTTGTCGTCCGCTTGCTCGCCCACAGGGGGCCGGGCGCGGCCAGTGAGATTTCCTGCTCTACAGTCCTGCTCGCACGAAGAGCACATTAAGTGCTCTTCGGCTCGTGCGGAACTCGCGATAAATCTCACTGGCCGCGCCCGGCCCCCTGTGGGCGAGCAAGCTGCAGAAACTCGGTCGGTCCAGAGCAATATCGTGCGAACGGAATTCTGGCTAATGATCTGTTCGCGACAAAGACTCGATAGGTAGCCCCCTCTATGCCCTTTTGTAAGTTGCGGTGAAATAGGGACTGAATTTGGGGTTGAATCGTTTAAACAGTCCCTATTTCACCGCAACTTATGGGAGGGATAGAAAAAAGGCGGAGGCCCTGGGGAGGGACTCCGCCTTATATACAGGGGGCGATGTTATTCGCGGGCTGGGGGATTAGACCAGGCGGGCGTTGATCGTCTTGGCGATCTCGGCGGCGTCGGTGGAACCCTTGACGGTGGCACGGAAGTCCTCGTCCATGAGCGCCTCGGCGACCTTGGACAGGATCTTGAGGTGCGTGGTGCCAGCCTGGGCACCGGGGATGAGCAGAGCGATGGCCACGTTGACGGGAGCGCCGTCCATGGTGTCCCAACCGGTCACGCCGGACTCATCCTTGACGACGATGACGGCAGCCTCGGTAATGGCGTCGGACTTGGCATGCGGGATGGCGAAGCCCTCCATCATGCCCGTGGTGCCCTCGGCCTCGCGGGCCAGGAAGGCGTTCATCACGGCGTCGGCGTCGCTGGCGATACCGGCCTTGACGGCCTGGTTGGAAACGAAGCTCAGAGCCTCGTCACGAGAAGCGAAGTCCTCGGCGACAAAGACATTCTCGACCTTCACGAAGTCGGCAGCCTCGGCCTTGGGGGCCTCGACGGCAGCGGCCTTGGGGGCCTCAACGGGCTTGGTTGCAGGAGCGGCCTTCTGATTCTTCTCGAAGTCGTACTTCTTGAAGGCCACGAACAGGATGCCACCGACCACAGCGCCGATGAGGATCGCGAGGACCCAAAGCGGACCGTTCTCGACAACGGGCAGGACCAGGAAGCCACCGTGAGGCGCCGGATCGTGAACGTTGAACATAATGGTCAGGATCGAAGCGATAGAGGAACCGAGCATCATGATGGGCATGACGGGCCAGATGTTCTTGGTCATGAACGGAATGGCGCCCTCGGTGATGTGGGTGCAACCAAGGATGAGGTTGACGACACCGGCGTCGTGATCCTCCTGGCTGAAGTACTTCTTGCCGACAACGACGGCAAAGGTGGTGATCAGCGGCGGAACGATGCAGGCGGCGGAGACGGCAGCCATGAAGTTGGTGCCGAAGTTGTAGGTATCGGTGCCAACACCGGCGGCCAGAGCCTCGGTGAGCATAGCGGTACCGGTGACGTAAGCAGCCTTGTTGACCGGGCCGCCCATGTCAAAGGCGCACATGCAGCCGATGGCAAGACCCAGTACAACGGCACCAGAGGCGGACAGGCCCTTGAGGAAGTCCATCATGGCGGTGTTAATGGCAGCCATGGGGCCGGAAATGCCGAGCATGACCAGGCCGACGATAGCCGTCGAGAACAGCGGATACAGGAAGATAGCCTTGAGGCCGTCCAAGTTCTTGGGCAGACCGGCAAAGACCTTCTCGAGCAGCAGGATGACATAACCGGCGAGGAAGCCGCCAACGATGCCGCCCAGGAAGCCGAAGCCCACGCCGGCGCCACCGGCGTCGATCATGCCGGTCTCGGCGTTAACGGGCAGGCCCTGGATGGCGATCATACCGGCAACAAAGCCGGGGACGAGCGCCGGGCGCTTGCCGATGGATTCGGCAATGTAGGCGGAAAGCACCGGAACCATAAGGTTCATGGCGATGCCGCCGATGATCTTGAGCATCGCAGCAAAGCTGTTGTAGTCAGACGCCGTCGAATCGAAGGACGTAATGCCCCACAGGAACGAAACGGCGGTCAGGACACCACCGGCAACGACGAAGACCAGCATATGGCTGACGCCGTTCATGAGGTGCTTATAGATGACGTGGCCGATGGACTCCTTCTCCTCGACTTCGTCCTCGACATCGGCAGCGGCTGCAACCGTGCTGTCGCCCTTAGCGGCGAGCGCGCGGTCAATCAGCTTACCGGCGGCCTCAACGGACAGGGCCTTGGAAACACCAACGGAAACCATGGGCTTGCCGGCGAAACGCTCAGCCTGGACATCCTTATCGGCTGCGACGACAACGGCCTTGGCGCCAGCGATCTCGCTCTTGGTGAGCTCGTTCTCGACACCGACCTGGCCATGAGTCTCGACCTTAATGGTCAGACCGCGCTCGGCAGCTGCCTTCTCCAGCGCTTCCTTCGCCATGAAGGTGTGCGCAATGCCGGTCGGGCAACCGGTGGCGGCGATGATGTCAAACTTAGCCATGTGTCCCTCCTTCTTGAGTACAGCGCCCGCGGGCGCTCCCCTACACGCGCTTCGATGCGCGTTTTTCCACAACTGAAAGATACCAACCTACCGTCCGCGTGAGAAGAGACAAGGTGCAATTCTCCGGTGAAAGGTTCTTTCATAACCGTAAACGGTAGGTGAAAGTTTACCATCAACACTTGAAACGGCAAGGTGTATCTTGTAATTGGAAATGCCCGTATACTATGGCATTGCAAATCAAATTAGATTTTCATGCCAACCAGGAGCCATCCATGACCGATAGTAGCAAGAGCGCACTTTCCCTCATAAGCACCCATCAGGGATACAGCGAGTCCGAGCAGCGCATTGTCGACTATATATTGGAGCACCAGTCCGAGGCGCCGCGCCTCACGGCCGCTCAGCTCTCACGCGCCGCCACCACGTCCGAGGCGACCGTTTCGCGCTTCTGCCGCAAGCTTGGCTTTGGCAGCTTCCGCAGCTTTCAGTTTTCGTTGGCGAGGGATTTGGAAAGCCAGCGCAACGAGGGCCTGACTGACGAGGTCTCGCTCGACAATATGGAGCAGAGCCTCAAGAACATCTTGGCTGCCAAGGTGAGCGAGCTTAATGCGACCATCGACGGAATCGACCACGATACGCTGGCGGCTGTTGTGCATGCCCTTAAGCATGCAGGGGTTATTGAGTTTGCAGCTGTGGGCAATACGAACGCGGTCGCGCTCGATGCGACGTTTAAGTTTTCGCAGCTGGGCCTGCGCTGCATGGCGAGCACCATTAGCGAGACGTCAATCGGCTTTGCGCTCACGTTACGCCCGGGTGACGTCATCGTGCTAATCTCAAACTCCGGCAAATCGCGCCGATTGAATCGCATGGCAAAAGCGGCTCGCAACTGCGGCGCAACCGTAGTCGTCATCAGCAGTGACAGCAAATCCCCACTCGCGCGCCTGGCAGACTACACTTTTAATACCGTCAACCACGAAGCGCTGCTGACGACAGGCGACTTTGCGTTCTCCAAGATCAGTGCCACGATGATCATCGAAGTCATCTACAACTTCCTGCTGCCCGAGATTGAAGACGCGCGTGAGCATATCAGCTACTACGAGGAGCTCATCCAGCCGGATAAGGTCGTTGAGTAAAACGCGAAGTGGGACAAAAAATTCAGCCTATTTTGTCCCACCAACACCGCTGATACGGCCTAACCTCGAGCTTCTTCGAGCATCTGCTTGGCGTGCGCCAGGCTTGCCTCGGACTGATCGCCGCTCAACATGCGGGCGATCTCGGCGGTACGCGCTTCACCGGTTACCTCGTCCAAATGCGTCTGGGGAACATCGCCCGGTTCCTTGCTGACGACGTAATGCTTGTCAGCCATGACGGCGACCTGCGCCAAGTGGGTTACGACAATCACCTGATGCGTAGAGGCGAGATCTGCCAGCACGCCCGCGAGCGCACGCGCAGTGGAGCCACCGACACCAGCATCGACCTCGTCAAACACCAGCGTATCGGCACCGTCCGCGTTACCGAGGACAACCTTGCTTGCCAGCATGACGCGACTTAACTCGCCGCCCGAGGCAATGCGGCGCAGGGGACGTGGCGTCAAGCCGGCACCGCTGCGGTATAGCAGCTCGTAGCTCGAAGGACCAACGGGCGTCCATTCAGCACGTGGAAGATCACGTGACTCCCAGACAAGCTCGGCGCCGCCCATCTCCAGGCGAGCCATCTGACGGCAGACCTCGTGGCAGAAGCGAGGGGCCGCCGTATTACGGGCGCGCTTAAGTGCCTTGGCAGCGGCAAACAACTCGCGCTCGGCGCTCCCGAGTGCCTCACGCGCTTTTTTGATCTGTTCATCGCCATCATCGACCAGGGACAGCAGCTCTTGCGAGCGATCGCGCATGGCAAAAACATCGTCCATGGTGGGGCCCCACTGACGCAATAGACCCTTGAGGTCGGAATACCGCTCACGCATGCGAGCGAGCTCGCGCGGGTCGAAGGCGACGCCATCGCGATAGGAACGAAGCTCGTTCGCGCAATCCTCAAGGGAGATACAGGCATCCGAAAGCGCATCGGCAATGTCGCCCAGCTTGCGATCGACGGCAGCCATACGGGAAAGCTCTACCACGGCACTGTTCACGGCATCGAGCGCTCCCCCTTCGGCAGCAAGCGACGCATGGGCATCGTTAGCCGTGGCAACCAGTACCTCGGCATGTTCGGAGCGCGGCAGCAGTTCCTCGAGTTCCTCATACTCGCCCGGCTTGGGGTCGACCTCGCCGATGCGCTCGAGGGCAAAGCGCGCCTCCTCGACGCGGCTCCCCTGCGCGCGCGAGGCCTCTTCGACACGTCGAACCTCCTTGGCGGCAGCGCGCGATGCTTTAAAGCAGGCACGGTACGCATCCAGCGCCTTGAGCGCAGAGCGCCCCGCCCAGGCATCGACCATCGCAACGTGATGCGATGGATCGAGCAAGCGCTGATGCTCGTGTTGGCCGCACAGATCCATCATCACGCCAACGCGCTCCGAAAGCTCGCGCACGCTGGCGATGCGGCCGTCAATCTTCACGCGGCTGCGGCCCTCGGCAGAAAGGCTACGCTGCACGGTAAAGCCCTCCGTGTCGTGCGGCCCGTCAAACAGGCGCGCCTCGACGCTCGCCAGCGCCTCGCCCTCGCGCACCGTCGACGAATCCGCGCGCTCGCCCAAAATAAGCTTGAGCGCCGAGAGCAGCGCAGTCTTGCCGGCGCCGGTCTCACCGGTCAGGACAGTCAGGCCGGCACTCGGCACCAGCGTCGCCTCGCGAATGAGTGCAATGTTAGAAACCTGCAGCTCATCGATCATGACGGACTCCGTAGAATACGCGGCTCACCGAGTTATAGAAGCTCTCGGGGCCGTAATCCAGCAGCAGCACATCACCGGGCCCACGACGCACCGCCACGCTCTCAACGGTGCCATCACAGGTAATAAACTGTCCATCGATAGCGATCGCCGGAACGCTCGGACGGTCATCAGACATAAAGATTTCGACGACATCACTCGGCGAAGTCAAGAAGGCACGGGCCTGAATGGTGTGCGGCGCAATGGGTACGCAGACCATGCCCGTATAGTCGGGGCTCACGATGGGGCCACCGGCACTGAGCGCGTAACCCGTAGAACCAGTCGCCGTCGAAACGACGACACCGTCACCGCGTAGGCGGTCGATATGATGGCCGGACACCGTGATGTCGAACTCGACCATATCGGACAGCGGACCGCGGGTAAGCGCCATGTCGTTGAGGGCGAAGGTGCGCACGACATCCTTCGTACCGTCTTCGCGCACGGACACGATATCCGCGGCGATGGTAGCGCGACGGCTCACATGCAGCTCGCCGGACAGGGCGTCGCTCACGACCTGCAGAATGTCGCGCTCCTCGGGACTCGCAGCCGTCAAAAAGCCCAGGTGACCATAGGAAAGACCGAGGATAGGAATCTCGCGATGGTTGAGGATGCGGGCAGCGCGCAGCAACGTACCGTCGCCGCCGAGCGTAATGACCAGATCGGAGCCGTCGATATCAGGCGTGCTTTGAATCTTCGATCGCTGGTCGGCAGCCCATGCGACCTCATAGCCCTGGCGCGTCAGCCAAAGCTCGAGCATCAGGCCGCTCTCGACCGCCTCTTGCTTGTAGTAATTGGGAACCAGAAAGACCTTCATAGCGTTGCAGCTTTCTCGCTCATAACCGATACCTGGGATTGCAGCTCGTCTTGCGAGCGATCGCCGGGGTCAAATCTCGTGCCGTACAGGAAAAACTCAACGTTGCCCTTGGCACCATGAATGGGCGACACGCACACATCGACCGGGAACAGGCCCTTGGCAGCAAAGAGTTCAACCGCCGCCACGAGTGTATCGCGGCGCACGGCGGGATCGGTCACAATGCCGCCCTCGCCCACCAGCGCCGCCGGAGCCTCAAACTGCGGCTTTACGAGCGTGCAGAATGCACCCGTAGGCGCCAGGCACGCCAGTACCGCATCGATAATGTTCGCGATGCTGGTAAACGAGACATCACACACAGCCAGGTCGATAGTGCCGGCATAGCCAAGCCCAGGCAGCTGCGTCACGTTTGTGCGCTCATGCAGCGTCACGCGATCGTCCTGGCGCAACGACCAATCGAACTGGGCGCGACCCACGTCCACCGAGACAACGGTCGCAGCTCCGCGCTTGAGCAGACAATCGGTAAAGCCGCCGGTAGAGCAGCCCACATCCAGACAGGCAAGGCCCGTCGGATTGATGCCAAACGCATCAAGCGCGCCTTCGAGCTTAAGACCGCCGCGGCCAACATAGGGAATGCGCCCCTTCACATGCAGCGGCAGCCCCGGGATCACCTTAAGGCCCGGCGAAGTCAAGCGCTCACCGCCACTCGAGACCAAGCCGGCCATAAGAGTGCGAAGGGCATCCGCGCGATCGGCGCAGATGCCCTGTGAAATCAGTTCGTCATCAAGACGCACGCGTTTCATGAATGCCATCAACCATTCGTATCCGGAGATGCGGCCTAGCTATCCTGGGATTCGTTTGCCGCATCCTCATCGTATTCCTGCTCGAGCTTGTCGGCCTCACGCGGCGTCAACTCAAACTTGTCGACCATATCGACCGCGCGGGAGCCCAGCTCAATCGCTTCGTCAAACAAATCGAGCGAACGCTCCAAGGAGGTATCCTTGGAGCGAACGGTAGCGATGATCTGATCCAGACGGTCCGAAATCTCATCAAAGTTACGGACAGAACCCTCTGGCATGGCTACTCCTCGACGGAGTCGATGTCAGCCTCGGCGGCGTCCGAATCCTCGGCCAGCACGCCAGCCTCAGCCTGAGCAACCGCAACCTTGGCGGCAGCCTCGGCAGCCTGCGCCTCCTCGCGAGCGCGATCTTCGGCCAGCAGCTCCTGGTACAGGCCCTCGCCCGGCAGCTCCTCGCTGCGAGCGATCTTGCCCAGCACGCCGTTGACGAACGATGCGGACTGGTCGGTGCCATAGGCCTTGGCAAGCTCGACAGCCTCGTTGATCACGATGGCGTCCGAGACCTCCTCGTCGGTGAGGAAACGCATCTCGTAAACAGCGATACGCAGCAGATTGCGGTCGGCGCCGGGCATGCGCATAAGATCCCAGTTCTTGGCAACGGATCGCAGAGCGCAGTCGATGCGATCGATATGCTCGTAGGCACCGCGGCACAGCTCCAACGCATAGGGGTCGAGGGGACCCTTCGAGATCAGGAAATCACCCTCGAGGACGCGCTCGAGCGGGCTGTCCGTGGCCTCGGCCTGGAACAGCAGCTGCAGCGCCTGACTGCGGGCAAGCGTACGCCCGCGATAAACCTTAAGGCTCAAAGGTTACTCCTTGGGGAAAACGAGGCCGTCGATGCAAACGTCAACACGCTCGACCTCAACGCCCACCTGGGCATCGATGGCGGCGACCACGGCGGCGCGAACAGCCTCGGCGAGTTTCTTGAACGGATAGCCAAAGAACACCACGACACGCACGGTGAGTGCGAGCTTGTCGCCGACGACCTCGGCCTCGACCGCCGGCTCGGAAGCCGGGGCCTTGGACGAGAGCATCATGGAGACAAGGTTGGTGGCAAGGTCCTTGACGCCAACGGAGGCGATGCCCTCGACATCGGACACGGCGCGCGAGACGATGGCGGTCAGAACATCGGGCGAAATGCCGATGCCGTCAATCTTGATTTCCTGGGGCATGAGTCCTCCTAGAAGATTTGGTTGCTAGACGCGGGAGACGAACTTGCCGTCGCGGGTGTCAACCTTGATGACCTCGCCCTCGTTGAGGTACATGGGAACCTGGATGACAGCGCCGGTATCGATCGTGGCCGGCTTGGTGGAACCCTGGACGGTGTCGCCCTTAAAGCCCGGGTCGGTCTGGACGATGGTGGTCTCGATGAACATCGGCGGGGTCACGCCCATGAGCTCATCGTCGGCGAAGAGCAGCTGGCAGACGTCGTTCTCGCGCAGCCACTTGGAGTTCTCGCCCACCATGTCCTCGGGAACGGGAACCTGCTCATAGGACTCGTTGTCCATGAAGATGTAGTCGGTGCCATCGTTGTAGAGGTACTGGAACTCACGGGTGGTGAGCATGACGCTCTCGAACTTGGTGCCGGCGTTGCAGGTGTTCTCGACGACGCGGCCGCTCTTGATGTCGCGGGTCTTGTAGCGCACAAACGCGCCGCCCTTGCCCGGCTTGACATGCTGGAACTCGACGATGGTGTAGACCTTGTCCTTGATGCGGAGACCGAGGCCGTTCTTGAAGTCGGCGGTAGAAATGGTAGGCATAGCGACCTTTCTTGTTATGGGCAGAACGCACAAGCGTCCAAATTACATACGACAGAAATTATACACTTGCAGACGGCGCCTGCAGCGAGCGCATAAAAAGAGAACGCGGGGCGTCCGAATCGATCCGAACGCCCCGCCCCAAACTATCTACCGAAGTAGACTAGCAGTCGATAACGTGCAGGTCGTGCGGGGTCTTGGTGAAGGGCTCGTAGCCGTTCTCGGTGACCACGCCGTAGTCCTCAAGGCGCACGCCGCCCACGCCGGGCAGGTAGACGCCGGGCTCCATGGTGACAACCGAGCCGATCTCGATGGTGTTCTTGCTGCGGTTGAAGTTGGGCAGCTCGTGGATGTCGATGCCCACGCCGTGGCCCAGACCATGGTTGTAGTAATCACCATAGCCGGCATCGCCGATGATCTTCTTGGAAAGCTTGAAGATGTCGTTACCCTCAACGCCCGGATGGATGGCGGCGACGCACTCCTCGTGCGTGCGGCGCACGAGTGCGTACAGGTCGAGCTGCTCCTGGGTGGGCTCGCCCATCACGACAGTGCGCGTCATATCGGAGCGGTAATCGCAGTAGCCCGCGCCGTAATCCATGAGGACGAAGTCGCCCTTCTCGATGACACGGTCACTCGGCACGGCATGCGGGTTGGCGGTGTTGGGGCCGCTCGCCACAATGGAGCCGAAGGCCAGGCTGTCGGCGCCGTTGGCGAACATAAAGTTCTCGAGCTCGTTGCGAACCTGCTTCTCGGTCATACCGGGCTTAATAAAGCCGAGCATGTGCTGGAAGGCGGCGTCAGTGATCGACTGTGCATGGCGCATGAGCTCGATCTCCTCGGCATCCTTGATGGCGCGCATCTTGCGGATGTCGTCGTGCATCAGCGGCAGCATGCAGGCGACGGAACGGTCCTCCAGGCCGCGCTGAATACCCTGGTAGAAGTTAATCTGCATATCGTCCTCGACAGCACAGACACGGCACTTGTTAGCCGCAATCTTGCCGGCGACCCAGCCGGGGATGGTACCCTCGTCCATGTCGTAGACCCAGGGGCTGCCGGCGGGCGTGTTCTCCTCAAAGCTGTTGAGGTAGCGCGAGTCGGTGTGGAACAGGCACTGGTCGACCGTAATAAACGCAGCGTGCGGGAACTCGAAGGTGTAGTCGAAGACGCCCTTCACGCCCGTAAGCCAACGAAGGTTGGCCTCGTCGCGCACCACGATGGCATCGTAGCCACGCTCGGCCATCAGGGCACGGACACGCTCGATACGACCGGCAGGACCGGCAGCAAACTCAGACATGCAGATTCCTTTCTTGTTGTCTCAAGATAGACGGGACGGGTCTCAACCGAACGACGGAATCGCATGCGATCCGCAACCGATTGAAAACCCGCCCCTCAACATGATACGAAAGACGATGGAAGTCAATAAATCTTAGAGAAGTTCTTTACGAGAAGCCAAGTAGGCGTGAGCATGGCGCTCAAGAACCTCGTCCTCAACGTTCGTTAGGCGAATTGCGCCGAGTGCCGCGGGCAGCGGCAGCATGCTGCGGTTTGAGCGCGCGAACTGCTGTCTGCGGAACTCCTCGATATATGCGGCAGGCTCCAGATCGAAGGCAAGTTCCTCGATACCAAAGTCCTCCAGACAGTCATCGACCTCAAAGACGTAATCGATATCGAAGTCGCAGGCGTCGTGGGCAAGGCGCGCCTCAAAGCGCATGCCCTCGGACAACAGCTGGTAGGCAGGGACCTGCGAAGCGGCATCGCCCAAGCAAGCGCGCAAGGTACGCTCCCCCGTCTTGCCAAAATCGAGCGCATGGCGGGCGCTCGGGTTCGTGGCCATCAGTACGTCCTTGCGAGCAGTCTGAGACCATTGAACGGCATTGACGAGCGCGACCTCCTCGCCCGCGAGAATCTCGGGGACGGTCTCAATAAACTGATTCCAGCGGGACTTGCTGCTCGAAAGCATGGTGCCAACAAGTACCGCATAGCCGAGCTTGAGGTCCTCGGGGTCCGCCTCGCGAACAAGATCGAGGTCACACACGACCAAACCCGGTTCGGGACGGAACGCGATAGCGGGAAGCGCATTGGCCGACGAGGCGACAAGCGGCTTCATGGTCGTCGCGACCGTGAGCATGGCGTCGAAGGTCGTCGGCAGCAGCGCGCACTCGGTTCGGCCACACCACTGGTTGGCGCACCAGCTAACAACCGAGCAGGTTGCGGCATCGCCAACGGCGACAACCAGATCGTCGCAGGTAACGCCGTTGGCAGACAGGGCGCCAAAGATAGCATCAGCATCGGCCAGCGTGGCACCAGCAGGCGAAACCTCGAGGACTAGCGGCGACACGGCAAAACCGGCGTCGACCAGCGCATGCTCGACGACTTCACCAAAACGCTCGGATGTGGCGGTGTTCCAAACGACCATCGCGCGCTTAGGCTTGCCCACGGCCGAGGCAAACATACGCGACAGCTCATCGAACGCACCCAATCCGACACGGACATCGACGCTGCGGTTTTGGAAATTGATCAGTTGACGGCGAATCATAGCAGCCCACGCTCCAAAAGCATCTCGGCACAAAGGTAGGAAACGTCCTCGAAGGACTTGTTGCGAATATCAAGGGTAAGGTCGGCAGCCTGGCGATACAGCGGACGGCGATGCTCAAACAGGCGCGCGGCATGCTCAGGCGAGCGGAAATCGGGGCGCGTGTCGGACCGACGAATCTGGCGAATCGAATCCTCGAAGTCGCCCTCGAGGTACACGCACGTACCCATTTCGTGCATCAGCTCAATATTCACCGGTGTCTCGACGATACCGCCCCCGCACGAAACCAACAGGCTGCGCTCACTTTGGAGCGAACGGAGCGCCGAGGTCTCGAGCTCGCGAAAACGATCCTCGCCCTCGGTCTCAAAAATCTCGGTTACCGACTTGCCGCAACGGCGCACGACCAGGCGGTCGGTATCGATAAAACGCCGCTTGAACATGGTGCCGACGTTGCGCGCGAGCGTCGACTTGCCCGCGCCCAAAAAGCCGATAAAGAAGATATGGTCGCAGCCGTGTTTGATGTGCTGAGACATGGCGAGACCTATTCCTCGCAGGGAAGGTCGCGCAGGGCCCGGCGCTCAAAGATACGGAAGATCTGCGTATACCACAGGTCCTGCGTCGCCTGCGGCTTTACCAGGATGGTATCGACGCCGGCGAAATTACCGCTCCACACGTCAGTGTAGAGCTGATCACCGATCAGCACCGCCTCGTCGACCGTGGCGCCGAGGCGCTTAAGACCCGCCTTGAGGGCAAACGGCGCCGGCTTCATGGCGTGGCTGATGGCCTCGAGTCCCAGCTCGCGTGCTGATGCCATGACCTGGTCGCGATGCCAGTTGTTGGACACCATGCACAGCTTAAAGCCTTTGGCGCGGGCGGTATCGAGCCAAGCGGAAACCGCGGCGGGAACCTGCTCGGTGTCGCGCGGCACCAGGGTGTTATCGCGATCGAGCAGAATGGCGCGTTTGCCGTCGGCCCAAAGGGTATCAAGGTCGATGCGATCGACCGAGGCAACGTAACGTTTGGGGCTAAAAATCCTCATGCTAATTCCAAGACTGTTGATGCTCTTCGTAGGTTTGCGAGAAGTACTCCTCGTCCTGCGTAATGTAGAAATACAGGTCATCGGAGTCGGTCGGCTCAAGCGTGGCCTTGAGTGCCTCGAGCGACGGAGAGCAGATGGGCGTGGGCGGAAGGCCCTCGTGCTTGTAGGTGTTATAGGGACTATCGCTCTGCAGGTCGTCGGCGGTAACCTCGCCACCGGTGACATACATCATGGTCGCATCGCTGTTGAGATAGCGCAGACCATCGAGCTTGCCGGCAAGACGGTTGTAGAAGACCGAGGCCACGTGCGCGCGCTGGTCGGCGTTGAGGCCCTCGCGCTCAACGATAGAGGCCAAGTTGACGATGTCGTAGTCGGACATCTCCACACCGTAGCGTTCCTTGATCTTGGCTTCGCAGCTCGCAAAGTCAAGCGACTTGTACTCGGTCTTAAACTGATCGAGCATAGCGCGAATCACGCCATCGGCCGTCGGCGAATCACCCAACGAATAGGTCTTGGGGAACAAGAAACCCTCGAGCGAATCGTTGGCGGCGCCCTTAAGGAAGCTATAGTCGTCCACGTAGTTGGAGGCCTTGGCCTGGTTGAGGAAGTCTTCCTTAGAGATGCTGTCGTAGGCCTGGGCCACACGGTCGGCGACTTGATCGACCGTCAGGCCCTCAGGGATAGTCAGCGCACTGGAGCCCGCGTTGGGGCCTTCCATGAGCTGCTGAACAACCTTGGTCGCATCCATGAGTGTGGTGAACGAATAATCACCAGGCTTGAGCGACATATCGGCGTTGAGCTTTTTCACCGCCGCATAATAATCCTTGGGATTTTCGACGATATGGTTCTCGGAGAGAATCGAGGCGATAGTATCGCCCGAAGCACCATCGGGAATGGTCACCGTAACCTGCTGACCAGCCGTGACCTTGGTATCCCCACCGGCAAAGAAGCCCTTGACGGCCGGTACGACAAAGAAAGCGATCGCAGCAAGCGCGAGCACCGACACCACAACGCCGATGATCATGGGACCCGGAGAACTCTTCTTTTGAGCACCGCGACGAGCATGCGTGTTGTAGCTCGAGCGGGTCGCCGGAGCAACGCCATGCGAACCGCGAGCGTGATGCGAATGCGATTGGGGGGCCTGCGTTCGCTGGGTAGGTGCCTGCTGCTTAAAGCGGGTGCCGCCTGCAGGCTGGGCCGTACGAGCAGTGGGCTGCTGAGCCGCGTGAGAAGCCGAATGCTGAACCGAACGAGCAGAAGGCTGCTGACCCGTCCGTTGAACAGGTTGGGCCGAACGAGAGAAGGACTGCGCCGGGCGCGCGGCAGGCTGAGCTGCGCGCTGCGTCGGCTGTGCCGGACGCTGGCCAGGCTGGGCAGGGCGCGACGCCGGCTGCTGTGTACGATTCGGCTGGCGCGGATCGGAAGCACTAGGCATGCGAAACCTCCTCGTTTTTACGATCGAGCCACGTCTGCAAAAACAGGCTGGCGGCAATCATGTCGATCTTGCCCCTCATCTGCTTTTCGTTGAGTCCCTGCTCGCGCAGGATACGCTTGGCCTCTTGCGAGGACAGACGCTCGTCCTCAAACTCCAACGGAAGATCGAGCTCGTCGGCAATCTTTTGCGCCACAGCGGCAACGCGCTCGGCCTGAGGGCCGGGCTCACCGGCCATGGTCAGGGGACGTCCGCTTACCAGGATATCGGGCTCATAGTCCTCCACCAGGTAGCGGAACGTCTTGGCCATACCGGTGACCTCGGCAGCCGGAAGCACCTTGACAGGCATCGCCATCTTGCCATCACGGCTCGAGACGGCGATGCCAATCCTGGTCTCCCCTATGTCCAGCGCGAGCGCAACCACAGCGACTTCTTAGATTCTTAGGCGCCGAGCGCGGTCTTAGCGGCCGCGAGGGCATCGGCGATGCCGGCAGCGTTCTTGCCACCGGCCTGGGCCATGTTGGGACGACCGCCACCGCGACCGTCGACCAGACCCGCGATCTGCTTGATCACGTTACCGGCGTGGAAACCGGCCTTGACGGCGTCATCGGAGCCGGCAGCGAGCAGGGCCGGAGTGCCCTTCTCAGTCACGCTGGCAACAACGCAGGCGACAGGGCCGGCGACCTTCTGGTGCACGGTATCCCAAACGTTGCGCAGGTCAGCGGCCTCGAGACCCTGAAGCTCAGCAACAACGAGCTTGTAGCCATTCAGCTCAACGGCGCCCTCGATGGCGCTGGAGATGGCGTCGGAGGAGCCACCGGTCAGAGCCTTCTTGAGCTTATTGGACGTCTCGCGCAGCTCGGCCTGCAGGTTCTCCACGCGAGCGGGAACCTCGTCGACGCGGCACTTGAGCGCAGTAGCAGCGGCGTCAACGAGTGCCAGGCGGTCGGCCATATAGTCGAGGGCACCCTTAGAGGTCACGGCCTCGATACGGCGGACATTGGAGCCCGTGGAGGACTCGGAAATGATCTTGAACAGGCCGATCTCGGCGGTGTTGGCAGCGTGTGTGCCACCGCAGAGTTCGCGGGAGAACGGCTGGTCCTCAGCGCCCACGGAGACAACGCGGACGACGTCGCCATACTTCTCGCCAAACAGGGCGACAGCGCCGGCAGCCTTAGCCTCGTCGATGCCCATGACACGGGTCACGACCGGCTTGGAAGCGAAGATCTGCTGGTTGACCAGGTCCTCGACAGCCTTGAGCTGCTCGGAGGACAGGGCCTCGAAGTGTGTAAAGTCAAAGCGCAGGTGCTCGGGCGTCACCAGCGAGCCGGCCTGGGAGACGTGCTCGCCCAGGACCTGCTTAAGGGCAGCGTCGAGCAGGTGCGTGGCGGTGTGGTTGCGGCGCAGGAAGCCACGGCGCTCGGCGTCGAGCGCGGCGGTCACAGCGGCACCGACGGTCAGCGTGCCCTCGGCAACGTGCGCGACGTGGGCATACAGGCCGTTGTGGTTCTTGGTATCGGAAACGGTAAGAACAACGCCCTCGGCGGAAAGCTTTCCGGCATCGCCCTGCTGGCCACCCATCTCGGCGTAGAACGGGGTGCGGTCGAGCACGACCTCGACGTCCTCGCCGGCGGCAGCGGACTCGACGGACTCGCCGTTGCGCACGATGGCGACAACCTTGGCGCCCTCGATCACATCGTTGTCATAGCCGTCGAACTCGGTCGCTGCGACCTTGTCGGAAAGCTCGACCCACACGTCGTTGAAGCTGCCCCAGGCGTCGCCCTTGGCATTGGCGCGGGCGCGGGCCTTCTGGTCCTCCATGCAGGCAGTGAAGCCGTCCATATCGACATCGTGGCCAGCGGTGCCGGCGATCTCGACGGTCAGATCGATGGGGAAACCAAAGGTGTCGTGCAGTTTAAAGGCGACATCGCCCGGAAGCACGGCGCCCTCGGCAAGCGCTGCCAGGGCCTCGTCCAGATAGACGCGGCCGTTGTCGAGCGTCGTGGAGAAGCGCTCCTCCTCGGAGGCGACGATACCCTTGACGAGCGCGACATTCTTGAGCAGCTCGGGATAAGCCTCACCCATCTGAGCGTTAACCTCGTCGATGAACTTGGTCAGGAAGGCGCCCTCGATGCCCAGCAGGCGACCGTGGAACACGGCACGACGGAGCAGGCGGCGAAGGACGTACTCGCGACCCTCGTTACCGGGAAGGATGCCGTCCGAGATCATAAAGTCGACGGCACGGGAGTGGTCGGCGATGATACGCAGGGAGCGGCTGGCGCCAGAGTAATCGTCGGCGTCATAGGTCTTGCCGCTAATCTTCTCGCCCAGCTTGATGAGGTGCTGCATCAGATCGCCGTCGTAGTTGGCGGTCTTGTGCTGCATGATGGCGGCCATGCGCTCCAGGCCCATGCCCGTATCGAGGTTGCGGTGCGGCAGCTCCGGCATGGAGCCGTCCTCCTGGCGGTCGTACTGGGTAAAGACGAGGTTCCAGAACTCCAGGAAGCGGTCGCAGTCGCAGCCAGGCTTGCAGTCGGGGCTGCCGCAGCCGACCTCCTCGCCCATGTCAAAGTAGATCTCTGAGCACGGACCGCAGGGACCGGTGGGGCCAGCGGCCCAGAAGTTATCGTCCTCGCCCAGGCGGGAGATGTGGTCCTCAGCAACGCCCAGAGAACGCCACACGTCGTGGGTCTCGTCGTCCTCGGTAAAGACGGTGAAGTACAGGCGGTCGAGCGGCAGCTTGAACTCCTTGGTGATGAGCTCAAAGGCCCAGGCGCAAGCCTGCTGCTTGGAGACGCCGCCAAAGGAGAAGTCGCCGAGCATCTCAAAGAAGGACAGGTGACGGCCGTCCTCGCCGATGCAATCGATGTCGTTGGTGCGGACGCACTTCTGGCAGGAGATAGCGCCGATCTCCTTCATGGTCTTCTTGCCCTGGTAGTACTCCTTAAACTGGTTCATGCCGGCGTTGGCAAGCAGCAGCGAAGGATCGTCAGGGACGAGGGACGAAGAAGGATAGAGCTTAAGACCGCGCTCCTCAAAGAAGTTGAGGAACTTGGAGCGAATCTCGGCCGTAGTCATTGACGGGTAGTCAGCACTCATAGAGGGAATCTCCTCGGTTTCACATCGAAACAGTTCAAACGTAACGATATTACCATCCCGCCGCGCCTGTGCAAAAAAGAGGGTCGCCAAACAGCGACCCTCCAGCGAAAGTGCACGTTATTTAGTACTGCGCGATCCTTTGAAAAAGGACTGCTGTATAATTGCATATAAGATTCACCCGGAAGGAGCGATCGATGAAAAGCAAACGATTTGTCCTGAATGCACTTCTGGTTGTAGCACTTTTAGCGCTCTTAGCCTTCTCATGCTGGTACGCAAACCAACCATCATTTGGATACGTATTGTATACAGTAATGTCCGGCGATAAGGCTTATTACACTCTACGCGCAATTGACGTTCTCTTTTTCTATGTAGCCGGCCCCTTATCAATCGCTTTGGTCGCGTTTCTTGTCATTTACAACTTCAAGAAACGTTAATAGAACCTATTTAGAATCCGAATCGTCCATGGAGCCGTCGATGCCGGTTTTGGTTTCGTCGTTCATATTGAAATCGTCGTCTTTGGCGAAGGGATTCTTGAAAAAGCCCGTAGCATCGGGCTGAAGGCCCGAGAGCTTCATCCAGGGATTATCGAGCTCGGGTTTGGGCATGGCCTGGGCCTCGGGCGCGGTCTCGTTGCCGATGAGCTCGGACTCGTAGATGAAGGTGTCGTCGCCGAGCGCGTCGTAGGCGGCGACCGGGTTGCCATCGGCATCGCGGTACGGTGTGCCCTTAAACACGGCGCCGTCATAGGCCACAAGCTGGCGGCCGGTCTCATTCTCGAAGTAGTACACGAAGATACCCTTGAGGGCCGCACATAGCGGGATGGCAATAATCATGCCGATGGGGCCCATGAGTGCCGAGCCAATAACGAGCGCCGTGAGGCTCATGATGGGATGCACCTGCACCGAGCTCTGCATAACCTTAGGCGAAATCACGTTATCGGTGACGTTTTGCGCGACCATCGTCACGATGAGCGTCCATAACGCCAACATGGGACTGAACATGAAACCGAGTACCGTGGCGATTGCTGCGCTCACCCAGGGACCGACGACCGGAACCAAATGCATGATGCCGGTAAAGATAGCCATGAGCGCCGCATACGGATGACCGATGATCAAAAAACCGATAAAGGCGAGGAAACCACCGCAGATGGACGTCACGACCATACCGCGCATGTAGCCGCCGACAGAGCGAGAAAGGATGGCGACCATAAAGCGGTACGAGGTCTCCTTCTCCTGACCGATGATGGTGCAAATCTCGTGATGCATGCGAGGGTAGTCGCAGGCCATCCAGTAGGCAAGCACCAGACCAAGGAAGATCACGAACAACTGCGAGGCCGTATTGGTGATGAGCGGGAACACACCGCGACCAAGCTCGGCAGCAATCTGAGACACATACTTCGATGCCACGGTAACCAGGGACGAAAGATTATCGTCCAAATACTCCTTGAGCGGCGTGTTGTTGAGCGTCTTGGCATGCGAGATCATCTCATTGAGATCGCCACCCGCAACACGAAGCTGCTCGGGCAGGCGGCTCAGGACTTCCATGATCTGACCAAAGAGAATCGGCGACAAGATGCAAACGACACCGACGAGCACGGCAACAACAACAATAAGCGCGATAAGCGAACCGATGCCGCGATTCATGCCATGGTGCTCGAGCCAGTTGGTGATCGGGGACATCACAAAAGCAATGATGGAGCCGACGGCAAGAAACTCAATAACCGGTGCCAGGATGCCCATAAGGTTAAAGATGACAGCAGCAATAACAATGCAGCCGACAACAGCCCAAATGCGCAGCGTCAGAATGCGGGTGTCGCGCAGCACGCGATCGGTTTGTTGGGGGTGCTCACTCATGAACGAATCATCACTCCGTCGGGGTCGATCTTGTCCTGAATCTTCTTAAGCGTGCGGCGCAGCAGACGCGAAACCTGTACCTGAGAAATACCCAGCTTCTTGGCGATCTCGATCTGGGTCATGCCCTTCACAAAGCGCAGCTCAATCACCTCGCGCTCGCGCGGCGAGAAATCACGGATGGCTTCCTCGATCACTAGGCGGTCATCGGTAAAGTCGAGCTCGTTGTCGTCGTCGGCGTAACGGTCGAGAATCGAGGGGGCATCGTCCGAATCGGACGCACCAGGAGCTTCGATGGGCACCGAGGTATAGGCCGAAGACGATTCCATGGCCTCCAGCACCTCATCGACCGTCACGTCCAAGTACTCAGCGATTTCCTCAACCTTAGGCGAGCGCTGTAGCTCGTTGGTGAGCTTATCGGTAGCCTGGTTGACCTTGGCCGAGAGCTCCTGCAAGCGACGGGGCACGCGCACGCTCCAGCCCTTGTCGCGGAAGTGACGCTTAATCTCGCCCAAGATGGTAGGCGTGGCAAACGTGGTGAACTCGAGTCCGCGCTCAGGGTCAAAGCGGACGATAGCCTTGAGCAGGCCCAAATAACCAACCTGCATCAGGTCATCGAGCGGCTCGCCGCGGTTCTTAAACTTGTTGGCAAGAAACCTTACCAGGTTCATGTGGGACATGACGAGCTGCTCGCGTGCGTCCGGGTCACCGGTCTCTTTATAGCGACGAAACAGCTCGCGGGTTTTCTCCTTGTCCCAAGCGGTCTTACCGCTCCGGGAACGTTCGGTCATATTAGATATCCGCCTTGAGGTCGAGGGAAAGCGTCAGGGGCGCCGCAGTCTTTTCGTAGGAGTCGCACACGCTCGCCAAAATGAGCTCGGCATACACAGCGGCCTGGTCATCCTCGTCGACGGTGGCCTGGTCGCCAAAGGTAAAGGTCATGCCAACGTGAGATTCGTCGACATCGAATTTGATCGAGATGTCATCGGAATCAACAGCCGTGCAGCCGAAAATAAATGCTTCCTCGGCAGCCATACGAATGTCCTCGATGCGATCGACGGACATGGAGCAGAGCGCACCGACATTTGCCGCCGTCATGCGCACAAGGCGCGCCAGACGCGGGTCGCCGGCAACGGTCAGCGTAATGGGGCAAGTTGCTTCGCTACTCATCGCAGGACTCCTCAGAGGTCTCGGCGGGCGTGTAGGTGTAATACTGGGACTGGGCTGCTTTAGCAGCAGGCTTCTGTGCATCATTGTCACCAGCAGCGACATCGTCCCCGGCTTCGCCAATCAGGACACGCTCGGTCGGCTGCTCGGCTTCTTCGGCAGCGGAAAGCTTGCACTCAGCGTCGGCCGCGGGAGCCTTCACCTTGTTAAAGAGTTTCTGCACGGCACCTGCCGCAGAATCAGTCACGCTCGACACAGCATTGCTGGCCTCGGCCATGCTACCGGTGACCTCAGAAATGTCGCGAACCACGGCTTCGACCTCTACGAGATTGGAGGTAAGGGCATCAACTGCCGTCTTGCTCGACTTAAGCAGCGGCTCCATCTGGGCAAGCGCCGGCGTAAGCTCATCGACAGCGCCATCGAGCTTTGCCACCACAGGCTGAGCCTCGGCGATGGTGTTGTTGAGGTCGTTAACGGTCTTATCGAGCGAGTCGACAACGGTGCGGGTCTTGCGCAGGGTAAGCGCGAGCTCAACGATGGCCCACACGCCAGCAACAGCGAGCAGCAGCAGGGCGATTTGAATGGGACTCATACAAGCCTCCCGGAAGAATCGAAATACAGACGCTTTTCATGGTACCCCAAAGGGGACCGAACATGCCAAGAGCAGCAACGTGGGACAAAATTATCAGCAGCTACCTCGGTGCATTCCCGCTGCGGTCTCGTTCGCTTTGCTCTACGCGCCACTCTTCCCAGCCGCGCCCGGCAGGCTGCCAAAATGCACCGCGTTCCAAGCCTTCGGGCAAATAGCGCTGATCGACCCAGCCTTCGGGATAATCATGTGGATACTCATACACACCGTATTCATCGCTGCCCGGGCGATGGCGATCGCGCAGATAACTCGGCACCTCGCGAAGCCCACTAGAATGGATATCGGCCAGCGCCGCATCGATCGAAGCCTCACACGCGTTGGATTTTGGCGCCAAGCACACATAGAGTGCAGCCTGAGCCAGGTTAATGCGGCACTCGGGATAGCCAATGACCTCGGCAGACTTAAACGCGGCATGCGCCACCAAAAGCGCCTGCGGGTCGGCGTTGCCAACATCCTCAGAAGCGTGAATCATAATGCGGCGAGCGATAAACTTAGGATCCTCCCCAGCATCGATCATGCGCGCGAGCCAATAGATCGTGGCATCGGGGTCACTACCGCGCATGGACTTGATGAACGCACTGATGATGTCGTAGTGCATGTCGCCGTTTTTGTCATACGTAAAGCCGCGACGCGGGTTGGCAATCTTCACGTCATCCACGGTGATGGGATAGCGCTCCCCCGCCGCAGGCGCTGGCGTTCCCTCGGTATCGGGACGCGTGACGGCAATCTCGCTCGCAAGCTCGAGCGTCGTGAGCGCCGAGCGAGCGTCACCCGCTGCCAGCGTGCAAATGGTCTTGACCGTATCCTCATCGGCCGAGAACTTTCCGTTCAAGCCCTGTGGTGCCTCGAGCGCACGCTCAATAAGCGTGGCGATATCCTCATCCTTCAGATGTTCAAGCTCCACCACGCGCCCGCGCGACAACAGTGCCGAGTTGACCTCAAAGTACGGGTTCTCTGTCGTAGCGCCAATCATAATGACGGTACGGTTCTCAACTGCATGCAGCAGGGCATCCTGCTGCGACTTAGAGAAGCGGTGAATCTCATCGATGAATAGAATGGTGCGGCGGTCGTACGTATTCAGGCGCGTCTTGGCCTCATCAATCACACGACGCAGGTCCTTCACGGTACCCGTGACGGCGCTGACCTCAACAAACTCGCTCTTGGTATGGTTGGCGATAATGTGGGCCAGCGTCGTCTTGCCCGTACCGGCAGGCCCGTACAGAATCACGCTCGAAAGCACGTCGTGCTCGATCGCGGCACGCAGCCATGAACCCTTACCGACGGCCTTTTGCTGGCCCACGTACTCGTCGAGCGAATTGGGGCGCATGCGCACCGCAAGCGGCGCATTCTGAAAGGAACGCTCGCGCGTCGAAGCAGAAAAAAGGTCGTCCATAGCCATCCCGTGTATCAATCAAAAACGTTTTCCACTAACAGTATACCGAATTAATACGAACTACCGTTCGTTAATATAGGTACGGTGCGGAAACTCCAGACCAGGGAACAGCTTGCTCGTCAGCTCGCAGAAATAACCGTCCGTCATGCTCGCGATATAATCCACCACGACTTGATCCTTGTCGTCCTGCCAGGCATAGGTGCGATCATAGTAGGAAAGCTGCTGCTCAATGCGCGAAATATGGTGCTTAAAGATGTAAGAGGACTCGTCGCCACTGTTAAGATCCCGCAGGCAACGGTCGTAGAGCTTTACGAACGCCTCGCGCAGCTCCGCCTCGGAATCGCCCTCGATACCGCCCTTGCTATAGATCTTCTCGTAGTTCTCGCGCTTGGCTCGGCGAATTTCCTCAAACAGATCCTCGCTCATCTCGATGCGCGGCTTACCATAGCTGTGCTCAACGATATCGATGGAGGCATGCGTGAGGATCCAACTGTTGTAGGCACCGCCCCGGCCATCATCAAAAGCGTCGGACGAAAGCAGGCCCGCCGCGATCGCATCCTGACGGTCACGACCGACGTAGGCAAGAATATCCGAGATGCGAACGACGCAGCCCTCGAGCGTCATGGGGCGCAGATGCTCAATTGCGCTATAGCCCGTGGCAATGCAATCCTCAACCGTCTGGTCAAACTGGTCAAAGGAGCCCATGTCCGAGAGCTCAAACACACGCTGCTCGTACTCGCCGTTATGGCATAGCACGCCGTCGAGCGTCTGGAGCGACACGTTGCGGCCATACAACGCGTCGAGCACGCGAACCGACTGCACGTTATGGAAAAAATAACGCCCCGTACGCTCATGATAGATATCGTTGAGGAAGCGCTCGCCGGCATGGCCGAAAGGCGTGTGTCCCAAGTCGTGACCCAGGCCAATCGCCTCGATCAGATCGCAATTGAGCCCCAGGGCGCGACCGATATCGCGCGCAATGCGGGAGACGAGCTGCACGTGCAAACCGCGGCGTGACAGATCGTCATTGCTACGGAAGCTAAAGACCTGCGTTTTGCCTGCATAACGGGTGTACGCCGGAAGATGAAGAATCTTTTCGGTATCGCGCATAAACGCCGGACGCATAAGCGTGCCTTTGTCGGCGGCGCGATCAATACGACGAATGACCTGATCATCGTTGCAACGATACGGGTTGACATAGCCCGAAGCACGATCGGCGGCAATGCGCTCGACAAGCTCGGGCGACAACGCCGAGGGAATACGGTCCATGCGCGCCTTAATGACGGCCGTTTCTTGATTAGATTCCATGGCATGCTCCTTAAAAAGGATGCGCAATCGGTTACAAAGTGCAGCCCACGACCTCGATTATGGCAAAAATCGGCACTAAAAACGGGAGCAATGGCAGGGAGCGCGATTTTGCGATGAGGCAAGCGACGGCAAGGGTCAGGAGCGCAAACGCAAACGCGACAACGCCGCCCAGGGAATCGAAGGTACAAAGGGCAAAGAGTGCCTTGACGTCCCCCATGCCAATGCCAGGAGCGTGGCGAACTCTACGCCAGAGCGATTCGGTAAGCACAAGGCCAAGGTAGACGATGACCGCAAGACCGGCGTGGTCAAGCGCTGTGTTCAAACCGAGCTCGAGCCAAACGCCCGCCAACGCCGTCACGGCACATGCGCCGGCAAGCCCATTGGGAAACCGTCGCTCTCGGGCATCAATTGCCACGCCGGCAAAGATGCAAATCCAAAACGGGATATAGACCATCGGACTCCTCCTCGAGCTGCATCGCAAAAGCAAAAACCACCACAAAGGTGCCTGTCCCCTTTGCGGTGGTTTTGGTGGTGGTTATTTGGCGCCTTGCATGACCTCGTCAAGGGTAACGTTGACGGCGTGCTGCGTCGGCACCCAGTCGACCTTCAGGAACAGCGCGGCCACCGTGATGGGGATATAGCTGAACATAAAGATCGGGAAGGTAAACAGGTTAGTCACCAGACGCCACTTTTGCGCGCAGTGAATGTGCTTGTACTCAAAGATAGTCGTGAGCAGCGCCAGGATAAAAAAGGTCTGATACATCATGGCGAAGGTCATAATGAGCGAAGCGGCGCACGCCTGCATCTCGACTTCGGTAGCCAAGAAACCATGCGAAAGGCCACCCACAATCAAGAACGTCGCATTAGCGAGCATCGAGATCAGCGATAGCAGCATACCCGGGGCGATCGTCATGAACATGTCGTAGGCGGCAAAGCGATGATAGCGGAACGTCGACTTGACCAGATGCTTACCGTAGGTAAAGAACACCTGGTAAAAGCCCTTGGTCCAGCGCATACGCTGCTTCCAGGATGCCTTGAACGTCACGGGTTGCTCGTCAAAGAACTCCGCCGGCGCATAGCCAATGCGAATACCGTGAATAGCGCAGAACGTAGTGAACTGAATGTCCTCGGTCAGCATGTGGAACTGCCAACCGTGCATGCCCTCGATAACGCTTGACGAGATAAGGTAACCCGAACCCGAAACAGCGCAGGACGTCTTGCAGATATTACGCGCGTTGTTGAGGAAGCGCGCCTCGCGTAGATACCACGTGGCATTAGCAGCCGAGATCCACGAGCTGCCGAAGTTCTTGGAATTGCGATAGCTCGTGACCACATGGAAGCCCTGGTCAAAGGCATCATTCATCTTGGAAACGTAATCGCGGGAGATAACGTTATCGGCATCGAAGATAAAGTAGCCCTCAAACGTGTCGGGATACTCGTTGAGAATGCGGTCGAAGCCAAAGTCCATGACCCAGCTCTTGCCCTTGCGGGCCAGGTCATTGCGCTCGTAAACAATGGCACCGGCCTCGCGCGCGAGCTGCGCCGTGTTGTCGGTGCAGGCATCGGCGACCACGAAAACCTCGATGAGCTCGGACGGATAATCCTGGTCCTTGATGGAGCGAACGAGGTTGGCGATCACGGCCTCCTCATTATGCGCCGCGATAAAAAAGGCATAGCGATGGAGTTTTTTGGCCTTGGGAGGCGCGACCTCGCCACGAAGAGCGCCAATGACAAAGAAGACCACCTGGTACAGAAAGCAGACCGTGAGCAGCGTGACGACAATCTGGTTGAAGATCACGATGGGTGTGTTGGTTTGTAAAAAGGCGAGCATGCAGGCTCCCAGCAACGCGTAACGTAAACAATCGTATATCTTACCGCAGGCTTACCGAGTTCAAGAAACCACCTAAT
This sequence comes from Collinsella aerofaciens, assembly GCA_048503295.1. Taxonomy (GTDB): domain Bacteria; phylum Actinomycetota; class Coriobacteriia; order Coriobacteriales; family Coriobacteriaceae; genus Collinsella; species Collinsella aerofaciens_CI. The sequence goes on along the minus strand of DBFRVO010000037.1, from coordinate 7,504 downwards.
ACTGGCTAGGCTTCGAGAAGACCGAGCTGCGGAACGATTTCATCTCCAACGGCCGTGCGACCGAGCGAGCGCGGAGCCAGATCGTCGAGAACCGCAGCGAGATCCCACGGCAACTCGTCGCGGCACTCAATGCGCTCCCCCGTCACGGGATGGTCGAACGCCACGCGCCAGGAATGAAGGAACTGCCTGGTCAGGCCCTGGTCGGCGCGCGCATCGCACTTGCCGTAGAGTGGATCGCCCACGCAGGCGTGGTTGATATGACGCATATGCACGCGAATCTGGTGCGTGCGACCGGTAAACAGATGGCACTCAACGAGCGTATAACCATCGTCAAAGCGCGTGGAATCAAAGCGCTCGAGGACTTTAAATGTCGTAATGGCCTGACGGGCAAAGGGGTCGTCCGAAACGCCCATCTTGACGCGGTCGCGCGTAGAACGGGCGATACCGGTATTGATGGTGCCCTCGTCCATGGCGATGTGCCCGTGGACAAGCGTGATATAGCGGCGGTCGAGCGTACGCGTGCGAATGAGATTTTGAAGCGCGCGCTGGGTGTCGTCGTCTTTTGCCGCGAGCATAAGGCCCGAGGTATCGCGATCCAGGCGATGCACGATGCCGGGGCGGTCCTCACCCTGCACGGTACCAAGATGATCGATACCGCAGTGGTAGACCAAGGCGTTCGCAAGCGTGCCGCTCTCGTGGCCGTGGGCGGGATGGCACACCAGCCCGCGCTGCTTGGAGAGCACAATGAGATAGTCGTCCTCATAGCGAATGTCGAGCGGGATGGCCTCGGGAATCACATCGGTGGGATCGTGCGGCTCGGGCAGGTCGACCGAGATGCGGTCACCGGCGCGTACGGCATACTTTTTTGACAGACAGGTCTCGCCGTTCACGATTACGGCGCCGCCCTCGATCAGATGCGCGCAGGCAGAGCGCGTGGGGCAGCCGTCGTTGGCACCCAGAAAGGCGTCGAGACGCTGGCCAGAGCAATCGTCGGCAACAAGAATATGGATGTCGGCCATTAACGCTCATTCCTTTCGCGAATCTTGCGGGCACGCTCCCCACGCTGCTTGGCTTTGCGCTTGGCGCGGGCCTCATCACGGGCATTGAGCTCGGCAGTCGCATCGACTTCGCGGGCAGCAGGGCTCAAGAACATGTAGCCGATGAGGGCAAGCACGACGCCTACGGTGATGCCAATATCGGCCACGTTAAAGACGGGAAAGTCGATGAAGGTGGTGGCAATAAAATCGGTCACGAAGCCAAAGGCCAAACGATCGATAGCGTTGCCGATAGCACCGCCCGCAACCATCGCCATGCCCACAACCTCAAGATGGGCGAGCTGGGGCGCACGAACGAGGTACACGGCAATAGCGATAATGACCGCCAACGCCAGCACGGCAAACGCGATGCCATGCCCCTCGCCCATGCTAAAGGCAGCACCGATATTGCGGACAAACAGGAAGTCGATCACGCCGGGGATGACGGTCACATGCAGCGCATCGCCCACGGCACGAACCGCAAGCTTGGTCAACTGGTCAACAAGCAGCACAACCAGCGCCACCCCACCAGCAACACCCAACCGCCAACGCAAAGGCGGCGTCATATCACCAGCACGACCCAAAGAAATCCCCTACCCTCAAGAACATCGAATAACGTTTAACGCAAAGCAATATCTTATATTGACCAGCAACGAAATAACCGATGATTCGTTACCGACAGCGAAAACCCGCCAGAGCGAGCAAAGTGCCTTGAAGCAAGGCGGCATAGATCTTTTGATCATGCTGCCGAAGCTGAAAGGCAGATTGCCGCTCTGGCGGGTTTGCAGCGTCAACCGGTTACGCGGTTTGGTAAAACCGCGTAACTACAAAGCGTCAGCGCAGCGCTTGCAGATATGTGCGTGGCCGTTGTACTCGCCAACGGTGGTGCGGTAGTTCCAGCAACGGTCGCAGCACTCGCCCTCGGCAGCATCAATGCAGACGGAGAGCTCCTCGCCCTGAGTCAGCTCAACATCGGAGACGATGTAGAACTCGGCCAGATCGACGGCCTTATCACCGGTCAGCAGCGCGTACATCTCGGCGGGAACGACCGCCTTGACGCGGACCTGCTGGCTCTTGGTGAAGGTGCCGGCAGAACGGGCATCCTCAAGGGCCTTGGTCACGGCGCTACGGAGCTCGAGCGAAGCCTCGAGCACGCCCTCGAACTCATTGGCCTCGTCGACCGTGATGGGTGACTTGTACCAATCGAGCAGCGCGGCGTACTTCTGGTGATCGACGCAGCCAGCGGGCGCATATGCCATGGCCTCGTCAACCGTGTAGGACAGGATCGGCTGCAGGTCGCGCATGAGCATCGAGAAGAGCTCGGCCAGCACGGTCTGGGCGCTGCGGCGCTCGAGCGAGCCGGGCTTATCGCAGTACAGACGGTCCTTCAGGGCGTCGAGGTACACGTTGGAAAGCTCGGTAACCACGAAGTCATAGAGCGCACGGTAGGCGCGCGGGAACTCATAGCTGGCGTAGGCGTCGTCGACCTCGGCCTGGACCTGGGTCAGACGGGCAACCATGAGCTTGTCGAGCGGCAGCAGGTCGGCAAAGGCGACGCCGTCGGTCTCGGGCTCAAACTGACCCTCGAGCTCGGAGAGCAAGAAGCGCAGCGTGTTGCGGAAACGGCGATAGGCATCGGACGTACGAGCGAGAATCTCGTGGTCGATGGAGACGTCAGAGCTGGTGTCGACGGAGGCAACCCAGAGACGGATGATGTCAGCGCCCATCTCGTCGCAGACCTTATTGGGGTCAATAACATTGCCGAGCGACTTGGACATCTTGCGGCCCTGACCATCGAGTGTGAAGCCCTGCGAGACGACCGCCTTGTACGGAGCATGGCCGTTGGCACCCACCGAGGTGAGCAGCGAGCTCTGGAACCAACCGCGGTGCTGATCGGAGCCCTCGAGGTACACATCCGCCGGATACTCCAGCTCGGGACGGTACTCGCAGACGGCCTTCCAGGAGACGCCGGAATCCCACCACACGTCGAGGATGTCCTTATCGGCCTTGAGGTGATGACCGCCGCACTTGGGGCAGACGCAGGCCTCGCCCAGGTAGCTCTCGGGAGCGTCGGTGAACCAGGCGTCGGAGCCCTTCTCGTGGAAGAGCTTGATGACGGCGTCGAGCGTGGCGTCGTTCATGACCTTCTCGCCGCAGTCGGCGCAGGTGTAGCTGGGGATAGGCACGCCCCAGTTGCGCTGACGGCTGATGCACCAGTCGGGACGCTGCTCGACCATGGCACCGATGCGGTTTGCCGCGTGGGCCGGATACCACTTGACGTTCTCGCGGACCTCTTTGCCAGCCTGCTCGCGCAAACCGGTCTTATCCATCGAGACGAACCACTGGTCGGTAGCACGGAAGAGCACCGGGTGCTTGCAGCGCCAGCAGTGCGGATAGCTGTGCGTGATCTTCTTCTCGAGGACTAGGGTGCCGCGCTCGCGCAGGAACTCGATGATATGCGGGTTGGCCTCGTCGGTATCCATGCCGCTGAAGGGGCCACCGGTGCCAAACTCCTCACCGGTGTAGAACTTGCCGTCGTCATCGACCGGCATGCAGATGTCGGTGATGCCCTCCTTGAGGCAGGCAAAGTAGTCGTCGACGCCGTGGCCGGGCGAGTTGTGGACGATACCGGTACCGTCATCGACACCGACGTAATCGGCCAGCAGCGCCACACCCTCGACACCGTCAAAGATCGGCTGCTTGTAGTGGATGTGGTGGAAGGTCTCGGCGGGAACCACATAGGGCTTGCCGTCGACCATAACCGGGGTGTACTCCCAGCCAAACTCCTCACAGCACTTGGGAGCCAGGTCCTCGAGCATGACCTCGGCACGACCATCGTGCTCAACGGCAACGTAGGCGGCGCCGGGCTTGAGGGAAACGGCCTGGTCGGAGGGGATGGTCCACGGCGTGGTCGTCCAGATGATAAAGTCAACCGGGCCGTCGAAGTTCTCGAGGCCGGCGGGCTTGGAAGTCATCTCGAAGCGCACGAAAATGGACGGGCTCGTCTCGTCGGAGTACTCAATCTCGGCCTCGGCTAGCGCGGTGTGGCAGTGCTTGCACCAGTGAACCGGCTTGTGGCCGCGATAGATCATGCCCTTATCGAACATGGCCTTGAAGACCTCGATGTCGGCGGCATCGTGCTGGTGATAGAGCGTCAGGTAGGGGTTGTCCCAGTCGCCGAGCACGCCCAGACGACGGAAGCCGGCCTTCTGCAGCTCGATGTTCTCGACAGCGAACTCGTTGCAGAGCTCACGGATCTTGGCCGTGGGGGTCTGGTTGAACTTCTCGGTGCCGAGCTTCTCCTCGACCTTGTGCTCGATCGGCTGGCCGTGGCAGTCCCAACCGGGGACATAGGGAACCTCATAACCCTGCATCATCCAGTAGCGGTTGATCATGTCCTTGGAGATCTTGTTCATGGCATGGCCGATGTGGATCGGACCGTTGGCGTACGGAGGGCCGTCGTGCAGCACGAACTTCTTGTGACCCTCGTTCTTCTTCAGAACCTGCTCGTAGACCTTGTTGTCCTGCCAGTCCTTGAGTCGCTTGGGCTCGGACTTGGAAAGACCGGCACGCATGGGAAAACCGGTCTTGGGCAGATTCATCGTCTGCTTGTACTCGTTTGCCACGGTACCCCTTTCATGTCGTGGGCGCGCACGCCCATTGGGCACCAAAAAAGCGCCCGTCCCTACAAGCTGGGACGAAGCGCCACAAAACGAGCTGTACGCCCGCAAAAGCTCTTCGCTTAACCACCCAGCTTAGATGCCCTCGCCCGCGTAATCGCGCGCTCGCATCCGTTACTCGGCTGGCCTGTATCGACGACCATCTCGGCGATATCTACTAAGATGTGCCTGTGCGGCACATCCGTTGGGACCGCAGCTCCGGGGTGATTTTCATCGGTCGCATGCACGGGTTCTCAGCGCTCCCCGCTCTCTGTAGCATGCGGACGGCCGACTACTCGTCCCCATCAATGCTCATGCGGTGTATGCTAGCACGTTCCGCGCCGGCGAAAAACCCTCAACATTGGTTTCATATTTTAGAAATTTATCGTGGTCGCGAGCATTCTCTAGGAGCAAAATACCTGAAAGCACTCCATCTCACGAAAGAAGGTACCTATGCGCACAATTGGAATGAGCGACTATACCGTCGGCGAAGATTGCTTTGACGAACTGCCCGGCGCGCTGGCCGAGTACGGAGCGACCAAGGTCGCGATCATCGGTGGCAAGCGGGCACTGGCTGCAGCGCTGCCGGGCATCGAGGCGGCACTTGAAGGTACCGATGTCGAGGTCCTGGAGACGCGCGTCTATGGCACCAACAGTACGCGTGCCAATATTGCCAAGGTTGTGAACTCCCCTGCCTGCCAGGAAGCCGACGTGCTCATTGCTTGCGGCGGCGGCAAGGCGCTCGACACCGTGAAGACCGCAGCCATCGAGCTCAAGAAGATCGTCTTTACGGTCCCGACGATCTGTTCCAACTGCTCCGCCGCGACCGCCATTGCCGTCGTGTACAACGACGACGGCTCGCTCGAGGGCTATTCATACCCCAACCGACCCGCGCACATCTTCATCAATCCCAAGATCATCGCCGAGGCTCCGGCGGAGTACTTCTGGGCTGGCGTGGGCGATGCCCTGTCCAAGCAGCCCGAGGTCGAGTACGCCACGAGCGCCGGTAATTTGGAGCACACCGCCGGTCTTGGCCTAGCACTCGCCCACACCTGCTCCGAGCCGCTGTTTACCTACGGCGTCCAGGGTCTTGAGGACGTACACCAGAACCAGTCGACCGAAGCCGTCAAACAGATCGCGCTCGACATCGTAGTCAACACGGGCTACGTTTCCAACCTGACCAACCAGAACGATTACTACTACAACTCGAGCGTAGCGCACGCGTTCTACAACGCCACCTGCAGCATTCCGCGCGAGGGCTCCTACCTACACGGCGAGGTCGTGAGCCTGGGCGTGCTGGTACTGTTTGCCTATACGGGCGATACCGAGAACCTCGAGCGCTACGCCGCCTTTAACAAGCAGATGGGGCTACCCGTGACGCTTGAGCAGGTCGGGCTTTCCGAGGCCGATATCCCTGCCCTGTGCGAGCACGCGCACGCCACCAACGAGTGGAAGCAGGGCAACCCCGAGCCCTTCACCGACGAAAAATTCGCCGCCGCCATCAAGGCTGCCAACGCCTACGGCCACACCCTCTAGCTCTAACCCAAAACCACCACAAGGGAGCAGTACCTTTGTGGTGGTTTTTTATTGCACCACCATTCAGTTCGTACTCGAACCCGATTCTTTTACGAGAAAGGGTTCGGGTACGTTTTTTGTTTATCGGAAATTCTGCGGAAGGGCTACTCGGAACGGTAAACAGGAACGAACAGAGGCAGGATATCATCGTGGTGATGGTATCCTGCCTTTTATTTTGCGGAACCAAGGTCGCTTTATGCGAACTTGATCGCCACTTATATGGCGCATTGATGGCAATTGCTGCGTACGTGCGTACCGGGAGCCTGTACACCTCTGGCAAGGCGTAACACACTAGTCTTTGTTCCAAAGTCCGTGTGCTAAGGGGGCAGGGCCCTTAGAATTCCTGTGGAGTGTGTACGCACGTACGTAGGAAAAGAGCAAATTACGTTATATCAGGGCGTTCTTTCATTGGAGAGTATGGTATACACGGCCTAGTTCAACAAATAAGAATTTATATATGAAGGAGAATATTGATGAAAATTTTTTTATGTTCGCACTTTTCAAGTGTAGGAAGTCTAATAAAGGAAGAAATTGAAAATAAAAAAGTCGCATTTATTCCAACAGCTTCGCTGCGTGAAGGCTACACCGGTTATGTCGGCTCGGCTCAAAAATTATTCAAAAAGTTGGGAGCAATCGTAACTGAAATTGATATTTCAACGGAGGCTTATTCAACGATAAAGTCTCTTTTTGAAGATGCGGATGTGATCTATTTTACCGGCGGAAATTCTTTTTTCCTTATAGACCAGCTCCGTAAAACGGGAACGGATGAGCTGTTGAAGAAAGAATTAGCAAAGGGAAAACTGATGATTGGTGAATCGGCAGGTGCGATTGTATGCGCTCCAAGCATCCAATATATCGAGCAAATGGATGAAAAGCCAGAGGACTACTCACAAGAAGATGAAGCAGGGCTTGATTTGATTGATGTCTATGTTCTTCCGCATTATCTTACAGCACCATTTAAGAAAGTTACCGAGAAAATAATGACTGAGTTTTCGGATTTGAATCTATGCCCAATTAACAATCGTCAGGGAATTGTAATTGATGGTGAAGGTTCAAAGGTTATTTGCAAAGACTAATTTAAAATTCCAGTTTGCTGCCTTGATTATCAACTTCATCCGAACACTTCCCACATTCATCCGCACATGTGCGGATGAATGTGGGAACCCGATACCCTGAGGGCCGGATCGGCCGGCCCCGGGAGATCGGAGGACGGCATGTCCGGAAAGAAGAATAGGG